>NZ_JADCLF010000003.1:47419-345804 GCF_014982345.1 Enterobacter cloacae complex sp. P1B | reverse complement strand
ATATTTTACCGCAAAATAGTCGTGATGCAGGCTGGTGGCAGCAGCATTGGCCAGATCAACTTATTGCCGATAAGTTTTACAATAGGTTAGGGAATATTGTATTAACTAATGGAAACTCTATTTTAAAGAGAAAACCGATTAGTTTAAAACTGCACGATGAAAATTGTGACTATAGTTATAATCATAAGAAGGCAACAAATACTGAAAAGGAAATTCAAAAATACACAGATGGTTCAACTTGGAAAGAAATTAATATTTTAAAGCGAGAATTGGATATGATCAATTTTGCAATTGAGCGATGGTCATTACCTTTTATAAACGATAATTGTATCATAAATCTTCCTGATGTATTTAAGAAAAATGTCCCTCAATGTGAAGATATTGTTGTCCAATTTAAAGATGCTCATTCTATTAGTACAGACGAGCATTCTCCTGCCTCAGAAGTAGAATTTGATTAAATTTTAGTCCCGTTGGTGATTCCAACGGGACTAAATTTAGAGGCTTTTAGATAAATTACACATCGTACGTATATTTCTTAGATTTGCTATACCATCTTCAACATGAGCAGCCCAAGCCCTTAGAAGATCCTTAGATTCAAATTTTGGATATAGCATTTTAAGTACTAGTTCGGTTGGTTGTAGCGTTTCTCCGAGCCAGGTAATTTTATCCAAAACTAAAGTTCCATCTAATTTTTTACCATCAGCATCTGTAAAGCGGAATTCGTTTTCAATTGAGCGAAAAAAAGCTAACCGGGCAGCAACATTGGGTGTTATCCCAGTATAGCTTTTTAATCTTTTAAGCTGCTCTTCCGTTTGTCGACTAAGTTGCATTCTATTCGGGAGCATTAAATCGCCTCCTTAGTTAATTCCCAGAAATATCCAGGTTTAAGTGCAGATGACTTTGTTCGAGCATTAAACACGATCTCATATGCATGAGAAATATCATCTCTGAGCTGATCAACAAAATACCGTTCATCCACTTCAGTATCAGTCGAAAGCAACACGACTTGGTGGCTTGCATAAGGGAAGTAATGGTTGATTAACTTATCTCTATGCTGAGAATCTAAGCGCCCTAGTGGGGTATCAATGATCACCGGCAAATCTCGTCCAGATGTTTTGGCCAATGCTTCAAGAATCGCTATCGCATAAATTTGCTTCTCTCCAGCGGAGAGTAGTTTACGGTTGATAACTTTGTTGTTCTCATCCACCAGTTCAACATCAAATGTTTCTGGATTGATATGCGCATTTAGCTGCAAATCTTCTTTTCTGGCTAACTTGCGGTAAGCAACTTCGAAGTTAGCAGAAAGGGTTTTTACTCGCGCCTGAGTTAATAGTTCACTGTAGCGATCAAGCAAGCTGATCGTCTCTTGCGCATTATTGAACGCACTATTAAAGCTATGCTGATTGCGCGCTGCGTCGTGAGCCTTTTGAACCTGGCGAGCGCAATCAAGTTGCTGTTGTTTGGTATTTTTTGCTTCTTCAAGCAATGAGCGATACTCCTGCCGCTTAGCTTCACGTTGACGATCTAGCTCTCGCAGTCTTTCAAAAATATCCATCAGCTGATCATCTTCCGGCGCTCGGGCGATGTTTGCTGCGGCTTGCTCTAACTGTTCTTCTACTTCTGCCAGCTGGTTACGATAAAGATCGAAGCGTTGCCAGGCTTTCTTACTATCCTGTTCGATGGCCTGCTGAATCATCCCTGCTTCACGTTCAGATATGTCAAACAGCAGTTCACCTTTTGGTTTATCAGCAAGATATGTTTTAAGGTTATCTTCTATAGCCTCAGCAGCAATTTTACCTGTGCTTCCTGAACGGAAGGATATGTCGCTTTTAAGTTGCGTAAGGAATTGATTCAATTCCTTCTCGAAGCTATTTGCCTGTTTTATTTGCGTCTCAGCACTAATCTGTTCTAACAAACGACCCAGAGTTTTTGGAGCTAAAGCATACGGTAGTGAGCTATCACACTCATGGCGAAGCGCTTTTTCCAGACGTTCTTTTTCTTTTAAAAGCGTCTCGACCTTCTGTTTCTCTTGGGTTTTTGTTTGAGCAAAAGCACCCCCTTGTGCATTTAGTAGGGTCTCGTTCTGCACGATTTCTTTGGAGATCAGGTCAATACGTAATTTAACGAAATCAGCCTTTTCAAGTATCTGCTCTGTCTTGAAGGAAAATTCTTTAATCTGTTTCTCAAGTTCGAGCAGCTTTTGCTGTTGGGATTCAGCCAGTTGACCAGATTGTTGGCGCTTTACGAAAATCGTTAAATCGTTCCGGAGCTTCTCAATTAGATCCAGACCCAGCAGACGACGCACAGCCGTACGGAGGATGTTTCCCGATTCGTCCTCAGCAAGCTCAGCAATTTTTTCACCATCAAAAAAGAAAAGATCGGCTATGCCGTGAGGGATTAACTCATTTAAGAAACCCTGGCACTGATCATAGCCAAGTCCTTCAATGAGTTTGCCATCCTGTTGTAAGGACAGTTTGTCTCGCTTACCTTTTTGCCAGGTGCGGGTAACGGTAAATTCAGCCTCCTGACCACCTTTGTTGTAGGTAAAAATAAGCTCGACAGAAGCCTCATTGGGTTGTTCACCTAAAGTTGAGCCGTTGTGCACAAGAGCACTAAGCTCTTCCACATACTCTTGCTGCTGAGTTGTTGAACCAAATGCAAGCCTACCGTAAAGGGCCAGGCGTATAGCGGAAAGTATTGATGTCTTACCTGCGCCGTTTAACCCACCGAACAAAACGATAGGACGCGGGTTATCGTCGTTCTGTCGTTTTTTAGGAGCCAGATCGATAACATGGGTTCCATTGAAAACCCGATAATTACGCAGTACCAGCTGTTTAATTAACACGTTCTTTTTCCTCACTGGTAAGCAGGTTTGGTTCGCTGACTTCGGCAATTCTTCGCTGCAACATTTGCAGTTCAGCTTCTATGCTTGCCACTTCTTCCTGATGAACATCACGCTCATTACGTTTCTGCAAAGCTTCCTGCTGTTGTTTGATCTTTTCAAGACTTCCCCAGTCTTGCTTGAGGATCGTCCCTAGTTTGTCGAAGATCCCCTGGCGGCGGCTAAGGCCTTCCATAGATACTTCAAGCTCGATTAATTTCATAACCATTTCAGGGACAACATCAAAACCTTGGGCAATTTGCTCGAGAAGTTCGGCATCGCTGGCGTCAAAACGTGATTGATCATCTATAACCCAGTCCAGATCCTTGCCATAAACCTCGCGATAAATGCCCGGTAATGTGTCGTACCAGTCAGGCTCGTTGGGATCTTTTAGCCATTGCTGGCGTATGGCATGAAGCTCTGGTTCTGTGATCAATGTAATGGTGTGACCCTGAGCGTTCATATCACGCTCAATCGTCAGCAATTCCTTCAACCATTCCTGGCGATACTTAAGCCAGTAAGGACCTGGCACATGTTTACGCTCAGCTGTAAGTTCCTCGCCATCCTTCGCATACTGATAGCTTACTTTACCTGTGCGTCGCTTATAGTTGCGGTAGGTATCTTTGTTTACTGGATCGGTTGTGAAAGCCAGCAGGTCGCGGTATTTCAAAAGTGGCGACATCCACTCTTCACCGTTCTGGATTAAGCTTTCCATCGCTTTATCTTTTGTTACAACAGTACATGTCCAACAACCAAAGCGTGAGTTACCGCAGGAAGGCGTGCTGTCATCAATAACTAGCGGGCATTCACCCTGAGCTGAGGAATCCATATAAAGAGTCCACAACGGGCGGTTATTTCCACCCCAAGGGCTTTCCCACTCATCAATGTCATCAGGTGCATATCTGAATGCACCACGCAGCAATTTCCATACATCTTCAACATCCCAGGTATCAATTGGAGTGTAAATAAATGCGTTAGAAAGGGTGGTATGACGCGCAAGGCGCGAGCCATCAATCTTATGCTTTGCAATAACCTGAGCACGTGATGCACTTTCGCTGCTGCGCGATCCAAGAACGACGATAACTTCATCAAACTGGCTGACCTTTTCTTTGATAAAGTCACTTACCGGGTTGATTTTCATTCGTTCTGTACACCAACGGAAACTACGGGTAGGCGCCGGATAGCCTTTACCAAGCAGGTTTACCCAGAATGTCTCGTTGGTTTTTGGCGTAACCGCGTGTTGTGTGATCGGTAAGCCGTCGCGTTTGGCGCCAGCTTCAATCTGGAGCATCGTTTTTTTGATGAGATCTACTACAACCGGCGTCTCTACGAGCGTGTCAGAGGAAACAACGAACACATCCTTCGTACGCATCTCCGGCGGAAGGCCCATCAACGCCAGGTAAACAAGGGTAATAACTGCTGACGAGTCTTTACCGCCACTGTAGCCAATCACCCAAGGGCGTTTATCTGCGCAGTAGACACGCTGAACTTCTGAGACAAAATCAGCGAGAGTACGCCCAGCAAATTGCTCTTCGTTTATAAAATCTTCATAGTCGGCCAGATCATAGGCCTGAGTTAATGTACTCATGATACAACCATTTGAGCTTCAAGCTCTTGTTCTTCAGGAGAAAGGGGGAGAGACAGCGCTATCTTTAAAGCGTTGCACGTTAGCTGAATGGCGATGCCGGTTTTGCTCAATTTGCCATGCTGCATTGCGCGCTTAATCATCTCAGGATTGCTTTTACGCCAGTCAAAGGTTTTTAGCTTCGTAAGTTTTTCTTGCCAGTGCTCTGGTTCTTCAGCCAGTAGTGAACGGCCCAGAAGGCCCAAAGCCTGCAAACCGATACCATGAGCATGCACATAATCCTGGCGGAGCTGTGCCGGAGATACTTCTTTGCGTGCAGCAAGCTGCCAGTCTGGCATGACTTTGAAAATAGCCTGCCAGTATAGCGTAGCGATGTGCGTATTGTCCTCAATGCTGCCTACTTTAGGGTCTTTACCAAGCAGGGCTCGGGTTGCCTGTTTAATGCTGCTTAGTGTGAACAGTTTATTGGAAAGCAAACTGATACTGGATTTCTCAAGTTCAGTAAGACCAATAAAAGGCTCGATAGACATCGCAAGATAGCGAGCAAGGTTCGAGCTTACGTCGCGATGATCGTAAAGCGCGGATAGTGATGGGCTGGGGCGGATGGCGTATTTATTCAGGTCAGCAAACATCTGCTGACTACGCCTTAAACCCTCATCAACAAAGAACAATACGGGGATGTTGTCCTGCCCTAATTCAGGGCGCTCAGAAAGAGCATCCTCGATAGCCTTACGGCGATGTTGACCATCATTGATAAGAATTTGAGCATCCATCGGTACGCGAAGCGTTCCAAGATTGTTAGAGTTTTCAAACTCGTCAAACTGTACATCGACCGCAATGGATGCAGTTAATGCAGAAAACACGTAATCTTTTGGGTTTTCAAGTAAATAACGCACCATCTCTGGGATGCGTGATTTATTCAAGATACGCTGTGCGCGCAGCTCCGGCGGCACGTCTGTCTCATCAAAGCTGAAGATCTTCGGGATGATACGCATAGGGCAAGTGGCGATGTAGAATGGTCTTCCAGCCTGGACACCCCTTACAGCGGGGAATGAGTAGCAATAGTCTGCATCAAAGTTAGCCATGATCTAGTCCCTATTTTAAATACGCTATTACGTTACATTTTACGTAAAAATTTTCTTAGAACGAAATTTTTATGATGATAAAACACGAATTGTTAAAGATTTACGTATGATTTGACGTAACTCCTTGCTGTGCTTGATTCTTCTTGAATGTAAACCCCTTGAACCAAAGATTTGGAGTAACAACGTGGCCGTATGAGCTCTGGATTGATACCAATTGCTCTGGCATGGAAGAAGTTTACTTTGTGCCAAGGTCTCACTAGAGCGTTAATCGTTGTGTAGGAGCTGACACCTAAGGTGGCGAGCGAAACCTCTTTCCTTTTGAGAACCGCTAAAACACATGCTTTGTACCAAACCATTCTTCATATCCCCCTTGAGAAAAGATGACTGAACCAGACACTACGTTATTCGTAGCTTCTTTGGAATCCTTAAAACTACGTTTTACGTAGTTTTGCGAGGGTGCTCGAGGATTTGTGAAATCCTTACGTGAAAATCAATCTAGTGTTTGCACTACGTAAAACGTAGTATCTTCCTTAGGCATTAACTACGATTATCGTAGTTATGAAAACATCCAATTCCCACAATCAGCTCTTCAGTCGACGCCTCAAAGAGGTGCGCTTGGACATGGCGTTATCGCAAAAAAACCTGGGTATTTTGGCTGGCATAGATGAGTTTGCAGCAAGCGCGCGTATCAACCGCTACGAGAAAGGGGTTCACCAGGCAAGCATTGAAGTCGTTCGGCATCTCGCTAAAGTTCTCGAAGTGCCTGTAGCATACTTCTACACAGAAGATGATGAACTTGCCTCTTTAGTCCGACTTTGGCCAAAGTTGGACTCGGAGAAGAAAAAAAACATCCTTCAGCAGCTCTAAACAAAAAAGAGTGCTTCGCTGTACTTTCTCTTCTCGAAAGGTCTTCCAGTGATTTAGAACCAAAACCCTGCATTAGTGTCTTGCTTTAATTCGTCTGATTTCATTTCCTGAATCCTCCTCGCAAATTCCAAATTTACCCCACCCAAAACCGCTGTATTTATATTCAGTATAAAGCAGGTGAACGCGTTTATGGTTACAGGTATTGCCCCGCCTTTGCGCAGCAGTTGAAACAACTTCTAAAACCGTAGCGCGGATAGCGCTCTACCAGCTCAGTCAGTGCCTGGATCACCGTTCCATCACCCGGGCATCGAGCTGGTAAAAATAAATCTTCCTGCTCAGCGATAATGTCCTGCAGGCCTGGCTTAACTCATGACAAATTGCGCCGTCAGATAGCTGGCGAGTTCACGATTATCGCTGTTTTTAAAGCTTTTATTTGGTAACGTCTTTAAGAGCCCGGCATTCAAGGCTGAAATAGGTAAACATCTGTTTGGGCGACGATTTTCATCCTCCGGATCTTTGGTTGTTTAAATATCAGCTACTTCCATCCCGCCATATTTTGCTTTCCAATTTTAATAGCTGGCCTCAGAGATACAGGCTTCGCGGCAGACATCCTTAACGGCACGTCCGGCTTCGAAGGACTTCAGAACGGCAATGAACTGGTGGTCAGTGAATCGGGCTTTACGCAAGGCGAGCTCCTCAGGCGGACATAATCAGTATGTCGGAAGATCTCTAAAAGTGAATGGTTCGTTTTTGCCGGGATACTTACCCTGCCAGCGGTTCGGTCTCGCCCCTGAGGGTACAAGGTCAACTTGATAAACTTCGCTTCCTGACACACCTCTGATGTTACCGCCTAACGGCCTTACACGTTGTCTTACCACCAACGGGCTATTGTCTGAAAATCAGAGGTCTCTCGGAAGAAAACCTTCTTATGTCCGATTGCGTAGGAGTACGATAAGCCAATAAATCATTATAGATAAAAGGGTTATCTATGGCTCTACATGGAAAGTTCGTAATTAATGATGCGTACTACTCCCCGTTATCGTTTCCTGGTATAGGCACGTTTTTAGCTTTCTCTGGTAATGGTGCTTACCGTAATCGTGGGGCATGTGGAATGATCCCCAAAGAGGGGCCAGTACCAGCGGGTAAATACTGGATTGTTGACCGCCCTCAGGGTGGACTCAAGTCACAGCTAAACACAGTGGGAAGAGACATTTATAATCACTTCGCCAATGGTGCAACATTCAAACATTCTGAATGGTTCGCATTATGGCGTGATGATTGGGGGATCGACGATTACACATGGATTGAGAGCGTTCAGCGTGGCAATTTCCGTTTGCATCCAGGCGTATTATCAGAAGGTTGTATCACTCTCCCACATGATTCTGATTTTGCCATGTTGCGTAATGCTCTGTTGAGAAGCCAAAAAATAGATGTTCCTTGCATGAGGAAGCTACAGGCATACGGCACGATTGAGGTGATCTCCAATGGCAAAACATGCCCTTAGTTTATTCATCAAGATAGTGCTGTTCGCTGTTGTTATGCTGATCGTTGCTGAAATGGTTCCGTATGATGGATTAGTTAATTCTATTACGGAGCTTTTCGATTTCCAAAGCGCCGACAAGTTTACCCGCTTCATTTTAGGTGAACCTGATTCAGAAGTTTGGGAATCGTTAGACGGCTATTTTAGCATCTTAATCAATACATTAATCAGCGTACCTGTCATGAGCGCCATTACCACGGCGTACAGTGGCGCGACACACAAAGTTAGTCCAGCAGGCATCCCCAAAGAGTGGTTTAGTTCCACCTTGCGACGGTTAGCTAAAATCTTCGGGTTTACCTTCCTGTTTTGGGCGTTGTTTCGCTTGCTGCCTTATCAGTCTTTATTCCCGGATCAAACGTATTCAAATTTCACAATAGCGGCGATTGTGGGCTTTCAGTTGCTCTTAACGATTGTTTGCTACTGGTTCATCACGAAGAAAATCACAACTAAAAGGAGTTTGTAAAATGCCTATTCCGGCTTACATGTGGCTTAAGGACGATGGCGGCGCAGACATTAAAGGAGCTGTAGACGTTCAGGATCGTGAGGGGAGTATAGAGATTGTTGGCTTTAGTCATGGGCTGAACATTCCAGTAGACAGTGCCAACGGGAAGATTACTGGCAAGCGTTCACATTCTCCGATGATGATTGAAAAGGAGTTTGATAGCTCCAGCCCGTATCTATACAAAGCCGTTGCCACCGGCCAAACGTTGAAAAGTGCGGAGATTCGCTGGTATCGCATTAACCATGCAGGACAAGAAGAGTGCTACTTCGTTATGACCATTGAGGGTGTGAAAGTGACGGGCATTAACCCAGGGATGCCAAACGCTAAGATGGCAGGAAACTCACAGATCAACCACATGGAATCTGTTTCCCTGATGTATGACAAAATCACCTGGCGTTATGTTGATGGTAATGTCCAGTATACGGACGATTGGAACGTAAGAGCGTAACAAATAGAACGGAGGCATTGAGTGCCTCCTCTTTATTAACGCTTATCTTCTCAAAGGAGCCTGTCCGTAATGCTGTGTAACTGCCATCGTATTAAAGGCGATCGCTCAGTCGGTCACCGAACTTGATAATAAAACGACTCATTGCCAGCCCGAAGATCGGCGAATGGTTGCTCTGAGGTTCATGCGGGCGCTCACCTTATATTCTGATAGTCCTCGCTGCGTAATTTCTCTGACCCAACCCTTTTCCTGAATCCCCCTCGCAAATTTCAAATTTATCCCACGCCAAACCGCTGTATTTATATTCAGCCCTGTATAATGAGCACCAGAAATTACGCCGAATGGCAAAGGAAGTATCAAAGAATATTTAACGAGAGAATTCGCGATATGAAGGTGCTGCAACACCCCCATACCGCTAACCACAACCAACTTGATAGGAGTTGTATATGGCTGCGACTAATTTTAAGCCAGAGTTTACTGTTTGCAAAACAGAATCAGACGCTTTCACCGGCATGATTGAAAACCGCGAGCTGGTGCGCAAAAACAGCGCCCGCCGTCTTCACGGAAACCAGCCCAACGCGGCGCCCGTCCATCCGCGAGCGGAGACACCGCAGGACAGTGCCGCTTGCTGCGAACTGTATGCGCGCATAGACATGAAATATCTTCTGCTGGGTGGTGAATGGTTAACCCGTGCAGGCTTTATCAACGGTATGCCCGTAAAAATCCGTGCCATGAAAGACTGCATTGTGATTACTCCGCAGCATACAAGAGAATTATGGGGATGCCTGGAAGGGATGAGTGTGGTGAATATAAATAAGCAAAAAGTCGCGCAGTGGTTGAAGACGTTTCCGGGAGCGCTGAATGATACTGGAGATATCCCGTTAGTTAAGCGCAATATAGGCCAGGCAAAATAATAACGTATTGGAACACCCTTGTTCCTGAATCGAGGGTGTTTAAATTAGTGGAAGGGGTAATCTGTTTTTTCAATAACATTATTGAACTGAATGATATGGCTGTATTCTTATCATTTTGGTTATATAAGGAGGTTTTTCAGAAGTATGTTAGAGATCTCAAATTAATTATTATCCAACATTTATGATTCTTTCTGGAGCAACTCAATGGAATGAACTATGGACACAACCGAAGAACTAAATGGAACGTATTTTTATGCTGGCAGAACAAATCTTACCGCTGGCGGCCTTTTCTTTATGATTTACTGTGAGTCAATTGCCGATCATTTTGGTATTGACGATGTCGCTGGAATTGCTGCGATATACAGCGGTGCTAATAATCAGAAGACCAGAAAGAAACCCGCGGGAGCGAAGGAAGGAACGTCCCGAGCCTCGAAAGCCATGAGGCGCTATTTCAAACAAGCTAAGTTCCCGTATGGCATTAGGCTCCCGACATGGATTGGCGGCTATACGCCATGGACTGTACGCTGTAGGATGGTTTCACAAATCAGTACGTTTATCGGAAGAACGATTCCATTAGTTGGTATGGTGATATTAGTCGCTGATGTATCACTAATCACCTATGCTGCAATACGTGATTATAATCGAATCGCACGGGGCAGCGACAAACTATGGTAGAGGATATTGAGCAGCGCATCTACGCCTTAGCCAGACGCTATAACGGCGTTTATCTGATGAATAACGAAGCGAAGCAGAAATTACTGAATGCAAAAACTGATTTGGATACTGACATGCAGCTTGATGTCACTGAAGCAGAAGATTTAATGGAAGAATTTTTTAAAGAATTTGATATTGATAGAGGGAATTTTAACATAAACACCTACTACCCTGATGAGCCTTTTTCATGGAATCCATTCAAAAAATTCCCGGTGGTGATGGTTCCAGATTTCACTATTGGAATGCTTATCGAATCCGCAAAAGCGGGCAAATGGTTATACGACTGAAACGCAAGGAGCACTGGAATGGCCGTACCTGTACATCTTTTTTAACCAATGACGGCGGCACAATGATTTGTGGTTCTTGTGACGTTGCACAAAGGGAAGGAAGTATTGAGCTAAGAGGATTACAACATAACCTCAGCCTGCCAACCGACTCGGCAACGGGAAAGGTTACTGGCACTCGCCAACATTCGCCGTTTCAGTTTACCAAGGAATTGGATAGCTCTTCGCCCTATCTGTTCAAAGCGGCAGCAACGGGTCAGACCCTTAAAACGGCAGAATTCAGGTTTTACCATATTAACTATTCCGGGCAAGAGGAGGAGTATTACCGAATCACGCTCGAGAACGTTAAGGTCATTTCTGTAAGTCCAGTAATGTACGACACCCGAGGCTGTCCGGGGACGGGGCATATGGAGGAGGTGGCGTTTAATTATGAGAAGATTACCCATTTGTACAAGGACGGTAACTTGTTAGCGCACGATGCGTGGAATGAACGCCCAACCTCTGGCACTGCTGCATAACGTTATATGAACTTACCCGCCAGCGTTTCGTTTGTGTGGGCAGGGACTATCATTACTAATCTCTTTTCGTAAATGATGGCCTAAACATCATAAAAATAACCCACGCAAACATCCCAATAATCTTCATCGGCCAGGGTTCTAACACATGCAGACACACAATTGCTCCAATCACTAATAGCGGACCTTCTACCAGTTCAGCTATCCTCCCTAAAATATGTAACTTATGAGGCAGCACCCGATTAAGTAATGTCGCAATAAGCTGTGCACTTCCTAATATGATTGTTATTGCGATTGTACGGTCCTCCCAGTTATCAAAACTAACCAAAGAAATGAGGCATATAGTCAGCACATAACCACAAAAAAATATATTCAGCATGTAAATAATAAACTTGCTCATAGCATTTGCCGAGACGGTTAAAAAATAAAGAGTCTATGAATACAGCGCTCTTAATAGAATAACAAACAACAATGGCTAATAATGCATTTAAGAATTTATTGCGCCTTGCTTATTTTCGTAATAAACGAGTTAGCGGCTTCATGCTGGTACCATACACTCCACCGCTAACTCTCTCTTAACTCACACTTTTAAAACACCGGCACCCCCAGCCCCACCTTCACCTCCCTCAACGTCGCCTGCGTCACCCCCTGCGCCCGTTCGGTCCCGCGCTTCAGCATCGCCATCAGCTCCCCCTTGTCCTGCATATACACCGCCCTCCGCTCCCGCATCGGCGCAATCAGCTCCTGCAAACACCCCTCCAGCTCGTTCTTACATACCCGGTCACCCAGCCCGCCCGCCTGATAGTGCGCCTTCATCGCCGCCACTTTCTCCTTGTCCGGATGAAACGCGTCGAGGTACGTAAACACCACGTTCCCCTCAATCTGCCCCGGGTCGCTCACCTTCAGGTGGTTCGGGTCGGTGTACATCGCGCTGACCGCACGGTGAATGGTCTCTTCGTTGGCCGAAAGGTGCAGCGTGTTGCCCAGCGATTTCGACATCTTGGCGCTGCCGTCGATACCGGGCAGGCGGCTGGTATCGCTCAGCATCGCCTTGCAGTGGCGCAGCACTGGAGCGGGCAGCAGGCTATTCATCTTGTGGACGATCTCGTTGGTCTGCTCAATCATCGGCAACTGGTCGTCGCCGACGGGCACGCACTCGGCCTTAAACGCGGTGATGTCCGCCGCCTGGCTGATGGGGTAGGCCATAAACCCGACCGGCAGCGAGCGGGCGAAGCCCTTCTGTGCAATCTCGTTTTTCACCGTCGGGTTACGCTCCACGCGGGCGACGGTGACGATGTTCATATACAGCATCGTCAGCTCGGCGAGGACGGGCAGGGCGGACTGGAGGCAAATCGTGGTCAGGTTCGGATCGATGCCGGCGGCGAGGTAGTCGGCCAGCACTTCGGGGATGTTGTCGCGAATTTTTTGCGGGTTGCTGCCGTTGTCGGTCAGCCCCTGCAGGTCGGCAATCAGCACAAACTGGCTGTGCGTCTGCTGAAGCGCCACGCGCTGGCGCAGCGATCCGACGAAGTGGCCGAGGTGCAGCGGGCCGGTTGGGCGATCGCCGGTGAGGATGGTGGGTGCGTTCATAAAGACTCCTTAACGTTGTAATGCCGAAAGGGGTCTTAGAAAAGTGAAAGCCGCCTTTCGGCGGCTATCTGAAAATGGGGAAAACTACTCCGTGCCGCCTTTAAGAAGGCAGCCACCAGCGGTTTACGGTGAGCACGGCGTGGTTTATGTTCATGGAACTACAGTATCATAATTATTGAACAATTCAATTGCATCCTGCTCTACTTTAAAATGGTTACGATAAGGTTTGCCAAACCCAAGCCTACAGCTACGATTATAACTAACCTTAACTGCTCTATCTTTTTACGCTGTGATATGGCTTCTACTTGCAATGTTTTTATATGGTTTAATGCTGTATCAATATTTCCATTTTGAGTATTTGATGTGACGTCGACCGTCTTAATATTCTCTGCATGGTTGGCGAGTACACCTCCTCCGGCTCCGGCACAAACAAAAAAAGCCATTTGAGTAAATATAGCAAGGTTCTCGTTGAAATCAGGGGTCATTAAGTCTTTATAGTTTTTTTGGAACAGTTCGGGGATTCCTAATCCCATGAAAATTCCAAAGAAAATGAGCGAAACCCCTTTTTCAACGCGCGAAAGACGCTTGCTTTCCAGAAGTGATATAAATGCTAAAAAAAGCCCACCCAATAAAAAAAGCCATGCGGTTTCAAGGCTGGTATACCGCGTTATACTGCAACCGATAATTATTAAGAAAAAAGAAATTATGAATGTCTGAAGATTACTTAAACGGTATTTTATGATTTTTTTCATTTGGTTATATGTCCGAGGTATATGATAGCGAGTATCATATAACAAGATCCTCTGCATCTACTGCTGTCAATTATAGGGGGGGTAAATATGGAGTTCACTTAATGCAAATTACTCCGAAATGGTTTTGAAAAGGCTCTGTAGAGGTAAGATCAATTAACTAAATTTCAGCCATACGGGGCACGTCATGCTGCAATCACTCAACCACCTGACCCTCGCGGTCAGCGACCTGCAAAAAAGCGTCACCTTCTGGCACGAGCTGCTGGGACTGACGCTGCACGCCCGCTGGAATACCGGGGCCTATCTCACCTGCGGCGAACTGTGGGTCTGCCTGTCGTACGACGAGGCGCGCCAGTACGTGCCGCCGCAGGAGAGCGACTATACCCACTACGCGTTTACCGTGGCGGAAGCGGATTTTGAACCGTTCTCGCAAAGGCTTGAGCAGGCGGGCGTCACCGTCTGGAAGCAGAACAAAAGCGAGGGGGCGTCGTTCTACTTTCTCGACCCGGACGGGCACAAGCTGGAGCTGCACGTGGGCAGCCTCGCCGCGCGGCTGGCGGCGTGTCGCGAGAAGCCCTACGCGGGCATGGTGTTTACCTCAGACGAGGCTTGAGGCGCGCACCTTAAGCCTGCCCGCCAGCGTCACGTGCGTGGCGGCATCTTCCTGATTGCACAGGTACTCCACCGCCAGCCGTCCCAGCTCGCTGTAGGGCAGCTGGATACTGGTCAGCGGCGGGGTGAGCTGCTCGGAAATCTTCTGGTCGTCGTAGCCCGCCAGCAGCATATCCTGCGGAATGCGCACGCCGTTCACCGCCAGCGCCTGATAGCAGCCAATCGCCAGCCAGTCGCTGGCGCAGAAGATGGCGTCCGGGCGTTCGGTCAGTTCCAGCAAAGACGTGGTGGCGGTAAAGGACTCGCTGAACTGCCAGTTGGTCTGACGCACCAGGCCGTCGTCGCACGCTAATCCGGCCTGCTGTAGCGCCGCCCGGTAGCCCGCCAGACGCTGGCGGGAGGCCTCCATCCAGCTCTCGCCGGTGATGTGGGCGATGCGCGTGGCCCCGCAGGCGATGAGGTGTTTAGTCACCTGGAAAGCGTTGGCGTAGTCGTCCGGGATAAACGACGGCAGCAGCGGCGAGCCGGGGTCTCGCTGGTTGAGTAGCACCAGCGGGATGCGGGTGCAGTCGTGAAACGCCGTCATGTCCACCAGCGTGGTGACCGGAGAGGCGAGAATAATCCCGATGCAGTTGCGCTTCTCCAGCTGGCGGATAATGTTCAGCGCCAGCTCCACGTCGTCGCCGTAGTCGTAGACGGTGAGCAGGGTCTCGTTGCGCCACGCCGCTTCCCGCGCCTGGCTGATGGCGTCGATAAACGGGTCGAAGCTCTGCATGGAGCTGACCAGCAGGGCGATCTCTTCCTGGTTGCGCGGGGCGTGAACGGCGGGGAGGCGGTCGTAGCCGAGCTCGGTGGCGACGCTAATCACCCGATGGCGGGTCTCGTCGCTGAGCTTGATGTTGCGGGACTGGTTAAGCACCAGTGATACCGTCGCCTGCGATACCCCTGCCGCCCGCGCAATATCGTTCATCGTCACTTTTGTTTTTCGCTTCATCCGTCCTCTCCCTTTCGCGACTTCGCATCATACCCTAACCGCACGCTTTAGCGCCGTCGATCACGTTTCTCATTCATCGAAGCGTGAACTTTGTGAGGGGCATCGCTTTTCTAAACGCCGTGATTTGCGCATTTATCCCGCAGCTAATATTTATTAGCTAAACATTATCAGTAAGAGGATGCGTAATGAAAGAGCAGTGGAGCAGGGAGCAGGCACAGGCGTGGTATGAGCAAAAAGGCTGGCTGTGCGGGTTTAACTATTTGCCGTCGACGGCGGTGAACTGGACTGATATCTGGCAGGCAGAGACCTTC
The DNA here is from genome assembly GCF_014982345.1 of Enterobacter cloacae complex sp. P1B. Taxonomy (NCBI): domain Bacteria; kingdom Pseudomonadati; phylum Pseudomonadota; class Gammaproteobacteria; order Enterobacterales; family Enterobacteriaceae; genus Enterobacter; species Enterobacter cloacae complex sp. P1B. The sequence goes on along the minus strand of NZ_JADCLF010000003.1, from coordinate 330,216 downwards.
GATGCCGCAACCATTGAGCGCGAGCTGGGCTGGGCGGCGGACGCGGGCTATAACACCCTGCGCATCAACCTGCCGTTTATCGTCTGGGAGCACGACCGCGACGGGCTGATCGCGCGTATCGACCACTTTTTGACGATTGCCGACGGTCACGGGTTCAGCACCATGCTGACCCTGATGGACGACTGCGGCTTCTCCGGCGACGAGCCGTACCTTGGCCCGCAAAAGCCGCCCGTGCCGGGCAAGCACAACAGCCAGGCGGCGGCGAGCCCCGGTCGCGATAAGGTGTGCGATCCCGACTGCTGGGCAGACATTGAACGCTATATCCGCGACGTTGTCCGCCAGTTCCGCGACGATAAGCGCGTGCTGCTGTGGGATCTCTATAACGAGCCGGGCAACCGCGGCATTTTCGCGACGGGCACGCAGGAGGTGCAGTACGACGCGAAGCTGGAGACCTGCGCGCACGAGTTGATGAAGCTCGCATTCCAGTGGGTGCGCGAAGAAGACCCAACCCAGCCGCTCACCGTCTGCGCGTGGCGCGTCCCGCCGGAAGAGGAGGGCGAGACGTTCTTCCAGCACCCGCTGGACCAGACTGCGCTGGCGCTCTCGGACGTGGTGAGCTTCCACGCCTACACCCACACGGGGCGCATGACGGCGATGATTCAGCAGCTGCAAGCGCTCGGTCGCCCGCTGTTCTGCACCGAATGGCTGGCGCGCCACGTGGGCAGCACCATCGAAGAGCAGCTTCCGCTGATGTACATGGCGAAAGTTGCGCCGTATCAGTGGGGGCTGGTGCGCGGCAAAACCCAGACGTGGCTGCCGTGGCCGGTGGTGATGAAGGAGTCCACGGACTATTGCCGCCTCTGGTTCCACGACGTGTTTGAGGAGAACGGCATTCCGTTCTCGCGCCGTGAAATCGCCCTGATGCAGCAACTGCGCAAAATCGCCCCGAATCCGCAGGGCTAATAATAACGACCCGGCGCGCTGTCGCCGGGCAACCAGGTACGCACTATGGCAACGACAATGAAAATACCGTCTCGCGAGTTGTGGTCTTATTTTGGCTATGGTTTAGGTCAGTGTTTTAGCTTTGGTTTAGTGGGTTCGTTTATTAACTATTTTTACACCGACGTGCTGGGGATCTCGGCGCTGGCGGCGAGCACCATCTTCCTGATTGCCCGCGCGTGGGACGCGGTTCACGATCCGCTGTTTGCCAGCATAATGGACACCATTAACAGCCGGTTCGGCAAGTTTCGCCACTTTTTGCTGATCGCGCCGCTGCTGATTACCGGCGTCACGCTGCTGTCGTTCTATAAAATCGAAGCGGACATGACCACCAAAATCCTCTACGCCGGGGTGACGTATATCCTGTGGGGGACGCTGTACGCCATCTCCGATATCCCGTTCTGGTCGATGTCGTCGGTGATGACCAACGACTCCGGTCAGCGCACCCGCGCGGTGACGGCGGCGATGCTCGGGGTGAACGCCGGGATTGCCTGCGCCAACATCTTCTTCCCGAAGCTGGCGGCGTTCTTCGCCCAGTACAGCAACGATAAAGGCTACTTTATGGCGGCGCTGGTGATGATGCTGGTGGGCCTGCCGCTGATGCTCAACGGCTTTATGCAGATCAAAGAGCGCGTGCCGCCGAGCCCGGAAAAGGTGACCATCCGCGACACCTTCCACAACCTGCGTCAGAACAAGCCGCTGTTTATCGTCCTGCTGTCGTTCTTTTTTTGCGTGTTCCACAACGTGGCGGGCGGGCTGTATATCTACTTCTTTATCAACAACCTGGGCGACGGCAGCCTGCAGATGGCGATTGGCGTGATGGGCATTGTGGCGGCGGTGCTGTGTCTGGTCGCCCCGATGCTGACGCGCCGGATGCAGAAGCGGAAGCTGTTTATGATCCTCTGCGGGCTGGACGTGGCGGTGCGCGTGGTGATGTGGTTTGTCGGATATCAGCAGGTGACGATGCTGTTTATTCTGCTCGGCCTGAGCACGCTGTTCGTGATGATGACCAACATCCTCACCTCGTCGATGATTGCCGACACCATCGAGTACGCGGAGTACCACACTAACAAGCGCTGCGCGGCGATCACCTTCTCCGGGCAGACCTTTACCGGCAAGATGTCGGTGGCGGTGGGCGGCGGGCTCATCGGCGTGTTTCTGACGATGATCGGCTACGTGCCGCAGGCGCAAATCCAGAGCGAAGGCGTGCTGTCGGGGCTGTTCTTCGGGATTTGCCTGCTGCCGGCGATTGGGTCGCTGATCCGCATGGGCTTTATGTCGCGCTTTACCTTTACCGAGGAGAAGCATGCGGAGGTTTGTCGGTTGCTGGCGGAGCGGAACGCGTCTGCGAAAGCGCCGGGCGGCGGCTGCGCCTTACCACCCGGCCTGGAAAAAGTTACAGCGACTTCACAAACGCCAGCAGATCTTCGTTGAGCTGATCCTGGTGGGTCAGCGCGAAGCCGTGCGGCGCGTTGTCGTACACCTTCAGCGTGGCGTTTTTGAGCATCTCCGCCGCCAGCTTGCCGGTGCTTTCAAACGGCACGATCTGGTCGTTGCTGCCGTGGATCACCAGCGTCGGCACGTCGATTTTCGCCATATCCGGGCGGAAGTCGGTTTCGCCAAACGCGGTCACGCAGTCGATGGTGCCCTTCAGGGATGCCAGCAGGGCGATGTTCAGCGTCTGGGTCAGGGCACCGGCAGAGACGGTCTGCCCGGCGTTGGTGCCGTAGAACGGCGTCGCGAAGTCGCTGATGAACTGGGCGCGATCTTTACGCAGTCCGTCGCGAATGCCGTCGAACACGCTCTGATCCACACCCTGCGGGAAGGAGTCGGATTTACCGAAGATCGGCGTGACCGCGCCCAGCAGCGCCAGACCGGCCACGCGCGCGCTGCCGTAGTTGTTGATGTAGCGGGTCACGTCGCCGCCCCCCATGGAGAAGCCCACCAGCGTCACGTCCTGGAGGTCCAGGGTGGTGATCAGGTCGTTAATGTCGGACGCAAAGGTGTCGTAGTCGTAGCCGTTCCACGGCTGATCCGAGCGGCCAAAGCCGCGACGGTCAAAGGCGATGGCGCGAAAGCCGCGCTCGGCCAGGTAGTTCAGCTGGCTGTCCCACATGTCGCCGTCCAGCGGCCAGCCGTGGCTGAAGAGAACCGGTTTGCCCGCGCCGCAATCTTTGTAGTAAATCTGCGTGCCGTCTTGTGCCTTAAACGTTGCCATAGTGTGTTCCTGTACAGGTGATGGTTATGGTTATACCGGCGCGACCAGATAGCGAATTGCCGGTGATGTTGTGCCCTGATGAAAAGCCAGAACGCGGCTCTGCAGCAGGAGGTCATTCATGGTGTGGCGCTCCTGCTGGCGCAGATGCTCAATCCAGGAGCCCATCAGGAAGGTCTCGATAAACAGCCCCGGACGTTCGATATCCTCGTACACCGCCCAACTCATCGCCCCGGCGCGGCGGCGCACCCGGCGCAGCTCGTGTACCGCCTCCAGGAAGGCTTTCGCGTTCTGCGGGTCGATGATGTACTCGTGCGACACCAGCACCGGGCCGCGCTCGTTCGGCAGCTCAATCTCCACGCCGTCCAGCGGCTGGCCGCTCAGGTCGAGGTTTAAATCAGGATCTTTCTCCAGCTTCCAGCGGAACACCGTTGCGCTTGCCAGCACCATCCCCAGCGTGGCGATCACCAGCGAGGTTGGGGTGCCAAACTGCGAGGCGATCTGCCCCCAGATGGCGCTGCCCGTGGTCATCGAGCCGAAGAACACCGTCAGGTAGACCGCCAGCGCCCGGGCCTTCACCCAGCGGGCGGCGCTGCGCTGTGCGCCGAGATTGAGGGTGGAGAGCACCGCAATCCACGCGAAGCCGGTGAAGAACTCAAACAGGTTGAGCAGCCAGACGTGGCGCACGAACGCCAGCGCCAGCATGGTGAGGGCAAAAACCAGGCTCGCGGCCACCATCAGCCGATCGGCGTTCAGCCGCTGGCGCAGGCGCGGCAGCAGGATCGCCCCGGCAATGGCGCCCAGGCCGATGCACGCCAGCATCACGCCGTAGCCCGCCGGGCCTAAGCCCAGCTCGCGGCGCGCCACCAGCGGCAGCAGCGCCCAGCCCGCGCTGCCGAAAACGAAGAAGGCCACGGTGCGCACCAGCACGTTGCGCAGCACCGGCGCGGCGTGCACGTAGCGAATGCCGGAGCGCACCGCGGAGAAGAAGTGCTCCGGCGGCAGGCGCTGCACGGATGGCGCCGGACGCCAGCGCCACAGCACCCACGCTACGCCCACCACGGACAGCGCGTTCAGGGCAAACACCATCCACGGCCCGGCGAGCGAAAGCAGAAAACCGCCCAGCGCGGGGCCAATCGCCCGGCTGATGTTCACCCCGAGCGAGTTCAGCGCCACGGCGGCACCCAGCTCCGGCTTGCTCACCAGATCGGGCACCACGGCCTGGAACGGCGGCGAGCTCATCGCCGCGCCCACGCTCAGCAGGAACGTCGCCACCAGCAGAACGGTAGGGGTGACGTGTTCGGTGAAGGAGAGCACCGTCAGCCCGGCGGCGGCGATGAACACCCACAGTTGTGAGAAGAGCAGGTATTTACGCCGGTCAACGATGTCCGCCATCACCCCGGACGGCAGGGCGAAGAGGAACATCGGCAGGCTGCTCGCCGCCTGCACCAGCGCGATATCCAGCGGGTCGGCGCTGAGCGTCAGCATGCTCCAGTTGATGCCGACGTCGCTCATCCATGAGCCGACGTTAGAGACCACCGTGGCGATCCACAGCATGCGGAACACCGGCTGGCTCAGCGGCTGCCAGGGCGAAACCGCCCGCGCGGGCGTCGTCTCAACGTGTGCGTCGCGAACGTCGTTAACCTGGGTCATGCGAACCTCTCCGTCGCCTTACGCTGCAGCCGCCACTGGCCCGGCCCGGTGAGGGCGAGAGTGGTGAAGATAATCAGCAGCAGCCAGCCAAACTGCCCTTCGGCAATCGACCAGTCCGGGTGTACCGCCAGCATCGCCACCAGCAGCACGGCGATAATCGGCAGACACGCCAGGCGGGTGTAGACACCCGCAATGATCAACAGCGGGCAGATGACCTCGGCGACGATCGCCGGGATCAGGCTCGCGTAAGGCCCGAAGCCGAACGGATCTTCAATGCGCGTCAGCTCTTCGCTGAAGTGCAGCACCTTCGGCAGGCCGTGCACGTAGAGCAGCAGCAGGCTGCCGGTCAGGCGCAGGAAGAACAGCCCCAGGTCGACCCGGGGCGGCATAGTAGTGTTTTTCATCAGAATGCAAAGCAGCTGCAGCCCAGCGCCCCCCAGAAAGCGTTATCGTCGGACACCGGCATCTCTGACGTGCGGGCGAAATCATGCTGGTGGCTGTGAACCCCGCACGGGCCGCTGCAGTGGTGAGCCACACTCAAGCCGACGCGCGTAGCCTGCGGCGGCGCGCTGCGGTAGTGGCCCGGCACCTTCACGACCGGGGACCACTCGGGCAGAACCGGAATGGCGGGCGGCGCGAGCGGGCCAAAGCTGCCTGCGGCGTAAACGATGTCGCCATTCACCACCGTCAGGACGGACTCGATGCCCTTGATCTCCTCTTCCGGCACGCGGAAGTAGTCTTTGCTGAGCACCGCCAGGTCGGCGAGCTGGCCAACTTTAATCTGACCCTTCTGGTTCTGCTCGCTGGAGAACCACGCGCTGCCCTGGGTCCAGAGCATCAGGGCGGTATCGCGATCCAGACGGGCGCTATGATCGTACATCTGCATCCCGCCGACGGTGCGGCCGGAGACCAGCCAGTAGAGCGCGGTCCACGGGTTGTAGCTCGCCACGCGGGTGGCGTCCGTCCCTAAGCCCACCGGCACGCCGGTCTCGAGCATTTTTGCCACCGGCGGCGTGTGGCGGGTAGCTTCGATGCCATAGCGCTCGGCAAAGTACTCCCCCTGGAAGGCCATGCGGTGCTGAACGGCAATGCCGCCGCCGAGCGCTTTGATGCGGTCGATGTTGGCCTGGGTAACGGTTTCCGCATGGTCGAAGAACCAGTGCAGGCCGTTGAACGGAATGTCGCGGTTCACCTTCTCGAACACGTCCAGCATGCGGCTGATGGATTCGTTATAGGTGGCGTGCAGGCGGAACGGCCAGCGGTGCTCCACCAGATGGCGCACCACGCGCTCCAGCTCGTCCTCCATGCCCGGCGCGAGGTCCGGGCGCGGCTCGAGGAAGTCTTCAAAATCGGCGGCGGAGAAGACCAGCATCTCGCCCGCGCCGTTGTGGCGGAAGAAGTCGCTGCCCTGGCCCGGCGTGAGCATGTCGGTCCATTTTTCAAAGTCTTCCAGCTCGTGGCCCGGACGCTGGGTAAACAGGTTATAGGCGATGCGGATGGTCATCTGCTTTTTCTCGTGCAGCTCGGCAATCACCTCGTAATCTTCCGGGTAGTTCTGGAAGCCGCCGCCCGCGTCGATGGCGCTGGTCAGCCCCAGGCGGTTCAGCTCGCGCATAAACTGGCGCGTGGAGTTGACCTGCTGCTCCAGCGGCAGCTTCGGCCCTTTGGCGAGGGTTGAGTACAGGATCATGGCGTTCGGGCGGGCGATCAGCATCCCGGTCGGGTTGCCGTTGGCGTCGCGCTGGATCTCGCCGCCCGGCGGGTTCGGCGTATCCTTGGTATAGCCAACCACCTTCAGCGCGGCGCGGTTGAGCAGAGCGCGGTCGTACAGGTGCAGAATGAAGACCGGGGTGTCCGGCGCGGCGTCGTTAATCTCATCCAGCGTCGGCATGCGGCGCTCGGCAAACTGGAACTCGCTCCAGCCGCCCACCACGCGCACCCACTGGGGCGACGGCGTGCGCAGGGCCTGCTCTTTCAGCATCCGCAGGGCGTCGGCCAGGGACGGCACGCCTTCCCAGCGCAGCTCGAGGTTGTAGTTCAGCCCGCCGCGGATCAGGTGCAGGTGCGAGTCGTTCAGGCCGGGGATCGCGGTGTGGCCTTTCAAATCCACCACCTTAGTGCCGTCGCAGTGGTGCTGCATCACCTCGGCGACGGTACCCACTTCCAGAAATTTTCCATCGCGCACGGCAACGGCTTCCGCGACAGGGTTCTCGCGATCGACGGTGTGAAACTGGCCGTTAACCAGAATAAGATCGGCTTTACCGAGGGTAACCATAACTGCTCCTGACTGAGAGGGGGAATGGTCAGGATTATGGGAACCGGTTTCGGCAAAGATCCAGTTATACAATAGGATAGGTATACCAAAGTATAACTATACCTAAGGTTAACTATACGAAGAGATAATTACGCGCGGCGACGGAAAATCGCAGGATGAGGGTGACTTTATCGTCGCGGCGCTCGCGGCGATTTCTACCCTTAACCACTGGAAAATGCTATGACCTCTTCAAAGCTCGAAGTGTTAACCCCTGCGAACTGTCAGATCATCTTTATCGATCACCAGCCACAGATGGCGTTTGGCGTGCAGTCTATTGACCGCCAGGTGCTGAAAAACAACACCGTGGCGCTGGCGAAAGCGGCCAAAGTGTTCAACATCCCGACCATCATCACCACCGTTGAGACAGAAAGCTTCTCCGGTAACACCTATCCGGAGCTGCTGGACGTGTTCCCGGGCCAGGACATTCTGGAGCGTACCTCCATGAACTCCTGGGACGACCAGAAGGTGCGCGACGCGCTGAAGGCCAACGGCAAGAAGAAGGTGGTGGTTGCCGGCCTGTGGACCGAAGTGTGCAACAACAGCTTTGCCCTGTGCGCGATGCTGGAAGGCGACTACGAAATTTATATGGTGGCGGACGCGTCCGGCGGCACCTCCAAAGAAGCCCACGACTTCGCGATGCAGCGCATGATCCAGGCAGGCGTGATCCCGGTGACCTGGCAGCAGGTGATGCTGGAGTGGCAGCGCGACTGGGCGCGTAAAGAGACCTACACCGCGGTGATGGATATCGTGCGCGAACACTCCGGCGCGTACGGCATGGGCGTGGATTACGCCTACACCATGGTGCACAAAGCACCGTCTCGCCAGAAGAGCGAGCACCGCACCTTAGCGCCGGTCCCGGCTCGCTAAGTTCCGCTGGCGGGCTGGTCCCTCATCCGGCTCGCCGCTGCCTCTTTCTCTGGAGTTCACAATGAGTACTGGGCTGATATCTCTTGCCGCAGGCGTGTTGATTGGCCTGATGTATGCCGTGCTGAAGGTGCGCTCCCCCGCGCCGCCCGCGCTGGCGCTGATTGGCCTGCTGGGGATGCTGGCGGGTGAACAGGCGACGCGCCATCTGTTATCCCGCGACGGCGCGCCGCCTCCTCAGGTAACGGTTCCGCAGGTGAAATTGCAGACGGGAGCGACGTCATGAGAGCATGGATAATTTCGCTGGTGTGCGGCGTGGTTGCTGGGGTAATTTACGCCCTGCTCGACGTTCATTCCCCGGCACCGCCGGTTGTCGCCCTGCTTGGCCTGTTTGGCATGCTGGTGGGTGAACAGCTCATCCCGGTGGGACGGCGTTTACTGAGTCGCGAACCGTTTACCCTCGCCTGGTTTCGTCACGAATGCGTGCCGAAAATCAGCGGCACGGCGCCCCCCGCGCCCGCGAAGGACGATCGCGACGTTTAATGATTTTTTTGAGGAAAGACAGCATGACGCTGCCGTGGCGCATTGCCATCATTGATGACGAACGTTCCGTCCGCAGCGGGCTGAGTAATCTCCTGGAGTCGGAAGGGTATGCCGCCGATACGTTTGATTCGGCAGAGGTGTTTCTGAGCCATCCGCTCGCCCTGTCCGGCGCGGCGCTGGTGATCGCCGATATCAAGCTGCGGGGCATGAGCGGCCTGGAGCTGTTTGACAAGCTGCGGCTGCTGGCCGTCCCCCCACCGCCCGTGATCTTTATCTCCGGTCATGCTGATGAAAATATGCAGCGGTACGCTCTTAGCCTGGGCGCCGCTGCATTTTTGCGTAAACCCATTAACATCGATATTCTGCTGGATCATATACAGCGGGAGCTGGCCCGCCGACGATAAGGATCGCGGATGAACGAACACGAGCAGCCTGCATTCTGGCCCGCCCAGGGGAATCTTCACCAGGGGCGGGTTTTTGTCCTTAAAGAGGATGTGATTTTTACCGTGCTGGCGCAGGAGGGCGGTATCGCCTGGATGCACGCGCGCCATCCCCATTCAGGCGGCTCGTTCATCATTGCCACAGCGGTGAGCGACGAAGAGGAAGAACGGGCCACGCGGCTGCTGAAAAACGAATTTGCGCTGCGTGACGTGCTGCAGGACAGCTGGGCCATCCGCGCCGTTGCCTCCACCCAGTACCGGGGACGATTCGCGCTGGTGTATGCGCCGTTTGCGTTTGAGCTGCTGGCGCGGCGCGCGGGCAGGGCGATCTCGGGGATCTCGCGCTTTATTGAGATGGCGATCCAGATCTGCGTTCCCCTGCGCCAGATGCACCTGCAAAACCTGATCCACGGCGATATCAAGCCCGGCGCGATTTTTGTTCATCACGATGCCACCTGCCGTCTGGGCAGCTTTGGCCTCTCCTGTAGCCTCTCCGGTGCCTTCTCCCAGACCCGGCTTGCCGTTTCAGGCGGTACGCCCGCGTATATGTCTCCGGAGCACACCACCCGCACCCGGCGTCCCGTTGACGGCCGCAGCGATCTCTACAGCCTCGGCATGGTGCTGTATGAACTCCTGACCGGACGCCTGCCGTTTGAGTTGGGGGAGGACGATCAGACCAACTGGGCGCACTACCATATTGCCTCGGAGCCGCTGGCCCCGGACGAGATTCGCCCGGACGTGCCGGGGATGCTGTCGACCATCATCCTCAAGCTGCTGGAAAAGCACCCCGATAACCGCTACCAGACGGTCGACGGGCTGATTGCCGACCTCCGCCGCTGCCAGGCGACGCTGACCTGCGAGGGTGAGATCGTCGCCTTTACGCCCGGCCAGCAGGACCGCACTCCCGCGATCCATCTGGCGGACTCCCTGTTCGCGACGCATCCGCAGGCGAATGACGTCATTGCCGCGTTTGAGCGGGTGGGGCAGAACCTGGCGCCGGAGCTGGTGACAATCGGCGGGCCGTCGGGGATTGGCAAATCGTCCATCATCGCGACGGCGCTCAAAACGCTGCAGCAGCGTCAGGTATTGCTGGCGGTGGGGAAAGTCGATCAGTTCTCGCCGTCTTTACCCTACGGCGTATTAAGCTCCGCGTTCCGCACCCTGACGCTGCACCTGCTGGGGCTGCCCGCGGAAGAGGTAGCGAAGTGGAAAATCCGCCTGTCGCGCGCCCTGGAGGGATACGAAGCGCTGGCCGTCAGCCTGGTGCCCGAGCTGGGGCTGCTCCTTGAGAGCAAGCCGCGCTACTCGGCGGATACGTTTTCCATTGATGCCCGGGCGCGCTTCAGCCATATGGTGCTGGCGCTGGTAAAAACCTTTGCTTCTCAGGGCTGCCCGCTGGTGCTGGTGCTCGACGATCTCCAGTGGAGCGACGCGGCCAGCCTGCATACGCTGAAACATCTGCTGGTGACCTGCGGCGCTATCCCGCTGCTGCTGGTGGTCGCCCACCGCGATATCGGTTCGTTGTCTGAACCAACGCTGCAACAGCAGCTGGCGAGCCTGCCGGAGGCGGCGCAAAACGCGACTGAAATTGTCCCGCAGGCGCTGTCCGTGAAGGCGGTGGCGCGCTGGCTGGCGACGATATTTCGTGCCCGCAGCGCGGCGACGACCGACCTCGCCACGCTGATCCACGAGAAAACCGGGGGCAACCCGCTCTTTGTGCACGAATTTTTCCGCCGCATCGTGGATGACGGGCTGGTGGTGCACAACAAATATCAGGATAAGTGGCACTACGATCTGCAGGCGATCCGCGCCCGGCACTACACCGAAAACGTCGTTACCCTGGTGCTTGAGCAGCTCGAAGAGCTGCCCGACGAGACGCGCCGCCTGCTGGGCAGCCTCGCCTGCCTTGGCGGCACGGGCGAGATGGAGATGATCTGCCGGGTGGTCAGCATGTCGATGGCGGAAATGCGCTATGCGCTGCATCCGGCGGTGATGGCCCAGCTCATTGTGCTGACGGAAAAAGAGTACGCCTTCACCCACGACCGGGTGCAGGAGGCGGCCTTTGCGATGCTGGATCAGCATGAGAAAAGCCATCTTCACCTGACCACCGCCAGCCTGCTGGCCGACGCCGCGCGTCAGGCCGCGGGGAACGAATTGCTGTTCCGCGCCGTTCATCACGTCACGGCCGCGCTGGACTGCATCCAGCCCGCGCCGCAGCGCCAGATGTTCCGCGAGCTGAGCCTGCTGGCCGCACGACGGGCAAAGCGTTCGGGGGATTATCCATCGGCGCTCAGCTATATCCAGACCGCCAGAGCGCTGGGCAACGCCGGGACGGTGTCAGACTTTATGCTTGATATCGAAGAGGCGGGCTGCGAGTTTGCTCTGGGGCACCTGGAGCGCACCCGCGAGCTGTGTGACGCCATCCTCGGCTGCCCCGGCGGGCTGACCGAAAAGGCGCTGGCGGCCAACCTGCTGGTGGAAGTGTACATTCGCCAGTCGGACAGCCGTCTGGCGCTGGAGGCGGCGCTCTGCTGGCTGGGGATTTTTGGTATTCAGATTGGCCGCCACCCGGAAGATGCCGACTGCGACGAGGCCTGGGAACACTTCTGCAACCGCACGGCCGACGCGCCGCAAAGCCTTTTTGCCCAGCTGTCGCGGATGGATAACCCGGAAACCGAAGCGGTGATGAACCTGCTCTACAGCGCCAGCATTTGCGCCAGCTTCATCTGCCCGCGCCTGCATTTTTTGCTGCTCTGCCGCATGATGCACCTCACCCTCGACCACGGCATCACTGGCGCCTCCACCACGGCGATGGCCTGGTTTGGCGTGCTGATTGGCCAGCGCTACGCCGAGTACCGCCTCGGGTTCCAGTACGGCACCCTGGCCCGCGAGCTGGTGAACCGCCACGGCTACGACGCGTTCGAAGCCAAAACCCTCCTGCCCCTCGACCAGCTCAGCGTCTGGACCCAGCCGCTGTCATTCACCATCGAGTGCGCAAAAGCCTGCTTCACCGCCGCCGTTACCCACGGCGATATGACGGTGGCCTGCTTTGCGGCCTGCCATCAGGTCATTAACTTCCTCTCACGGGGCGATCACCTGGACGGGGTATTGACCAGCATCGATCGCGGCCTGGCGTTTGTACGTAAAACCCACTTCCAGGACGTGGAGACCATATTGATGCTCCAGCGCACCTTCGTGGAGTTTTTGCGCACGCCGACGATCGGCACCTGGACCGCGTCGCAGGCGCTGCCCGAGGCGCTGCTTCCCGCGTCGCCGGAGCAGGCCCCGGAGCAGACCTCCACCATGCTGTTCTGGTACTGGCTCTACCGCGGCATGGCGCACTTTACCTGCGGCGAGTATACCGACGCGCAGGCGGATCTTGAGATGGCGGGCTGGTACGCGTGGTCTGCGCCGGGCCATATCCATCTGCTGGATTACCATCTCTACAGCGCGCTGGCGCTCTCACGTCAGCTGACGCCGGAGACGTTTTCGGCAAATCACCGCCGCAGCATTCACGCTCACTACGACAAAATCGCCCTCTGGGCGCGCATTAATCCCGGCACGTTCGCGGATAAAGAGGCGCTGATCTACGCCGAAATTGTCCGTCTGGACGGGATGAACAGCATTGCGCTTGAGCAGTATGAGAAGGCGGTTCGGCTCTCCCGCGAGGGTGGCTTTAACCCGATTAACGCCCTGGCCCACGAGCTGGCGGGCCGCTTTGCGCTGGCCTGCGGCTACCCGACCGCATCAGACGCGCACTTCCGCGGCTCGATTGCCGCCTGGGGCCGCGCGGGCGCGCAGGCCAAGGTGCGCCAGCTGGAGCAGGATTTCCCGCACCTGCTGGCCTCCGGGCAGGCCAGCGCCTACGACACGGTGGCGTTTGCCCAGAACGAGACGATCCGCGATCTGCAGAGCGTGATCAAGGCTTCCCGCGCGCTGTCGGAAGAGATCAATCTTGAGCGCCTGATTGAAAACCTGATGACCATCCTGCTCGAACGCGCCGGGGCGCAGCGCGGCCTGCTGCTTCGCGTGAGCGATAACCTGATCCCGGAGATCGAGGCCAGCGCCTGGACCAGCACCGACGGCGTGCGGGTGCGGATCCTGAAAGACGTGCCGATGGCGACCGACATGCCGCTGTCGGTGCTGGCTGCGGTGATCCGCACCGGGCAGGAGATCCGCACCGGCAAGCCGGAGGAGTTTCATCCCTTCAGCCAGGACCCTTATCTGGTGACCTCGGGGGCGGCGGTGATGTGCGTCCCGATGTTCAAACAGGCGCGGCTGGTGGGCGTGCTCTACCTGGAAAACCGCCTGATGCCGGAGGTCTTCACCGCCGAGCACTCGCGCGTGGTCAGCCTGCTGGGCGCGCAGGCAGCGGTATCCCTGGAGACGGCGCGGCTCTACGCCGAGCTGCTGGCGGAGAACATTCAGCGCCGCCGGGTGGAAAAAGAGCTGCGCGCCAGCCAGACCTCGCTGATGCTGGGCGAGCAGATCAGCCACACCGGCAGCTGGCGCTGGGAGCTGGAGCAGGATCTGATGTTTGTCTCGGAAGAGTACGCCCGCATTCTCGGCCTGCCCGACCAGCAAAAGATGATCTCCATGGCGGAATTTTTAACCTTCGTCCACGAGGACGATTACGCCCGCATCAGCGCCATCGTCACCCAGAGCGTGCGCGACGGGCTCTCCATGCGCGCGGAGTTTCGTATTAAGCGCACCGACGGCTCAACGCGCTACATCCTCGGAATTGGCGATCCGGTGGGGGTGGGCAGCGAGGTGAACGAGTACTACGGCATCATTACCGATATCACCAGCCAGCGCGCCGCGGAAGATGCCATGCGGGTGGCGCAGGCGGATCTGGCGAGGGTGTCCCGCGCCACCACCGTCGGGCAGCTTACCTCCTCCATCGCCCACGAGATCAACCAGCCGCTGATGTCCATCGTCTCGAATGCCGGGGCGAGCCTGCGCTGGCTCAGCCGCGAGCCCGCCCGCCTGGATAAAGTGCGCGAAGGGCTGGAGGAGATCGCCGCGGAAGGCGCGCGTGCGGGGGAGATCATTCGCAGCATCCAGTCCCTGACGCGCAAGCAGGATCCCACCTTCTCGCGCATTGATATGCACTACCTGATCCACCATATCATCACGCTTTCGCGCAGCGAGCTGGAGCAGAGACACATTAGCGTTGATTATCTGTTGAACGCCAGCGACAGCTTTATCACCGGGGACAGCGTGCAGATCCAGCAGGTGCTGCTGAATCTGGTGATGAATGCGGTAGAAGCGATGGCCGAGGTGAGGGATCGCGCCAGCACCATCATCCTCAGCACCGCCAACGCGGACGGGAAAGTGATCGTTGAGATCGCCGATACCGGGAGCGGCATTGAGCCCGAACGGCTGGAGCAGATTTTTGACTCGTTCTACTCCACCAAGCCGCAGGGGATGGGGATGGGGCTGACCATCAGCGCCAGCATCATCGAGCGCCACTGCGGAAAGCTGAGCGCGCGCCGCCGGGAGCCGCACGGCACGGTGTTTACCTTCGCGCTGCCGCTGGCCGCGCAGGAAGGGTAAACGTTACTCAGCGGGCTGGCTTTTGGTCAGGCGCTCAACGGCCCTGACCAGCTCGGCCACGGAGCGCACCTGCATTTTCTCCATCACGCGGCGGCGGTGCACCTTCACCGTGATCTCGCTGACGCCCAGCTCGGCGGCAATCTGCTTGTTGAGCTTGCCGGTGATGGCAAGCTCAAGCACCTCGTGCTCGCGCGGCGTGAGGGACAAATGGCGCTGCTTCAGGGCGTAGTGCTCTTTATTGCGCACGGCGTTGTTTTCCGCCAGCTGCAGCGCGGACTCAATGGCGTCGATCAGCGCGGCGGATTCAACGGGCTTGGTGAGAAATTCGTACGCGCCGCCTTTGATGGCGCGCACCGACATCGGGATAGTGCCGTGGCCGGTGAGAAAAATAATCGGGATCTCGCGCCCGCTGTCTTTGAGCGCGTCCGCCACCTCGAAGCCAGAGATGGCGGGCATCTGCATGTCGAGGATCACGCACGACGGCAGATCCTCAAACCGGTGTTGAAGAAACGTTTCTGCTGATGAAAAGCCGATGGCGTTTAAGTCTGCCGATTCCAGCAGCCCGATTACGGACTGCCTGACCGCGTCATCGTCATCAACCACATACACAATGTGTTCCATTCACCGCCCCGGTGCTGATTTAAATGTCGAGGATGCAAACAGTCTCAACGGTGGCGTAAGAGACTGTTTATGCTGACTTTCATCTTAACACATTAAATATCATTATCATTTAACAATATGATAACCATATGAAGTATAGCGAGCCGGGGCGGGGGCGGTGAAGGAATGAAACGCTGTTTTTATGCACCGACAAGCTCAATGCGGTTGCCGTCCGGGTCCGCGATTACCGCTTCATAAAAGCCGTCCCCGGTCATGCGCGGGGCGCTGAGCAGCGTGCCGTTTGCCTGCGCCCGCTCGGCCATGCTGTCCACTTTTGCCTTGCTGCCGACGTTAATGGCGATATGCGCCCAGCCGATAAACTCCGGGTGCGACGGGGCATCGGGCAGGTCCGGCAGCGTCATCAGCTCGAGGGTCGGCCCGTCATCCAGGGTAATAAAATGGGATTCAAACCCCGGACGGTTTTTGCTGACGTAGCGTTCGTTACTGCGGCCATTAAACACCGTTTCCCAGAACTGAACCTGGGCCTCAAGACTGCGGGTCCAGAGTGCGACATGTGCAATATTCATAAGATCCCTCGTTATTTGTCTGTGAGGACTTTCACTGATAAAACAGGCTACACTCTGGTTTTGAGCGCGACAAGCTGAGGAAACAACAATGCACTACACACTGAAAGAAAGCGACAAGGACAAAGCGGAAGGGTCAAGCGGCGCGGGCGCTCTGCAGCAAAAACTGCTGGAGTCTCGTTCGATTGTCATCTCCGGCGAGATCAACCAGGAGCTGGCGCAGAAGGTCATTACCCAGATGATCCTGCTGCAAAGCGTCAGCAACGATCCGATCAAGCTGTACATCAACAGCCAGGGCGGCCACGTGGAAGCGGGTGACACCATTCACGACTTCATCAAGTTCATCCGCCCGGAAGTGCACGTCATCGGCACCGGCTGGGTGGCGAGCGCCGGGATCACCATCTTCCTGGCAGCGAAAAAAGAGCACCGCTACTCGCTGCCGAATACCCGCTTTATGATCCACCAGCCGCTGGGCGGCGTGCGCGGTCAGGCGACGGATATTGAGATCGAAGCGCGCGAGATCATCCGCATGCTGGATCGCGTCAACAAGCTGATCGCTGACGCCACCGGCCAGCCGCTGGAAAAAGTGAAAAAAGACACCGACCGCAACTACTGGATGTCTCCGGCAGAAGCGCTGGACTACGGCATCGTGGGCAAACTGATTACCCATTACGACGAGCTGAACCTGGATTAAGTTTTACTGCCGTGTACGTGTCGGGTAGCGGCTTCGCCTTACCCGACCTACGCGCGCTCGTTTGACCCATGACAAGTTCCCCCTCTGCCTTCTTGCCTATAATCGCGCCTGTTTCCCCTCTCACTGGTGCTACCCATGGCGTATCAATTGAACCTGAACTGGCCGGAATTTCTTGAGAAATACTGGCAAAAACAACCCGTAGTGCTGAAAAATGCCTTCCCGAATTTTATCGACCCGATTACCCCGGACGAGCTGGCTGGCCTGGCGATGGAGCCGGAAGTCGATAGTCGTCTGGTGAGCCACGCTAACGGCAAGTGGCAGGCCAGCAATGGTCCGTTTGAGCACTTTGACGGTCTGGGCGAAACCGGCTGGTCGCTGCTGGCGCAGGCGGTGAACCACTGGCATATGCCCGCCGCGGAGCTGGTGCGTCCGTTCCGCGTTCTGCCGGACTGGCGTCTGGACGACCTGATGATCTCCTTCTCCGTGCCGGGCGGCGGCGTGGGTCCGCATATCGATCAGTACGACGTGTTTATCATTCAGGGGATGGGCAGCCGCCGCTGGCGCGTGGGTGACAAGCTGCCGATGCGTCAGTTCTGCCCGCATCCGGCGCTGCTGCACGTGGATCCGTTTGAGCCGATCATCGACGAAGATCTGGCCCCGGGCGATATTCTCTACATTCCGCCTGGATTCCCGCACGACGGCTTCACCCATGAAACCGCGCTGAACTACTCCGTCGGCTTCCGCGGGCCGAACGGCCGCGATCTGATCAGCAGCTTTGCCGACTACGCGCTGGAAAACGATCTTGGCGGCGAGCACTACAGCGATCCGGATCTCACCTGCCGCGAACATCCGGGCCGCGTGGAGCAGTACGAGCTCGATCGTATCCGTCAGATGATGATCGACATGATTAGCAAGCCGGACGATTTCACGAAATGGTTTGGCAGCTTCGTCTCCACGCCGCGCCACGAGCTGGATATCGCCGCCGCCGAGCCGCCGTATTCGGCAGACGAGGTGCTAGACGCGCTGCAGGGCGGCGAAACGCTGTCGCGCCTGAGCGGCCTGCGCGTGCTGAACGTTAACGGCAGCGTCTTCATCAACAGCGAACAGCTGGAGACGGTAGACGCGAAGGGCGCGGATGCGCTGTGCCGCTACACCGAACTCGGCCAGGCCGAGCTGGGCGACGCGCTGAAAAACCCGGCGTTTGTTGACGAACTCACCGGGCTGATTAACCAGGGGTACTGGTACTTCGACGAGTAGTAACAGGAGGCGGCGTTTAGTCAGCCTAAACGCCGCTACGTTCAAACCAGCATATTACACGCCTTCCAGTAGTTCAAAAGCCGCTCGTCGTCGCGCTCTTTCTCCGCTTTGATTTTCATCGCCTGGGCGAGATTCTCTCGCGATAACTCATGGCCTTTTTGCACGATGTCCAGGACCGCTTCACCAAGAGCCAGCGAAATTTCTGCCCGATTATTGTTGCGAATCGTCATAAATACCTCCTCGTTGGTTGCGATAATTTAATTATGATCGGGAAATAATCAGTCGGAAATAATTCATCTCATTCTTATTTTTTTTCATTTCGGCGTTAAATAGACATCATATTCCATTCTGTCAATGATGTTTCAAAATGCTAATAAGCCTTTTAAGCCTGAATTTATGCGCTACAGTTATTTTTCGTGCAACAGGCAAATAACCGAAACAGGAGAATGATTATGGTAGATAAAAGCGCAATTAAGGATCACACTCAGGTTGTCGCCAGCTGCGGAACGCACGTCGGGGTTGTGGACCATTTAGACGGCGAGCGTATCAAGCTTGCTAAGAGTGACCCTGAATCAGGCGGCAAGCACCACTTTATTCCTCTCGGCTGGGTCGATAAGGTCGAAGATAATAAAGTTATCCTGACCAAAAACCATAAAGAGGTTTTTGCTGAGTGGCAGGAAGCATAAATATATTTCTCGCAAAGAAATATATATCTTCGCTCCGGCTTTGTCCGGAGCGTAATAGTGTCTGCGCCCGGTGATTGCTGATATGGCAAAGGGATGGTACTGTTTTGCCTGTCCTTTTCCCGATGCAGGCCCCGAATTATGCTCCAGAGTGAAAATAGATCAGCGAAACGCATATTTTTTGTTGAGGATTTTCAGGTATTCGGCGAGCGCTACGGCATCGACTACCGTTTCCCGCTGTTAAAAGGGGAGCAGGTCAGCGGCAGTCCGGTGTTGCAGGGGAATGTGGAAGAGATGACGCTCTCGTCCGGCATTTCGCTGACCCACTCCGACGTGCATGTATTACAACCCTACGAAACCACATCCCGCCACAGCAGCCCGCTCTATATGCTGGTAGTTCTGGAAGGGTGCGTTACGATCGCGCTCAATGGCATCGACTATCACGTTCGTCCCGGCATGGCGTTCAGCGCCCGTCTGAGTGAGGAGCAGGTGATGAGTGCGCGTCACGACGCCGACAGCGCGCTGAAAACGCTCTCGTTTGGCGTGTACCCGCATGAAGCCGGGCGTGAAGCCCTGCTTGAGTCGCTGCTGCTGGAATGGCAAAACCTGAATACACCCACGTTTGTCTGGCACGTTCCCGAGTTTGTTATGTCAGGCATTCAGCATGCGCAGCAGCAGAGGGGAAGCGTGCTCGCGCGTAAGCTATTGCTGGAGGGGCTGATGTACCAGCTGCTCGGCCACGGCCTGAACCAGCGCCAGCAGCCTTGCCCGAGCCGCCCTGAGCATGCGCGCCTGGAACGCGTACGGAGCATGCTGGAACAGTCTCCTGAACGGGATCATACTCTCGCGCAGCTGGCAGCCCTGGCTGCAATGAGCCCAAGCAGCCTGCGCAGCAAGTTCCGTCAGCGCTACGGCTGCACCCTCTTCGATTATCTTCGCGACTGTCGCCTTGCGCTGGCGCGCCGCTATCTGCTGGAAGGCCACAGCGTGCAGCAGGCGGCCTGGATGTGCGGGTATCAGCATGCCACCAACTTCGCCACCGCATTTCGTCGTCATTACGGAATTTCACCGGGCGACGTGCGCAAACTCCGCTAACGTAATTTCGCCCATCGCGCGAACGCATCCCGTGCGGTTTAGCATCGCGCATACGTAACCTGGCGGCGCGCATAGCCGTTTGCACTCTCAAAAAGGTAATAATTCTTATTAACAATAAGAAATATCTCTGGAGAGGGTTATGTTTGCTAAATCGCGTCTGGCACTGCTGGTGGGATGGGTTACCGGTAGCGTCGCTTTTCCTTTACTGGCGCAGGATGCGCAAAAAACTGACACCGTGGTGGTGACCTCGCAGATGCAGTCTGCGGCCACCAAGCTTGAAACGCCGGATATTGAAACTCCGCAGTCGGTCTCTATTGTCACGCGCGAGCAGTTCGAAGAGCAGGGCGCAACCAGCGTGCGTCAGGCCGTGAGCTACACGCCGGGGGTCTACAGCAACCAGATTGGGGCGTCTAACCGCTTTGACTACATGGTGCTGCGCGGCTTCTCTGACGGCAGCCTGGACAACGTCTACCTGGACGGCCTGAAGATGATGGGCGACACCAACTCCCACAGCTCGCTGGTGGTTGATCCGTGGTTCCTGGACAGTATCGAAGTCGTGCGCGGTCCGGCCTCCGTGCTCTATGGCCGTTCATCGCCGGGCGGGATTGTGGCGCTTACCTCCCGTAAGCCGTCGTTCGATCCGGGCGGGGAGATCAAGCTCTTCGCCGGGAACAATAGCCAGCGTGGGGCGATGTTCGACGTCACCGGCCCGGTTGATGATAATGACCGCGTGGCGGTGCGCCTCAGCGGGATGACCCGCTATGCCGATTCCCAGTTCGATCCGCTGAAGGAAGAGCGTTACGCGCTGATGCCGAGCCTGACCTGGCGTATCACCGATAACACCCGTCTGGATCTGATGGCCTACCTGCACCGCGATCCGGAAGGCGGTAGCCACTCCGGCCTGCCGTATGAGGGCACGGTTGTGCCGCACAGCGGGAAGAAAATCTCCAACACGTTCTTTGAAGGTGAAGACGATTACGACAAGTACGATCGTCGGGAAAACATGGTCGGCTATAACCTTGAGCACCTGTTTGACAGCGGCTGGTCCGTGCGCCAGAAGCTGCGCTACCTGCACACCAAAGTGGAGCTGAACCAGGTGTATGCCGCAGGCTGGCTGAATGACACCGAGCTGAACCGCGGCTATTCCGGCTCCGACGAGAAGATGAACGCCATCACCCTGGATAACCAGGTCGACGGCAGCTTCGACACCGGGGCGGTGAACCACCGCGTGCTGATCGGCATGGACTATCAGGACCGCACCAACAACGTGACCGGCTACTATGGCGGTTTCCCGCCGATTGACGCCTTCCACCCGGTTTACGGTGCGAAGCCGGACTACATCACCCAGTACAGCAGGGAAAAGCATAAGCTTCGCCAGACCGGTTACTACCTACAGGATCAGATGTCCGTTGACCGCTGGCGCCTGACGCTCGGCGGGCGTTACGACCAGGTGAGCGTGTCGAACGTCGACAACTTCAACCATACCCGCAGCGATCTGGATAAAAACAACTTCAGCAGCCGCGCGGCGCTGCTGTATCTGTTTGATAACGGCGTTGCGCCGTACGTCAGCTACTCCACCGCCTTTACGCCGACCAGCTTTGCCGACGAGCAGGGCAATATCCTGGATCCGATGAAGGGCAAGCAGTGGGAAGCGGGCGTGAAGTATGAGCCAGAAGGGATGAACAGCCAGTTCAGCGCCTCGGTGTTCCGCATCAACCAGAAGAACATTGCCACCAAAGAGGAGCCGACCGATCCGTACCGTTCCATCGGTGAAATCGAATCCGAAGGCGTTGAGCTGGAGGCGATTGGTCAGCTGACCGACAGCCTGCGCATGCAGGCGGCGTATACCTACACGGATATTCGCTATAAGAAGAGCAGCCCGGAAGAGGAGGGCAAGCGCGCCGTCTATGCCCCGCGTAACATGGCCAGCGCCTGGCTGAGCTACGACGTCAAAACCGGCCCGCTGGACGGCCTGACCGTCGGCTCCGGGGTGCGCTATGTCAACGGGATCGCCAGCGATCGCCAGAACACCCATACGCTTCCGTCGTACACGCTGGTGGACATGGTCGTGGGGTATGACCTGTCAAAAATGGGGCTTACGGGCGTGAGTGCGCAGCTGAACGTCAATAACCTGACGGACAAAAGCTACGTTGCGGCGTGTAACTCGCTCTCTTACTGCTACTTCGGTGCAGAACGCAGCATTGTGGGCAGCGTTTCGTGGAAGTTCTGAGTCGTTGATTTTGCCGGGTGGCGGCTTCGCCTACCCGGCCTACTCTATTCCGTAGCGCCACCGGCGCTAAAAAACGTGCTACTCCTCCATCGCAATCACAATCGCCTCGCCCATCTTCTTCAACGCTTCGCGATGCTTATCCGTCGGCGGCAGCGCCACGTTGATCCGCAGGCAGTTGCGGTACTTCCCTGACGCGGAAAACAGCGACCCGGCCGCCGCCTGGATCTTCAGCCGACACAGCTGCTTGCTGACGCACACCATATCCACCTTCTCCGGCAGCTCAACCCACAGCAGGAAGCTCCCCTGCGGGCGCGTGACGCAAATCTCCGCCGGAAAATACTGCCGCACCCAGCAGGTGTAGGTTTCCATATTCTGCTGATAAATCTGGCGCATACGGCGCACGTGGCGATGGTAATGGCCGTCGCGAATAAACGCCGCCACCGCCATCTGGGTGCCCGGCACGTTAAACCCGCCCGCGGCGTATTTCATGTGCATCACCCGGTCGTAATAGCGCCCCGGCACAATCCAGCCGACGCGCAGGCCCGGCGCCACTGTTTTGGTAAACGAGCTGCAGAGGATCACGCGGCCATCGATGTCCATCGAGTGAATGGTGCGCGGGCGCGGGTACTCCGCCGCCAGCTCACCGTAGATATCATCCTCCACAATCACGATATCGTGCCGCTGGGCGAGGGCTAAAACCTGTTTTTTCCGCGCTTCCGGCATGATAAACCCGAGCGGGTTATTGCAGTTGGGCACCAGGATCACCGCCTTGATCGGCCACTGCTCCATTGCCAGCTCTAACGCCTCGATGCTGATCCCGGTTTCAGAGTCGGTGGGAATTTCAATCGCCTTGATGTCAAACCCGCGCAGCATCTGCATGGTGCCGTGAAAAGATGGCGACTCCACCGCTACGATGTCCCCCGGTTTGCACACCGAGAGCAGGGCGATCGACAGCGCGCCGTGGCAGCCGTTGGTGATCACAATGTCGCTTGCCGAGACGGTCGAGCCGCCGTCCAGCATCAGGCGGGCGATCTGCTCGCGCAGCTCAAGGCGGCCGTCGAGCACGTCATAGCTCAGCATCTCGCTTGGGTTATGCTGCGCAAGGCGGCTCATCTCGCGCCACAGGGGCTTCAGGCTCGGCTGGTTAATGTCCGGCGAACCGCCACCAAAGGAGATCATCTCTTTGTCGGCGCGGGCGTCCAGCAGCATCATCACCTCATCCCACTGGGTGACGTCCACCGGGCGCTGCACCGGGCGCGTCATCGCCGGGACGGGCGGCTGGGCTTTGCGTTTCGAGACAAAATAGCCGGAGCGCGGCTGGGGGGTGATCAGCTGAAGGTTTTCGAGGATCTGGTAGGCCTGCTGTATGGTGCTGATGCTCACGCCGTGCTCCTGGCTCAGGGCGCGCACCGACGGCAGACGCTCGCCGCTGCGATACAGCCCTTGTTCAATGCGTTCTGCCAGAAGGTTGGCCAGGTGTTGATAGCGTGTCATGCTGTATCCTTTATTTTCACCATACAGATTATTAAACCAGTACAGATTGCCGCAAAAAACGGCATGCAGATACCGTTTTAGCGGATCTGTATGTTAAATAAAAGTTGTTTTTGCATCTGTATTGCGCAGGTCGATTTCCAGGATGATAACCCCACTGGCACAGTGAGGAGAGCATTATGGAATTCTACGAAAACCGTTCAAAACGTCCGTTCGTCGTATTTGTCTGGATCGGCAAAACGATCCGCAACTGGTATCGCATCAACCGTACCCGCCGCATCCTGAGCCAAATGAGCGACGAGCAGCTCAAGGACGTCGGGTTATCCCGCAATGATATTTAAACCGTGGCCGGGTAAGGCGCAGCCGCCACCCGGCGGTTCAGTTCAACAGCGCAAGCGTCTGCCGTTTCGGCCTTTCCAGCAGCTCCAGCGCCTCCTGATATGACCGCACGTTGTTATAGCCCATCACCAGCCCGTAGCGTTTGCCCGACCCGCGATACCACTCAGAGAGCGCATTAACCTGCAGCTGCTGTTCCTGCCAGCAGCGGGCCACTTCCCGGTCGCAGCTCCCTTTGGTGAGAAACGCCACGATATGCATCCCGCCGTCGTTTTGCTCGGTGAAAAACAGATCGCCATACACCTCGCGCAGGGCGGAAATCATCCAGTCGCGGCGGGTCTGGTACAGCGCGCGCATCTTTTTCAGGTGACGGAAAAAATGCCCTTCGTTGAGAAACGCGGTGAGGATCTTCTGCGTCAGCACCGGCTGGCCGCTGGTGGTGATATCCGCGCAGTCGGTAAAGGCCCCGACGGTGCTGGCGGGCATCACCACGTAGCCCATGCGCAGCGACGGCATGATGGTTTTACTGAAGGTGCCCATAAAGATCACCCGGTCGTGCTGGTCGAGGCTTTTCAGCGACGGCAGCACCTTGCGGGTGTAGTGAAACTCCCCGTCGTAATCGTCTTCGATGATCCACGCCTCGTTCTGGCTGGCCCAGTCGAGCAATTGCTGCTTGCGCGGCAGGGAGAGCGTCACCGCCAGCGGGCTCTGGTGCGAGGGGGTGACGATGGCAAAACGCGCGTCACGATGGTGACGAAGCAGGTATTCCGTATCAATGCCGCAGCGATCGACCGGCGCCGTGTGCAGGCGCGGCACGATCCGCTTCAGCAGCTGCTGGCCCATAAAGTAGCCCGGATCTTCAAATACCACCTTGTCGCTGCGGCTGGCGAGGGTGTCGAGGATCAGCCGCAGGCTGCCGCTGTAGCCGCTGGTGATCAGCACCTGTTCGGCGGTGCAGGACAAGCCGCGCGAGATATTGAGATAGCTGGCGATGGCCTGGCGCAGCGGATACCAGCCCAGGACGGGCGGGTTGAGCATCTCCTCCTGACGCATGGCGCGCGTCGCCTGGCCCGCCAGCAGCAGCCATTTTTTATACGGGAAGCTGTCGAGGGCGGGGATGCCGGGGCGCAGAAAACCGGCCCGCTCGCGCTGGCTGATAAGCGAGGCCGGAAGCGTGCCGGTAGGCTGTTCCGCAGGGGCATTGTTATCCGGTAGCAGTAAATCCGGGTTGACCCGCGTGCCGCGCGCGCCCTGGCTCACCAGATACCCTTCACCCGTCAGAATGGCGTACGCCGTTTCGACGGTTTTGCGCGCCACCTTCAGCTCTTCCGCCAGCACGCGGATGGCAGGTACCTTATCCCCCGGCTTCAGCACGCCGCGCGTGATGTTGTCGCGATAGCGTGTATAAATGTCGTGATAGCCCGGCTTCATGTCCTACCTCATTTCACGCTTTTTGTATCTTTTTACTATGTCATGAACGGCGTAGATTTGCCTCATCGCACGGCACATGCCGCACAAAAAGAGGAAAGACAATGAGCACTCGCGTTAACCACCATAAAGTTACACCTGCCCTCGCCAACGCGCTGTCTGCCCTGAGTATGGAGGTGGCAAAAACCTCCATCGACCCGGCGCTGAAGCACCTGATCGACATTCGCGTGTCGCAGCTGAACGGCTGCACCTTCTGCCTGGATATGCACTCTAAAGAGGCCAAAATCGCCGGGGAACGCGAGCTGCGCCTGTACCATCTGGCGGCCTGGCGCGAGTCCCCGCTGTTCAGCGCCCGCGAGAAAGCCGCGCTGGCCTTCACCGAAGCGCTGACCCAGATTGGCGTTCATGGGGTGAGCGACGCGCTGTACCGCAGCGTGGCGGAGCACTTTTCGGACGTGGAGATTTCAGAGCTGAACTTCGCCATCGTGGCGATCAACGCCTGGAACCGTCTGGGGATCACCTCCCGCATGGCGCCCGGCTCGCTGGACGCGGCTTACGGGCTGAATAAGGCTAACCTGGAATAATCCCGCGCTCGCGGATCATCGCCACCAGCGCCCGCAGTCCCGGCGGGACGTGGCGATGGCCGGGGTAATACAGGCGCAGCCCGGCAAAGGGCTGCGCCCAGTCGTTTAAAACGCTCACCAGCTCTCCATTCTCAAGTTCTTCCCGGATATACAGTTCCGGCAAAAATCCTACCCCTAATCCCGCCTTTACGGCGCGGATCGAGGCGAAAAGATCGGATGTCGCAAAGCGCGGCGGTACGGCAAGGGCGTACGTTTCCCCCCGACGCGCCAGCTCCCAGCGGTAGATCCCGCCGTGGGCCATGCGCATGCCGATCCCCTGATGTGAAAGCAGATCGTCCGGCGTCTGCGGAGTACCGTGACGGGCAAAATAGTCCGGCGTGGCGGTCACCAGCTGGCGGATCTCCCCGGTCAGCGGCACGGCGATCATGTCCTGCGGCACGGACTCCTCAAGGCGGATCCCCGCGTCGTAGCCTTCCGCGACGATGTCGATCATGCGCGCTTCGCTGACGGTTTCCACGCGCATCTTCGGATAGCGGATCATAAAGTCGATCAGCAGCTGGTCCAGAAACAGGGTGCCGATATGGTTCGGCACGTTCAGACGCAGCGTGCCGGCGGGTTCCCCGGTGTCGCTGTGGATCTCCTCGCTGGCGAGGCGGATCTCCTGCAGCGCCGGGCCAACGCGCGCCACGTAGCGCTGTCCGGCGTCGGTGAGCGCCACGCTGCGGGTAGTGCGGTTAAAGAGGCGGGTATCAAGGCGGCTCTCCAGCCCGGCGATAGCGTTGCTGACCGCCGTGGCGGACATGCCGAGCTCCTGCGCCGCGCCGCGAAAGCTGCCGCGCCGCACCACCGCCATAACCACTTCCAGCTCTGTCAGACCTGAACGATGCATAGATTATCCTGAAAATCGAAATAACCCTTGCAGCATAGCGTGGATTATCGCAACGGAGAAGCCGTGCCAGACTGTGCTCACACAGCCTGAGGAGGTTTATATGCACACTATCGAACAGATCTTTATTAACGGCGAATTTGTTACCCCGCACGGCACCGAACGGTTTGATTTATACAATCCGGCGACGGCGCAGGTCATCGGGCAGGTACGCCTGGCGGATGAGGTTGACGCAGCGCGCGCCGTTGCGGCGGCAAAAGCGGCGTTCCCCGCGTGGTCGCAGACGACAAAGCAGGAGCGCATTGCCGCGCTAAAACGTATGCACGCCGCCGTGGCCGCTCGTCACGACGAGCTGCTGGAAGCGGTCATCGAAGAGTACGGCGCACCCGCCTCGCGCTCGGCGTGGATGGCCAGCTATCCGGCGGAGGTGATTGCTCAGGCGATTGAGGCGCTGGAGGCGTTTGAATTCGTCACCCACGCGGGCGCAGCCACGGTGCAGATGACGCCGCTTGGCGTGGCCGGGCTGATTACGCCGTGGAACAGCGACGCAGGATTTATCTGCGGCAAGCTGGCGGCCGCGCTGGCCGCGGGCTGTACGGCGGTGATTAAGCCGAGCGAAATGAGCGCCCTGCAAACGCAGATTGTCACCGAAGCGCTGCGCGATGCGGCTCTGCCGCCGGGCGTGTTTAACATCATCACCGGGCGGGGTGAGACGGTCGGTGACACAATCAGCCGCCATCCGGACGTGGCAAAAATCTCGTTTACCGGTTCGACGCATACCGGCAAGGCGATCCTGCGCAACGCGGCGGAAAGCTTTAAGCGCGTGACCCTGGAGTTAGGCGGGAAATCGCCGACGATCCTGCTGGATGACGTGGATCTGGCGCAGGCGATCCCGCTTGTCATTCAGGCCGGGTTTATGAACAGCGGGCAGGCGTGCGTGGCCGGAACGCGCATTCTGGTGCCTTACTCGCGTAAGGCGGAGATCGAAACCGCGCTGGCGCAGGCCGTGGCGGCGATGAACTCCGGCGACCCGCGCGATAAATCAACGGACGTCGGCCCGATGGTCAGCGCAAAGCAGTGGCTGCGGGTGCAGGGCTATATCCGCAAAGGTGTCGAAGAGGGGGCGCGCCTGCTGGCGGGCGGCGAGGGGCGGCCGGAAGGCACGCAGGACGGCTGGTTTGTGCGCCCGACGCTGTTTGTCGACGTGAACAACCAAATGACGATTGCCCGCGACGAGATTTTTGGCCCGGTGCTGTGCGTTATTCCCTATCGTGACGAGGCGGAGGCGATTGCCATTGCCAACGACACGGACTACGGCCTGAGCGCGGTGGTGCTGGGCGGTGCGGACCGCGCGCGCCGCGTGGCGCAGCAGATTGTTTCCGGTCGCGTGCTGGTGAACACCCTGGCCCATGAACCGAAAGCGCCGTTCGGCGGGTTTAAGCACTCCGGCGTGGGGCGCGAGATGGGCGAGTGGGGGATCCGCGCGTTTATGGAGCCGAGGTCGGTTCTGGGCTAAAGCTTCGCTCTTTACCGAAGCATTGTGCTTTTCCATCCTGCATTCTCTCCTCAACATCACAGTGGAGAGACCATCATGATCGCAGTCCTTTTCGAAGCCAAAGCCGCGCCTGCCCATCAGGCGCGCTACCTCCAACTTGCCGCAGAGCTTAAGCCTTTGCTGGCCGACATCGACGGCTTTATCGATATCGAACGGTTCCAGAGCCTGACGACCGACGGCAAAATTCTTTCCCTTTCCTGGTGGCGGGATGAAGAGGCCGTCCGCCGCTGGAAGCAGAACGTTTTCCATCAGGCGGCGCAGGCCGAAGGGCGGGAGTCGATTTTCTCTTTCTACCGTATTCGCGTGGCGCAGCTGGTGCGGGAGTACAGTTCCGAAACGGGAGGGCGCGCGGATGTATGACGTTCACGTGATTTTCCGCGACGGGCCCGGCGAGCTGGCGCGCTTTGGACAGCTGTTGGGGCGCAACGGCGTGGGGCTGGAGGGGGGAGGGGTTTTCGGTACCGATGCCCATTTCCTGGTGGAAGATGGTGAAAAAGCGCGACGCGTGCTGGTGGAGGCCGGGTTTACCGTACAGGCGGTGCGCAGGCCGGTTATCAGAAAACTCAGGCAGGCGCGCCCCGGGGAGCTGGGTGAAATTGCGGCGGCGCTGGCGGCACGCGGCGTGTCTGTTCTTACCCAGTACAGCGACCATGCGAATCACCTTATTCTGCTGACGGATGATGATAAGCTGGCCGCAGAGATCACCGAACCCTGGGCAGCACATGTTAAAGACAAGCTTACCGACTGATAACGGCGCGGCGCTGGAGCAGGCCATTGCGGCGGTGGCGGCGGCAATGGCCGATCCGTCGCGCGTGAAGATGCTGTGCGCGCTGATGGACGGGCGGGCGTGGACCGCCACCGAACTGAGCACCGCGGCAGACGTCGCCCCCTCGACCGCCAGCGGGCATCTCGCCCGGCTGGTGGAGGGAAAGTTGATTACCTGTCTGTCTCAGGGGCGGCACCGCTACTATCGTCTGGCGGGGCACGACGTGGCGGAGCTGATCGAACAGATGATGGGGCTCTCCTGGAGCCGCATTGCGCCGCCGGAAACCACCGCGCCGAAGGCCATGCGGGAGGCGCGGACCTGCTACGATCATCTGGCGGGCACGGTGGCGGTAAAGATCTACGATTTCATGCAGGCGGAAGGCTGGCTGGAGGCAGACGGTTCAGCGCTCACGCTGTATGGCCGGGAGCAGTTTCTGAAACTCGGCGTGTCGTTAAGCGCTCATCCGCGCCGTAAGGCCTGCTGCGCCTGTCTGGACTGGAGCGAGCGGCGGTTTCACCTCGGAGGCGAAGCTGGCGCGGCGCTGCTTATTCATCTGGAAAGCAAAGGGTGGATCCAGCGGGTGGCGGGGTACAGGGAGGTGGTGGTGACGGCTTCGGGAAAAAGTGCCGTCAGGAGGCATTTTAGCCTCTAAACTCCACTGCGGGCTGGTGCCCTCACCCCGACCCTCTCCCACGGGGAGGGGGAGACATCGTTTTCGCAATTCCTGCTCTTTCGTCTCGCGTTTCTTGATACTTACCATGATAACTATTATCTTGACCGCGTGTGACGAGAGGTTTCCCCATGAGTGAAGAAGAACTGTTCTGCCGCAGGCCGATGGGCATGCGGATGGCAATGATCGTGCGCCAGTGGCGTGCGGTGATCGATGATGCCATTCTCGATACCGGCTTAACCCAGTCGAGCTGGACGGTGATGATGCAGCTTCATCAGCTCGGGGATAACGTCTCAATGAGTGAGCTGGCGGAGGTGCAGGGTATTGAACTGCCGCCGCTGATGCGCACCCTGACACAGCTGGAAAAACAGGGTTACCTGCTGCGCACCACATCGCCTTATGACAAGCGCATCCGGCTTCTGACGCTGACGCCTGAGGGAAAAGCCATTTTAAAAAGGCTCACTCAGGTGATTGAGACCTATCAGGCTCGCGTATCGCAACACATCGCGCCGGAGCATATCGAGATTTTCAGCGCCACGTTAAATCAAATCGCCTGCAATTTGCGGACAATCCGCGAAGAAGACAACAAGACCGAAAAATAATGACCCCTGAACAAAAGTTTGCCCGCTGGGTAAGGGTGAGTATTGCCTCTTTCCTGCTGATGTTTATCTATTTTGTCGTCGCGGATATCTGGATCCCGCTGACGCCGGACTCCACCGTCATGCGCGTGGTAACCCCGGTTTCTCCGCGTGTCTCCGGCTACGTGGCGGCGGTACATGTCCACAACAACAGCCAGGTGAAGAAAGGCGATCTGCTGTTTGAGCTCGACGACACGCCGTTTCGCAATAAAGTGGAAGCGGCGCAAATCGCGCTGGAGCAGGCGCGTCTCTCTAACGAACAGCTGGACGCGCAGATCGCCGCCGCGCAGGCCAGCCTGAAAACCGCGGTGCTGACCGCGCGTAACGACAAGGTGACCTTCGAACGTTACCAGAAGCTGAGCACGTTACAGAACGTCTCGCAGGCGGATCTGGATAAGGTCCGCACCGCCTGGCAGAGCAGCGAGCAGTCCGTCAGCACGATTCAGGCTAACATCCGGAACCTGCGCATCCAGCGCGGCGAGCGCGAAGAACACCGCAACGTGACGCTGCAAAAATACCGCAACGCGCTGGATGAAGCAGAGCTGAACCTCGGCTGGACAAAGGTCTACGCCCAGGCGGACGGCACGGTCAGTAACCTGCAGTTAAGCCCCGGTTTTTACGCCTCATCCGGCTCCGCCGCGCTGGCGCTGGTAAACAACCAGACCGATATCGTGGCCGATTTCCGCGAGAAGAGCCTGCGCCATACCCGTCAGGGCACCGATGCCGCCGTGGTGTTTGACGCCTTCCCGGGGCAGGTGTTCCGCGCCCACGTGGCCAGCAGCGACGCGGGGATCCTCGCAGGCCAGGAGGCGGTTAACGGCCAGCTCTCCCAGCCGGAGACCTCTAACCGCTGGGTACGAGACGCTCAGCGTATGCGCATTCACGTCACGCTGGATGAGCCGCTGCCTAAGCCGCTACCAACCGGCGCGCGGGCGACCGTGCAGCTCTACAACAGCGAAGGGCCGTTTGCGCGCTTCTTCTCCGGAATGCAGATCCACCTGGTGAGCCTGCTTCACTATGTCTATTAATACGCTGGCGCGGGTCTTTACCCCGCACGGCAACATCGTCTACACGGCAAACGACTTTCGCCAGACCCTGCGCATCGTTTTTGCCGGGATGATTGCCCTGAGCATATCGAGCTTCTACAACACCAGCTACGGCGTGTTTTTCGTGGTCTATCCGATCATGCTGCTGTCGCTGGTGCCGGTGTTTAACCGCCACGTGGCGAAGCAGTTTATCTTCAGCGCATCGCTGAACTGCGTCGAAATGGTGATTATCATCGGCTATCTTTCCCAATGGCCGGTCATCATGACGCTGGTGGTATTTGCTCTTTACGTGATGCGTTTTCGTTTTATGAGCAAAGGGCCGCTGTTCCTGTTCGGCTCGATGGGCGTTGTGTGCCAGAGCGTAATGCTCAACTTTATGAGCTACCCCACCACCAACTGGCACACGCTGCTGTTTTCCAACATTGAAGCGAGCGTGATGGCGGTGTGCCTGAGCGCGCTGATGAACTACCTGCTGCCGGACGTGGAGCCCCGCAAGCCGCCGCCGCTGATTGAGAAAGACGACGCCCGCGTGCGCCACGAGTCGCTGCTCTCCGGCAGCGTCGCGACGATGATTTTCGTGGTGTTTCAGATTAGCGACTTAAGCGATTCGCTCTCGGCGCTGATGGCAGGGATTCTGATCCTGTTCCCTATGCACTATCGCGGCGCGGTGATGAGCTCCATCTGGCGCGTGGTCGGGGTAGTGCTGGGCTGCCTCTACATTCTGGTGGTGCAGCTTATCCTCTACGATCACAGCAGCCATATGCTGCTGATGATGCCGCTGATTGGCCTCGGCCTGGCGTTTGGCGCTCGGCTGCACGTGATGGAGAAAGTGGGCGCGGGCGTGGGGTTTTCCAGCATCACGACCATCGGCATTATGTTCGGGCAGAACATGCACCCGGACAGTGACCTGGTGTTCAGCGATCTCTATCGCATCACCTCCGTGACCTTTTCGCTGGTGGCGACGCTGACGATGGTCTTTCTGGTGCATTTGATCCTGAACCGTTTCGCCGCCACGCGCTACGTCATTCAGGGCTGATAGCGTTTGCCGCCGCTGAAGCTCCAGTCCTCAGCGGCCGTAAACTGGATAACGACCATCACGTCTCCACCTTCAATGCCCATCTTCTCATTCAGTTGCGCAGCCAGCTGGTGGTAGAGGGCAGATTTCTGTTCAGTGCTCCTCGGCTTACCAGCAACGATATTAAACAGTATCGCCCCCTCCGTTCTGCCCGTGCTGAGATAGTGCCGATCAATGTATCGATCCCCGGCCGCGAAGCATTCAAAAAAATGGAATCTGTCCTGTGCGGGAACGGCGAAGGTTTCCGTTAGCGCCTGGTGCAGAATGTCCGAGATCTGATTTTGCTGCATCTCGCTATAGCGGTCACCCGTCATGATACGAACAAACGGCATTACTGTTTCTCCTCTGCAAGGCTGCTCAGCGCGCTGACGGCGGCCGGCCAGCCTGCGTAAAACGCCAGATGGGTAAACGCTTCGGCTATTTCGTCGTCCGTCACGCCGTTTTGCCGGGCGAAGCCGATATGCCAGGGAAGCTGCGCGGTGCGCCCCAGGGCTGCCAGCGCGGCAAGCGTGATCAGACTGCGATCCCGCGGGGCTAGCTGCGGACGCTGCCAGATATCGCCAAAAAGTACCTGCTGGCTCAGTTCCGCCAGCTTAGGGGAAACCTGCGCAAGCGTGTCGCGATTCAGTGTTGTGCTCATTTTTATTCCTCCTGTCGTCTGGAAATCACTTTCGCAGGCTGCCACCATAAATAAAATCGCAATGTTCAGGACTGAATGTCCTGAAAATGAGGATGATATGGATAAACGCTTTTCAGCATTAGACCTGGACGCGCTGCGCAGCTTTGTGGAGGGGATTCAGTCCGCCAGTTTTGCCGAGGCGGCGGACAGGCTGTGTCGGTCCACCTCTGCGGTCAGTGCCCAGTTAAAAAAGCTGGAGCAGCAGTGTGGCGTGGCTCTGACCGTTAAGCAGGGGCGTACGCTGGCACTGACCCGAGAGGGTGAAATTCTGCTGAGCTACGCCCGACGCATGCTGGTATTAAATGATGAAGCGCTCCGGGCTATCAGAGGTGAGTTGCTTCAGGGCGAGGTGCGGCTGGGTATGCAGGAGGACTTTGGCGAGTCCGTGATGCCGAAGGTCCTCGGCGATTTTCACAGACAACACCCTGAGCTTCGCATGACGGCACGCGTCGATCGTAACCCGCCGCTGCTGCGCGGCGTGGCGGCGAATGAACTCGATCTGGCGCTGGTCTGGCAGGAAGGTCGAGAAGGCGACTACGTGCGAAGCGAACCGCTGGCATGGATTTGCCGGTCCCGCGAGGATATTGAGGTCCTTCTGCAGCGAGGTGAGCCGCTGCCGCTGGTGATGTTTGACGCGCCCTGCCTCCTGCGAAGCCGGGCCATCGCGACACTGGATGCCGCAGGTATTCCCTGGCGTATCGCTTATACCAGCTATAGCCTGAGCGGGCTGTGGGCGGGAGTTAGCGCGGGGCTGGGTATTACGCTCCGCACGCGTATTGGTCTGCCCGAGACGTTACGGATCGACAGCCACCTGCTGCCAGATGCAGGAGAGCTGGGTATCGCCCTGCATCAGGGGAGCGCCTCCCCCAATGCAGCTATTACCAGCATGAAGGTGCTGATCCTCAGGACGCTGAATGGATAAGCGTTGGGACTTGCGAGAGTAAGAACAGGATTAGGCCTATCGTCCCGCCCACCAGCGTGCCGTTGACGCGGATGAACTGCAGGTCTTTGCCGATGTTCAGCTCAATCTGGCGGGACATGTCTTTGGCGTCCCAGCTTTTGACCGTGTCGCTGATGTGGCGGGTCAGGAACGCGGCGAAATCTGGCGCGACGCGGTGCGCGGCCTGCTCCAGATGCTCGTTCAGCGACGCGCGCAGGCTGGCGTCGTTTGTTAGCGTTTCGCCAAACCACAGCCCGGCGTTGGCGATGCGTTGCTTCACGCGCGAGTCATCGCTTTGCATATCCGCCTTCAGCCACTGGCGCAGGTCAGCCCACATCTCTCCCAGATAGCGGTTAAACGCCTCATCGTTTTTCAGATAGTGCTTGATGTTGTCGGCTTTCGCCGCCATTTCCGGATCGTTTTTCAGGTTGTCGATAAGCTTCAGCGTGGCGCGGTCGAACGCCTGGCGGATCTGGTGCGTGCGGTCGTGGCTGATATCGTCCAGCAGCGTGTTCACCGCGTTCGACACCATCTCCGCGCTTTGATCGCCCAGCCATTCGGTAGGCAGCACCATCGCCTTGCGCGGGTGTTCGGTTTTCAGCCAGTGGACAATCTGATCGGCAATAAACTCCCGCGTGCTTTCCCGCTGAATCAGGGTAATCAGGCGGTTGATGATGGCGTCCAGCAGTACCTGATGGCGGTTGTTTTTGGTCATGCTCTCCAGCATGACGGCGCTGGTTTCGGTGAAATCCACCTTGTCGATGGCCTTATGCACCGCCCGTTTAAGCAGGCGCTGAATACGTCCGTCATCGGTTAACTCAAGAAAACCGCTCATCACCTGCATCAGATGCAGCCCGACGCGCTGGGCGTTGTCGGGCTTGCTGAACCAGGCGCCAATCATCTGCGCTGGCTCATAGCGGCGGATCAGCGCCACAAGCGACTGAGTATCAAGAAACTTCTCCTGCACGAACTGGCCGAGATTGTCGCCGATTCGGTCCTTATTGCGCGGGATAATCGCCGTATGGCGCGAAATAAACGGAATGGGAACCCGGCGGAACAGCGCGACGACGGCAAACCAGTCCGCCAGCGCGCCGACCATCGCCGCCTCGGCAATGGCTTTGACGCCGCGCACCCAAAAGGTCTGCGGCAGGAAGAGGGTGGTGACAAAGGCCGCGGCGGCAATCAGCAGCAGCGACAGCGCCAGCAGCTTGGCGCGTTTGAGTTCAGCGATTTTTTCCATGGGTTAAGGATAGAGGGAAGCGGGGGAAAAGTGCAAAAATCGCCACAGCACCCACCCGCCAAACCCCATCAGCACCACGCCCGCCGTGCGCTCAATCCACCACAGCGAACGGCTGAGCTTCTGCTGGACCGCGGGCAAACCCATCATCGACACCAGCGCCAGATCCCACGCCAGCACCACCATCACCATCCAGACGCTGCAGGTCGCCTGCTGAAGCAGCGTGACGTCCGGCCCGAGTAAAGCCGTCATCAGCGCTAGGTAGAACAGCGCATTTTTTGGATTTAACAGCGCCGATCCCAGCCCCAGCAGGATCTGCTTCATCAGAGAAGGGCACCGCTGACGGGTTTCTGCAAGCGCCAGCGCCTGCGGTTGGCTGCGCACCAGATGCGAGCCGATCCACAGCAGGTACAGCGCCCCGCATACCTCGATAAGCGTAAACAGCCACGTAAACTGGCGCAGCGCGCTCCAGCCGATAATCACCAGAACAATATAGAGCGCGTTACCCGCGGCGATGCCGACGCATAGCCCGGCGCTGCCGCGCAGCCGATAGCGCGCCGCGTAGCCCACAAGCAGGAAAAAATCCGGACCCGGGCTCAACAGTGCAACAAAATGCGCCAGCGCCAGAGCGAGAAAAGCGGAAGGGAAGAACAGTTCCATAGCGACCTCAGTTAACCATCTGAGGACAGGCTACGGCGCTGCAGCTCCTATTTATTGTCTGATATTGAGCGGCCCGTGGCGTACTGGCGCGGCGTGGCGGCGGTATAGCTGACGAAGGTCTTATGAAAATGGCTCTGGTCGGCAAAGCCGCTCTGGTAGCTGACGTCGGCGATGTCGTCCCCGGCACGTAGCCGCGCTTTGGCGAACTCCACGCGGGAGATGTTGAGGAAGCTGCCCGGCGTCAGGCCGGTGTCCTGCCGGAAGGTGCGGATCAGCGTCTCCTTGCGCAGCGAGAAGCGTTGGGCAAGTTCGTCGAGAGAGGGCGGGCTGGTGAGATTGGAAAGAAACGCCTCCTGAACCTGCTGGCTGGTTGGGCGAAGCGCGTCTGCGTTATCCGCGCAGCGGGGAAGGGCAGAAAGCAGCGCTTCCACGGACGCTGGAGACATTGTCTTAACGACGTCCACGTAATGGGCAAACAGGGCAGGGTTACGAATCACCTGTAGCGCCAGAGGAAGATCGGTGTCGATATAGAGCATATGATAGCTGCGCGACTGCCCGTCGACGGGGTTGCAACTGTGCGGCGCATAAGCCGGGATCGCAATGAGGTCCCCGGGATGAAGAATGTACTCTTGGTCATGGCACACGCAGCAGGTCTGGCCCTCAACAATCGCGCCGATGGAGAGCTGAGGGTGACTGTGGCGTTTGTACGCCTGCGTGCTTTGCCAGGTGCTGCGCAGCTCAAGGCCCCTGGCGCGGTGAAAAGTCTGGCGAACGTGTCGGGTATCGGTCATGGAAACTCCTTCTGGACGTTTTTTATACCACGTCAGCGAACCGTCCGGCACTGCTTAACTCAGAACCTTCCGGATATACCCAACTTTACGTCCACAGCCAGTCATGTTGACTACCCTTAATACCCTAAGCGGTAAAACATGGAGATTCGATATGGCTTATCAGACAGTAAATCCTGCCACTAACCAGCTCATCAAAGAATACCCCTCACATACCGACGCGGATATCGAAGCGGCGCTGAAGGCGGCCGATGCGCTTTACCATTCGGATTGGGCGAAAGGCGACATCAGCCAGCGCCTGCCGGTGCTGCATAAGCTTGCCGACCTGATCGACGAGCGCGTGGAGGATCTGGCCAAAATCGCCAGCCAGGAGATGGGTAAGCTCATCGAACAGAGCCGCGGCGAGGTGAAGCTTTGCGCGCAGATCGCCCGCTACTACGCCGACAACGCGAAGCAGTTCCTCGCCCCGGTGAAGTACGACTCTGAACTTGGGGAAGCGTGGGTGGAGCATCACCCTATCGGCGTACTGATGGCCGTCGAGCCGTGGAACTTCCCGTACTACCAGCTGATGCGCGTCCTGGCACCAAACCTGGCGGCGGGTAATCCCGTTATCGCCAAGCATGCCAGCATCGTGCCGCACTGCGCCGAGACCTTTGCGCATCTGGTGCGCGAGGCGGGTGCGCCGGAAGGGGCGTGGACGAACCTGTTTATCTCGTCCGAACAGGTGGCGAATATCATCGCAGACGATCGCGTGCAGGGCGCAGCGCTAACCGGCTCCGAAAAGGCGGGCAGCGTGGTGGCCGCGCAGGCGGCGAAGCACATTAAGAAATCGACCCTCGAACTGGGCGGTAACGACGTCTTCGTGGTGCTGGACGACGCGGACCTGGATAAAGCGGTTAAGATTGGCGTGAATGCGCGGCTCAACAACGCCGGGCAGGTCTGTACCGCGGCGAAGCGCTTTATCCTGCATGAAAAGATTGCGGATGCCTTCCTCAGCAAATTTACCGAGGCGTTTAAGCAGGTGAAGATTGGCGATCCGCTGGACGAGAGCACCACGCTGGGGCCGCTCTCTTCCAAAGATGCGCTGGAAACGCTGACCAAACAGGTTAACGAGGCGGTGAAAAACGGTGCCACGCTGCACTTTGGCGGCAAGCCGGTGCAGCGCGACGGGAGCTTCTTCGAACCGACGATCCTGACGAATATCTCCCGCGAGAACCCGGCGTACTTCGAAGAGTTTTTCGGCCCGGTTGCGCAGATGTACGTGGTGAAAAACGACGACGAAGCGGTCGCGCTGGCGAACGACTCCCACTACGGCCTGGGCGGGGCGGTGTTCAGCCAGGACATTGAGCGCGCGAAGAAAATGGCGTCGCGGATCGAGACCGGGATGGTGTACATCAACTGGCTCACCGATACCGCAGCAGAGCTGCCGTTCGGCGGCGTGAAGCGTTCCGGCTACGGACGCGAGCTGTCGGATCTGGGGATCAAAGAGTTTGTGAACCAGAAGCTGGTGGTGGTGCGTAAGTAAGAGGTAATAAAAAAACCTGCCGGTTGGCAGGTTTTTTCAGTTGATTACTGTACTTCGATCTTGTCCCAGCCGCTTTTGAACATGCAGCTGTCGACTAACGTATCCCGGCGATATTCATTCGCGTCTTCAACCGTGTAGCTCGTGGAAATATCCTTTTTCTTGTTCTTTTTGTCCGTTTTTTCCGAGCTCGAACCGGTCACTACGTTATCCGGAGGCAGATCGATCAGGGCCTGCGCTTCGCATTCCGTGAGCTTTTTATTCATCTCAGCGTCGCTCACGCCCGGTTTTACCCATTTGTACTGGACGCAGCCGGTGAGCATCAGCGTGAGGCTCAGAACGCAAAGCGCGGTAATGCGGTGTTTCATCAGAAGCTAACTCCACCGCCGACATATGCGCCATCAATCAGGGTGTGGTTTGGACGACCATCTTTACCGTCAACGCTCACGTGGCGGTAGCCCACTTTCAGCGTAACCGGTTTGATTGGGGTCCAGCTTACGCCGCCGTTAGCTTCAACGTAGTTTTTCACGCTGTTGTTCAGGCCTTCTGGTGCCGCATAGCCTTCGCCATAGACGTGGATGCTGTCGGTCAGCGCAACGTTTACGCCGCCGCCAATCGGGAAGGCCACGCCGTTATCGCCTTTTTTTGGGCCGATGTAGATGGCTTTTGCGCCCGCATTCAGCATCACCGGGCCCACTTCCAGATTGTAGCCTGCGCCCACGCCACCGGTCTGGGTACCGTCGTCGGTGTTTTTCAGCCAGTTACTTTCGAGATAAACACCGGATGAGGGTTTGCCCATTTCCAGGTTGAGGTTGGTAAAGTTTTTACCCTGCTCAATGCTGCCGCCCATTGCCAGTGCGGAACCCGAAATGGCGGTCAGTGCAGAAAGAAGAAGAATGTTCAGTTTTTTCATGTTTCGTGCCTCATCATCAAATTAATCTGGGGGCACCTTAACAAGCGATGTTTATGACTGCAAATGTGATGCAAATCGACTTTTCATGCTGTAATTGTTAATTCTTTTATCTTTATTTGTAACGCTTAAGTTGGGTTGTCGGTGTGTCAACGCGCAAATTTCAGGTGTTGAGGAACAGTTTAATTTTTTGATTAAACGAAATCTGAACGAGGCAGGGATAGTGATTTGATATGCATTAATTGCGCTTCTAATAATTTCCAATTCCATTTCTAAAATCACATAAAAAAACAAATTTTTACATTTTTATGGTCATTATTTGTTCAGATGCCCGGCCACGTTTCCTTTCCATGTCATTTTTCTGACACGTTTGTTCATTACGTTGTGGGCTTCACTTTCCGGATGCTAACAATATGAAAAGAAAAATCATTCCTGTGCTTATCGGCTGTACGCTCTCTTTCTCTGGCCTGGCGGCGCAGCCCACGGCTGAGCGCTATGTTGTCAGCTTCCCTGACGGCTCACACGTGAAATACAGCGGCGCGTTTGCCGGTGCGTTTCCGAATGGACTCCCGGTAGGGATTGGCTCCGGCCTGCTGTTTACGGGCAAGCAGGGCGATGCTCTGACCTTCGCGACCGTGACCGATCGCGGTCCCAACGCCGATGCGCCCAAAATGGGTAAAAACGAAGCCAAAATTTTTGTCACGCCGGATTTCGCGCCGCTGCTGATGACCATTCGCGTTCAGAACGGCAAAGCGGAGGCAACGGATGCCCGCCCGCTGCATGATGATAAAGGCGAGATTAACGGCCTGCCGCTGCAAAGTGGCGTGATTGGAGCCACCAACGAGGTGGCGTTCAGCGATACCCTCAAAATTCTGAAGGGTGACAACCGCGGGCTGGACACGGAAGGCATCACCCCGGACGGCAAGGGCGGCTTCTGGCTGTGCGACGAGTATGGCCCGTTCCTGATTAATGTCGACAGCAAAGGGAAAATTCTGGCGATCCACGGGCCGCAGGCGGCGGAAGGGGAAAAATCCATCGCGGGCGGTCTGCCAAATGTTATCAAATGGCGCCAGCCGAACCGGGGCTTTGAAGGCCTGACCCGGATGCCGGACGGGCGGATTATCGCCGCCGTGCAAAGCACGCTGGATATCGACGGTAAGAGCAAAAAGCAGGCGCTGTTTACGCGTCTGGTCAGCTTCGACCCGGCGACCGGGAAAACGGCGATGTACGGCTACCCCATCGACAGCGCGGCCTACAGCAAAAACAGCGACGCTAAAATCGGCGACATCGTGGCGCTGGACGACCAGCACATCCTGCTGATTGAACAGGGTGAGGATAAAAATGACGCGATGCGTAACCTTATCTACAAGGTGGATCTCAGCAAGGCGAGCGACCTGACCGCTTTCGACAAGCCGGGCGAGTACCCGGAGTTTGATGATGAGAAAACACTGGCACAGCGCGGCATTACCCTTGCTGCAAAAACGCAGGTCGTCGATCTGCGCGCGCTGGGCTGGAAGCAGGAGAAGGCCGAAGGGCTGGCGCTGATCGACGGCAAACGGCTTGCAGTGGCGAACGATAACGACTTTGGCGTGAAGGTGGCGATGCAGCATCCGGTCGAGGGCAAAAAGCTCAAGGACTATCGGGTGAACGAGGAAGGCAAGCTGACGCTGGATGATAAACCGGTGGAAACCATGCTCAGCGTGAAGCCACTGAAGAAGCCGGAGTCAGAGAGCGAGCTGTGGATTGTGACGCTGCCGGAGGCGTTGAAATAATTTTACCCCTCATCCTAACCCTCTCCCTAAAGGGGAGAGGGGAAGCAAGGCGGTTATTTCTTCAGCCCCGCAAACGCTGCCCGAATCTCCTCCTCCGGCAGTTGGATACCAATAAACACCATCACGCTGTGCGGCGCTTCATCGCCCCACGGGCGGTCCCAGTCGGCGCTGTACAGGCGCTGTACGCCCTGAAACAGCAGGCGGTTCGGCTCGCCGTCGATCCACAGCATGCCTTTGTAGCGCAGCAGCTTGTCGGCAAACGACAGCAGCAGGTTTTCCATTACCCGCGAGACCTCGCTGATGTCCACCGGATAGTCCAGCTCCACCACAATCGACGCCACGTCGTTTTGCTTGTCTCCCATAAAGTGGAAGCACGGTTTCGTGGTGACGTTCTCCTCCAGCATAAAGCCGTTGGTGTTAAACAGCTGGGATAGATCGATATCGCCATGCGTCACCGTATAAATCGGCGCGCGCGAGTTGATGCGCGTCAGGCGCTCGCGTAGTTTTTCGCTGTCGCCCGCCACGTCGGTTTTAGTGAGCAGAATGCGGTCGGCGTAGCCCACCTGAGACTGGGCAATGGTGAACTGGTTCATCTGCTCGTCGGCGTGGACCGCGTCTACCAGGGCAATTACCCCGTCCAGCAGGTAGCGCTGGCAAAGAATATCGTGCGAGAAAAAGGTCTGAATAATCGGGCCGGGGTCGGCCATGCCGGTGCACTCGATCACCAGGCGGTCGAAGCCGATGTCACCGCGATCGCGGCTGTCGAGCAGGTCCAGCAGGGCGTCTTCCAGCTCGTTAGAGCGGGTGCAGCAGATGCAGCCGTTGGTCAGGGTTTTGATTTGCGTGGCGCGGTCTCCGATTAATTGATCGTCAACGGAGACTTCGCCAAATTCGTTTTCGATGACGGCGATTTTGAAGCCGTGCTGCTCGTTCAGGATGTGGCGCAGCAGGGTGGTTTTACCGGCGCCGAGGAAACCGGTCAGCAGGGTAACGGCAATCGGGGTCATGGTCTCTCCTTTAGCAGCAGCGGACGCCGCCTTCTCCACTTCCGCCGTAGCGCGCTTCCTGACGCTCGCGGAAGAATTCGGTGTAGGTCATGTACGGCTTATCCGGATGGTTGGTCTTCATATGCTCAACGTAGTTGTCATAGTCCGGAATGCCAATCAGCATTTTCGCCGCCTGACCGAGGTATTTTTTTGCTTCGCCTAAGTTACCAAACATTGAGAGTTCCAGATAGAAGAAGCCCGGAGGCGCGCAGCGATCCGGGCCTACAGTGACAGGCTTAATTAATGGTGTGAAGAGGTCTTCACGCCGCCTTCCGGCACCGGCACGTACGGGGTCTCTTTATCCGTACGGCCTTCGGTGTTGCGCACTTTCATCCAGGTTTTGATGCCGTAGAAGATAATGCTGTACACCACCACCAGGAACAGAATGCTCAGACCCGCGTTGGTGTAGTTGTTCACCACGATATGGTTCATGTTGGCAATCTGCTGTGCGGTCAGATCCGCGCCGCCTGCGGCAATCTTCTCTTTGTACTGGTTAGCCATGAAGAAGAAGCCTTCCAGCTGCGGGTTGGTGCTGAACAGCTTCAGGCCCAGCGCCCAGGTGGTGCAGAGCAGCAGCCACAGCGCAGGAACCACGGTCACCCAGATGTATTTGGTGCGCTTCATCTTCACGAGGACGACGGTACCGAGCACCAGGGCAACGGCTGCCAGCATCTGGTTAGAGATACCGAACAGAGGCCACAGGCTCTTCACGCCGCCGAGCGGGTCGACAACGCCCTGATACAGCAGGTAGCCCCACAGGCCTACGCACCCGGCAGTACCCAGAACACCCGCTACCAGAGAGTCGGTTTTCTTCAGGAACGGCACGAAGTTGCCCAGCAGATCCTGCAGCATGAAGCGGCCCGCACGGGTACCGGCATCCAGCGCGGTGAGGATGAACAGCGCTTCGAACAGAATACCGAAGTGGTACCAGAAGCCCATGTCCGCCCACGGCAGCACTTTGTGGAACACGTGTGCGATACCCACGGCCAGCGTCGGCGCGCCACCGGCACGGTTCAGCACGGACGGTTCACCAATGTCTTTCGCGGTCTGCATGATCTGCTCAGGCGAGATCACGAAGCCCCAGGAGCTGACGGTCGCCGCCGCGTGTGCGCTGGCCTCTTTCAGCTGCGCCATGATCAGCGCGGTATTTTCCCCGCCCATCTCATGCAGGTTTGGCATGGTGATGCCCAGACCCGCCGGCGGGGTGTTCATCGCGAAGTACAGGCCTGGCTCGATAATCGACGCCGCAACCAGCGCCATGATCGCCACGAAGGACTCCATCAGCATCGCGCCGTAACCGATAAAGCGCGCGTCGGTTTCGTTAGCCATCAGCTTCGGCGTGGTGCCGGAGGCGATCAGCGCGTGGAAGCCAGACACGGCGCCGCAGGCGATGGTAATAAACAGGAACGGGAACAGGGCGCCTTTCCACAGCGGACCGGTGCCGTCAATGTACTGAGTCACCGCCGGCATTTTCAGCTCAGGGTTGATGATGACAATCCCGATCGCCAGCCCGACGATGACACCGATTTTCAGGAAGGTCGCCAGGTAGTCGCGCGGAGCCAGAATCAGCCACACCGGCAGCAGGGCGGAAACGAACGCGTAACCGATCAGCGCGAAGGTGATGGTGGTGTCTTTAAAGGTCAGCGCCGGGCCCCAGTACGGGTCGTGCGCAATCACGCCGCCGAAGTAGATGGAGGCGACCAGCAGTACGATACCAATGACCGACACTTCACCCACGCGCCCAGGACGCAGGAAGCGCATATAGATGCCCATGAACAGCGCAATCGGTACGGTAGAACAGACGGTGAAGACGCCCCACGGACTTTCGGCCAGCGCTTTCACCACGATCAGCGCCAGCACCGCGAGGATGATGATCATGATCAGGAAGCAGCCGAAGAGGGCGATAGTGCCCGGCACGCGGCCCATCTCTTCTTTGATCATCTCGCCCAGCGACGAACCGTTACGGCGCGAGGAGATAAACAGCACCATAAAGTCCTGCACCGCTCCCGCCAGCACCACGCCCGCCAGCAGCCAGAGCGTACCCGGCAGGTAGCCCATCTGGGCGGCCAGCACCGGGCCGACCAGCGGGCCCGCGCCTGCAATGGCGGCAAAGTGGTGACCAAATAGCACGTAGCGGTTGGTTGGCACGTAGTTCAGACCGTCATTGTTAATGACCGCCGGGGTGGCGCGCGTCGGGTCGAGCTTCATGACCTTCTGCGCGATGTACAAGCTGTAGTAGCGATAGGCCACAAGGTAGACGGAAACCGACGCGACCACGATCCACAGGGCGCTGACGTGTTCGCCCCGGCGCAATGCGACAACCGCCAGACAGAAAGCGCCGAGGATCCCGAGTAAGGCCCAGGGCACGTGCTTAAGTAGTTTTTTAGTATCCATAGTAAGACCTGGTTTTTTATGTAAAGAAAAAAGGGTCAGGGTTCGTTGTGAGGAGGTATTGATTAATGCTGGAGCGATCGTGCCAGATCCGCGCGCGCGTAAAGGACGGTAAATGAGTGAGTGGTTGAAAGTGACGGGTGAGCGGTCAAAGGACGCGGCGAGTGGTTCAGGCTCGCCGCTGGTCGGGAAAATTATGTGATTGAGATCACGTGGTTTTCCGGGCTGCGCTCCATCGACAGGTAGCTTTCCAGCGTCTTGATGAGCTTCTCCTTCAGCCAGCTCGGCTCCAGGATCTGAATATTCGGCAGCCAGTAGAACAGCAGCGGCAGGATCTGGTTTTCGTGTGCCGCCTGGCAGCGCAGCGTGACGCCGCCGCGCCGCTCCTCCAGCAGCTCCTGTTCCGGCAGGAGATCGCGGCGCAGGAAGTAATGTGAAATATTATCCTTAATGAATATTTTCACGGTGAAAGTAGTTTCGGACACCCACGGGTCGAGGCTTTTTTCCAGCAGTTCCCGAACATTTTCATCAGGGGTAAAAAAGGTTTTTTGAACATCAAACCAGCTAATCTGGCTTAATGAAAAGGATTTCAACCGGCTATTTTCGGTAGCTTGTAAATACCATATATTTTTTTTGTTAATGAGTTTATAGGG
This sequence comes from Enterobacter cloacae complex sp. P1B, assembly GCF_014982345.1. Taxonomy (NCBI): domain Bacteria; kingdom Pseudomonadati; phylum Pseudomonadota; class Gammaproteobacteria; order Enterobacterales; family Enterobacteriaceae; genus Enterobacter; species Enterobacter cloacae complex sp. P1B. The sequence goes on along the minus strand of NZ_JADCLF010000003.1, from coordinate 285,416 downwards.
ATTAATCAGACGGGTTTTACCCTTATAAACAATCTGACAGACATTATGGTTCTTAATCGATTTCTCGATTTTCGCTAAATGGCGGCGGATATCACGCTGCACCGTGTGCTCTGCGTCATTACCGAGGATAAGAATATGGTTGTCGTCGACGCGCGCCTCCAGCTTTTGCCAGAAGTCCGTATTTCTTTCAGGGAAAAAGTTATCGGCATTCAGGAAGTTAGCCAGAGCATGATGTAATCCCTGCCCGCCGGGAGATTGGGCGGAGTGGATCAGTCGATATAGCCCGTTACCGGTATGTTCAACAATGGGCGAGAGCGCATTTAAATCCCGGTAGACGGTACGCTCGGTAATTTTAAATTTCTCCATTAGCGCACTGCGGTTTACCACGCCGTGTAAATGTAACTCAAGGAGAATATCGACCAGACGTTCAGCCGAGCGGCTCCGCGTCGTTTTAGCCATAAGGTCTTCCTGTATATTGGGTATGCGCTGAACAATGCAAAAGCACTGGCCGGAGATGTCAGTATTCAGGCACAGAAAATTTCTCTTATGGATATATAACGGCGTGATTTAGCGGAAACCTTAGGAATTTTTGTAGAAAGCGGCGCTGGCCCGAAAAAAGGCCAGCGCGAGGGGGATCACACGACGGCTTCCATCTCCATCATTACCGGGTGGAAACGGCGCTTAAAGTAGATCAGGCCGTGTCCCGCGTCACTCAGGATGATGTTTTTCACTTCGACAAGATAAACCAGATGCGTGCCGATGGTTTGCACCTGGGTAATCTCGCCTTCCAGGCTCGCCAGCGCGCCTTTCAGCACCGGCTGCCCCAGCGGGCCTTTCTGCCAGCAGGAGAGGGCAAAGCGCTCCTCCATTGCCATCCCGGTCATCCCGGCGAAGTGGCGGGCCATGATCTCCTGCTCGTGGTTCAGCACGTTGACGCACAGCCTGCCGTTGCCCTGAAAGACCGGGTTCATGGCGCTGTTGGCGTTAATGCAGACCATGACCGACGGCGGGGTATCCGTCACCGAGCAGACGGCGGTGGCGGTAATGCCGCAGCGTCCGACGTCGCCCTCGGTGGTGACCACATTGACCGCCGCCGACAGGCTGCTCATTGCGTCGCGAAAACGCAGGCGTTGTTCATCTGAATGCATTGTAACCTCCCGCTGCGCTATTTCAGCAGCTTGTCGAGCATGTTGATATCGCTGTTGTTGTGCAGGTGCGGCACGGTCCAGCCGTGCTGGTCGTATTCGGACATGCAGCGGTCGACCATTGCCATCATCTTGTCCATATTCCCTGAGCTTTGCGCCTGACGCAGGCATTGCAGGCGGATCTCATCCTGGCTGCCGGAGTAGTTGATTTCGTACAACTCGTGACGACCCCCAAACTCGCTGCCGATGGCGTCCCACATCAGTTTCAAAATCTTGATGCGTTCGACGTGATCCATTCCGTTGGAGCCGCGCACGTACTTCGCCAGATACTGGTCGATCTGCGGGTTGTTCAGGTCCCGCGCGCTGGACGGCAGATAAATTAGCCCGGAGGTCACGTTACGTTCGATGATGTTCTTGATCTTCGCGTAGGCCATCGGGGCCATCACGCGGTAGGTTTGCAGCGCCGCGTGGTCCGGCAGGTACGCGCCGTTCACCCACGGCGTGGCTTCGGAGCACATGGAGTCGCTCAGCGCCCAGAACATATTGCGCCAGGCCACCACTTCGCCGAGATCTGCCTGCACGCCGCGGAACTCCAGGGTACCGGTGCACTCCAGGGATTTCTTCAGCAGGGCGGTGATGAAGTCGAGCTTCACCGCCAGACGCACGCAGGCCTGAAGCGGGTACATGCGGGCGAAGCCGCCCTCCATCGTCCAGCGACGGCAGCGGTCGAAATCGCGGTAGATCAGCACGTTTTCCCACGGGATCAGCACGTTATCCATCACCAGGATCGCGTCGTTCTCGTCGAAGCGGCTGGAGAGCGGGTAGTCATACGGGGAGCCGGTTGCGCCTGCCACCATCTCGTACGAGGCGCGGGAGATCAGCTTCACGCCTTCGGCATCCATCGGCGCGACGAACATCAGTGCGAAGTCCGGGTTTTCGCCCATCACCTGCGCGGAGCCAAAACCGATCATGTTGTAGTGGGTCAACGCCGAGTTGGTTGCGACGACTTTCGCACCGCTGACGATAATCCCGGCATCGGTCTCTTTCTCCAGCTTGATGTAGACGTCCTTCACCTCGTCCGCCGGCTTGTGGCGGTCGATCGGCGGGTTGACGATGGCGTGGTTAAAGTACAGGGCGGTTTCCTGAATGCGGGTGTACCAGTTGCGGGCGTTCTGCTCGAACTGACCGTAGAAGGCAGGGTTCGCTCCCAGCGCGCAGCCGAACGCCGCTTTGTAGTCCGGCGTGCGGCCCATCCAGCCGTAGCTCAGGCGCGACCACTCGGCGATGGCGTCGCGCTGCTGGCGCAGGTCGTCGGCGCTTTTCGCCACGCGGAAAAATTTGTGGGTGTAGCCGCCGCTGCCGGTGTCGGTGCCCCAGCACAGCGTGTCCTGCATGTCCGGCTTGTGCAGGGCGTCGTACATCTGGGCGATGGACGCCGCCGCATTGCGAAACGCCGGGTGGGTGGTGACGTCCTTAACGCGCTCGCCGTAGATATAAATCTCGCGTCCATCCTGCAGGCTTTTTAAATACTCTTTGCCGGTTAACGGACGTTTGGCATCAGCGCGGAAATCTTCAGGCTTCATAGGGACCTCGTATCGGAAGATGGTTGTTAAATTTATGTTTTGTTTTTGTTGTTTAATTGAAGCGTGAGAGGGGCGGAACGTGAAGGGACGATTGGGACAACGGCGGGTACTTTTCGGGCGGGATTGGGATTTGTGATCTGTGCGGGTTTTTGGCGGGTGGCGCTGCGCTTACCCGCCCTACATACCGCGATGCGCTCAGGAAACCGGTACTTTCTGCGCCCGATACGCGCTGGGCGAGCAGCCCGTCAGGCGATTGAAAAACCGGGCGAAATAGGCCGGATCCTTAAATCCCAGCTGCCAGGCAATCTCGCTGACCGCGCTGTCGGAAAACAGCAGCAGGCGCCTGGCCTCGCGCAGCTGCCGGTCGAAGATCAGCCTTTTCGGCGAGCGGTTGGCGAAGCGGCGGCAGATGTCCGTCAGGCGGGATTCGGTCAGATGCAGTTCGCTGGCGTATTCCGGCACCGTCCAGTGCTGGTGGTAATGGGTGTCGATCAGCTGGGTAAAGCGCTGGAACAGCTTCAGCTCGCCGCGCATCCCGCTGGCCGCGTGGTCGTCGAGCTTCGCGTTGCGCAGCAGCAGGGTAAATACCGCCTGCGCCAGCAGGACCAGCGTATGCTCACGGCCCGGCAGCTGCGCCGTGGATTCCCGGGCGATGAGCTGCCAGTAGTGCTTCAGCGCCGTCAGCTCGTCAGGCTTGTCGGCAAGCGACAGGCAGATCCCCGGCAGGCCGAATGCTTCCCGCGTGCCGGGGTAGAGCACCTCCAGCAGCGGCCAGATGAGATCCTCGCGCACCGTCAGCACGTGCCCGTCGCTGTCGGATTCGGTGATAAACGCGTGCGGCACCGACGGCGGCGTCAGCACAAATAGCGGGGCCTGCACCGAATAGCGGTGGTCGTCGAGCTGGAGTTCAATCTGTCCGGTATCGAGAAAGTGCATCTGAAAATACTGGTCGTGACGATGCGCCTGCATGTCGCGGCCAAAAAAGGCCGCCATGCGGGCGAACGACTGATAGTGCACGTCGTCGGTGCCCAGACTTTCGTCGTACTCCTTGCTGATATCAATGTTGGCGATAGGGCTCTGGCACATGATCGTTCCTCTGTTGAACCGGGTGGGTCATCGGGATGCGCGTCAGCACCAGCGCGCCGACCACCAGCAGACCCGCCACAAACCACAGCCCGGAACTGAAGCTGCCGGTCGCGTCGCGCAGGATCCCAATCAGCAGCGGGCTGACGGCGGATCCGACATTACCGATGGCGTTGATCACCGCCAGCGCCACCGCGCGTGACTGCAGGCTAATAACCTGGTCCGGCGTGGTCCAGAATATCGCCATGGCGGTAAACGATCCGGTTGAGGCCATGATGATGCCAAGCAGCTGGATCAGGCTGTGATCGGTCGCTGAGGCCAGCATCCATCCCGCCGCTGCAAACAGGTACGGCAGGATGGTGTGCTTTTTTCGCTCTTTCAGCCTGTCGGAGCGGCGACTCCACCAGATCATCCCGAGGATGGTACAAAACTGCGGGATCGCCGCCAGCAGGCCAATCACGATATTACTGCTGCCGGTGTTGAAGCTTTGCAGGATCTGCGGCGTCCAGATGTTGATCGCGCTCAGCGTATTGGTCAGACAGAAGTAGGCCAGCGTGTAGAGCAGCACGGCGGGCGTAAGCACCTCGCGCAGCGTCGAGCGCGGCGTGACGGATTGGGCGATGGCGACCTCCTGCTCGCGCGCGATCATCCTTTTCAGCGCCTGCTTTTCGTCTTCATCCAGCCAGGTGGCCTGATCCGGCGTGTCGTTGAGGTAAAACCAGGTCACCACGCCGAGCACCACCGACGGCAGCCCCTCCAGCAGAAACAGCCACTGCCAGCCCTTCAGGCTCCACAGCCCGTCCATCGCCAGAATATACCCGGAGAGGATCGAGCCAAGCATCATGGTCACCGGCATGGCGATCATAAACAGCGCGTTGGCGCGGGCGCGGTGATAGGCCGGAAACCACCAGGTGAGGTAGACCAAAATCCCCGGCAGGAAACCGGCTTCCGCAATGCCCACCAGCATGCGCAGGACGTAAAGCGTTTCAGGGCTGGTGGCGAACATGGTGCAGGTAGAGGCGATGCCCCACACCACCATGATCCCGGCGATCCAGCGGCGTGCGCCGACCTTCGCCAGCATGATGTTGCTGGGGATCCCGCACAGCACGTAGGTGACGTAAAACAGCGTCGCGGCCAGGCCAAACATGGTCGACGTGAGGCCCAGATCTTTGCCCATCGTCAGCCCGGCAAAGCCGATGTTAATGCGATCGAGAAACGAGAAAACAAACAGGATAAAGAGAAACACGATCAAACGACGGAACAGCTTATTTATTGCGCGATGTTCTACATCTTTATTATGCAGGGTTGAGGTCGTCATGTTGCGCTCCACATCGTACGTTTAGTAGACGGATTTATTGTTATCAACTGCTGTGGTGACGTCGGTAAAGCGGGCCGCCAGCGCTTCGGCGCTGCGGGCGAGCAGGGTGGTATCCACACCGACCGCCACAAACAATGCGCCGAGGCCGAGATAGCGTTTCGCCAGCTGTTCATTCGCCATCAGGATGCCGGGCGCTTTGCCCGCGCTGAGGATCTGCGCGATCGCCTGCTCGATGGCGGCCTGCACCTCCGGGTGCTGCGGATTGCCGGCAAAGCCCATGTCGGCGCTCAGATCCGCCGGGCCGATAAACACGCCGTCGACGCCTTCCACGTCCAGGATCTGCGGCAGGTTTTTCAGCGCCTCGCGGGTTTCGATCTGCACCAGCACGCACATGGCGTCGTTAGCCTGATGCAGGTAATCCGGGATGCGATTCCAGCGCGAGGCGCGCGCCAGGGCGCTGCCGACGCCGCGAATGCCCGCAGGCGGGTAGCGGGTGGCGCTTACCGCCAGCCGCGCCTCGTCAGCGTTTTGCACCATCGGCACCAGCAGGGTTTGCGCGCCTATGTCCAGCAGCTGCTTGATCTGCACCGGATCGTTCCACGACGGGCGCACTACCGGCTGGCTGGGATAAGGGGCGATGGCCTGGAGCTGGGTCAGGACGGTCTGCACGCTGTTCGGCGCGTGCTCGCCGTCGATCAGCAGCCAGTCAAAACCGGCCCCGGCCAGCAGCTCTGCGCTGTAGCTGCTGGTCAGCCCCAGCCATAAACCGATTTGCGGGCGGCCCGCCTTCAGCGCCGCTTTGAATGCGTTTTGCATGGTCGCCTCCTTATACAAAGCGACAGCTGATGGAGCCCATGTTGCCGTAGTCAACATGGAAGGTGTCGCCCCTGCTGGCGGCAACCGGACGGGTAAACGAGCCGCCGAGGATGATCTGTCCGGGCTCAAGCTGTACGTCGTACGGCGCGAGCTTGTTCGCCAGCCACGCCACGCCGTTCGCCGGGTGGTTAAGCACGCCTGCGGCGACGCCGGTCTCTTCGATCACGCCGTTGCGGTAGAGCAGGGCGGAGATCCAGCGCAGATCCAGCGCGTCGGGCTTAATCGGACGACCGCCGAGGATCACCCCGGCGTTGGCGGCGTTGTCGGAGATGGTGTCGAACACCTTGCGCGGGCGCTGGGTCTCCGGGTCAACGTTGTGGCAGCGGGCGTCGATCAGCTCCAGCGCGGGGATGACGTAGTCCGTGGCGTTGTAGACGTCGAAGATCGTGCAGTTCGGGCCGCGCAGCGGTTTTGCCAGCACGAAGGCCAGCTCCACTTCGATACGCGGGACGATAAAGCGATCGACGGGGATGTCGCTGCCGTCGTGGAAGAACATGTCGTCCAGCAGCGCGCCGTAGTCCGGCTCGCTAATCTGCGAGCTGGCCTGCATCGCTTTCGAGGTGAGGCCAATCTTGTGGCCTTTCAGCACGCGGCCTTCGGCAATTTTCAGGCTCACCCATTCGCGCTGTACGGCGTAGGCGTCTTCGATGGTGATCTCCGGGTACTCCAGCGAGATCGCGCGGATCTGCTCCCGGGACTGTTCCGCCTGATGCAGGCGGTGGGCGATCAGGGTATGGGTGTGTTTATCGAGCATGGCGATATCCTGTTTTTGCCGGGTGGCGCGTAGCGATCCCGGCCTACGTTCGGGGCTGTTGTAGGCCCGGTAAGCGCAGCGCCACCGGGCGAGCAGACGGCTACTTAAACAACGCGTGCACGTTGTTTTGTTTGTAGTTGAGCGTCGGATCGAGTTCTTCCATGGCGAACGACAGCGCCAGATAGCGCTCCGCCATCAGCGCCGCGAAGTGGGTTTTGATCAGCGCAAACAGCATCTCCCCCACGGCTTCCCGGTTCTCCAGGCTGCGCCCGGCGCCGATCTTCAGCGTCATATGCACAAAGGCGTAATCATGCTTACCGTCCGCCATCTGCCAGGTGTCCAGCCAGTGGGCGCGGCTGCGGATGCCGCCGAGCGGGAAGATCCCCGTGGCGGCCAGCGCCTCGTTCACTTTGGCGAACAGCCCCGGCAGGTCGGCCTGCGCGCGGATGTTGTCGGTACATTCAGCAATAAAGTGCGGCATAACGACTCCTTATGCGGGCAGCGGGAAAACGGCGTTGACCTGGCCGGTGCCGGAGCTGGCGAACAGCTCGGTGAGGAACTCCACCTTGCCGTCGTATTTATCCCAGCCCAGCATCCCCAGCAGCATCACCGTGTCGTGCATGTTGCCCTCGCCGTAGCAGTAGTCGGCGTACTCCGGCAGCATGCTGCAAAACTCTTTAAACTGGCCCTCCCGCCACAGCTTGACCACGCGCTCGTCCATCTGGCGATCAAACTCGCGGGTGTAGCTGTTCATCCCTTCCTCCGCGCGCTGGTCGTCGATAAAGCGGTGCGACAGCGAGCCGCTGGCGAGCACCGCCACGGTGCCGTCGTACTTTTCGATGGCGCTGACGATGGCCTCGCCCAGCCTGCGGCTGTCGGCAAAGTCGTGAACCGTGCAGAACGCCGAGATGGAGATCACTTTGAAGTGCTTATCCGCGTTCATGTAGCGCATCGGCACCAGCGTGCCGTACTCCAGCTTGAGGCTCGGGATGTTGTGCGCCTTGGCGCGCACGCCGAGCTTCACCGCTTCGTCGGCGATCAGCTGCCCGAGCTCCGGGTTGCCGTCGTAGTCGTACGTCATGTCGCGGATAAAGTGCGGCAGCTCGTTGCTGGTGTAGACGCCTGAAAAATGATCCGCACAGTTGATGTGGTACGCGCTGTTCACCAGCCAGTGGGTGTCGAACACGATGATGGTGTCCACGCCCAGTTCACGGCAGCGCTTGCTGATCTCTTTATGCCCGTCGATGGCGGACTGGCGGCAGCCGTGGTTTTTCCCCGGCAGCTCGGAAAGGTACATCGACGGCACGTGGGTGATTTTTGCCGCTAACGCTAGCTTACCCATTGTCAGATCCCCCATTTTGGAATCGGATGGTCGCCCATGGAGATGCAGACGTTCTTCATCTCCGCGAACACTTCAAAGCTGTACTCGCCGCCCTCGCGCCCGGTGCCGGAGGCCTTCACGCCGCCAAACGGCTGGCGCAGGTCGCGCACGTTCTGGGTGTTCACGAACACCATGCCCGCTTCAATGTTGCGCGCCAGACGGAGCACCTTGCTGACGTCCTGGGTCCAGATGTATGACGCCAGGCCGTACTCCACTTCGTTGGCCAGCCGCAGCCCTTCCGCCTCGTCCTTAAACGGCAGCAGACAGGCCACCGGCCCGAAGATCTCCTCCTGCGCCACGCGCATGCGGTTGTCGACGTCCGCCAGCACCGTCGGGCGCAGGAAGTTGCCGCCTTTCAGGTGTGCAGGCAGATCGACCGGTTTGTCCGGGCCGCCCGCCAGCAGGGTGGCGCCTTCCTCGATGCCGAGGCGGATATAGCCGGAGACTTTCTCCCAGTGCTGCTGGCTGATGAGCGCGCCAATCTGGGTGTTCGGATCGGTCGGATCGCCCACGCGCAGGCGATTGGCGCGTTCGGCGAAGCGCTTGACGAACTCCGGGTAAATGCTCTGCTGGATGAAGATGCGCGAGCCCGCGGTGCAGCGCTCGCCGTTGATGGAGAAGATGGTGAACAGCGCGGCGTCCAGCGCGCGCTCGATGTCCGCATCTTCAAAAATCAGCACCGGGGATTTGCCGCCCAACTCCATGGAATATTTCTTCAGCCCGGCGTTTTTCATGATGTTGCGCCCGGTGGCGGTGCCGCCGGTGAAGGAGACGGCGCGCACGTCGTGGTGGCGCACCAGCGCGTCGCCTGCCGTCGCCCCGTAGCCCTGCACCACGTTCAGCACGCCCGCCGGAATGCCCGCCTCCAGCGCCAGCTCGCCCAGACGGTCGGCGGTCAGCGGCGAGAGTTCAGACATCTTCAGTACCGCGGTATTGCCCAGCGCCAGGCACGGCGCGACCTTCCAGGTGGCGGTCATAAACGGCACGTTCCACGGCGACACCAGCGCGCAGACGCCCACCGGCTGCACCAGCGTGTAGTTGAGCATTTTGTCGTCGACCGGGTAAGTTTTGCCGTTCATCTGCTGGCACACCTCGGCGAAGAACTCGAAGTTGTGCGAGGCGCGCGGGATGAGCACATTTTTGGTCTGGTGGATCGGCAGGCCGGTGTCGGCGGTTTCCATGGCGGCGATCTCGGGCACGTTCTGGTCGATCAGATCCCCCAGGCGACGCATCAGGCGCGCGCGCTCCTTCATCGGCAGGTTGGCCCATTTCGGGAACGCCTCTTTAGCGGCGGCAACGGCCTGATGAATTTCCGCTTCACCGCCGGAGGCGACTTCCGCTAATACCTCGCCGGAGGCCGGGTTAGTGGTATGGAAGTACTCGCTTCCGGCGACGTTTTTACCGTTGATCCAGTGGTTAATCTTTTTCATTTTGCAGTCTCCTCGCTGACAATCCGGTTCACCAGGCGGCCCACGCCTTCCACTTCCACCACCACTTCATCGCCCGGCACCACGTCGGACAGCCCCTTCGGCGTGCCGGTGGCGATCATGTCGCCCGGCTGTAGGGTCATAAAATCGCTCAGATACGCAATCAGGTTAGGAATGCTGAAAATGAGATCGGCGGTGGTGCCTTCCTGACGCAGTTCGCCGTTGACGAAGGTGCGCAGGGTTAAGTTATGCGGATCAGGAATGGCTTCTTTCGGCACGATGTTCGGGCTGATGGGGGTTAATCCGTCGCGGCTTTTGACCCGCAGGTTCGGGCGGTAGTAATTTTCCAGGTAGTCGCGGATGGCGTAGTCGTTGCAGACCGTGTAGCCCGCGACATACTCCATCGCCTCGGCTTCGCTCACCTTACGCGCGGTTTTACCGATGACCACCACCAGCTCCGCCTCGTAGTGCATGTATTCGATATTGTTCGGGCGCACCGAGGTCTGGTTGTCGCCATTGAAGGTGTTCGGCGCTTTGATAAACACCAGCGGCTCGGTGGGCGGCTTGAAGTCCAGCTCGCTGGCATGATCGGCGTAGTTAAGACCGAGGGCGAACAGCGTGGCGTGTTCAGGCGTGTGGTGGTAAAGGGCAACGTCGCGCTCGTTCACCACCGGGTTTTCCAGCGGCGGGAAACCTTCCGCCAGAATCCGCACGCGATCGCCCGGGCGGACCTCCACGCGGCTTTGCGGCGTGCCGAGCAGGATCGCATCGCCGGGATTGAGGGTGGCGAATTCGCTCAGGGCGCTCAGCAGTTCGGCGGCGCTGCGCTGCAGATCGGCGGTGTTCCAGTGGTCCGCTTCGCGGCCGTTGATCTCGGTGATGATGGTCAGGTTGTCGACGTTATCAACGGCGGCCAGCTCGCCAAGCGGGCAAAAGCCGTCCCGGCATTTGGCCTTAATGGCCGGGCGGTAGAAGCTCTCTTCCGGCAGGCTCACCTCGTTGGCCAGCGCGTACCCGGCGATGTAGGCCGCGGCGTCCTCTACGCGCACCCTGCTGGCGGTTTTACCCACAACCAGCGCCACCGTCGCGCCGCTTAACACCGTTTCCCCCTGCGGGAAAGGAATGGGCTCGCCCGCGCGAATCACCGTGTTGTGCGGTTTGATAAACCACACCGGCGTTTTTGGCGGCGTGTTGTAAGGGGCTTTTTCAAACGCCTCAGCCCAGGCTTCTTGCTGACTCTGGTGGTTCAGCGCGACGGCAAATACGGTACCTTTCATTCACCAACTCCTCATCCCGACGGTCCGGGTTATGATTTCATTAATATGTTAATGATCTGTTTTTATGCTTTTGCTGTTTATTTCGCAATCAGAAGTGAAGAATTTGTGATATGAATAACAATAAATTTACATGTTGGATTTCAATGCTATGTAAATCAGTTGCTTAATAAAACAGAATGGTTTCTGTTAGACTTTCTGGCAGGAAACGTGTTGTTTATAAAAACATCTTTTATGAATCGTTTACTTGTTAATGATGTGAAGGGGAGAGGCTATGCATGATTCATTAACCATCGCGCTTTTGCAGGCGCGGGAAGCGGCGATGTCGTACTTCCGTCCGATTGTGAAGCGGCATAACCTCACCGAGCAGCAGTGGCGCATCGTGCGCGTGCTGGCTGAACATCCGTCGATGGATTTTCACGATCTGGCGTTTCGCACCTGTATTCTGCGCCCGAGCCTGACCGGCATTCTGACGCGCATGGAGCGCGACGGCCTGGTGCTGCGCTTAAAGCCGGTAAACGACCAGCGCAAGCTGTACGTGTCGCTGACCAAAGAGGGAAATGCGCTGTACGAGCACGCCCAGGCGCAGGTGGAAGAGGCGTATCAGCAGATTGAGGCGGAATACACCCCGGAGAAGATGAAGCAGCTGACGGCGCTGCTGGAAGAGTTTATTGAACTCGGAAACCGGCATAACGCAGCGCGGGAAGAAGAGTAAAAACCACAAATTCCAGGATGATTTTCGTAAAGTTTTCCCTTTCCAGGCCGAAAATTCTGTATCTGTCTGAGGAAAGAGAAAACATGTTAAACCGTATCAAGATTGTCACCAGCTTAATGCTGGTTTTAGCGATATTTGGCCTTTTACAACTCACATCCGGTGGTCTTTTCTTTAATGCTCTGAAGAATGACAAAGAGAATTTCACCGTACTGCAAACCATTCGTCAGCAACAATCCACCCTTAACGGGAGCTGGGTTGCGCTGCTGCAAACCCGTAATACCCTGAACCGCGCGGGCATCCGCTACATGATGGATCAGAACAATATCGGCAGCGGCGCGACCGTTAACGATCTGATGCAGATTGCGTCTGCCTCGCTGAAACAGGCGGAAAAAAACTGGGCTGACTATGAAGCCCTGCCGCGCGACCCGCGTCAGAGCGACGCCGCTGCGCTGGAAATTAAACGTAACTACGATATCTACCACGGTGCGCTGGCTGAGCTGATTCAACTGCTGGGGGCGGGCAAAATCAACGCCTTCTTCGACCAGCCGACCCAGAGCTACCAGGATGGCTTCGAGAAGCAGTACGTGAGCTACCTGCAGCAGAACGACAAGCTGTACCAGATGGCGGTTGAAGACAGCAACAGCTCTTACACTCAGGCTATCTGGGTGCTGATCAGCGTGCTGGTTGCCGTGCTGGTGGTGATTGTGGCCGTCTGGCTGGGTATCAAGCAGGCGCTGATCTCTCCGCTGACGCGTCTCATTGACAATATCCGCCACATCGCCAGCGGCGACCTGGTGAAGCGCATCGACGTGGAAGGCTCTAACGAGATGGGCGAACTGGCCGACTCGCTGCGTCATATGCAGGGCGAGCTGGTGCGTACCGTGGGCGACGTGCGTAACGGCGCGAACGCTATCTATAGCGGCGCGAGCGAAATCGCGATGGGCAATAACGACCTCTCTTCCCGTACTGAACAGCAGGCCGCTTCCCTGGAAGAGACCGCTGCCAGCATGGAGCAGCTGACGGCGACCGTTAAGCAGAACGCCGAGAACGCCCGTCAGGCGAGCCACCTGGCGCTAAGCGCGTCTGAAACCGCGCAGAAGGGCGGCAAGGTGGTGGACAACGTGGTGCAAACCATGCGTGACATCGCGGGCAGTTCGCAGAAAATTGCCGATATCATCAGCGTGATCGACGGCATTGCCTTCCAGACCAACATCCTGGCGCTGAACGCGGCGGTAGAAGCGGCGCGTGCGGGCGAACAGGGTCGTGGATTTGCGGTGGTGGCAGGGGAAGTGCGTAACCTGGCCCAGCGCAGCGCTCAGGCAGCACGTGAAATCAAGAGCCTGATTGAAGACTCCGTGGGACGCGTGGAAGTGGGGTCAACGCTGGTGGAAAGCGCCGGTGAAACCATGGGTGAGATCGTGAACGCGGTGACCCGCGTGACCGATATCATGGGCGAGATTGCCTCTGCGTCCGACGAGCAGAGCCGCGGTATCGACCAGGTGGGCCTGGCGGTGGCAGAGATGGACCGCGTGACCCAGCAGAACGCCTCGCTGGTGGAAGAGTCAGCCGCAGCGGCGGCGGCGCTGGAAGAGCAGGCGAGCCGTCTGACGCAGGCCGTGGCAGTGTTCCGCATTCAGCAGGAGCAGATGAAGGCGCGCGAGTTCGCTTCGGCGAAAGCCGTTGCCGCACCGGTAATGACGCGTAAAACCGCGACTGCCGATGCAGGTGATAACTGGGAAACGTTCTAACGCCGTGCGTTGTGCCGGGTGGCGGCTGCGCCTTACCCGGCCCACTGTTCAGGGTTTTGTAGGCCCGGTAAGCGCAGCGCCACCGGGCGATATCAAAGCTGCAGGCGCATGGCGCAGCGGGAGTCATACGCTAAACCGTGCGCTGTCTCTTCTTCCCTTTTCCGACGCAGTTCAGGCGTCAGCGTCGTCATTTTTTCAAACCCCAGCCGCGCATAGAAGGGCGCATTCCACGGCACGTCCCGGAACGTCGTCAGAGTCAGCGCGGTCAGCCCCCTTTTACGGGCGCAATCTGCCACGCAGGCGATGAGCTGTCTGCCAATCCCTTTTCCCTGCCAGTCCAGATCAACCGAGAGTTCGACAATAAACAGTGATGACGGGTGGGCTTCGGCAAGGACAAACCCGACGGGCTGGTCGTTTGCCAGCGCCAGCCAGCTGAGCCCGCGTTCGGCATAGTCGAGGTGTTGCTCAGCGGGAATGACCTCGCCGTCGGCAAGCCAGGCGAGTTCCGGGATGTCGCGGAATCGCCCGGCCGCCGCGCGTTCAATGGCGGACAGGGCGGCAACGTCGCTGAGGGTGGTGGGGCGAATGCGAATAGTCATGGCGGCAAGTATAGCCTGACCCGTCGACATTATTCCGAGCAGATCAGCACCGGCGAATAAAAATTGCTGATCACCAGCGCGTCTTCCGGCGTGCGCTCTATCGTCAGAAGCCTTTTATTGCCCAGCGTCAGGCCGGCAACGTATTTTTCAAAGACCCCGGGCGGCATCGCGTCATGGCTAAAGCGCTCCACTTTTTGAATGACGATCTCATACAGTTCGTCCTCCACGTGACGCCATTTAAACATCTCCTGGCGAGAAACCTCCCAGCTGCGCGGGGCATTCACCACGTTGCCGTTAACCGTGATGTACCCCGTTTTGTCGGGGTGAAAGCGCATAATGACCTCACCGTCAAAGGTGAAATTGTGGCTGTCGCGCTCGTCGGTAAACGTCAGGTTTCCGTCGCAGGTTACCGACAGCGGAGGCGTGTGAAAATACCACGCCAGCGCGGTGCCCAGCAGCAGCAGGTTGAGGATCAGGATTAGCCAAACTTTTTTTTGTCTCATATCACCACTCGTAATAGTAAAGCGTACGACAGGCGCTGGCTTTACCCCGCGTGAGGGAGCATTGGGAGAGCACCAGCCGCCCTTCGTGGCCGTAGAAAAGCGTTCTCTGAATGTGCATGTAGAAAATCGAATTTTTCAGACACGGAAGGTGACCGTCCTTTTGAAGCGTTTGCGCGAGCGTAATCGCTTTCCCGTGAAACACGTCCGCCAGCGGCGTAAAGGTGTAAACCGGACAGGTGCCGATATGCGTCAGCAGATGGATCTCCCGCTGCGGGGCGTCTGGCTTGATGAGCACGATCCAGATGCTTAGCGCAACGACGACCAGCGTGAGCGCGCCGCAGAACAGCCATTCCGGGCGAACGCGCCATGCAGGTTTCACCGTTTTGGCGATCGGGGGGGCCTCCTCCAGCGGAGTGACCGTGACGTCTGCGCTGAGCATAAAGCCCGTTTTCGGTACGGTAACGATAAACAGCGCGTCGGGAAGCAGGGTCGCCAGCATCTTGCGCAGAATGCTGATGTACTGGTTTAAGGAGTTGTTAGACCCCTGGAGCCTTCGCCGATCCCAGACTTCCTGGAGAAAGGTTTCCCGTTCGACCACGTTCCCGTGATGCTGAACCAGCAGCCTCATGATGGTATTGGCCGTGCAGGTGAGGAGCTGCGCATCCTCATCCGGCGCATTGATAAGAGAAACAGAGCCGTCCTCGTCGTTATAGACGATGGCGTCAGCAAGCAGGTATTTCATAAGTTGTTGTAATAAAAACAGAGATAATGAATGAAAAAAGGCTTACGCCCTCAAGGCTGCATTGCTGGCTATTTTAACGCCACTGTTACCGATAACATTGATCCAGACAGGTTTTTGGGTGATTTAATAAGTCAGCGTGATAATCACGTCATCAATAAACTCCCCGGTACCGGTTAGCGGCTGTGCCGGGACCTCGCCGTAAACGGTGTAGTTCTGGGTGCCGCCTGCAGGGTTGGTGACCTGCAGCGCATCGCCGCTGCTTTGATCTCCCCAGCGTTGCGTGGCCGCCTCATCCTGCCAGAGACCGTAGCGCAGGCAATGACCCTCGCTGTTGCAGAGCTGCCGCTGGTTACCGCTGGCATGGTTGCCTTTTCCCATGGCAAGGGTGAACGCGGTTCCGGCTGGACAGCGCGTGGTGAGGGTGGCGGAGGATCGCGTCGGGCTCAGGGTAGCGGTGCTGGTCAGCGTGCCGAAGTTAAGCGGCGTCACGCGCTCGATGTAACACCCCTGGCTGATTTCGGCCTGCGCGCTGGTGCCGCCCTGCACCTGCTGCCCCTCTGCGGAACCGTCCGAGCAGTTTTGCAGCGCGTCCTGGCGCAGGGCGCTGTGCCAGGCGATGCGCAGATTCATGTTGTAGTTGTAATAGTGGTAGGCCGGAAGCTGGCTTTGCCCTGGCGGAATGGTAGCGATAAGCGGAAAGGTACCGCTGACGTTGGCATTGCTTTCCGCGGCGAGGGTCTGCTGAATCAGGTTCCCGTTGCTGGCAGGCCCCAGCTCCTGAGAGCGCGCTGCGCCGTTAAGCAGGCGGAAGAGAAGGGTGTACTGTTTCCCCTCCTGATCTCCCTGGGAGATCATCTCAAAGGGCGGGGCGTCTACGCTGCTCAGGCAGACGTTAATATATTCCGTCCTGCCCTCGTTGTCGGCCTGGCAGCTAAATTTGACCTCGGTGTTGACGGAGGTGGTATTGCCCGCCACGACGTTGCCAAAGTTAATGGCGGGCATGGAGGTTATCCAGCAGGCTGCCGCCATCGCCTTCACGGACAGGACGAGCAGCAATAATAACGGCGCTCTTAATGACACAGTTGTTCTCCGATATTCTGTATAGATGACGCGGTACGGGGCGCCGGAAGCGTGACCCGGCACTCTCCCTCACCGGTCTTCACCACCAGTTCGCCCGGCAGGGGCGGATCTTCAAGCCAGATAAAGCCGTCGCGTCCTACGATGGTGGCACCCTGCGGCGTTGACACGACGCTGCCCAGCGGGAGCGGCCTGCGGCGGCTGTCGACCAGCCGGGCCTGAACCGTGACGGCGTGATGGACGTTAAACTCGACTTTCACCGCGCTGCTGTTGCCCGGTCTGGCATGCATGTCGGTAACAGGGGCGATCACATCGGCGGGAAGATCGAGCGGGTTAATGCTGACTTTGCTGTTGTGGTAGCGCGGCAGGTCGGTCAGCAGGAGATAACCGTCTTCATCCGTTTCACCGGCCGGGCGGTTTTCCAGCATTACCGGTACGTGCCCAATGCCGTGGGTGGACACCAGCGCCATGCCCTGCTGGATGTAGCGCAGCGGGTACAGGCTGCCGTCCAGCAGCGTCAGGCTGCCTTCGGCGGAGGCGTACTGGTTGCCCTGGTTGGCACCTTGCTGCAGCCCAACGTGCCATTCGCCCGCTCGGCCTAGGTAGCCGAGGTCCGCATATCTTTCACGTCGTTCGCCGAAGCCCTGGCCCAGCTCCCATGACCAGCCGCCGGCCTCATCGTCCGGCTGGTGGCGGTAATCCATGCGCGGCGTATCCCGGCTGACCTGAGCGGAGAGCGTGTCCTCGCGACCCAATGGGACGGAAAGCAGCAACTGAACGTGGCTCGACGCGTCCGTAAACGAGCGGGTGTAGCTCAGCGTGGTGGAGATGTGTGCCGGCAGCGATACCGACCAGGAGGCGTTGAGGTAACGCTCTGTGCTGCCCTCAATGTTCTGCTGTACCCAGCCCGTGCCCACGGTACCGAAGTGGGGGATGGACTGGCTTACCCAGACGTTGTCGCTGCGTCTGACGGGCGCGGCACCGCTCATGCGGGCGTTGTCGGCGAAATCCGCCTCGGTACGGACGGTGCTGGCAGAAATGCTCGTTCCTCTGCCGTTCCACTGCCAGCCGAGGCCCCACTGAACGCCCTGCCCGTAAGGACTGTCGCTCACGGCAACGTGCTGGCTGACCACCCCCAAGGCGGGAGAGACCAGCCAGTCAGTGCCCATACCCACGTTGCGCAGCCTGCGCTGCTGTTCCGTATGCAGCGCTAGCGTCAGGCTATTATTCACCCCATAGCGCCAGCCCGCGTCCAGCAGCGGCGAGGCGGCATAGTCGTCGGAGCGCAGGGCGTAGTTTTCGCGCATCCAGCCGATGTCCAGCGAACCGCTGCTGAACCCTTCCGCCAGCATGCCCGGCGCGCCGTAGAGATCGAGCTGTACGGTGCGACGCTGGCCGTTGATATCGGTAATGACCACCTCCGCCTGTCCGCTTCCGGTGAAGGAGGGCAGGGTATCCAGCAGGAAGTCTCCCGGCGTGACGCGCTGGCTGCTCTGCTTAAGGCCGTCGATATACAAATCGACCGTGGAAGGCAGCACGGCCGTGTCGCTGTAGCGGCTGCGCGGTTCGGTATTGAGCTGGGGATTGAGCTCAAAGTTACGTGCCCAGTGCAGCCCGCCAAAGCGTACCTGTCGGCTCCAGCCGGTGCCGGTGGTGACGCTGTCGCCCAGCGCCAGCGTGGTCAGCGAGTCGGTGTTGTCCCACTGCCAGCGGGTTTCGAGACGCGTATGGGTCGGTCGACCGGCGCTGTTTTCCGCCCCGACATGGCTTGAAAAACTGCTGCTGAACGTTCCGGGTAGCCCACCGGACGCGGTCAGCATGGTCTGGGCGTTAAGCTGGCGCTTCCCTTGCACGTCGCTGGCGTAGAGCGCATATCCGAGCGTATAGGCGTTGACGGGCTGCGCATCAGGATAGCGGTACATCGGCGTGGGCCTTGAGACGGTCAGATGCTGCTGGCCCTCGAGCGCGTCTGCCTCTGCGGTAATCGACACCTGCTGGGACAGCACGTCGAGATTGACGTTCAGGCCCGGCAGGGAGGTCAGCTCAACCCACTCTGCGCGATCGTCCGGGGCGTGAAGCCCCAGCTTTTTCATGTCGCTGCGGCTTATCCATAGCGCATTATCCACCACCCGGCAGGCCCATAGCTCGCCTCGCGGGGCGTGGTTCACGGTGATGGCCAGCCATTGCACGGTGTCGGCGGGCTCAGTCCGGGCTGACAGCATGAGCGGTAGCCAAAACAGGAGCGCGAGAAGCGAGCGGGCGCAGGGGTATCTGGCTGGCATGATGGTCATCATTAAGATAGACGCGCAGCGAGCTGAGCGCGTAACGTGTGGGCTGCTTGAGCGATAAAAGGGCGGTTTGTCCCGGGAGCACATAGCCCGCCAGGCCTTTAATCGACCCGACAACCTTCCCATCGGCCGTCAGGGCCTCAAGGTGGCTCAGGCGGATGTGGCGGTTTCCGGCGTTAAAGCAGCGGAGAGTGGCCGGTATGTCTGCCTGCTCACAGCTCAGGGCATCGTGGCTGACGGGCGCGCTCTGGCTCCCGGCAATAAACACCGGAATCGAGTAGCGCAGCAGGAAGTGTACCGCGGAGGGGTTGGCGGCACGGGACGCGGCGTCCGGCAGTTCATCAATAACCAGCCGGTAACTTTGCTCCTGCGCACGGATGCCGGGCTGCATGACGATAATGCGCACCAGTTGCTGCTGGCCCGGCGCCAGTGAAGTCATCGCCGGGCTGGTGACCACCTCCCCGGTGGACACCAGCACATCTTTACCGTTTTTTTGCGTCCATTCGTATACCCGAATCTGCGCATTGATGGCCGCTCTCCCACTGTTTGTGAGATAGACCGCCGCTGCCCGCTGGTCGCTCTGCAGATCGAGCGTTACCGGGGCCACCTGAAGCGTGGCGGCCAGCGCGTAGCGCGACAGCAGCGCCAGCATCATGAGCCACAGAATGAAGCAGGGAAGGTAGCGACGCACGATCAGTACTCCAGGTTTAACGTGATATCGTCGCTGTAGTTCCCTGCCTGGGCGGTTGTCAGCGCCCCGGCGTCAATGACGCCATACAGCGTTTCTTCCTGTTCCGCACCGTTGCCGGTATCGTCCAGACCAGTCGTCTCGTTGATTTGCTTCTGTTTGCCTTCGTCAGCAAAGAGTTTCCACGCAATCTTCTGCGCCCCGGTTTCGCCGTTTTCAGGCTTCAGCCAGAAGGTGCCGCTTTCGCCGTCGGGGCTGGTGGCGGTGAGGGTGAACGGCGTGCCGTTGGTACAGACGATATCGACCTGCGTTTTGGCCAGGATTTCGCTCGACTCATCGGAGCCGTGACGCGAGAAGTTGAGGTCGTTGGCTTTGAGGGTGCACGACTTCACGACCTCAAGTGATACATGCATCGTCGCGCTTGCGGTACTGTCTGCGGCGATCGCAGCAGCAGGAAGCAGGAGAGCGGAACAACATACAGCGGTGGGAATAATTTTCATGATCTTATTTCCTGACGTGAGTAACAGTGCAATTACAAAGCGAATGACTGAGCGTCCAGCAGGCAGCGTTTTTGATGGCATTCTGCCAGGGTATGGCAGCAAAAGGTGGGGCAAGGCCATAAGCAGGCGTTGCCGCGCAGAACGATGACCCGATCGCCAGCATTCAAAATGAAAGGGGTCATTTTCTCCCCCACAGATAGCCCTGGCCGTAATCGGCCGCGCTCGCGCAGGCCAGCGCGAAATCACCCGCGGTTTCGATGCCTTCGATCAGCACCTTGCTGGCGACGCGCTTGCACTCGCGGGTGAGATGCAGAAACTTCGCCTGCTCGGTCCGTCCGTTCCAGAAGGTATGTTTGTCAATTTTGATGCCGCAGAAGCGGATCTGGCTGGTCAGCAGGTCGGGAAGTAGGTCTTCGCAGACATCGTCTGCCCACACTTCTATCCCCCACTGATGGAGCGTCGCGATGCATTTCCTCAGCGCCTGGCTTTGCGTATCGTCGAGTTGGACCATCGTATGGAGATCGGTGATCTCGATAGCAAGTTTCTCCGGGCACGGGGTTTCTTCTTTTAGCCTGTCGAGGAAGTCCGTTTCCAGCAGTAAATCCGATGTTGCATTGAGGTAATACTTGTCGCCATCCTTGCAAAACATGGCGTGACGAAGCTGCGCAAAGAAGTGCGCTTTACGCTGCGTCGCCGACAGCGAGCCAAAGTAATCTTCAAGATTGACGTTGGGCTTTGCCGTGGACAATACCTCCCAGGCAATCACATTTTCACTGCGCAGTGCCCGGATGGATTCGAACTTATAGCCGGTTAGCATGATAAACGTGCGTAACGCTCCGTGGTGATTTCAGGAGCTTGGAATTTTACGGATCTGGATTTTGGCGGGATATTTATAGATAAAAATGGCTTATATAAAGTGTTTTAATCTAATTTATAAGAATATTATAGGATTATTTATTTTCATAAGCGCCCGGCAGAACGCCGGGCGCGACGCGTCTTAACCCGCTTTGCTGACGATTTTGATTTCGACCATGCCGATCCCGAGCTGGCGCGGTGAATGGCCGAGAATATTTCCTTCATTGGTGGACTGCGGGTCCGGCGGTACGATCACCAGGGTATTGCTGCGCGAAGGATTCTCAAAGTGCAGCGTGTGCGTGCTCACGTCGTTTCCAAGCGTTAACGTCTGCTCCCGATCTCCCACGCGAACGGGGACGGGCTTGTTGGCATTGGGTCCATAAGCCCTGGCGGTGATCACCAGGTCGAACTGTTCCGGCAGCGGATGGGTGTACTCGATTTTCACCTCGTTGCCCAGCTGCGCGTTTGACCAGCGTCCCCACGACTCCGGACGGGAGATGCCGCTAAACTGCTTCACCTCTTCGGGCGCGCCGGCCACGTTAAAGATAAAGCTGTCCGCTTTATAGCGGATGTCGTTGTCGACGATTTTCAGCATGTCGATGTTGTGCTGATAGCGAGCCGTATCAATCACCGTATCTTTAAAGGCGGTTTTGCCTTTCCACTGGGCTTTGTCGACATGCTGCACGGTTTGCTCCCCGCCAAGCTGGCCCTGAGAGACGCACCAGTCCGTAGAGAGCGCCAGCGGCTGCGACCAGAGCTGACCCATTTTGTAACACCGGTCAATCCAGACGAAGTTATCGCGAGGGGCGAAATCGGCCAGCTGGAAGCGCAGCGGCGCGGAATACTCGCTTTCCGGCAGCGGTTCGACGCGACTATCCGACACGCGCACCAGCAGCGGCAGGCGGAAATTGCTGCCGGAGAAGGCAACGGTGTTTTTATCCCGATCGACGGTGAAGTCTTTCATCTCTTTCGGGAAATTCCACAGGCGGATGATGTCGGGCTTCCAGGCGAGAATTTTTTCCTTCATGTTGAGGAACACTTCCGACAGGGATTGCCCCGACAGCGTGCTGCGCCCGAGGCCAATAAAGTTGTCGCCCCCCAGAATGTCCAGCACGGTTGCGCCGTTATCCATGGAGTTGCGTTTGGTGGCGATTAACTCCTGCTGCGGCTGGTCGCCGCGCAGCACGAAGAAAAGATTGCTGCGATCCTGCTTGCTGAGCTGGTCCCACGCGCTGTTTTTCATTGCCAGATGGTCAGACGATACGACGATGACGGTGTTTTTAAACCAGGGCGAGGCTTTGATTTTCTCGACCAGCGCGGCGATGTGCTCCTGGCTACAGGTCACGGCGCTGAAAGACTTGTTGTTTTTGCCGTCCACGTCATAGCTTTTTCGCTTACAGGTGCGCGAGACGAACCCGTCCGGATGGTGCGTATCTACCGTCAGCGCAAAGAGAGAAAAACGCTTCCCGGCGCGGGAAAGTTCATCGAATTTCTTCCAGGTTTCGTCCAGCACCGTATCGTCATAGAAGCCCCAGTCGTTGCGGTAGGTGGGATCGGCAACCGTCGTTTTTAACTCTTCTGAGCCATACAGGTGGTCAAAACCGTGGGATTTCAGGAACACATCTTTTCCGGCAAAGCGCAGGTTTGCTCCCTGCATAAAGTAGTTTTCATAGCCGGAGTTTTTCAGGATATCGCCCAGGCAAATATTCTGCGGGAAGAACGTCGACATCGAGGCGGAGGCGTTACCTTCAAAAGGTGCGAACAGCGGGATACCGCACTGGGAGGCCACCATCCCGGCGATAGTGTAATCCGTGCCGGGTAACTGCATGGTGTGGCTGAAATCGAGACCTTCGTTTTTCAGCGCGCCCAGTTCCGGCGTGAGGTTCGGAAACGCATCGTTATCAAAGTAGGTGCGCTCCAGGCTTTCACCGTAGATGTAGACCAGATTGAGCTTCGGGTTGGCGATCGTTTTCGACGGCTCTTTATAGTAGGCCACGAAGTCCGGATCGCCGTCGCGCGACTGGGATTTTACAAGCTCGGTGATCTGATGAAACGCGGGGCTGGCGTCGACGGAGGCCAGCGCCAGGAAAAGCGCCAGCAGGCTGTAGCCATGATGGTGAGGAAGATGGCGACGGCGGCGCAGCACCCAGGCGAGCGCGCCGAAAATCGTCACCAGCGCCACGATCAGTCCCAGCCCCGGAAGGATGTATTTACCTACTCCCGCGCCCGTCAGGCTGTTCGTCAGGGTGTAGAGCACGGCATCGTTAATGCCGTCGCCGGTGAAGTAATCGCTGGCGTATAAGGTAATGTTTAAAACGATAAAAATGCCGAGCACCACCAGCGTGGCGATAAACCACCAGGTGTTACGGCCGGCTTTCCAGGCATAAACGCCGACGGAAGCCAGAAAAAGGATAAGAGAGATGAATTCTGACAACAGCATATCCTCATGACGCCAGGTGCTTCGCTGGCTAACTGTTTATTTTTGGTAAGACAATGTAATGGCGATGTCGTTTAGCTGCAATTTTAGTGTCACGAAAGTGTGCTGTTGTTAGGATTTGGTTTATAAAATCGTTTTTATGAGGATGGTCGCATCCTGACAAACGGACGCTGAGACGGTGGCAGGTAGGAAAAACGCTCGTTTAACGCCGCGATGCAAGCCTATCGCATTAAACGCGGCGTGTTGTGGCAGAAAATGGGGCGGATCAGGAGATGAAATTAACGCCTTGTTTCAGCACCAGATCGCAGGCTTTGGTTTTCACCTGTTTTGCCAGGGCGGAGTTGCCGAGGGTGCTCAGATTCAGCTGTTGGCCGTTTTGCGCGTTAAGCAGGCCCTGAATGCCGTCCATATAGCTGGTATCCGCTTTTTGCTCCTGCGTGTCGAGACCCAGTTTACCCAGCACCTGGTTTTTCACGTTTTGCGCGTCGGTCACCGAGGCCAGCTTTTGCTTAGCGCAATATTCCAGAATCCCCGCCGCGTTGTTCATCGTGCCCGCGCTCAGGCTCTGGGAACTGTTGCTCAGCAGGCTGGTGAGAGAAGAGGCCGAGAGCCCGCCCTGGGCGCTGCTGCTCTCTTTGGTCAGCTCATTCGCGGCGCTTGACAGGGACTCCTGCCACGAAGCCGCTTGTGCTGCGCCGGTAACCAGCAGCGCGCCTAAAAAGGTGCTGATAAGAATCTGTTTTTTCATAATGGCTTTCTCAAAAAGGTCCGTTTTGGGCCGGAAGGGGTTCCAGTATATACCTGCGCCCTGCTGGCGATTCCTGGAACTGTCTTAATACTCTTTGCCGGTGACGCGGCTGCGGTAACTGTCCCAGTCGAAAATGACATACAGACTGTTGCCCAGCTTCATGCGGTCCATGACGCGTTCGCCCAGTAAGCGGGTCATCTCGTCAATGTTGTGGTTCGTCAGCATCCCGGTGGGACGTTTGGACGAAGAGCGGCGATCGACTATCTGGTTAATGATGACCTTTTCATAACGGGATTCCGTCTGAACGCCAATCTCGTCGATGACCAGTAGATCGACATTGCTCAGATCGTTAAGAAGCTGCTCTTCGCTGGTTTCACGGTTACTGAAGGTGTCTTTCATGGCGGACATGATATCGGCCACGGTGATGATGAGGACCGATTTACCGCGCAGAAGCAGTTCGTTGCAGATGGCGGCCGCGAGGTGGTTTTTACCTGTGCCCGGCTTGCCGCTAAAAATGAAGCTGGCGATATTGCCGTCAAATTCATCCACGTACTGACGCGCGGCGGCGAGCGCGTTCATCTGCCCGCTGGTCTCAACTTTATAATTATCGAACGAGCAGTTCTGGTGCAGGGGGCGAATACCGGAGCGGTTAAAGGTGCGCTGCATTTTCATCGCCCGGTTTTCGCGGGCGAGCGCGGCGGCACGAATTTTACCTTGCTCCTTTTGCCACGCCAGCAGCTCTTCACCCGTGGTGAAGGCGGGCTTCACGTTGGCTGGCATCATTTTTTGCAGACGTTTCATCAGGTCGCCGACGTTCTTCATTTCGCACCTCGGAATCCACTCGGGATCTGTTTATCCGGTTCTGAAAACGTGTTGATATCGCGCTTAGGCTGGCCATTGTTACTGGCGCGGGTAATTTGAAGATGACGCGCGAGCTTTTGCTGCCACTGAATGTGGGTGAACACTTTGCCTTCCGCCTGCCACCAGGCGATAAACGCGGCGAGCTCTTCCGCGGTGGCTGGCTGAGTTAACGCAATGCCCCACAATGCTGCCTGCCGCTGAAAATCTGCGTCAGGCTGCCAGCCCGCGTACAGGACAAATTTGCCCATCGGAACGGTTAGCGGGGTATTAACCGGTTCTTCAAAAAACTGGTTATCCAGCGTGACGTCGCTTGCCGGACGTGACATCTGCGCTTCGATCTCCAGAAGCTGCGCCAGACGTTCCGGCGTGATTGCGTAAAACGCCGGCGCGTTGTCGGCAAAAACCGCAATCGTGCCACCTTCGGCGTGGGTCAACACACCGCGTGGGTCGCGCATAAAGGCATCAATGCCAGCAATGCTGGTGGTCA
This sequence comes from Enterobacter cloacae complex sp. P1B, assembly GCF_014982345.1. NCBI lineage: Bacteria > Pseudomonadati > Pseudomonadota > Gammaproteobacteria > Enterobacterales > Enterobacteriaceae > Enterobacter > Enterobacter cloacae complex sp. P1B. The sequence continues at coordinate 260,327 of NZ_JADCLF010000003.1, read as the reverse complement.
GAATTCTGGAGGACATAACGCTTACTCAACTGATTACTACGGGCGTGATATGGGCTTATGGTAGCACAGAGAGGGGAAGGGATGGAGGGGATTTCCCCGGTGGCGCTGCGCTTACCGGGGCTACAGTCGTAGGCCTGAAAAGCGCAGCGCCATCAGGCAGTTATCACGCGATGATATTCAGCGTCACGTCGATGTTGCCGCGGGTCGCGTTAGAGTACGGGCAAACGATATGCGCCGCATCGACCAGCTTTTTGGCTTCCGCAGGATCCATCCCTTCAACGTGGATATTCAGTTTTGCTTCGATACCAAAACCGGTCGGCAGCGGGCCGATACCCACTTCGCCTTCAATAAACGCCTCTTTTGGCAGGGTAAATTTGTCGCGAGCCGCCACAAACTTCATCGCGCCCAGGAAGCAGGCAGAGTAACCCGCAGCAAACAGCTGCTCAGGGTTCGTGACTTCTCCACCCATACCGCCCATCTCTTTGGGCACGCCCAGTTTAACGTCCAGAACTCCATCGGAAGAGGTCGCGCGGCCGTCACGGCCCCCGGTTGCTTTTGCTTTGGCGGTATAAACAACTTTTTCTAAAGACATGGCAGGTTCCTCATCTTGCTTTAATGTGTGCTATTAAATAGCGTGCGATATATATGGTTAAATAATAACGCGTAAAGTATAGCCTTACGCGCGTTGAATCTGTTGTCGCAAAAGTTCCAACTGCTGCTTGAGCGCCAGCATGGTGTCGGTATCACACTGTGCGGCGCACCCCACCGCGTGTGGGATACCCAGTGCCTGCTGCTGAAGTTCACGTCCGGCTTCAGTCAGCGTGACGGCGACCTGACGCTCATCTTTACGCGAGCGGTGGCGGTTGATTAGCCCTGCGCTTTCCAGACGCTTCAGAAGCGGCGTCAGCGTTGCGGAGTCAAGGAACAGCCGTTCACCGATGTCCGACACCGTCACGTCATCCTGCTCCCACAGCACCAGCATCACCAGATATTGCGGGTAAGTCAGGTTTAGCGGCGCCAGCAGTTGCCGGTACAGCTTATTAAGCGCCAGATTTGCCGAATAGAGGGCAAAACAGAGCTGGTTATCCAGCAGGAGCGCAGCGGTCGTGTCGTTCGTTTTTGCGTTCATGAAATGAATATAGATTGTGCGCGATTTAATTGCAAGCAATTTTAGGGGCAGGTATAACGCAGCGCCACCTGAACGGCCATTTTACGGTAGTGCTGGCGCTGGGCCTGCTCGTCTGCACCCTCTTCAAACAGCAGGGTGAAGGTGTAGCTGTTGGCAACGTAGTGAAAGCTGAAGCTGCTGATCAGACGGTGAAGGTCGCGGGCGTCAACCGTCTGGCTGAAAAGCTGTTTTTCTTTGCCCCGGCGCAGGATGCCTTCCAGCAGGTCGAGCGCGCTGCGGTTGACCTGACGCAGATAGTTTGACTGCTGCATAAAACGGCCGCGCTGCATGTTTTCCATGCAGATAATGCGGATGTAATCCGGGTGGTCGGCATGATAGTCAAAGGTGGCTTCAACCAGATGGACCAGCGCTTCGACCGGGGGCATTCCCGTCAGGCTTAGCGCTTTTTCGCTGGCGCGAATCTGGGTGTAAACATGTTCAAGTACGAGGAGATAGAGGTTCTCTTTATTCTTGAAATGGTAAACCACCATGCGTTTGGTGGTGCCCGCTTTCTCTGCGATCTGCTCCATCCGTGCACCGTTCAATCCATACTCGGCAAAAAGCGCGATGGCGCTCTGAAAGATTTTCTCTTTCAGGCTGGATTCTTCACTGTGCTCGGGGTGTTCGCTGCCAGGGTTAGCCACATCCTTTCCTTATTTTCACCAAACGGACCAGAAAGATTATCTCCACGGTAGCGAAATAACACAAATATCAAACGCGCGGGCGTTTGCGGTAGAGCCATAGCCCGGGTATCGACAGCCCGATAGAGAGCGCACCGACGATGGAGGACGCCTTAAGAAAGTTGCTCAGGAGAAGGATCATCTGCGGCTCGGTGTAGCCAAAATGGCTGATTTTCACCGCGGAAATCATCGCCGTATAGGCAGATATGCCGGGGAACATCGGGATAACGGCGGCGACGGTGAACACTTTCGGATGCGCCAGATACCAGCGCGACCACTGAATACCGATGCTGCCGACCAGCATAGAGGCGATAAACGTCGACCATTCGATGTTAAAGCCCGCCGTCATCATCACCATTCGCGAGCCGTGGCCAATTGCGCCCAGCAGCGCACACCACGGCAGAGCGCGTTGCGGAACGTTAAATACCATCGCAAAGCCGACGGCAGGAATGGCCGCCAGGGCCATGTCCTGTGCCAGCGCCAGCAGAAAATCTATCACGCCCATCCTCGTAACCCCCACAGCGTCATCGCCATCACCACGCCGATGCAGGTTGCCAGCGTCAGCAGGCTGGCGATAGCCCAGCGTGCCAGCCCGGTATTGATGTGCCCTTTAAACATGTCGGCAACGGCGTTAATTAGCGGGAAGCCCGGCACCAGCAGAAGCACGCTGGCGGCCATCGCAATCGTCGGGGTAGCGGCAAACTGCGGCAGGCGCAGCAGCAGGCCAGACACCGTAGTGGCAACAAACGCGGTAATGCAGAAGTTAATTTGTGGGTGCAGCTGCCGGTGCGTCAGCAGCTGGCGCACGTACATGGCGATGCTGCTGGCGAAAAAGGTGACGATCGCGCCGTCCCAGCCGCCTTTATTGAGCTTACAAAAACAGGCGCATGACAGCCCCACCATGAGCACGACCAGCCAGCGTGGATAACGTAATGGCTTGATTTGGTTAAAACGTTTTTCAATCTCCTTGAGATCGAGAAGCTTATGCTCAGCCAGGATGACGATGTGCTGGACCTCGGTTACAACGTGCATATTAATGCCGCGGTCGTGGTTTTTACGGGTGGACGTAAGACACTGCCCGTCTTTAATGGTGGTCAGCACAATGGCGTTGGACGAGATAGCGCTCTCGACGCTGTCCATCCCCAGCGCCAGCCCCAGCCGGGTTGAAAGCTCCTCGACCAGCGCGCTTTCCGCGCCGTGCTGGAGCAGAAAAAGACCGCACTGAATACAGAGCCGCGTGATAGCACGTTGCGTTGACCGATCTGCCTGCATGTATTGTCCCGAAGATAAGGTGAATAGTTGCCGGTTGGCCCGTAATGCCTACTTTTAGCACAAAGTGCAGTGGCTCTTGCTGTGGGTCAGATCAAGGTTTATGCAAACAGTTCCCCCCCTCGTCACGACGACTTACAGGATTAATTTATTAATATGATGAATTATTAATTTGAAATAATAAAATATTTGTATTTAGAAATTCTAATTTTATTTTGTTGTTATTTTAATGTCTGCACAATTAAATTGATTTGCGCTTTGTGAGATATTAGCGCTGTTTTAGGCATTTCCTAAACTAAGAACATATCTCATCTTCTGCTTGTATTAATCTTTTTATACTCAGGGAAGAAAATATTTATACCTTGGTGCGTTTTACATGACGCACCGAAGGAAAATGGACACGGAGGGTCTATGTTGTCGTTGCCTGGTAAGCATGGCGTTGTCATTAGCCGGATACCCGTCATGCAGAATGGGTTAGGGGACGTGATGGCACGTCATTTCCCCGATTTTGAATTGACCTACTGCCGCTCACTGCAGGAGTTAACCCTGCTTCAGTTGCGCCGCGCAGATGTGATTATCGCCGACGTTTCAGGCGAATACAGGAACCCACGGGGTACGCTCGAAGAGTATTACCGCTTACTGAACCAGTACCGGGAAATCCACTGGATCTTTTTGGTCTCCCGGCCGTTTTATCCTATTGCCGTTGAGCTGCTTATGCGGCCGGAAAGCACGCTGCTTTCTGATATGGAACCTATCGAAGGTGTCGTTAACGCTATCCGGGCAGGGAGTGAACGCGCAGAACGGATAAGCCAGACGTTATTAACCCCAGAACCTGAGGAAAGTGAGGATGACGACGAACACTTTATTGCGCTCACGCACTCAGAACGTAAGGTGCTTCGCCTGTTAGGTAAAGGGTGGGGGATTAACCAAATCGCTACGTTGCTTAAAAAGAGCAATAAAACGATCAGTGCGCAGAAAAACAGTGCGATGCGAAGGCTCTCATTGCGGAGTAATGCCGATATGTACGCCTGGATCAACAGTACACAGGGAATGAGAGAGCTGAGTTTAATGTCAGCCTATGGAGAGTTCGAGGAATGGAAAAAACCGATTCAACAAGACATATCGCCATCATCGAAAATTGCTCGATGAGTGCGGTCGGGCTGCAGCATCTTTTTACGCAGCCTGAACTCAGCCAATATCAACTGCACCTGTTTAATGATTTTGATGGCTTTAAGAAAGCACTGCAACACGTGAATTTTTTCTCGCTGATCTATTCGCTTTCCGATGCGCGAGAAGAACGACGTAACTGCCTGGCGCATCTGCGGGATCTCGCGTTTACGCATAGCCTTATTCAGCGCATTATCCTGGTCTCGGATGAGATGGAGGCGAGATTGATTAGCCATCTTTCGCCTTCACGTCTTCACGGTGTGGTCAGTAAATCGGTGACCCTTGAACACCTGCTGAAGGAGTTAGTGGTATTGTTGAGCGAAACGCTGCGCATTAATGACAATATGCTTAACCACTGGTACTGCAGTCAGAACCGGATGTTAAGCCCAACGGAAAGAGCAATTTTACGTTATATGTCATGCGGATATTCCATTCCCGAAATCGCGGCGCAGCTTGAACGCAATATCAAGACTATTCGCGCGCATAAGTTTAATGCGATGGTGAAGCTAGGGGTGAATTCTGACGTAGGATTGCTTGATGCAGCGGATATTCTTACCCATCTTCCGGTTAGAGAACCGCGAACTGTGGGGCTAAGCAAACCGACATTTTTGTAACTTGTGCCTTTTGCGCGCCAGATGTGCTCTGGCGCGTCATTCAGATGCACACATCAACCCACTTTGCTGAAGTCAGCTCTGCCATTCTGTCCGGAGAAATACGTACGGCACTATGGATAGCGCCAGCGGCGGGGAGCACTTCAGCGTATTGTTTTAAAGAGATATCGCAGTAAACCGCAAGTGGGTTTTCAAGCCCAAACGGGCAGACGCCACCAACGGGATGACCCGTCACGGTAACCACTTCATCACTGCTGAGCATGCGTGCTTTCGCGCCAAACGTGTCTTTCAGTTTTTTGTTATCCAGACGCGCATCACCCTTCGCCACCACCAGAATCACCTCATTTTTAACCTTCAACGATAGGGTTTTGGCGATTTGTCCCGGCTCTACACGGTGGGCGGCAGCAGCCAGCGCAACGGTAGCCGTACTCTGGCTAAGTTCTATTACCTCTATTTCCGGCGCGTTGTCGGCAAAAAACTGCTGTACGGACTGCAAACTCATTGTTTCCTCCTGACAAATATCCTGCGTAATCTGTCATAAGAATTTATGCTCTGTAAATATCTCTTAAGTAACAAATATCCAGGATGGCTGATTTCTGGATCCTCTTCACAATCACAGAAACCGGTTACAGTAACCGGTTGCAGAGCGTGATGCGTAGATTAATACTGAGTATGTAACGTCCCCTGTATCCAATAATAAGAGCCAATTATGAAACCATTTCGTCTGAGCAGTACCGCTGGTACGCAAGCCAGCAAGGTTGTGAAGCTGATTTATGGAACAACGTGCGGCGCGAGCGCGCCTGTAATAAACGTCTGACAGGAGATCAACCATGTCTGCCAACCATGCTGCGTTTAATCTGATATTCCGTTTCGTTGAAAATTACGTGAGCCCGATTGCCGGGCGGATCTCGTCCCAGCGTCATGTCATGGCTATCCGTGATGGGTTCATCTCTGCGATGCCGTTCATGATTGTGGGTTCATTTTTATTAGTGTTTGCTTACCCACCGTTTTCGCCTGATACCACCTGGGGTTTCGCGCGCGCCTGGCTGGATATGGCGAAGCAGTTTGAAGGCCAGATCCTGACGCCGTTTGATATGACCATGGGCATTATGTCCATTTATATCTGCGCGGCCATCGCCTATAACCTTGGCAAACATTATGTCAAAACGCACCAGCTGGATCCGTTCATGTGCGCCATGCTGTCGCTGATGGCGTTTCTGCTGGTTGCCGCCCCGAAAACCAAAGGCACGCTTCCCGTCGATAGCCTGGGTGGAACGGGTATTTTTACCGCCATTCTGGTGGCGATTTACTGCGTTGAAATGATGCGTTTCCTGAAGGCGCATAACATCGGTATTCGCCTGCCGGACCAGGTGCCGCCGATGATCAAAAACTCCTTTGACCTGCTGATCCCGGTGCTGGTGGTGGTGTTAACGCTTTATCCGCTGAGCCTGGTGATTCAGTCTCAGTTTGACATGCTGATCCCGCAGGCAATTATGTCCATCTTCAAGCCCCTTGTTTCCGCGGCGGATTCACTGCCCGCGATCCTGCTGGCGGTGTTGATTGGCCACCTGCTGTGGTTCGCCGGGATCCACGGGGCGGCTATTGTCTCCGGGATGCTGCAGATGTTCTGGCTGACTAACCTCGGAGCGAACCAGACCGCGCTGGCCGCCGGCCATCCTCTGCCACATATTTTTATGGAAGCTTTCTGGACGTTCTTCATCGTGATTGGCGGGTCGGGTGCAACGATGGGTCTGGTGATTTGCTATCTGCGCAGCCGTTCAGCGCATTTACGCTCTATTGGCCGATTGAGCGTGGTGCCCAGCTTCTTCAACATCAACGAACCCGTTATCTTCGGTACGCCGATCGTAATGAACCCGGTGTTCTTTATTCCGTTCCTGCTAGCCCCGATGGTTAACGCCGTGCTGGCCTGGGCGGCGATGACGTTTGATCTGATTGGTCGTGTTATTTCAGTGGTTCCCTGGACGGCACCGGCGCCGATAGGCGCAGCATGGGCCCTGGGCTGGGATTTCCGCGCGGCTATCCTGGTTGTGGTTCTCGCCTGCGTGTCGGCAATCATCTACTACCCGTTCTTCAAAGTGTACGAGAAGCAGCTGCTGGAGCAGGAAGCGGAAGAAGCACAGCGTAATGGGGAAGAGGACAATCAGCAGGTGGCTTAAAGACGTTGTGCCGGGTGGTGGCTGCGCCTTACCCGGCCTACGAGTCGAGGTTTTTGTAGGCCCGGTAAGCGAAGCGTCACCGGGCAATTCACTGCACTACTTTAGCGTGCAATCCCCGCACTGCTTAACGTCCGGCAGGCGATAGCGCTGGCAGCAGGTACGACGCACCAGAAGCCCGTCACGGAGCACAACGGTACGGAATAACGGATTATCGCGACCATCGGAAAGCTGTTTGGCAAAGAAGCAGGACTGGCGCAGGGCCTCCACTTTCTCATCGCCAAGCAGCGGCTTCATTTCTGTTAAATACCAGTGAATTAAATACCCGGTATTACTCCAGATAAGCTTCCCGTTGATCTCGCCCGTTGCTTCAAGTGCCTCTACCACTGGGATCAGGGCCTGGATGACAAGCTGTTCCAGACGTTCCTGAGCAGAGAACTGCTCTGCGCCGCGATCTTCGTGCAGATCAATCCAGAAGCAGGCTGCTCGGCCAGTTTCGTGGAACTCGACGTGAAAATGATCCGGGGAGAGCGCCAGCATGCTCTTTTGGGTTAATACCGCCAGCATGAGTGGGGGAACCATCAGCCCGATATACCACTGTGCCCACAGGGAAAGCAGAGGTTTATTTTCCCGCGTTAGGGTCGGCTGATTGCGATAGATATGGTCGGAATAGGTTGCAAGCAGCGACTGCAGCGTAGAGGGCTGCTGCCACTCAGCGAGCGTCATGGCGTGGTGCGGGGGCGCTTCATCAAGCCTGATAAAGTCCAGCAGGTGGGCGCGCGTCTTAGCAATCTTGTCCCGTATGGCATCCGCAAGCGACGCATTCCCGCTGGTGAGGGGCGCTCGCCAGAGGAGTGGTTCAACGATGTGTGCGGTATGCGTAGCCATAGTTAAGATAGAAATCTAAATGATAATGATTGCCAATCCTAACTATTGCTCATACCAATGGCAAGACTTTTGTCCTGATTAACCGAAGACGCGCTTAAGCGGTTTGTAGCTCTTCACTCAGCAGAATGTTATTGCGACCTAAATGCTTTGCTTCATAGAGGGCTCTGTCCGCTCTCTCCAGAGCGCTTTCCACGTCCTCGTTTTCGAAAATGGCAATACCGATGCTGATGGTGACATTGGTGGCGACGCTTTCGTTGAACAGATGGGGGATTTTCAAATCATAGACTTTCTGACGGATCCGCTCTGCCGTATGGCGGGCGTGTTCAAGTGAAATATTCGTCAGCAGCACCATGAACTCTTCCCCACCGAAACGCGCCACAATATCGCGCGAACGGACGGCATCACGAATTGCCGCCGAGACGCGCTTCAGCGCCTGGTCACCCATCATATGGCCATAATGGTCGTTATAGGCTTTGAAGTGGTCGATATCCATCAAAAGAACAAAATGTTCGCCGTTTTCTACCGCCGGCAGGTTCTCCAGACGGCTCTGCAGGCCGCGACGATTATAGAGCCCGGTTAGCGGGTCCATCATACTGAGATCGGTCAGAGTTTCCCGTTCTTCCAGCAGGCGAGAGAGCAGCTCCTGGGCGAAGCGATCGTTGCGCCGTTGCAAAATGTTATGAATAGCAATAGCCACCACAGGAAGTGCGAAAGAATAGGACATTCTTAGCCATATATCCTGGTCACTTAACCACAGGCAGACAATAAAGGCGGGGAGCGAGTGCAGCGTAAATGCTTTGATATTACTGGCGAAGGCCAGCGTTCCGATAAAAAGCACCGTGAGTAAAGCTATTATCAAATACATCGCCTGGTCATGGGTAATTAGCGAAAATTTCGAATCTATTTGCCAGGCCCACAAAATACCAAAGATTGCTGAAACGGCAGGAATATTTATCTTCCGCGCGCGCTTTTTCCAGTGCCAGACGAACAGGCCAGTACTGATCGCGAAAATAGCAATCAGAGGGGCAGAAAACACGCGTACAGAATAGAGCGGGTTTGTTACCGAGAACACGGCTGACGTTGCGTTCAGAAATAAAAATAAACGTAACGATAATTGATATTTTCTTTGAACCAAAGACCGCCAGGATTGTGATGTCATAGTCGTGCGTTTTTATTAAAACTTAATTAAAACAGATGAATAGGTGTGGTTTCGCACTTAATTATGCAAAAAACTCAAAGCGTAATTATAAGAAAAAGTTTATGTGTAGTTAACAGGTGAGCAATTTATCACCTTAGGAAATTTCTGTCATTCTACATAAGGAGAAAGGGCGATTTTTTTTGCTTCACCGCGCTGACAAATGATAATTTTTATCATATGATATTGTTTATCATTATCGTTATGAAAGGGCGATGTATGTTGAACAGGGCGCTGGGAAGTGCATGGGGAGTATTGCTGCCGGGCGTAATCCTTGGCGGTTTGATGTTTGCCGATCTCTCCATCGAAAGCTGGAAGGCCATCATTGTGTCAGGGCTGCTGATGACGTCAGGCATGATCTGGCATAAGCACCTACGCCATTATGTGTTACTGCCATCATGCGTCGCATTAGTCAGCGCAATTCTGGTGATAATGATGAGTTTGAAATAACAGGGAAAATAAGAGGTATTACAGAAGGGAGATAAGATAATTGGTGCGAGGGGGGGGACTCGAACCCCCACATCCGTAAGGACACTAACACCTGAAGCTAGCGCGTCTACCAATTCCGCCACCTTCGCACAGTCATCTTACTATTTTTGATATCGCCTCGTTGGTGCGAGGGGGGGGACTCGAACCCCCACATCCGTAAGGACACTAACACCTGAAGCTAGCGCGTCTACCAATTCCGCCACCTTCGCCCAGTGCGAGCAATATCAACGTGATTTATGGTGCGAGGGGGGGGACTCGAACCCCCACATCCGTAAGGACACTAACACCTGAAGCTAGCGCGTCTACCAATTCCGCCACCTTCGCATACCATCGATACTGTAAAAGTATCGTAACCACGGAGGCGCATTCTAGATGTTTTCAGCTTTACGTCAACAGAAAAGTGCGCGCCTTTTATTGATTGCTGCAAAAATGGACGGAATTGCGACGCCTGCTTGCCGGATGGCGCTGGCGCTTATCCGGCCTGCATTGTATGGCGAATTATTTTTTTGCCTGACGCGTCATCACGGTGCGGTAGACCTTAAAGCGGCCCGTCTGGGCGATCACTTCGTGGAAGCCGAAGGTTTCGTCCAGCACTTTCGGGTACGCCAGGAAGGCGTTCGCCACGATGCGCAGCTCGCCGCCGCTGTTGAGGTGACGAGTCGCGCCACGGATCAGGGTTTGCGCAGCTTCGAGGCTGGTTTCCATCCCGTCGTGGAACGGCGGGTTAGAGATGATCATGTCAAAGCGGCCGGTGACGTCAGAGAAGACGTTGCTGGCAATCACATCGCCTTCAATGCCGTTGGCCGCAAGCGTTGCGCGGCTGGCTTCTACCGCCGGGGCGCTCACGTCACACAGGGTTAAACGCACTTTTGGTGAATGGCTGGCAAGCACTGTTGAAAGCACGCCCGCGCCGCAGCCCACGTCCAGCACTTTTCCTTTGGTGTGCGGCGTCAGGGTGGAGAGCAGCAGCTTGCTGCCCGTATCCAGCGCGTCACGGCTGAAGACACCCGGCAGGGTTTTGATGGTCAGGCCGTCAAGCTGGTACTCGTCCCAGTATGCCTGCGCATCAAAGGTTGTCTGTTTTTCCAGACGGCCATGATACAGACCGCAGCGACGTGCGCTGTCAACTTTGGTCAGCGGCGCGTAGGCTTCCAGCATCTGCTCGGCGCTACGGACACCGCTGCGGTTTTCACCGACCACGAAAATATCGCAGCCAACCGGCAGCAGGGAGAGCAGGTTCATCAGCTGGAACTGGGCTTCCGGCTTGTTCTTCGGCCAGTAGTAGATCAGCGTATCGCAGTCGGCAATATCGCTCTGCTCCGCCACCAGGCTGAAGCGTGCGCGCTCGCCCATCTGGCGGCTCAGCACCTGCCAGTGGTGGTAGTATTGGGTGTGGGCACGGCTTTCAGCACAGTCGAAACGCGCGGGCAGGTCATCCTGCATATCTCCGGCAAACAGAATACGGCTTTCTTCGAAATCATCACTGTGACGCAGCAAGACTTCACTTGCCGGGGTAAATGCAGACATGAATTGTTCCTCAATAAACTCAGGCGGGGATTATAGTAGGTAGATGGCGCACTTTCGACACATTTGCTATATTTGCGCGCCTGAGAGACAGGAGTTATCCCTATGACATCCCGACGAGACTGGCAGTTGCAGCAGCTGGGCATCACCCAGTGGGCTTTGCGTCGCCCGACGGCGTTGCAGGGCGAAATCGCCATCTCCATCCCCGCGCACGTTCGGTTGGTGATGGTGGCGGAAGAACTGCCTGCCCTGAATGAGCCCCTGATCGGTGATGTCCTTCGCAGCCTGAAGCTGACGCCCGACCAGGTCTTACAGCTGACGCCGGAACGGGTTGCCATGCTTCCTCCTGATAGCCGCTGTAACAGCTGGCGCATCGGAGAGACAAACGACATCTCTCTTCAGGGGAGCCAAATCAGCTCACCAGCGCTGGACGAGCTGAAAGCCAATCCAAAGGCGCGCAGCGCGCTATGGCAACAAATCTGCGAATATGAACACGATTTCTTCCCTCACGACGCCTGACCTGACCGCAGCGTTCGCGATTGAAACACGCGCCCACGCCTTTCCGTGGAGCGAAAAAACGTTTGCCAGCAATCAGGGCGAGCGCTATCTGAACTACCGTCTGGACGTTGACGGCACCCTGGCCGCGTTTGCCATCACGCAGGTGGTTCTTGACGAGGCGACGCTGTTTAACATCGCCGTCGACCCGGCGTTTCAGCGCCGTGGGCTGGGCAGAGAACTGCTTGAGCATCTCATTCGTGAGCTCGAAACCCGCGACGTTTTCACCCTGTGGCTGGAGGTGCGCGCGTCGAATGTCGCCGCCATCGCGCTCTATGAAAGCTTAGGCTTTAACGAGGCGACAGTCCGACGTAACTACTACCCCACCGCAGAGGGACGTGAAGACGCCATTATCATGGCTCTGCCAATTGGATAACGAATATAAGGTTGTAACGATGAAATGGGACTGGATTTTCTTTGATGCCGACGAAACGCTGTTTACGTTTGACTCGTTCGGCGGCCTACAGCGGATGTTTCTCGACTATAGCGTGACCTTCACCGCCGAAGATTTTCAGGACTATCAGGCGGTGAACAAGCCGCTGTGGGTGGATTACCAGAACGGTGCCATCACCGCGTTACAGCTTCAGCACCAGCGATTTGACGTCTGGGCGGAACGCTTAAAGGTCAGTCCGGGGACGCTGAACGAGGCTTTCCTTAACGCCATGGCCGATATCTGTGCGCCCCTGCCGGGCGCGGTTTCCCTGCTGAATGCATTGAAAGGCAAGGTGAAACTGGGGATCATCACTAACGGCTTCACCGCGCTGCAGCAAATCCGCCTGGAGCGCACCGGCCTGCGCGATCATTTCGATGCGCTGGTGATCTCCGAAGAGGTCGGCGTGCCGAAACCAGATCCGCGAATTTTCGATTATGCGCTGGCGCAGGCCGGTAATCCCGACCGCGATCGCGTGCTGATGGTGGGTGATACCGCAGAGTCTGATATTCTTGGCGGTATGAAGTCAGGTTTGTCGACCGTCTGGCTGAATGCGCATGGCCGCGTGAAGCCTGAAGGCATCGAGCCAACCTGGACCGTCACGTCATTGACCGAACTGGAGCAACTCCTGTGTAAACAATGATTGCCTGCCCCCCGTTGATGGGTAAAATAGCCGCAATTTTGTATTCCATGATGCGTGGCGTGCTGCCGCGCTTATAAAAGAAGATTTAATTATGACGTTGTCTCCTTATCTGCAAGAGGTGGCCAAGCGCCGTACTTTTGCCATTATCTCGCACCCGGATGCCGGTAAAACGACCATCACCGAGAAGGTGTTGCTGTTCGGACAGGCGATCCAGACTGCGGGTACCGTTAAAGGCCGTGGCTCCAGCCAGCATGCAAAATCCGACTGGATGGAGATGGAAAAGCAGCGTGGTATTTCGATTACCACCTCCGTGATGCAGTTCCCGTATCACGACTGCCTGGTGAACCTGCTGGACACCCCGGGCCACGAAGACTTCTCCGAAGATACCTACCGTACCCTGACGGCAGTGGACTGCTGTCTGATGGTGATCGACGCCGCGAAAGGTGTAGAAGATCGTACCCGTAAGCTGATGGAAGTCACCCGTCTGCGCGATACGCCGATCCTCACCTTTATGAACAAACTCGACCGTGACATCCGTGACCCGATGGAGCTGATGGATGAAGTGGAAAACGAGCTGAAGATCGCCTGTGCGCCAATCACCTGGCCAATTGGCTGCGGTAAGCTGTTCAAAGGGGTTTATCACCTCTATAAAGACGAAACTTACCTGTATCAGACCGGTAAAGGCCACACCATTCAGGAAGTGCGCATTGTGAAAGGTCTGGACAACCCGGATCTCGATGCCGCCGTTGGCGAAGAGCTGGCCGCGCAGCTGCGCGACGAGCTGGAACTGGTGAAGGGTGCGTCTCACGAGTTCGACAAAGAACTGTTCCTGAGCGGCGAAATTACCCCGGTCTTCTTCGGTACCGCGCTGGGTAACTTCGGCGTTGACCACATGCTGGACGGTCTGGTGGAGTGGGCACCTCAGCCGATGCCGCGTAAAACCGACACCCGCGAAGTGGAAGCGAAAGAAGAGAAGTTCACCGGCTTCGTCTTTAAAATTCAGGCCAACATGGACCCGAAACACCGCGACCGCGTGGCCTTCATGCGCGTGGTGTCCGGTAAGTATGAGAAGGGCATGAAGCTGCGCCAGGTGCGCATCGGTAAAGATGTCGTGATTTCCGACGCGCTGACCTTTATGGCGGGCGACCGTTCGCACGTTGAAGAGGCGTATCCGGGCGACATCATCGGTCTGCACAACCACGGTACGATCCAGATCGGCGATACCTTCACCCAGGGCGAGATGATGAAGTTCACGGGTATTCCGAACTTCGCACCGGAGCTGTTCCGTCGCATTCGTCTGCGCGATCCGCTGAAGCAGAAACAGCTGCTGAAAGGCCTTGTTCAGCTCTCTGAAGAGGGCGCCGTGCAGGTGTTCCGTCCAATCGCCAACAACGATCTGATTGTTGGCGCGGTCGGTGTGCTGCAGTTCGACGTGGTGGTTGCGCGCCTGAAGAGCGAATACAACGTGGAAGCGATTTACGAATCGGTCAACGTGGCGACCGCGCGCTGGGTTGAGTGTTCTGACGTGAAGAAATTCGAAGAATTTAAGCGTAAGAACGAAATTCAGCTGGCGCTCGATGGCGGCGACAACCTGACCTATATCGCGCCAACGATGGTCAACCTGAACCTGACGCAGGAACGTTATCCAGACGTTCAGTTCCGCAAAACGCGCGAACACTAATCCCCTCCCGGAGCACGGCAATCGCCGTGCTCTTCTTTTATTCCTGTCTTATTAGTCCCTTGCGGAATGTTCTTAATTCACCGCAAATTCACGCTATTCGCGCGTTTTTTACGCAATTCTGAAAGCGGCATTGTGAGAGTGATCTATATTTAACTCAGTGTTTAGCACCGGGCATGGATGAATTAACTGTTCAATGCATGTCGATTGGTTCTCCATTTCACCCGTGTGTTTATTCGCGATATATAAAACTACTAAGGAAGTATTTAGCCCGAATAACGGGTAAAACACAGGAATACATCGATGAATATGACAAGACTGAAGATTTCTAAAACTCTGCTGGCTGTAACACTGGGTAGCGTTCTGGTTAGCGGTTCCGCCCTGGCGGAAAGCAGCACCATGGATAAAGCACAGTCCACGGCCGACACCGCAGGGCAAAAAATCGATAGCTCTATGAATAAAGTCGGTAATTTCATGGACGACAGCTCTATCACAGCAAAAGTGAAAGCCGCACTGGTGGATGATGAAGCCATCAAGAGCACCGATATTTCCGTTAAGACCGACAAAAAGGTCGTTACCCTGAGTGGCTTTGTTGAAAGCCAGGCCCAAGCCGAACAGGCTGTGAAGGTGGCGAAGGGTGTCGAAGGTGTCGCATCCGTGAGCGATAAACTGCACGTTCGCGACGGTAAAAACGCCTCGGTGAAAGGTTATGCCGGTGATGCCGCTACTACCAGCGAAATCAAAGCTAAACTGTTAGCAGATGACATCGTGCCGTCTCGTAAGGTGAAAGTGGAAACCACCGATGGCGTGGTTCAGCTTTCCGGTACGGTTGATTCACAGGCGCAAAGTGAACGCGCCGAGTCAATTGCGAAAGCCATTGATGGTGTTAAAAGCGTTAAAAACGATCTGAAAACGAAGTAATTCTGGACCATTCGCCCGTAAGGTTTAACCCTGCGGGCGAAATAAGAACGACTCTGGAAAAACGCCGGTGAGTGACCTGAGCGCTCACGTTTAGCGGCCGACATTAACTATGGTAAAGGAGAAGCTTATGTTTCGTTGGGGCATTATATTTCTGGTTATCGCGTTAATTGCCGCCGCATTGGGCTTTGGTGGTCTGGCAGGTACAGCGGCATGGGCAGCTAAAATTGTCTTCGTCGTCGGTATTATTCTGTTCCTGGTCAGCCTGTTTACGGGTCGTAGACGCCCGTAGCAAACGCAATATTCCTTCAACAAAATAAAGCCAGTCACTGCGACTGGCTTTTTCTTATTTGCGTTACAGGTCGGGTGCGTTACTGTGGAGTGATAAAATAATCAAAACAGGAAAGCAGAGGTGGGGCAACGAATTCCCGTTACGCTCGGCAATATTGCGCCGCTGACGTTAAAACCGTTTAGGGCGGGTCAACTCGCACTGGTCTGCGAGGGGGGAGGACAGCGCGGCATTTTCACCGCCGGCGTGCTGGATGAATTTATGCGCGCGCAGTTCAACCCGTTTGACCTCTACTTCGGCACGTCCGCCGGGGCGCAGAATCTCTCTGCGTATGTCTGTAACCAGCCCGGCTACGCGCGAAAAGTGATCATGCGCTTCACCACGGCGAAAGAATTTTTTAACCCGGTGCGCTTCGTGCGCGGCGGCAACCTGATCGATCTCGACTGGCTGCTGGAGTCGACCTCCAGCCAGATGCCGCTGGCCATGGATACCGCTGCCCGCCTGTTTGATAGCGGCAAAGAATTCTGGATGTGCGCCAGCCGGGGGGATGACTATTCGCCGGGCTATTTCTCACCACAGAAGGAGAACTGGCTCGACATCATCCGCGCCTCCAGCGCTATTCCCGGTTTTTATCGTACCGGCGCGCTGCTGGATGGCATCAGCTATCTGGACGGCGGCATCAGCGACGCGGTGCCGGTGCAGGAAGCCGCGCGACGCGGGGCGAAAACTATCGTGGTGATCCGTACCGTTCCATCGCAAATGTATTACACCCCCCAGTGGTTTAAGCGGATGGAGCGCTGGCTGGGCGACAGCAGCCTGCAGCCGCTGGTTAACATCGCGAAGCAGCATGAAACCACCTACGGCGCGATGCAGCGCTTTATTGAAAAACCCCCGGGCAAGCTGCGCATCTTTGAAATTTATCCGCCTAAGCCGCTGCTGAGCATGGCGTTGGGCAGCCGGTTGCCTGCGTTGCGTATGGATTACAAAACGGGGCGGCTGTGCGGGCGTTACTTCCTGGCGACCGTCGGGAAAATGCTGGCCGAGCAACCGCCTCTGCATCGGCATAAACGCATTATTACGCCACCTGCAATTGTCGCCAATGACGCCCTGACCATGCCGCTGGTGGACATTCCGCAGGCGAATGACGCTTTACTGGATAATGAGGATCTGGCGTGACGCACCGCTTTGTTGATACCCACTGCCACTTTGATTTCCCGCCGTTTACGGGGAATGAAGCGCAAAGCATTGCGAAAGCTGCCGAAGCCGGCGTGCAGGCCATCATTGTGCCGTCGGTTGAAGCGGCCTATTTTACCCGCGTGCTGGAGCTTTCCGCGCGATACTCCGCGCTTTATGCCGCGCTCGGCCTGCATCCGATTGTGATTGAGCGCCATCGTGATGAGCATCTTGAAGAGCTGGATCGGGTGCTGCAACGTGCAGGAGAGAAACTTGTCGCCATCGGCGAGATCGGCCTCGATCTCTATCGCGAAGATCCGCAGTTTGAACGCCAGCAGACGATCCTGGACGCGCAGCTTCGGCTGGCAAAACGTCACGATCTGCCGGTGATCCTCCACTCCCGACGCACTCATGACAAACTGGCGATGCACCTGAAGCGCATCGACCTGCCGCGAAGAGGCGTAGTGCATGGTTTTTCCGGCAGCCTGCAGCAGGCGCAGCGTTTTATTGAACTGGGCTATAAAATTGGCGTCGGTGGCACCATCACCTATCCGCGCGCCAGTAAAACCCGTGACGTAATGGCGCAGCTGCCTCTCTCTGCGCTGTTACTGGAAACGGATGCCCCCGATATGCCGCTGAGTGGGTTTCAGGGGCAGCCGAATCGCCCGGAACAGGCGGCGCGGGTATTTGACGTGCTGTGCGAATTGCGTCAGGAACCTGAAGAGGTCATTGCCAGCGCGCTGCTCGAAAATACCCGTTCGGTTTTTGGTATCACGCTATAGATAAAGCGCCGGACGAATCACCGTTATCTTCTGTTTTTCCAGCGCCCGCGCCAGCGGTTCAATATCCTCCTGCGTGGCGCTGCGCCATGACGCCGCCTCGCCGTAAACTCCGTGTGCATGAAACGCGTTAATACGCACCGGAACATTCCCCAGCCCGTGGATGAACGCGATCAACGGTTTGATATGTTCCAGATAATCACACTGTTCCGGGATGACCAGCAAGCGGAGCTCCGTCAAACGGTGACGGTCTGCCAGCCAGCGAATACTCTCCTTAATCTGCGGATTCTCGCGTCCGGTCAGGAAGCGGTGATGTTCATTCCCCCACGCTTTGAGGTCCAGCATTGCGCCATCCAGCACCGGCAGCAGTTTTTGCCAGCCGGTTTCGCTTAGCAGACCGTTGCTGTCTACCAGGCAGGTTAAATGATGTAGCTCAGGATCGGTTTTGATCGCGGTAAACAGGGCGATCAAAAACGGCAGTTGGATTGTGGCTTCGCCGCCGCTCACGGTGATCCCTTCGATAAAGGGCGCGGATTTACGGACCTGAACGAGGATCTCGTCGACGCTCAGGCGGTGCGCCATGGGCGTGGCCTGCTGCTGGCACAGGCGCAGGCAGGTGTCGCACTGCTGGCAGTGACTCTCCTGCCACCAGACGCGTCCGGCCTGAATGGTCAGCGCGTCGTGCGGGCAGTGGGGCACGCAGTCCCCGCAGTCGTTGCAGCGCCCGATGGTCCACGGGTTGTGGCAGGTTTTGCAGCGCAGGTTACAGCCCTGCAGGAACAGCGCCAGGCGGCTGCCCGGCCCGTCCACGCAGGAGAAGGGGATGACCTGACTAACTAAAGCGCATCTGCTGTTCATGGCTTATCACGCGCGGCTGACGTTCCAGAATACGGGTATTGCGTGCGGCCTCTTCCCCCAGCCACGTGGTGTTCGTTCTTGAACCCGCTTCCCGGTATTTCTCCAGATCCGACAAGCGAACCATATAGCCGGTCACGCGTACCAGATCGTTACCGGCCACATTCGCGGTGAACTCACGCATACCGGCCCTGAACGCCCCCAGGCAAAGCTGAACCACCGCCTGCGGATTGCGTTTTACCGTCTCATCCAGCGTTAAAATATCGCTGATCCCGGAATGATAGTGTTTATGGTGCGGCGCTACGGCCAGCAGATGACTGACAGGATCCGGCTCGTCACCGTACGGCAGACGCGCCCCCGGCGTGGTGCCCGAATCGGAGCTGATGCCTGACTGGGCGTGCAGCATCGCGCGATGCTTCCAGCCGTGCTTCACCGGCGTATTTTCAACAAACGCCGCAAGCTGTTCGCTGATGCGATAACCCAGCGCGTTGGCCTGCTCGTCTTTCCCGTAACGCCCCGCCATGCCTGCTTTCTCACACAGTCCGTTCACCGCTTCGGCAAGACCGTACATGCCAAACATCGGCACAAACCGATCGGCATCAATCAGTCCCTCTTTCACCAGGAAGCTATTCTCAAAGAAGCCGGATTGCCCGTACAGAAAATCGCAGCGCGCATCGATGATGGCGATTTGCTGCTGACAGTAGTGCGGTAGCGTGCGGGTGAAGAAGTCGTCAATGGATGTGCTGTGTTCGGCGATTGCCTTGAGGTTAAGGCGCACCAGGGTGCTGCCACCGCCCGCCAGCGGCAGAGAGTTGTAACAGCTCACCACTCCAAAACGGCCTTTTGTGAAAATTTTATCATTCACCGGACCGTTTGAAATATGCGGTTTGCTGCATTCACAAATGTTTTTTGCCACCTCAAGCAGTAAATCGTCTGGGGTGATCTCAGGATCGTAGATAAAGGTCAGATTGGGCGCAACCTGCTTCAGTTCAGCATCTGCACGCAGAATGGCACGGGTGACAGGGCCGTCGGCGGGCCCGATGTTGGCGTGCATAAACGCATCGGGCAGCGTTCTGTCGAGATAGCGCCAGAAACGTTTTATTCGGCTATCGATTTCTTCTTGTGTTAGAATTCTAACATACGGGTTCAGTAGCGCATCAAGCTGCCCCAGATAGACCGGCATTGATGTCACTGAAGGAACATGGTGATAGAGAATAGTTAAGAGAGAGAGGGCGTCATCAAGATCTTTCGCGCCTTCCAGCTCCAGCCATTCCGAACCGTTAGCCAGGAATTTTTCATAATCCGGCAGCACGTAACGCGGTTTGTAGGGGGCATGACCTTCGTACATGTCGCAGATAAACCCCTCGTCCAGCGCGGCGCGGGCGGCCGGAGATAGCGTCGGGTAGGGCAGGTAATTTTCCGCTTCCAGCGCCAGAAAATGACGTTTTTGCTCCGGGGTTAACACCGGGCTTGTCACAATGTGCTGGCAACGTTGTTGCAGGGCGTCGGGCATGTTCACTTCCTTGAATGTTCTGCGGATGATGAACGGATTGTAGGAAGCCAGCCTGCCGGCGCTTTTGATCCAACAAGGGGTATCGCTGCTTTAGTCAGCAACTTGCACGCTAAAGTTTGAAGAAGATCTCATTACAGTAATGCAAATTTGTACGCAGTTTTCATTAACTGTGATGAATGTCGAAGTGTGGATGCGGGTGAATGTTAGAATACTCACAGACCCGCAAGGTAAAATTTATACGGCACTGCCGTTGGAGAATGTTATGACCGATTTAACTGCAAGCAGCCTGCGCGCGTTGAAGCTGATGGACCTGACCACCCTGAACGATGACGACACCAATGAAAAAGTCATCGCCCTGTGCCATCAGGCAAAAACGCCAGTGGGTAACACCGCCGCCGTCTGTATCTACCCGCGCTTTATACCGATTGCCCGCAAAACGCTGAAAGAGCAGGGCACGCCGGACGTGCGCATTGCAACCGTGACTAACTTCCCGCACGGCAATGACGACATTGAGATTGCGCTGGCGGAAACCCGCGCGGCAATTGCCTACGGCGCAGACGAAGTTGACGTGGTGTTCCCGTACCGCGCGCTGATTGCCGGCAACGAGCAGGTCGGTTTTGACCTGGTGAAAGCCTGTAAAGACGCGTGTGCGGCGGCAAACGTGCTGCTGAAAGTGATCATCGAAACCGGCGAGCTGAAAGAAGAGGCGCTGATTCGTAAGGCGTCAGAAATCTCCATCAAAGCCGGTGCGGATTTCATCAAAACCTCTACCGGTAAAGTGCCGGTCAATGCGACCCCGGAAAGCGCGCGCATCATGATGGAAGTTATCCGCGATATGGGCGTATCCAAAACCGTGGGCTTCAAACCTGCGGGCGGCGTCCGTACCGCGGAAGACGCGCAGCAGTTCCTGGCGATTGCCGACGAACTGTTTGGCGCTGAGTGGGCTGACTCCCGCCACTACCGCTTCGGCGCGTCCAGCCTGCTGGCCAGCCTGCTGAAGGCGCTGGGTCACGGCGACGGTAAGAGCGCAAGCAGCTACTGATTGCCAGACAATGCCGGATGGCGCTTCGCTTATCCGGCCTACAGGATCGCAGGGCGGGTAAGCGTACCCGCCGCCATTCACCCAATTCCGCATGGGGGTTACCGTGTTTCTCGCACAAGAAATTATTCGTAAAAAACGTGATGGTCTTGCTTTAAGCGACGAAGAAATTCGCTTCTTCATCAACGGCATTCGTGACAACACCGTTTCAGAAGGGCAGATTGCGGCTCTGGCGATGACCATTTTCTTCCACGATATGTCGATGCCTGAGCGCGTGTCGCTGACCATGGCGATGCGAGATTCAGGAACCGTTCTGGACTGGAAAAGCCTCAACCTCAACGGCCCGATTGTGGACAAACACTCCACCGGCGGCGTGGGTGATGTGACTTCGCTGATGCTTGGCCCAATGGTGGCAGCCTGTGGCGGTTACGTTCCCATGATCTCCGGGCGCGGCCTGGGCCACACCGGCGGCACGCTCGACAAACTGGAAGCCATTCCGGGCTTCGATATCTTCCCGGATGACAATCGCTTCCGCGATATTATTAAAGACGTTGGGGTGGCGATTATCGGCCAGACCAGCTCTCTTGCTCCGGCAGACAAGCGTTTTTACGCGACGCGTGATATTACCGCCACCGTAGACTCCATCCCGCTGATCACCGCCTCTATCCTCGCCAAAAAACTGGCGGAAGGGCTGGACGCGCTGGTGATGGACGTGAAGGTGGGCAGCGGCGCGTTTATGCCGACCTATGAACTCTCTGCTCAGCTTGCCGAAGCGATCGTTGGCGTCTCCAACGGCGCGGGCGTGCGCACCACCGCGCTGCTGACCGACATGAACCAGGTGCTGGCCTCCAGCGCCGGTAACGCGGTTGAAGTCCGCGAAGCCGTGCAGTTCCTCACAGGCGAATACCGTAACCCGCGCCTGTTCGATGTCACCATGGCGCTGTGCGTTGAGATGCTCATCTCCGGCAAGCTGGCCAAAGACGACGCGGAAGCCCGCGCGAAGCTTCAGGCGGTGCTGGACAACGGCAAAGCCGCGGAGATCTTTGGCCGCATGGTGGCGGCGCAGAAAGGCCCGACCGACTTCGTGGAAAACTACGCGAAATACCTGCCGACCGCGATGCTCAGCAAAGCTGTTTATGCGGATGGCGAAGGTTTTGTCTCCGCCATGGACACCCGCGCGCTTGGCATGGCTGTTGTATCTATGGGCGGCGGTCGTCGTCAGGCATCGGACACCATTGATTACAGCGTCGGCTTTACCGACATGGCCCGTTTGGGCGACAACGTCGACGGCCAACGTCCGCTGGCGGTGATCCACGCGAAAGACGAAGCCAGCTGGCAGGACGCGGCGAAAGCGGTGAAAGCGGCAATATCTCTTGACGATAAAGCACCGGAAACCACACCGACGGTCTATCGTCGTATCACTGAATAGCGGTATACTGATCTGATCGCATTTTTATGAAGC
Organism: Enterobacter cloacae complex sp. P1B; assembly: GCF_014982345.1. Lineage (NCBI taxonomy): Bacteria > Pseudomonadati > Pseudomonadota > Gammaproteobacteria > Enterobacterales > Enterobacteriaceae > Enterobacter > Enterobacter cloacae complex sp. P1B. The sequence goes on along the minus strand of NZ_JADCLF010000003.1, from coordinate 237,828 downwards.
ACTAAGTACGGAGAACAATTATGAAACGTGCATTTATTATGGTGCTGGACTCATTCGGCATCGGCGCAACCGAAGATGCAGAACGTTTTGGTGACGTGGGTTCCGATACCATGGGTCACATCGCGGAAGCCTGTGCAAAAGGCGAAGCGGACAATGGTCGTAAAGGCCCTCTGACTCTACCTAATCTGACCCGCCTCGGGCTGGTAAAAGCGCATGAAGGCTCTACCGGTAAAATCGCAGCCGGTATGGACGGCAACGCGGAAGTGGTGGGCGCCTACGCCTGGGCGCACGAGCTCTCTTCCGGGAAAGATACCCCATCCGGTCACTGGGAAATCGCCGGTGTGCCGGTGCTGTTTGACTGGGGCTACTTCTCCGATCACGAGAACAGTTTCCCGCAGGAGCTGCTCGATAAGCTGGTGAAGCGTGCCAACCTGCCGGGCTACCTCGGTAACTGCCACTCTTCCGGCACCGTGATTCTGGATCAGCTCGGCGAAGAGCACATGAAAACCGGCAAGCCGATTTTCTACACCTCTGCTGACTCCGTGTTCCAGATTGCCTGCCACGAAGAGACGTTTGGCCTGGATAAACTCTACGAGCTGTGCGAAATCGCCCGTGAAGAGCTGACCGAAGGCGGCTACAACATTGGCCGCGTTATCGCGCGTCCGTTTATCGGCGACAAAGCGGGTAACTTCCAGCGTACCGGTAACCGTCACGACCTGGCCGTTGAGCCACCGGCGCCAACCGTGCTGCAGAAGCTGGTTGACGAGAAGGGCGGTCACGTGGTGTCCGTGGGCAAAATAGCGGATATCTACGCCAACTGCGGTATCACCAAAAAAGTGAAAGCGACCGGTCTGGATGCGCTGTTCGATGCCACTATCAAAGAGATGAAAGAAGCAGGCGATAAGACCATTGTCTTCACCAACTTCGTGGACTTCGACTCCTCCTGGGGCCACCGTCGCGATGTAGCCGGTTATGCTGCGGGCCTGGAGCTGTTTGACCGCCGTCTGCCGGAGCTGATGGAGCTGGTGGGGGAAGATGACATTCTGATCCTGACCGCAGACCACGGCTGTGACCCAACCTGGACCGGTACCGACCACACCCGTGAGCACATTCCGGTATTGGTGTACGGCCCGAAAGTGAAGCCGGGCTCGCTGGGTCACCGTGAAACCTTCGCGGACATCGGCCAGACCCTGGCGAAATACTTTGGTACGTCTGACATGGAATATGGCAAGGCCATGTTCTAAACGGATTGGGTGCGGCCTGATGCCCTCACCCCGGCCCTCTCCCACAGGGAGAGGGAGAACAGAATGTAGGCCGGGTAAGGCGTAGCCGCCACCCGGCAAAAACAACAATGTAAAAGGAACTGAAGATGGCAACTCCTCACATTAATGCAGAAATGGGTGATTTCGCTGACGTCGTATTGATGCCGGGCGACCCGCTGCGCGCGAAGCACATTGCAGAAACCTTCCTCGAAGACGTGCGTGAAGTGAACAACGTTCGCGGCATGCTGGGCTTCACCGGTACCTATAAAGGCCGCAAAATCTCCGTTATGGGCCACGGCATGGGTATCCCGTCCTGCTCCATCTACACCAAAGAGCTGATCACCGATTTCGGCGTGAAGAAAATCATCCGCGTAGGCTCCTGCGGTGCGGTGCGTATGGACGTTAAGCTGCGTGACGTGGTGATCGGCATGGGCGCATGTACCGACTCTAAAGTTAACCGCATCCGCTTTAAGGATCATGACTTTGCGGCAATCGCTGACTTTGACATGGTGCGTAACGCGGTTGACGCGGCAAAAGCGCTGGGCGTTGACGCGCGCGTGGGCAACCTGTTCTCTGCCGATCTGTTCTACTCGCCAGAAGGCGACATGTTCGACGTGATGGAAAAATATGGCATCCTGGGCGTGGAAATGGAAGCGGCGGGTATCTACGGCGTAGCGGCTGAGTTTGGTGCGAAAGCGCTGACCATCTGCACCGTGTCTGACCACATCCGTACCCACGAGCAGACCACCGCTGCCGAGCGTCAGACCACCTTCAATGACATGATCAAAATCGCGCTGGAATCCGTTCTGCTGGGCGATAAAGAGTAAGAGCTGTTGTGCCGGGTGGCGGCTTCGCCTGACCCGGCCTACGGTTTTCCAGGCCCGCTAAGCGCAGCGCCAGCGGGCTTTTTTACTAGCGTACTGCCTGCGCAATCCATGCCGATAAGTCCCGCAACTCTTGTTCCTGCTCCGGGAAATCCCCCATTAACGCGTCGCACTCCTGCTGCAGCATATCCGCCCGATACAAACAGCCCTGCAAGCGGGCCGCCAGCGCTTCCAGCGGTGCCGGGTTGAGGCTGTCCGTAAACACCTGCGTGCGGGTAATGTGGCCTTTCTCCACGTCAAAGTGCAGCTCCACGCCGCCCCAGGTAAAACGTTCGTCCAGCAGGTGTGAAAACGCCGGAGCCTGGCCGAAGTTCCATTCCCAGCTGCTCTGGCGTGCAAAGGTTTCGGCGAAGTTGGGCAGATCCGGGGTCTTATCCGGCGAAATCACTTCCGCATCCACGCGCTCGCCGTAATGTTCAAAGAACGCTTCACGGATCGCGTCGCAAATCTGCTCGTGCGTAATCCCCGGCAGCAGCTCCACCAGATTCGCCACGCGTCCGCGCACGGAGGTAATGCCCTTAGCCTGGAGCTTTTTCTTATCAGGATTAAGGTAGTTCGCCAGACGGCTCAGGTCGGCGTTCAGCAGCAGGGTGCCGTGGTGGAAACCGCGATCCATCGTTTCGCGGTAGGCGGAGCCGGAGATCTTGCGGTCGCCCTCGGGCGTTTTGACCACGAGATCGTTCCGCCCCGAGGCTTCAGCCGTCACGCCGAGCGCATTGAGCGCGTTGAGCACAATAGACGTAGAGATAGTTTTGTCGTATTCCGGTTTTCCCGCCATAAAGGTAAAGCAGGTATTGCCCAGATCGTGAAACACCGCGCCGCCGCCGCTGCTTCTGCGTGCGAGACGGACGTTGTCCTCTTCCATACGCCGGGTGTTGCACTCTTTCCACGGGTTTTGCGCGCGGCCGATGACCACCGTATCGGCGTTACGCCAGAGAAACAGGACGCGCTGGGTGGCGGGCATCTGGCGGAAGATGCACTCTTCAACCGCGAGATTAAACCAGGGATCGTGAGAGTCAGAGATAAGCAGGCGTAACGTCGTCATGGCAGAGTTCCTTTTCCATATCTTTCGCCTACTTTATCACTATTCCTTCTTCTCGCTCTCTTCGTCTTCGGGAACCGACCTGCTGGCGGTCAGCAGGAACGGCGACTGCTGCCAGCGGGTACGCTTGCCCTGAAGCAACGTGCGCGCCAGCACGACGCCAATCGCCAGCGAGAGTAACAGCATCAGGCGCAGAATATTGGTGGTGTTATCCACCTGCTTAGCTTCTGTTGGCAGGGTGTGGGTATCCAGCGTCAGGCGCAGATACCCCAGCGGGCCATTTTTACCCTGAACGGGTTCGACAATCTGCTGGTTGAAATAGCCTCCGGCTTTTTTGCCGTCCAGCGCCAGCCTGTCGCGCACGTCGACGTGCTCACCGGCGCGGGCAATCAGGTCGCCTTTTTCATCGTACACGCCCGCATCCAGAATGCGGCTGTTTTCCGTGAGCTGACGCAAGACCTGGCCTATCCGCTTATCGTCCGGCGTTTCATTGCGCATCAGGGGCGCAACGTTGAGCGTCACCTGACGCGCCAGGGTACGGGCCAGCTCTTCAAACTGCGGGTTGCGCTGCCGCTGATGATTCTGGCTAAACCACGATGCCCCTTGCATCAATGCGACTAACAGTGCGAGACAGATCAGGACAATCACGGCGCGATGAAGCCGGAATTTCAGTTTTGCGCGAGCCATATTCCACCTGCTGAAAATTTAGGGCTTAATGTTGCCAGAAGTGATGGTTACAGGGTAGCCTCATGCGTTATTTTCCCTCTGGAACCTTCCGGCGCGAACAAAATTACAGGAGCTTTAATGCCGAACATTACCTGGTGTGACCTGCCAACGGATGTCTCTTTATGGCCAGGATTGCCGCTCTCGTTAAGTGGCGATGAGGTGATGCCTCTGGATTACCACGCTGGCCGTAGCGGCTGGCTCCTCTATGGACGCGGTCTGGATAAGCAACGCCTGACCCAGTATCAAACCAAACTGGGCGCGGCGATGGTCATTGTTGCAGCCTGGTGCGTGGAAGATTACCAGGTCATTCGCCTCGCGGGTTCCCTGACGCAGCGCGCCACGCGTCTGGCGCATGACGCCGGGCTGGACGTTGCGCCTCTCGGCAAAATTCCGCACCTGAAAACGCCGGGTCTGCTGGTGATGGACATGGACTCCACCGCTATTCAGATCGAATGTATTGACGAGATTGCTAAACTGGCAGGCAGCGGTGAGCTGGTGGCGGAAGTCACCGAGCGTGCGATGCGCGGCGAGCTGGACTTCACCGCCAGCCTGCGCCAGCGCGTGGCGACCCTGAAAGGGGCCGATGCTAACATCCTGCGCCAGGTGCGCGACGTGCTGCCGCTGATGCCGGGGCTGACGCAGCTGGTGCTGAAGCTCCAGTCCCTCGGCTGGAAAGTGGCGATCGCCTCCGGTGGCTTTACCTTCTTTGCGGATTATCTACGCGAGAAACTGCATCTGACCACGGTGGTCGCTAACGAGCTGGAAATCATGGACGGCAAGCTGACCGGCCAGGTGATCGGCGATATCGTGGATGCCCAGTACAAAGCCAATACCCTGATGCGCCTGGCGGAAAAGTATGAGATTCCGGTCGAGCAGACCGTCGGCATTGGTGACGGCGCGAACGATCTGCCAATGATCAAAGTGGCTGGCCTTGGCATTGCCTACCATGCCAAACCAAAAGTGAATGAAAAGACGGAAGTCACTATCCGTCACGCTGACCTGATGGGGGTGTTCTGCATTCTCTCCGGCAGCCTTAATCAGAAATAACGAGGTAAACCGTGGCGAAAGCTCCAAAACGCGCATTTGTCTGTAATGAATGTGGTGCGGATTATCCGCGCTGGCAGGGGCAATGCAGCGCCTGTCATGCCTGGAACACCATCACCGAAGTGCGTGGTGTGGCGGCTTCGCCGAGCGTGGCCCGCAATGAGCGCCTGAGCGGATATGCGGGCAATGCAGGCGTGTCGAAGGTGCAAAAGCTTTCTGATATCAGCCTGGAAGCGCTGCCGCGCTTTTCCACCGGCTTCAAAGAGTTTGACCGCGTGCTCGGCGGCGGCGTGGTGCCGGGCAGCGCGATTCTGATCGGCGGTAACCCGGGGGCGGGGAAATCGACCCTGCTGCTGCAAACGCTCTGCAAGCTCGCCGAACAGATGAAAACCCTGTACGTGACGGGTGAAGAATCCCTCCAGCAGGTGGCGATGCGCGCTCACCGTCTCGGCCTGCCGACCGGTAACCTGAACATGCTGTCGGAAACCAGCATCGAGCAGATCTGCATGATCGCCGAAGAAGAGCAGCCGAAGCTGATGGTGATCGACTCCATCCAGGTAATGCACATGGCGGACATTCAGTCCTCGCCGGGCAGCGTGGCGCAGGTGCGTGAGACCGCCGCTTACCTGACGCGCTTTGCCAAAACGCGCGGCGTGGCGATTGTGATGGTCGGCCACGTTACCAAAGATGGCTCTCTGGCGGGTCCGAAGGTGCTCGAACACTGTATCGACTGCTCGGTGATGCTCGACGGCGACGCGGATTCCCGCTTCCGCACCCTGCGCAGCCACAAGAACCGCTTTGGCGCGGTGAACGAACTGGGCGTGTTTGCCATGACCGAGCAGGGGCTGCGCGAGGTCAGCAACCCGTCGGCCATCTTCCTGAGCCGCGGCGATGAGATCACCTCCGGCAGTTCGGTAATGGTGCTGTGGGAAGGGACGCGCCCGCTGTTGGTTGAAATTCAGGCGCTGGTGGATCACTCGATGATGGGTAACCCGCGGCGCGTGGCGGTCGGTCTGGAGCAGAACCGCCTGGCGATCCTGCTGGCGGTGCTGCACCGTCACGGCGGGCTGCAGATGGCGGATCAGGATGTGTTCGTCAACGTGGTTGGCGGGGTGAAAGTCACTGAGACCAGTGCAGACCTGGCGCTGCTGCTGGCGATGGTCTCCAGCCTGCGCGACAGACCGCTGCCGCAGGATCTGGTCGTCTTCGGTGAAGTGGGTCTGGCCGGGGAAATCCGTCCGGTGCCTAGCGGCCAGGAGCGTATCTCCGAGGCGGCAAAGCACGGCTTCCGTCGGGCGATCGTTCCGGCAGCTAACGTGCCGAAAAAAATCCCGGAAGGGATGCAGGTCTTTGGCGTTAAGAAACTCGCAGATGCGTTAAATGTCTTTGACGACTTATAATTACGTATTCGATTTTGCAGGAGGCACCGTAATTTATGTCATCATTTGACTACATCAAGACCGCGATCCGCCAGAAGGGCTGCACGCTGCAGCAGGTGGCGGACGCCAGCGGCATGACAAAAGGCTACCTGAGCCAGTTGCTGAACGCCAAAATCAAAAGCCCCAGCGCGCAGAAGCTTGAAGCGCTGCACCGCTTTCTGGGGCTGGAGTTCCCGCGAATGCAAAAGAACATCGGCGTGGTGTTCGGCAAGTTTTATCCGCTGCATACCGGGCATATCTATCTGATCCAGCGCGCCTGTAGCCAGGTGGACGAGCTGCACATCATCATGGGCTACGACGAAACGCGCGATCGCCAGCTCTTTGAAGACAGCGCCATGTCGCAGCAGCCCACCGTGCCTGACCGTCTGCGCTGGCTGCTTCAGACCTTTAAGTACCAGAAAAACATTCGCATTCATGCCTTTAACGAAGAGGGCATGGAGCCGTACCCGCACGGCTGGGACGTGTGGAGCAACGGCATCAAAGCGTTTATGGAAGAGAAGGGCATTGCACCTAACTGGATCTACACCTCTGAAGAGTCCGACGCGCCGCAGTTCCGCGAGCATCTGGGCATCGAGACGGTGCTGATCGACCCGAAACGCACCTTTATGAACATCAGCGGGGCGCAGATCCGCGAGAACCCGTTCCGCTACTGGGATTATATTCCGACCGAAGTGAAGCCGTTCTTCGTGCGTACGGTGGCTATTCTGGGCGGCGAGTCGAGCGGTAAATCAACGCTGGTCAACAAGCTGGCGAACATCTTCAACACCACCAGCGCGTGGGAGTATGGACGCGATTACGTCTTCTCTCACCTCGGCGGCGACGAGATGGCACTGCAGTATTCCGACTACGATAAAATCGCGCTCGGGCACGCCCAGTACATTGATTTCGCGGTGAAATACGCTAACAAAGTGGCGTTTATTGATACCGATTTCGTCACCACGCAGGCGTTCTGTAAAAAGTACGAGGGGCGCGAGCACCCGTTCGTGCAGGCGCTGATTGACGAATACCGCTTTGACCTGGTGATCCTGCTGGAAAACAACACCCCGTGGGTGGCCGACGGCATGCGCAGCCTGGGCAGCTCGGTGGACAGGCGCGAGTTCCAGACCATGCTGGTGGAGATGCTCAATGAGAACAACGTTGAGTTTGTGCATGTGGAAGAGTCGGATTATGACACCCGCTTCCTGCGCTGCGTCGAGCTGGTGAAGGAGATGATGGGGGAGCAGGGGTAATAACTTCCCCCTCGCCCTTTTGGGGTGAGGGGGAATACCTCAGAACTCAACCACCACCTTCCCGCGCATATGCCCCTCCAGCACCTTACGGTGCGCTTCGGTAATGCTTTCCACGCTCAGCCCGTGCAGCGTTTCGCTGAGCGAGCTTTCCACCACGCCGTTATCCACCAGCTTCGCCACCTCATTTAAGATCTCACCCTGACGCGCCATATCAGCCGTCTTGTACATGCTGCGGGTGTACATAAACTCCCAGTGCAGGGCGGCGGATTTGGACTTCAGCTTGTCCTGGTTCAGCGGATGTTCATTCTCAACGATGGAACAAATATGCCCCTGCGGCGCAATCAGTTCACTGACCGCATCCCAATGCCCGTCGGTGTCGTTGAGGATGAAAATATAATCCACGAAGGTAAGTCCCTGCTTCGCCAGCTCGCCTTTTAGATCGCGGTAGTTGACCACTACGTCAGCACCGCGATCGCGGCACCACCGGGCGGAATCTTCTCGTGAAGCGGTTGCGATAATCTTCACCTTGCTGTTGTGCTTCGCAAACGGGATCGCCAGCGATCCCACGCCGCCCGCGCCGCCGATGATCAGCAGGGTTTTGTCCGCTTCGGCGTCCTGAATATTCAGCCGTTCAAACAGACCTTCCCACGCGGTGAGCGCAGTTAAGGGTAGCGCAGCGGCTGCCGCCCAGCCGAGGCTGGCAGGTTTGTGGCCGACAATGCGCGCATCTATCAGCTGATGAGTGGTATTGCTGCCCGGGCGGGTGATGTCGCCCGCGTACCACACCTCATCACCTGGTTTGAAACCGGTGACGCCAGCTCCAGCGGCTTTGATGACCCCGCTGGCATCCCACCCCAGAATTCGCGGCTCGTTCAGCCCATTTTTGGCGATGCCTGCATGCACTTTGGTATCAACCGGGTTAATAGATACGGCTTTCACCTCTACCAGCAGATCGTGTTCGCCAGGCGTCGGCATTGGCGGTGTGATTTCAATGAAGGTGGACGGATTTTCTGGGTTAACGGCAATGGCTTTCACTGACATGGTGTGCTCCTCAATGGAATGCGTTTTGTTGAGGCTAGTCTATTAAGTGGCCAGCCGCATGATAAGATGGACAATCATGAACTCAGCGTTCGTACAGGGTGAACAATCATGTTTAAACAGCTGCAGGATATGGCGCTGTTTGCGCTGGTGGCGGAGATGGGCAGTTTTACCGCGGCGGCGCAGAAAGCCGAACTGCCGAAATCCAGCGTCAGCCAGCGGATCAGCCAGCTGGAGCAGCAGGTGGGGATCCGTCTGCTGAATCGCACCACACGCAGGATCAGCCTGACGTTCGCGGGCGAGCACTATCTGGTGCATTGTCGGGAGATGCTGGCGGCCAGCGAGCGGGCGGAGTACGCCATTCAGCGCCTGCGTGAAAACCCCAGCGGCCGGCTGCGTATTACCTGTCCGGCGGGGATTGGCGCGACCCTGCTGGCGCATATGAATGCCGAGTTTCAGCTTCGCTATCCTGACGTGTCGCTCGATGTATCGATCTCTGACGACGTGGTGGACCTGGTCGAGTCCGGTTTTGACGTGGCGCTGCGCACCGGCAAGCCGCAGGACTCCTCTCTGATAGGCAGAATGATCGGGCACTGCCCGCGCTACATGCTGGCCTCGCCGGATTATCTGGCACGCCGGGAGCCGTTAATCCATCCCCGACAGCTGGTGGAGCACCGCTGTATTACGCACCGGGCGTGGTCGGAGTGGCTGCTGCGAAGCGAGGGTGAGGATTACCGCTACCTGCCGGACAACGGCCACATGACCGATAATCTGGTGTACGCCCGCGAATGCGCGATTGCCGGGGCGGGGATCACGCTGTTACCCGCATTTCTGCTGGAAGATAAGATCGAAAAGGGGGCGTTGGTTCAGGTGCTGCCGGAATGGCGCGTTGAAGGTAACGATCTCTGGCTGGCCTATCCGAGCCGGAAGCTGAATTCGCCCGCGCTGATGAGCTATATCGAGTTTGCGATGCAGTTTGATGAGGTGAAGCGGTATTACGTGGGGGGGTGATGTTGTGCGGCCTGATGCCCTCACCCTGAATAAAAAACGGCAACCGAGGTTGCCGTTTTGCTTTTATTTCGCAATACGCTTGTACTTAATACGCTTCGGCTCCAGCGCGTCTGCGCCCAGCGTGCGTTTCTTGTACTCTTCGTATTCGGTGAAGTTACCTTCGAAGAACTCCACTTTACCTTCGTCCTGGTAGTCCAGGATGTGGGTCGCGATACGGTCCAGGAACCAGCGGTCGTGCGAGATAACCATGGCGCAGCCCGGGAACTCCAGCAGGGCGTTTTCCAGTGCGCGCAGGGTTTCGATATCCAGGTCGTTGGTCGGTTCATCGAGCAACAGAACGTTACCGCCCACCTGCAACAGCTTCGCCAGGTGCAGACGTCCGCGCTCACCGCCTGACAGCTCGCCCACGCGTTTGCCCTGGTCGGTGCCCTTAAAGTTAAAGCGGCCAACGTAGGCGCGGCTTGGCATCTCGGTGTTGCCGATACGCATGATATCCAGACCGCCGGAGACTTCTTCCCACACGGTTTTGCTGTTATCCATCGCGTCACGGAACTGGTCTACGGAGGCCAGCTTCACGGTTTCACCCAGGGTGATAGAGCCGCTGTCTGGCTGTTCCTGACCGGACATCATACGGAACAGGGTCGATTTACCCGCGCCGTTCGGACCGATGATGCCAACGATAGCGCCTTTCGGTACGGAGAAGGTCAGATCGTCGATCAGCACGCGGTCACCGTAGGACTTACGCAGGTTGGTCACTTCAACCACTTTATCCCCCAGACGTGCTCCAGGTGGAATAAACAGTTCGTTGGTTTCGTTACGTTTCTGGTATTCGGTGTTGTTCAGCTCTTCAAAGCGTGCCAGACGGGCTTTGCCCTTAGACTGACGGCCTTTCGCGCCCTGACGAACCCACTCCAGCTCTTTCTCGATAGACTTGCGACGGGCCGCTTCCTGAGACGCTTCCTGCGCCAGACGCTGATCTTTCTGCTCCAGCCAGGAAGAGTAGTTGCCTTCCCACGGAATACCTTCACCGCGGTCCAGCTCCAGGATCCAGCCGGCGACGTTGTCGAGGAAGTAACGGTCGTGGGTAATTGCCACCACGGTGCCTTCGAAGTCGTGCAGGAAGCGCTCCAGCCACGCCACGGATTCCGCATCCAGGTGGTTGGTCGGTTCGTCGAGCAGCAGCATGTCTGGTTTTTCCAGCAGCAGGCGGCACAGCGCCACGCGGCGGCGTTCACCACCGGAGAGATTCGCGATTTTCGCATCCCAGTCCGGCAGACGCAGGGCATCCGCCGCGCGCTCCAGCTGCACGTTCAGGTTGTGACCGTCATGCGCCTGGATGATCTCTTCATATTTGCCCTGCTGAGCAGCCAGTTTGTCGAAGTCCGCATCCGGCTCGGCGTATTTGGCATACACTTCATCCAGACCTTTCAGCGCGTTAACCACTTCGGATACCGCTTCTTCAACGGATTCACGTACGGTGTGTTCCGGGTTCAGCTGAGGTTCCTGCGGCAGGTAGCCGATCTTGATGCCTGGTTGCGGACGGGCTTCACCTTCGATGTCTGTATCGATGCCGGCCATGATGCGCAGCAGGGTGGACTTACCGGCACCGTTGAGACCCAGCACACCAATTTTTGCGCCCGGGAAGAAGCTCAGCGAGATATTTTTAAGAATATGACGTTTCGGCGGGACAACTTTGCCGACACGATGCATGGTATAAACGAATTGAGCCACGTGGACTTCGCCTCTTTTATCGTAAATGAGAAGGAATTTCAGCCTCGAAGTGTAGCCTTTTTCACGCCCTAATCCCAGCCAGGAACGTCGGGAGTGTTAAAACGCGCAAGAAAGGTAAAAAAGTGTCCATGACGTGGCGCGTTGCTGGATGCCTGGTTAGCATAAGTTGTTGTGACTTTGACGTGGCAAGACGCTGCAATTGACGAAAAAACAATGAGGAAGAGCTTGTGGAAAAAGCCAAACGGGTGGTCTGGCGTCTGCTGGCTGCCAGCGTATGCGTAATGGCGGTAAGCCAGGCGGTGCATGCCGATTCACTGGATGAACAACGTAACCGCTACGCCCAGATTAAACAGGCGTGGGACAACAAGCAGATGGATACCGTGCAGGCGCTGATGCCGACGCTCAAGGATTATCCGCTGTATCCGTATCTGGAGTATCGCCAGATTACCGACGATCTGATGAACCAGCCGACCGTCACCGTGAATAATTTCATTCAGGCGAACCCGACCCTACCGCCTGCCCGAAATCTCCAGTCTCGTTTTGTGAATGAGCTGGCGCGTCGTGAAGACTGGCGCGGCCTGCTGGCGTTTAGCCCTGACAAGCCGAATACCACCGAAGCGCAGTGTAATTACTACTATGCGAAATGGGCGACCGGGCAGCAGGAAGAGGCCTGGGCCGGGGCGAAAGATCTGTGGCTGACCGGCAAAAGCCAGCCGAACGCCTGTGATTCCCTGTTCGGCGCATGGCGCGCTTCCGGCAAGCAGGATCCGCTGGCCTACCTTGAGCGCATCCGCCTGGCGATGAAAGCCGGCAACACGCGTCTGGTAACCGCGCTGGCAGGGCAGATGCCGTCCGATTACCAGACGATCTCCTCGGCGGTTATCGCGCTGGCAAACGATCCGAACAGCGTCCTGACCTTTTCCCGCAGCACGGGCTCGACCGATTTTACCCGCCAGATGGCGGCGGTAGCTTTTGCCAGCGTGGCGCGTGACGATGTCGAAAACGCGCGGCTGATGATCCCGCAGCTGGTGCAGGCGCAGCAGCTGAATGAAGATCAAACCCAGGAGCTGCGCGACATCGTGGCCTGGCGACTGATGGGCACGGACGTGACCGACGAACAGGCGCGCTGGCGTGACGATGCGATCATGCGCTCAAACTCGACCTCGCTTGTCGAGCGCCGCGTGCGCATGGCGCTGGGCACCGGCGACCGCCGTGGCCTCAACACCTGGCTCGCGCGTTTGCCGATGGAAGCCAAAGAGAAGGACGAATGGCGCTACTGGCAGGCCGATCTGCTGATGGAGCGCGGTCGTGAAGACGAAGCCAAAGAGATTCTTCACTCGCTGATGCAGCAGCGCGGGTTCTACCCGATGGCGGCGGCGCAACGGCTGGGCGAGGAGTACACGCTTAAGATCGACAAAGCGCCCGCTAACGCGAACCCCGCTCTGACGCAGGGGCCAGAGATGGCGCGCGTGCGCGAGCTGATGTACTGGAACATGGATAACACCGCGCGCAGCGAGTGGGCCAACCTGGTGACCAGCCGCACCACGGATGAAAAAGCGCAGCTTGCCCGCTATGCGTTTGATAATCGCTGGTGGGATCTGAGCGTGCAGGCGACGATTTCAGGCAAGCTGTGGGACCATCTCGAAGAGCGTTTCCCGCTGGCGTATAAAGATCTGTTTGACCGCTACACCAGCGGCAAAGATATCCCGCAAAGCTACGCCATGGCGATCGCCCGTCAGGAGAGCGCCTGGAACCCGAAAGTTCGTTCACCGGTGGGTGCCAGCGGGCTGATGCAAATTATGCCGGGGACGGCGACGCATACGGTGAAAATGTTCAACATTCCAGGTTACAGCAGCCCGTCACAGCTTCTCGATCCGGATACCAACATCAACATCGGCACCAGCTATTTGCAGTATGTCTATCAGCAGTTTGGCAATAACCGCATCTTCGCGTCGGCGGCGTATAACGCCGGTCCGGGCCGCGTGCGCACCTGGCTTGGCAACAGTGCAGGACGCATTGACGCAGTGGCGTTCGTGGAGAGCATTCCGTTCTCGGAAACGCGCGGCTACGTGAAGAACGTGCTGGCCTATGACGCCTACTATCGCTACTTCATGGGGCAGAAAGATACCCTGATGAGCGATGCCGAGTGGCAGAGACGTTACTGATCGGCATGGGTTGTGTTATGCTGTACTCGCTAAAGAGTACAAGAGGCAGCATAACATGACCCAGCATTCCCCGTATTCCTCGGCAATGGCCGAACAGCGTCACCAGGAGTGGCTTCGTTTTGTGGAGCTGCTTCGCCAGTCTTACGAGCAGGATTTGCACCTACCCCTCATGCAACTGATGCTTACGCCGGACGAGCGTGAGGCGCTGGGCACGCGCGTGCGGATTATTGAAGAGCTATTGCGCGGTGAGATGAGCCAGCGCGAGCTGAAAAACGAGCTGGGCGCGGGCATCGCGACGATCACCCGTGGATCGAACAGCCTGAAGTCTGCGCCGGTTGAGCTGCGCCAGTGGCTCGAGTCGGTCTTATTGAGCGATCAACGATAAATGGCGTTATGAAACGGGCTCAGCGCCAGGATCACCGCCTGATGGTAAACCCCTGAACGCGTGAGCTTACCCGCCGTAAAGACGCCAATCGCCCCTTCTTTACGCCCAATCTCATCAATGCCGGTGTACTGTGACATCACCGGCCCGAGCGCTTCACCTGCACGGACTTTTTCCAGAATGATCTCCGGCAGCGGCAGGGTGGCTGAGCGCGCTTCGCCGCGCTGCTCACGGCTTTCAATCACCACCCAGCTAAAGGTTGCACCTTCGTCGATGCCTGCTTCAATGGCGACCCAGAAGTCAGCCTTCGGGGCCGCGGCTTTTGCATTTGCCACGCGATTTCGTGCGCCAGCGCGCGTTTCCTCGCTGCCAAACGGCTGTTCAGGTACGCCACTCTCGACGCCGATGGCCTCAATATGGCAGGATCCTTCGCCGAAAATCTCTTCAAAAGCCTTTAGAATTGCCTGAATTTTGGCAGGATTGGTGGTAGCAGAGACAACATGGTGCATAATTAAGCTCGATTCAAAAAAAACTCATCGCAGTATAACGGAAAAAAAGCATGTTACAGGTATACCTTGTTCGCCACGGTGAAACGCAGTGGAACGCCGAGCGACGTATTCAAGGCCAGTCAGACAGTCCTCTCACCGAGAAGGGTGTGCAGCAAGCGTGGCAGGTGGCGGAACGCGCCAGAACGCTGGGCATTACCCACGTTATTACCAGCGATTTAGGTCGCACACAGCAGACGGCGCGCATCATTGCCGACGCCTGCGGCTGCGATGTGATGCTTGAGCCGCGCCTGCGCGAGCTGGATATGGGCGTGCTTGAAAAGCGCCATATTGATACGCTGACGGAAACGGAGGAAGGCTGGCGCCGCACGCTGGTGAACGGTACCGAAGATGGTCGTATTCCTGAAGGGGAATCCATGCAGGAGCTGAGCGTGCGTATGCATGCCGCGCTGGCGGAATGCCTCAAGCTTCCGGCAGGCAGCCGTCCGCTGCTGGTGAGTCACGGTATCGCGCTCGGCTGCCTGGTGAGCACCATTCTGGGGTTACCGGCTTACGCCGAGCGTCGGTTACGCCTGCGTAACTGCTCCATTTCCCGGATTGATTATCAGGAAAGCGCGTGGCTGGCGTCGGGCTGGGTCGTGGAGATGGCAGGGGACATTTCGCATCTCGATGCCCCTGCGCTTGATGAACTGCAGCGTTAACGACGGACAGGAATCAAGAATTCCATACGCAGATTGATTGGGCCTTCTTCCGGTTTGGCATCCTGCGCCGGGTAGTAGCGCTCGATATCCTGACCTTTACGGCGATTCAGATTCAGCATTGGCATGCACGTCCCGTAAACGGTCAGGATAAACTCCTGGACGCCCGTACCCAGTCCTTCATACGAGAACATCACGTACTCGCCGCCTTCCAGCACGACCGGCTTCGAACCCTGAATGTAGCCATTCGCCAGCTCCGGCGTCAGCGCGGTGGTGTAAAACACCTCCTGCTCGTCGTCTTTTTCCTGGCTTGGGTGCGTTTCGTTGAGGCCATACAGGATCGGCGGAATGGCCGGCGCATGGCTCAGGAAATCGCGCCAGAACTGGACGCGCATCTGATGGCGGAACTCAGAAATCTGCTCCAGAGAGCACGAGTAGCTCTGGGTTGTACCGATCAGATGGGTTTCCGGCAGAGTGACCATTTCGTATTTCGGCATCGCGAACTCGCCCAGACGCAGCGGCGGACGCATGCCAAACGAGCTCCAGTCAGGCGAGCGGCGATAGAGCGCTGGCGTCAACGAGAACTGTTTTTTAAAGGCGCGGGTGAAGGTCTGCTGCGAATCAAAACGGTACTGCAGGGCAATATCCAGAATTGGCCGCGCGGTCAGGCGCAATGCCACCGCAGATTTCGATAAACGACGTGCGCGAATATAGGCACCGATAGCATGACCGGTGACATCCTTGAACATCCTTTGCAGATGCCACTTGGAATAGCCCGCTTTAGCCGCCACATTATCCAGTGACAAAGGCTGGTCGAGATGACCTTCCAGCCAGGTGAGCAGGTCGCGAATAATTCCAGCCTGATCCATATACTATCCTCATCCTTAAAACAGCAGGTGCCTGATAACAGGTTAGCGGATAATAGCATTTTTTGATGTTTTAGCATTCAGTGTTTTTTTTGCGCATTAATGCCTTTTCTCTCTCATTTTGGGTGAATATATTCTAATCCTGTGATCTTGCTACATTTTTGACTAACGTGTTGAATAATCGCTCAATGCAATTTTAAAGAATGGTAACAATATGAAATACAAGACTTTGCTTCTTACTGCCCTGTTACTGGTAGCGGGCCGTGCGGCGCAGGCGGAACAGATTGGTTCTGTCGATACCGTGTTCAAAATGTTCGGTCCGGACCACAAAATTGTGGTGGAGGCGTTTGACGATCCGGACGTGAAAAACGTCACCTGCTACGTCAGCCGCGCGAAGACGGGCGGTATTAAAGGCGGCCTGGGGCTGGCGGAAGACACTTCCGATGCGGCGATCTCCTGTCAGCAGGTGGGACCGGTTGAGCTGAGCGATAAAATCAAAAACGGCAAAGCGCAGGGCGATGTGGTGTTCCAGAAACGGACCTCGCTGGTGTTTAAAAAGCTGCAGGTGGTGCGTTTCTATGATGCAAAACGCAACACCCTGGCCTACCTGGCATATTCCGATAAAGTGGTGGAAGGGTCACCGAAAAACGCCATTAGTGCGGTGCCGATTATGCCGTGGCATTAATTCAGGGATGAACCATGCAACAACCTGTAGTCTGGCTGGTTGAAGACGAAACCAGTATCGCCGATACGCTTATCTACATGCTTCAGCAGGAAGGATTTGCAGTAAAAGCGTTTGAGCGCGGTTTACCGGTGCTGGAGGCGGCGCGCCAGCAGGCTCCGGCGCTCGCCATTCTTGACGTCGGGCTGCCGGACATCAGCGGCTTTGAGCTCTGTCGCCAGCTTCTGGCGCAGCATCCGTCACTGCCCGTGCTGTTTCTGACGGCACGCAGTGACGAAGTGGATAAACTCCTCGGCCTGGAAATGGGCGCAGACGACTACGTCGCCAAGCCTTTCTCCCCGCGTGAGGTGTGCGCCCGGGTAAGGACCATTTTACGGCGGATGCAAAAATCCGCCGCGCCAGCGGAGACGGTGCGTATCGGACAGTTTGAGCTGAACGAAGCTGCCGCGCGAATTAGCTGGTGCGGTGAAGCATTACCGCTCACGCGCTATGAGTTTTTGCTGCTTAAAACGTTACTACAGGCTCCGGGAAGGGTTTTCTCTCGGCAACAGTTAATGGACAAGGTGTGGGGTGAAGACGGCGACAGTTACGATCGTACCGTGGACACTCACATCAAGACCCTGCGCGCCAAGCTGCGGGCAGTGAATGAGGAACTGTCACCCATCAGCACCCATCGCGGTATGGGCTATAGCCTGGGGCTTTATTAATGCGCATCGGAATGCGTTTGCTGCTGGGGTACTTCCTGATCGTCGCCATCGCCGCATGGTTTGTGCTGTCGATCTTTGTTCAGGAAGTGAAGCCCGGCGTGCGCAGGGCAACCGAGGGCACGTTGATCGATACCGCGACCTTGCTCGCCGAAGTTGGGCGTGAGGATCTTCTTTCGGGCAATGCGCAGCAGGGCAGACTGGCGCAGGCCTTTTTACAGCTCCATCAGCGGCCTTTCCGCGCCAATATCGGCGGCATTCATAAGGTGCGCAACGAGTATCACGTCTACATGACCGATGCGCAGGGCCGCGTCGTGTTTGATTCTGCCGGCCTGGCCGTGGGGCAAGATTACTCTCGCTGGAACGATGTCTGGCTGACGCTTCGCGGCCAATACGGCGCGCGCAGTACCCAGAGCCATCCCGACGATCCGGAGAGCACGGTGATGTATGTTGCCGCACCGGTTGTTGAGCAGGGCAAGATTATCGGCGTGCTGTCGGTGGGGAAACCGAACAGCGCGATGGCACCGGTGATTCACCGCAGCGAGCGACGGATATTGTGGGCAGGCGGGGCGCTGCTTGGCATTGCTTTACTGATCGGTTTTCTCGTCGCCTGGTGGATCAATCGTTCCATCAGTACGTTATCGCGCTATGCCGACTCGGTGACCACTGATACGCCTCTCCCGCTGCCTAATCCAGGCAGTAGCGAACTGCACAAGCTGGCTCAGGCGCTGGAAAATATGCGTATTCGCCTTGAGGGGAAAAACTACATTGAACACTATGTCCATGCGCTGACCCACGAGCTGAAAAGCCCAATAGCCGCCATACGCGGCGCGGCAGAAATCCTCACCGAGCAGCCGCCGCCGCAGGTGGCCGCGCGGTTTATCGATAATATTCTGGTGCAAAACGCGCGTATGCAGTCGCTGGTTGAAAAACTGCTGACTCAGGCGCGGCTTGAAAATCGGGTCGAGATTACGCCCCAGGCCGTCCGCGTCGACCTGCTGTTTACACGGCTTGCCGACGCGCGTTCGGCGCTATTGGCGGCAAAAAAGATTGCGCTGACCCTCCAGCCCGCTTCGCTTCTTGTTGAAGGCGATCCCGACCTGCTCGAACAGGCGCTCGGTAATTTACTGGATAATGCTATCGATTTTACCCCACAGGGCGGTGCCATTGAACTGGCGGCCCAGGAAGAGCAGGGGCAGATACGGCTGATCGTCACCGACAGCGGAAGCGGGATCCCGGATTATGCGCTGGAGCGTATTTTTGAGCGCTTTTATTCCCTGCCGCGCGAGAACGGGTTGAAAAGTAGCGGACTCGGGCTGGCGTTTGTTCAGGAGGTGGCGCGTCTGCACCACGGAGAGATTACATTGCGTAATCGTGATGAAGGTGGCGTGATAGCCACGCTGACACTTCACCGTCCCTTCACATAACTTCAAACTGGCCCCACACAGCCTGGTTACGCTCTCCACATCACAAAGGAGTCGTAATGATGAAATCCCCCCTGTTCTGGAAAGTAAGCACCCTGCTGGGGTGCATCCTGCTGTTGTTAGTCCCACTGTTTATGGTGAGTAACCTCATTTCAGAGCGTGAAAGCTACCGCAACGATGTCGAAAATACGCTTCGCCAGAGCACCAGCGGGCCGCAAAAATTGGTCGGCCCGCTGATTGCGATCCCGGTAACCGAGGTTTTTTACAAGTTAGAGGATGAGAAAAAAGTCGAGTACAAGAAAAGCTATATGCATTTTATCCTGCCGGAGTCTCTGCGCGTTGAGGGTAACCAGCGCGTTGAGTCGCGAAATATCGGCATCTATGACGGACAGATCTGGAATACCGACCTCAACATAAAAGCCCGATTCAACACGGAAAAAATGACGCAGCTGAAAGGGGAGTCGATGACCCTGGGGCAGCCGTTTATCGTTGTTGGCGTGGGCGATGCTCGAGGCATTGGCACGGTGAAAGTCTCCAGTATCAACGGCGAGACGCTAAGTGTGGAGCCGGGTACAGGCGTGTATGGCGCGCTTCCCGGTATCCATATCCCGCTGACTGACAAAGCGCTGGAATTAAAAACGTTTGCTATGGATATTTCGCTGAATCTGACGGGAACAGGAAGTTTTGCCGTGGTACCTGTAGGACGTAGCAGTGAAATGGCGCTGAACAGCAACTGGCCGCATCCTGGCTTTATGGGTAATTATCTGCCGGTGAAGCATAAAATTGGTGACGCCGGTTTTCAGGCGAACTGGCAGAGCAGCTGGTTTGCGAACAATCTTGAGAGCTGGTTCAACGGAAGCGAGTCGCCGTCATGGGAGTCAATCCCCGCCTTCAGCGTTACGGTAGCCACGCCCGCCGATCAGTATCAACTGACTGATCGGGCGATCAAGTACGCCATTTTGCTGATTGCGCTGACGTTTATGGCCTTCTTTGTTTTCGAGACCTTAACCGGGCTGCGCCTGCATCCGATGCAGTATCTGCTGGTGGGGCTGTCGCTGGTGCTGTTCTATCTGGTGCTGTTGGCGCTATCAGAACATGTCGGGTTTACGCCAGCCTGGATAGTTGCAAGTTTGGTTGGTGCGGCAATGAACGGAATGTACCTGCAGGCCGTGCTGAAAAGCTGGAAGCGCAGCGGACTGTTTGTGCTGGCCTTGCTGGGGCTGGACGTGGTGATGTGGTTCCTGCTGCGCTCGGAGGATAGTGCACTGCTGTTGGGGTCTGCGGTTCTCGCGCTGGCGCTGTTCGCCGTCATGTACCTGACTCGTCATTTCGACTGGTATTCGCTTTCACAGCCGAAGCGACCTGCGCCGCCCGCAGAGCCTGATAACGACACAATGCGGATCTGGAAATAAAAAAACGGCGCAAATGCGCCGTTTTTTCATGCGTTAACTGCGGGATTACTCCTGCAGATCACCGCAGAAACGGTACCCTTCGCCGTGGATGGTGGCGATGATTTCCGGCGTATCAGGCGTCGATTCGAAATGCTTACGAATACGACGGATGGTCACGTCTACGGTACGGTCATGAGGCTTCAGCTCACGACCGGTCATTTTCTTCAGCAGTTCTGCACGGGACTGAATTTTGCCCGGATTTTCGCAGAAGTGCAGCATCGCGCGGAATTCGCTGCGCGGCAGCTTATACTGCTCACCGTTCGGGCTAATCAGCGAACGGCTATTGATATCAAGTTCCCAGCCGTTGAATTTGTAGCTGTCGACGCTACGACGCTCTTCGCTGACCGTGCCCAGGTTCATGGTGCGGGACAGCAGGTTGCGTGCACGAATGGTTAACTCGCGAGGGTTGAACGGTTTGGTGATGTAGTCATCCGCACCGATCTCCAGGCCAAGAATTTTATCAACTTCGTTATCACGGCCCGTCAGGAACATTAACGCGACGTTCGCCTGTTCACGCAGTTCGCGCGCCAGCAGAAGACCGTTTTTGCCCGGCAGGTTGATATCCATGATCACCAGGTTGATATCATTTTCAGAAAGGATCTGATGCATCTCTGCGCCATCGGTCGCTTCAAAGACATCGTAGCCTTCTGCTTCGAAAATGCTCTTTAACGTGTTGCGTGTTACCAACTCGTCTTCAACGATAAGAATGTGCGGGGTCTGCATGTTTGCTACCTAAATTGCCAACTAAATCGAAACAGGAAGTACAAAAGTCCCTGACCTGCCTGATACATGTCGCAAATTAACATGATCGGCTTAACGTGACTAAAGTACGTAATTGCGTTCTTGATGCACTTTCCATCAACGTCAACAACATCATTAGCTTGGTCTTGGGTACTTTCCCTTTGGACCCGACAGTGTCAAAAACGGCTGTCATCCTAACCATTTTAACAGCAACATAACAGGCTAAGTGACACCAGACACCCAATAAAACTACGCTTCGTTGACATATATCAAGTTCAATTGTAGCACGTTAACAGTTTGATGAAATCATCGTAGCCGAATGCTAGCCTTTGTCACAATTTTTCAATAAACCAACTAGTTGCGGAGATTGATTTATAAACAAAGCGAATCCAATCAGAACAGGGTATTCACGTTGCCATTATCATTATAAAACATAGGGATAATAGGCTTCTGTTAACATTCTAACTGATTGTTCAGACACAAAATAGTTTAGCGTCTTTAATTTGTTATGAAACGCTATTTCGGTGATTTGTGTTGCAAATTTGTAAATTCGTGCTGCGTAATATGTTGAAGTGCATCACACTTTTCTCCGCTAAATGATTAAAAAGAGAGCATAAATGCATCTGTCGATTGTACTGGTCGCTCCAGCCAGAGCCGAAAATATAGGCGCTGCGGCGCGTGCCATGAAGACCATGGGTTTTACCGATTTACGTATTGTGGACAGCACTGCGCACCTGGAGCCTGCCGCCCGCTGGGTGGCGCACGGTTCGGGGGATATTCTCGATAATATAACGACTTACGCTACGCTTGCCGACGCGCTGCATGACATTTCATTTACCGTTGCCACCACAGCACGCAGCAGGGCGAAGTTCCACTACTACGCCACGCCTGCTGAACTGGTGCCCATGCTGGAAGAGAAAAGCCAGTGGCTTGAGAAAGCCGCGCTGGTATTTGGTCGTGAAGATTCCGGGCTCACCAACGAAGAGCTTGAGCTGGCGGACGTTCTCACCGGTGCGCCGATGGTAGCCGATTATCCTTCCCTGAATTTAGGCCAGGCGGTAATGGTCTATTGCTATCAATTAGCTTCCCTAATGCAAATCCCTCAATCCCAGACGGAAGCCGCCAATGAAAATCAGCTGGCCGCGCTTCGTGCTCGCGTAGAGCGTCTTTTATCGAGCCTTGGCGTTGCGGACGATCAAAAAATGGCCGACTGGCTACAGCAGCGCCTTGGACGTCTTGAGCAGCGGGACACCGCCATGTTGCACCGTTTGCTGCACGATATTGAAAAAAAATTGGCCGAGTAAAATGCTGTCATAAGTTTTTACTATGGCGAAATGGTCTGTCGTGGAGGGTTGCGGCTGGGGGATTCGGATGAAAATAAAACGTCATGCAGCGTGACGTGAACGTCCGTGGAATTGTGATCAAATTAAAAATTCATTGACTTAAGGTGCCCGATCCTTTAACCCTAAAAGAATACAGCACAGACAGATAATAATGACAGAGTACACAACATCCATGAAACGCATCAGCATCACCACCATTACCACAACCATCATCATTACCACAGGTAACGATGCGGGCTGACGCGTACAGGAAAAACAGAAAAAAGCCCGCACCTGAACAGTGCGGGCTTTTTTTTCGGCTAAAGGAAACGAGGTAGAACCATGCGAGTGTTGAAGTTCGGCGGTACATCAGTGGCAAATGCAGAACGTTTTCTGCGTGTTGCCGATATCCTGGAGAGCAACGCCAGGCAGGGGCAGGTTGCGACCGTGCTCTCTGCCCCGGCAAAAATCACAAACCATCTGGTGGCGATGATTGAAAAGACCATCGGTGGCCAGGATGCACTCCCGAACATCAGCGATGCCGAGCGTATCTTCGCCGAGCTGCTGCAGGGGCTGGCAGAAGCACAGCCTGGTTTCCCGCTCGCGCAGCTGAAGTCTTTCGTTGAGCAGGAGTTTGCTCAGATCAAACATGTGCTGCACGGCATCAGCCTGCTGGGCCAGTGCCCGGACAGCGTCAACGCGGCGCTGATCTGCCGGGGCGAAAAACTTTCCATCGCCATCATGGCGGGCGTGCTGGAAGCGCGCGGCCACAACGTTACCGTGATCAATCCGGTTGAGAAATTGCTGGCAGCGGGCCACTACCTCGAATCTACCGTTGATATTGCCGAATCAACCCGCCGTATTGCCGCGAGCAAAATCCCCTCTGACCATATGATCCTGATGGCGGGCTTTACCGCCGGGAATGAGAAGGGCGAGCTGGTTGTGCTGGGCCGTAACGGCTCCGACTACTCTGCCGCCGTGCTGGCCGCCTGTTTACGCGCTGACTGCTGTGAGATCTGGACTGACGTCGACGGCGTCTATACCTGCGATCCGCGCCAGGTGCCGGACGCCAGGCTGCTGAAGTCGATGTCCTACCAGGAAGCGATGGAGCTTTCCTACTTCGGCGCCAAAGTGCTTCACCCGCGTACCATCTCCCCGATTGCCCAGTTCCAGATCCCATGCCTGATTAAAAACACCGGTAACCCACAGGCGCCAGGCACGTTGATTGGTGCCAGCAGCGATGAAGATGGTCTGCCGGTGAAAGGCATTTCCAACCTGAATAATATGGCAATGTTCAGCGTCTCCGGTCCGGGGATGAAGGGGATGGTCGGCATGGCGGCGCGCGTTTTTGCGGCCATGTCACGCAACGGTATCTCGGTGGTGCTGATCACCCAGTCCTCTTCCGAATACAGCATCAGCTTCTGCGTGCCTCAGGTCGACTGTCTGCGCGCCCGCCGCGCGCTGGAAGAAGAGTTCTATCTGGAGTTGAAAGAGGAACTGCTGGAGCCGCTCTCTATTCAGGAGCGCCTGGCGGTGATTTCCGTGGTTGGCGACGGTATGCGCACGCTGCGCGGTATCTCCGCCAAATTCTTTGCCGCGCTGGCGCGGGCCAATATCAACATCGTGGCAATTGCCCAGGGCTCGTCCGAGCGTTCAATCTCCGTGGTGGTGGATAACGATGACGCCACTACCGGCGTGCGCGTGGTTCATCAGATGCTGTTCAACACCGATCAGGTTATCGAGCTATTCCTGATTGGCGTGGGCGGCGTCGGCGGTGCGCTGCTGGAGCAGGTGAAGCGCCAGCAGGAGTGGCTTAAGAAAAAGCACATCGATCTGCGCGTCTGCGGAATTGCGAACTCGAAAGCGCTGCTTACTAACGTTCACGGTCTGAACCTGGAGAACTGGCAGGCGGAGCTGGAAGAGGCGAAAGAGCCGTTCAACCTGGGGCGCCTGATCCGTCTGGTGAAAGAGTATCACCTGCTTAACCCGGTTATCGTTGACTGTACCTCGAACCAGGCGGTGGCCGACCAGTACGCCGACTTCCTGCGCGAAGGCTTCCACGTGGTGACGCCGAACAAAAAGGCCAACACCTCGTCGATGGATTACTATCACCAGCTGCGCCTGGCGGCGAGCAAGTCGCGCCGCAAGTTCCTGTACGACACCAATGTAGGCGCCGGCCTGCCGGTCATCGAGAACCTGCAAAACCTGCTGAACGCGGGCGACGAATTGCAGCGTTTCTCCGGCATCCTCTCCGGCTCCCTGTCGTTTATTTTCGGCAAGCTGGATGAAGGGATGAGCCTGTCGGAAGCCACCCGTGCCGCGCGCGAGCTGGGCTACACCGAGCCAGATCCGCGCGACGATCTCTCCGGGATGGACGTGGCGCGCAAGCTGCTGATCCTGGTGCGCGAAACGGGCCGCGAGCTGGAGCTTTCGGATATCGTGATTGAGCCGGTGCTGCCAGCCGAGTTTGACACCAGCGGCGATGTAAGCACCTTTATGGCGAATTTACCTCAGCTTGACGATGCCTTTGCCGCACGCGTTGCGAAAGCCCGTGATGAAGGTAAGGTATTGCGCTATGTTGGCAACATTGAAGAGGACGGCGTATGCCGGGTGAAGATTGCCGAAGTGGATGGTAACGACCCGCTTTATAAAGTCAAAAACGGCGAAAACGCCCTCGCGTTTTACAGCCACTATTATCAGCCATTGCCGCTGGTGCTTCGCGGCTATGGCGCAGGGAATGATGTGACGGCGGCGGGCGTGTTTGCCGACCTGCTGC
This sequence comes from Enterobacter cloacae complex sp. P1B, assembly GCF_014982345.1. Taxonomy (NCBI): domain Bacteria; kingdom Pseudomonadati; phylum Pseudomonadota; class Gammaproteobacteria; order Enterobacterales; family Enterobacteriaceae; genus Enterobacter; species Enterobacter cloacae complex sp. P1B. The sequence continues at coordinate 212,705 of NZ_JADCLF010000003.1, read as the reverse complement.
GTACCCTGTCATGGAAGTTAGGAGTTTAAGATGGTTAAAGTATATGCCCCGGCTTCCAGCGCCAATATGAGCGTCGGATTTGACGTGCTTGGTGCGGCGGTGACGCCGGTGGATGGTTCGCTTCTGGGCGATACGGTAACGGTTGAGGCGGCAGAAAGCTTCAGCCTGAATAACGTCGGCCGTTTCGCCAGTAAGCTGCCGCCTGAACCACGCGAGAATATCGTTTATCAGTGCTGGGAGCGCTTCTGTCAGGAGATCGGCAAAAACGTGCCGGTCGCCATGACGCTGGAAAAAAGCATGCCGATTGGCTCGGGACTGGGCTCCAGCGCCTGCTCGGTAGTCGCCGCCCTGGTTGCGATGAACGAGCATTGCGGCAAGCCGCTGAACAATAGCCGTCTGCTGGCGCTGATGGGCGAGCTGGAAGGGCGCATCTCCGGCAGTATTCATTACGATAACGTGGCGCCGTGCTTCCTCGGCGGCATGCAGCTGATGATTGAAGAAAATGGCATCATCAGCCAGCAGGTGCCAGGGTTTGATGAATGGCTGTGGGTGCTGGCGTATCCGGGCATCAAGGTGTCAACCGCGGAAGCGCGTGCGATCCTGCCTGCGCAGTATCGTCGCCAGGACTGTATCGCCCACGGGCGTCATCTGGCGGGCTTTATCCACGCCTGCTACACCCGTCAGCCGCAGCTGGCGGCGAAGCTGATGAAAGACGTCATTGCCGAGCCGTACCGTACGAAGCTGCTGCCCGGCTTTAACGAGGCGCGACAGGCTTCAATGGATATCGGCGCGCAGGCGTGCGGCATCTCCGGCTCCGGCCCGACGCTGTTCGCCCTGTGCGATAAGCCAGACACCGCGCAGCGCGTGGCGGACTGGCTCTCTAAACACTACCTGCAAAATCAGGAAGGCTTTGTTCATATTTGCCGTCTGGACACGGCTGGCGCACGAGTACTGGGATAACGAATGAAACTCTACAACCTTAAAGATCATAACGAGCAGGTCAGCTTCGCGCAGGCGGTGACTCAGGGGCTGGGCAAAAATCAGGGGCTGTTTTTCCCGCACGACCTGCCGGAATTTCAGCTGACCGAAATCGATGAGCTGCTGAAGCTGGACTTTGTCACCCGCAGCACCAAAATTCTGTCTGCGTTTATTGGCGATGAAATCCCGCAGGAGCTGCTGGAAGAGCGCGTGCGTGCGGCGTTTGCTTTCCCGGCTCCGGTTAAGCAGGTTGAGCCTGACGTCGGTTGTCTGGAGCTGTTCCACGGCCCGACCCTGGCGTTTAAAGACTTCGGCGGCCGCTTTATGGCGCAGATGCTGACCCACATCAGCGGCGATAAGCCGGTGACCATCCTGACCGCCACCTCCGGTGATACCGGTGCGGCGGTGGCACACGCGTTCTACGGCCTGAAAAACGTCCGCGTGGTGATCCTCTATCCGAAAGGCAAGATCAGCCCGTTGCAGGAAAAACTGTTCTGCACCCTCGGCGGCAACATTGAAACCGTGGCGATCGACGGCGATTTCGATGCCTGCCAGGCGCTGGTCAAGCAAGCGTTCGATGATGAAGAGCTGAAGGCCGCGCTGGGGCTGAACTCGGCGAACTCCATCAACATCAGCCGCCTGCTGGCGCAGATCTGCTACTACTTCGAAGCGGTGGCTCAGCTGCCGCAGGAAGCGCGCAATCAGCTGGTAGTTTCCGTACCAAGCGGCAACTTCGGCGACCTGACGGCGGGGCTGCTGGCGAAATCTCTCGGTCTGCCGGTGAAACGCTTTATCGCTGCCACCAACGCCAACGATACCGTGCCGCGCTTCCTGAAAGACGGCAAATGGGCGCCTAACGCCACGCAGGCGACGCTCTCCAATGCCATGGACGTGTCGCAGCCGAACAACTGGCCGCGCGTGGAAGAACTGTTCCGCCGCAAGGTGTGGCGTCTGGGTGACCTGGGCTACGCTGCGGTGACGGACGAAACCACCAAAGCCACCATGCGCGAGCTGAAAGCGGTGGGCTACACCTCTGAGCCGCACGCGGCAATTGCTTACCGCGCGCTGCGCGACCAGCTTAACCCGGGTGAATATGGCCTGTTCCTGGGCACCGCGCATCCGGCGAAGTTCAAAGAGAGCGTGGAAGATATTCTGGGCGAAACGCTGCCGCTGCCAAAAGAGCTGGCCGAGCGCGCCGACCTGCCGCTGCTGTCTCATGAGCTGCCGGCGGATTTTGCGGCACTGCGGAATCTGATGATGACGCGCGCGTGATTTTGTTGCCCGGTGGCGCTACGCCTTACCGGGCCTACAACGACGAGATGACCGTAGGCCGGGTAAGCGCAGCGCCACCCGGCTTTTTTATGAAGAAATTAAGGAGAAAAATTGCAGGAAAAAAGCAGAAATTCCCAATAAATGCGGTCACTTAGCGTTTAGGATTGCAGAGAATAACATCCACCGTTCCCCTCGCGTACTCTCCTTACATCGGCCCACGTTGGGCAAGAAGAATAAGGAGTCACCTGTGTCTACACTAAAACCTGCACTCATTGCGCTTTCTCTGGTGCTGGTCGCCCCCATGGCGGTACAGGCATCTGAAATTACTCTCGTACCTGCGGTAAAACTGCAGATTGGCGATCGGGACAATAGCGGGCATTACTGGGATGGCGGCCGCTGGCGCGACCACGACTGGTGGAAGGCGCATTATGACTGGCGCGATAACCACTGGCGTCCGCATGACGAGCATCGCGATCGTGATGACCGACACGACCATCATCACGACGACCACCGTCCGGGCCCGGACTGGAAGCACCATTAACGCAAAACCCCGCCAGATGGCGGGGTTTAGTTTTACTGCTCGTGGCGCTTAAATACCAGCTCACCTTTCCCTGACGACGCCTCGTCAAAGAAATAGCCGTCGGTGTTGAATCCCATTAACTGCTCCGGCTTCGTCAGGCGGTTCTGAATGATGTAGCGGCTCATCAGGCCACGCGCTTTTTTCGCATAGAAGCTGATGACCTTGAACTTGCCGTTCTTCTCATCAAGGAAGACCGGCTTAACGATCTCCGCGTTCAGCTTTTTCGGCTTCACCGACTTGTAGTACTCATCGGATGCCAGGTTAACCACCACGTTATCACCCTGAGCATGCAGCGCCGCGTTCAGCTTGTCGGTGATGATGTCGCCCCAGAAATGGTAAAGGTCTTTGCCTTTGGCGTTTTCCAGGCGAATCCCCATCTCCAGACGATATGGCTGCATCAGATCCAGCGGGCGCAGTACGCCATACAGGCCCGACAGCATGCGCAGATGCTGCTGGGCAAAATCAAAGTCGGCTTCACTAAAATCTTCCGCCTGCAGGCCGGTGTAAACATCACCCTTAAACGCCAGGATCGCCTGGCGCGCGTTGGCGGGGGTGAAATCCGGGTGCCACTCGTGGAACCGGGTCGCGTTCAGGTCTGCCAGCTTGTCGCTGATGCTCATCAGCGAGGCGATTTGCGGCGCAGAGAGCTTGCGCGCTTCGCGGATCAGCTGTTGCGAATAGTCCAGCAGTTCTGGCTGGGTATAACGCTCGGTGGCGAGCGGGCTCTGGTAGTCGAGCGTTTTTGCAGGTGAAATCAGAATCAGCATATCCAGTCCTTGCAGGAAATTTAGAACGACTTTAACAAAAAATCGCCCTGAATTGATCGATAGCTGTTATCGCCGGGGCAAATCATCCCAGGTGCCGGGGGCAAGCTGTGACTGAATTTCGGGATAGCGTGCGGCATCAAATACCGGGGGAACGCCCAGCTTGCGCTGGCGAAGATAATCCCTGGCAATAAGGTTCACAACGGGCGAGAGCAGCAGGATCGCCGTCAGGTTAGTGATTGCCATTAGCGCCATAATGACATCCGCCAACTGCCAGACCAGCGGCATATTCAGAAGGGAGCCCGCGATCACCATCAGTACTACGCCCAGGCGAAGCAGGAGGATGGCCGGACGAGAGTCGTATTTCAGGAAGATAAGGTTATTTTCGGCGTACAGGTAATTCACCACAATCGAACTGAAGGCGAACAGCATCAGAATGAGCGAGACAAATCCCGAACCCCAGCCGCCGGTCAGGTTCACCAGCGCCTGCTGGAGAAGCTGTATTCCGTCGATATCCGAGTCATGCGCCACAGGACCGGCCAGCAGGAGGATCATGGCGCTGGCGGAACAGATAATAACGGTATCCATAAACACGCCTATCATCTGCACGATACCCTGCGCTGCCGGGTGCGGCGGCCAGGAAGAGGCGGCCGCGGCGGCATTGGGAGTGGAGCCCATCCCGGCTTCATTGGAGAACATGCCTCGCTGAAAACCTGCCATCAGCGCCTGGCTCAGGGTGTAACCCAGCGCGCCTGATGCCACCTCACGCCAGCCAAAGGCGCTTTTAAAGATGGTCGCAATCACGCCCGGAACCTGGTCGGCATGCAGCCCAGCGACGACCAGGCTCGCGGCAACCCAGAGCAGCGCCATGATGGGAACCAGCCACTGCATCAGGCGGGCAACGCCTTTCAGGCCGGCAGAAATGGTGAGCAAAACAAAGAGGGCTAAACCGATGCCGGTGATCCACTCCGGGCAGGAGAAGGTGTAGCGCAGGGCATGGGCGACGGAGTTTGACTGCACGGTATTAAAAATAAGACCGTACGCGAGCAGTAAAAAAAGCGAGAACAGAACGCCCATCCAGCGCATTCCTAAGCCACGCGCCATATACCAGGCCGGACCGCCGCGAAACTGCCCGTTTCTGTCTTTCTCTTTGTAGAGTTGCGCCAGCGAACTTTCGGCAAAAGAGGTAGCCATTCCGAGAAGCGCCGTGACCCACATCCAGAACACCGCGCCTGGCCCACCGGCGCTGATGGCCAGCGCAACGCCCGCCAGGTTTCCGCTACCGAGGCGGGCAGCCAGGCTGGTACACAGCGCCTGAAACGACGTTAATCCGCCCGGCTGGGGCGTGACGCTGTTTTTCAGACTTCTGCCAAACTTGCGAATATAGCGAAACTGGATAAACCCACTGCGTAGCGTAAACCAGATACCTGCTCCCAGAAGCAGGTAGATCATTATCGAACCCCAGAGGACTTCGTTAATAAAGAAAAGGAAATCAGGCATTAACGTCCCTCTTGTTGATGCCAACGTGAATATGTAAGCGCTACCACTGATTGGGCATGCTGTTGCTTAGCAGCCTGTTAATATTTTGAGTTTATCATACTCTGCCTAAGCGCACTGTCTGCGGTTGCGCTACCCCTCCGTCGTGTTATCATCAGGGCAGACCGGTTACATCCCCCTAACAAGTAAACCTGTCATTTTTCCGCTGCAGGCATGCTGTCGGTAGCGTGAATTATCCAGGGCACGTTAAAAGAGAAACACTATCATGACGGATAAATTGACCTCCCTTCGTCAGTTCACCACTGTCGTAGCTGACACCGGAGATATCGCGGCAATGAAGCTGTACCAGCCGCAGGATGCCACAACTAACCCTTCTCTGATCCTTAACGCCGCACAGATCCCTGAGTATCGCAAACTGATCGACGAGGCTGTGACCTGGGCGAAAGCACAGAGCAATGACCGTGCGCAGCAGGTTGTGGATGCTACCGATAAACTGGCAGTGAACATCGGTCTGGAAATCCTGAAGCTGGTTCCGGGCCGTATCTCTACCGAAGTGGATGCACGTCTCTCCTACGACACCGAAGCGTCAATCGCGAAAGCAAAACGCCTGATCAAACTGTACAACGACGCGGGCATCAGCAACGACCGTATCCTGATCAAACTGGCGTCGACCTGGCAGGGCATTCGCGCTGCCGAGCAGCTGGAAAAAGAAGGCATCAACTGTAACCTGACCCTGCTGTTCTCCTTCGCGCAGGCGCGTGCATGTGCGGAAGCAGGCGTGTACCTGATTTCTCCGTTCGTGGGCCGTATTCTGGACTGGTACAAAGCCAACACCGACAAGAAAGAGTACGCGGCGTCTGAAGATCCAGGCGTGATTTCCGTGACTGAAATCTACGAATACTACAAACAGCATGGCTATGAGACCGTGGTTATGGGTGCAAGCTTCCGTAACGTGGGCGAAATCATTGAGCTGGCTGGCTGTGATCGTCTGACCATCGCCCCTGCGCTGCTGAAAGAGCTGGCAGAAAGCGAAGGTGCTATCGAGCGTAAGCTGTCTTACACCGGCGAAGTGAAGGCGCGCCCGGAGCGCATCACCGAATCCGAGTTCCTGTGGCAGCACAACCAGGATCCAATGGCTGTAGACAAACTGGCGGACGGTATCCGTAAGTTTGCTATCGACCAGGAAAAACTGGAAAAAATGATCGGCGACCTGCTGTAATCATTCTGCGTGACCGGGCTCCCGGTCACGCGTCTTCTTCTGTCCTCTGTCTGAATTTTCCCTCTGCGTGTATCATTCCCTTTAATCAGTACTTTTTGAATGGAATGGATATGAATACCTTACGCATCGGCTTAGTGTCGATTTCTGACCGCGCCTCCAGCGGCGTTTACCAGGATAAAGGCATCCCCGCTCTGGAAGAGTGGCTGGCAAGCGCGCTGACCACCCCGTTTGAGATCCAGACTCGCCTTATCCCTGACGAACAGCCGATCATTGAGCAGACCCTGTGCGAGCTGGTGGATGAGATGAGCTGTCACCTTGTGCTCACCACGGGTGGAACCGGCCCCGCGCGTCGTGATGTGACGCCGGACGCGACGCTGGCTATCGCCGACCGTGAAATGCCGGGCTTCGGCGAACAGATGCGCCAGATCAGTCTACACTTTGTCCCGACGGCAATCCTTTCTCGCCAGGTGGGGGTGATCCGCAAACAGGCGCTGATACTGAACCTGCCGGGGCAGCCAAAGTCGATCAAAGAGACGCTTGAAGGATTAAAAGCCGAGGACGGTCGCGTCATCGTGCACGGCATATTTGCAAGTGTACCGTATTGTATACAGTTGCTTGACGGGCCGTACGTGGAAACTGACGATAAAGTGGTAGCAGCATTTCGTCCTAAAAGCGCACGCCGCGAGACAATCTCCTGAAATTTACTAAAATGTGACATTAGCGCCAGCCGCAGTAGCGTGTAAATGGATTTACGATATAGTAATTTTTTCTTTACGATTGCTGTAAAAAATAATCCACAACACATGCACAATGGTTCGCTATGTCACATAACACCCGACCTCTGAATCGACAGGACTACAAAACGCTTACGCTCGCCGCCTTAGGTGGCGCACTGGAGTTTTACGACTTCATCATCTTTGTCTTCTTCGCCGCCGTGGTGGGGGCGCTCTTCTTCCCGGCGGATATTCCGGAATGGCTGCGTCAGGTGCAAACCTTCGGCATCTTTGCTGCCGGGTATCTGGCACGTCCGCTGGGCGGCATCGTCATGGCTCACTTTGGCGATCTTGTCGGGCGTAAGAAGATGTTTACCCTGAGCATCCTGCTGATGGCGTTGCCGACGCTGGTCATCGGCCTGCTGCCCACCTATGCCTCCATGGGCATTCTCGCCCCGCTATTGCTGCTGCTGATGCGCATTCTTCAGGGCGCTGCCATCGGCGGGGAAGTGCCGGGGGCCTGGGTGTTTGTGGCGGAGCACGTTCCTGCACGCCGCATCGGGATCGCCTGCGGAACGTTAACGGCGGGGCTGACCGTCGGGATCCTGTTGGGGTCGGTGGTGGCGACGATAGTCAACACCAGCATGACGCAGCAGGCCGTGCACGACTGGGGCTGGCGTATTCCGTTCCTGCTGGGCGGGGCGTTTGGCCTGGTGGCAATGTACCTGCGCCGCTGGCTGCAGGAGACGCCGATTTTCCTCGAAATGCAGCAGCGTAAAGCGCTGGCGCAGGAGTTGCCGGTCAAAGCCGTTGTGGTGCGTCATAAAAAAGCGGTGGTGGTGTCGATGCTGCTCACCTGGCTGCTGTCGGCGGGCATCGTGGTGGTGATTTTGATGTCGCCGGTGTGGCTGCAGAAACAGTACGGTTTCGCCCCTGCCGTGACCTTACAGGCAAACAGTATTGCGACAATTATGCTCTGCTTTGGCTGTCTGGCCGCCGGACTAGCGGCGGATCGTTTCGGTGCCAGCCTGACCTTTTTTGTCGGCAGCCTGCTGCTGGCCGCGTCGAGCTGGGCGTTTTACCATCTTGCGGGCAGTCATCCTGAACAGCTGTTCCTGCTGTACGGCGTGGTCGGACTGTGCGTGGGCGTCGTGGGGGCTGTGCCTTACGTCATGGTGCGCGCCTTCCCGCCGGAGGTTCGCTTCACCGGGATATCGTTCTCTTATAACGTCGCGTATGCCATTTTCGGCGGGCTGACGCCGATAGTGGTCACGGTGATGATGGGGGTGTCGCCGATGGCGCCTGCCTGGTATGTACTCGCGCTCTCGCTGATGGGGCTGGGATTAGGCGTTTGGCTTCGTCAGGCGGGGGAATATCGTGCCCGCGAGGCGGGCACGACAGAGGGATCAGTGTTTTTCACCAATAGGTAAAATGGTGCGGTCAAACTGTTCGTTCAGCACTTCACCCATTGCCAGGTAGATAGCGCTTGCGCCGCACACCAGGCCAATCCAGCCTGCTACGTGAACGATGCCTTCGTTATCCGCCAGGTGGCCAATTGCCAGCAGAGCGAACAATACGGTCAGGCTCAGGAAGACGAACTGCAGCGCGCGGTTGCCTTTCAGGGTGCCGAAGAACATGAACAGGGTAAAGACGCCCCACAGGCCCAGATAGACGCCCAGAAAGTGGGCGTTTGCCGCGTCTGCCAGGCCCATTTTAGGCATCAGCAGGATGGCGACCAGGGTCAGCCAGAACGAGCCGTAAGAGGTGAAGGCGGTTAAGCCGAAGGTGTTGCCTTTCTTATATTCCAGCAGGCCCGCGAAGATTTGCGCGATACCGCCGTAAAAAATGCCCATCGCCAGGATTACGCCGTCCATCGGGAACATCCCGATGTTGTGCAGGTTCAGCAGAATGGTGGTCATGCCAAACCCCATCAGGCCCAGCGGAGCCGGATTAGCCAACTTAGTGTTGCCCATAAGTCCTCAAAAAAAATCATCATTAAAATGGTGAAATGGTTAAACCCGCGTCAATACTCCCTGACGGGGCGCGGCATCATAATGGGCGGCATCGACGCCGTCTATGATCTCATCAGGGTGAAATTAAAATTTTTTTTATGCTTGCCCCTTGATGGATGCCGTCGCGACCCCATCTTGTAGTCAACCGCAGTGTGTGGACCTGAAAAAAAATCAAATCTGGGCAGTTGAAAAAGCACGTTCTGCCCTTATTACAGGTACACAACCACATGTTGACTGAATTTTTAGTGGAGACGTTTAGATGGGTAAAATTATTGGTATCGACCTGGGTACTACCAACTCTTGTGTAGCGATTATGGACGGCACTACTGCACGCGTGCTGGAGAACGCCGAGGGCGATCGCACCACGCCTTCTATCATTGCTTATACCCAGGATGGTGAAACTCTGGTTGGTCAGCCGGCTAAACGTCAGGCAGTGACAAACCCGCAAAACACCCTGTTTGCGATCAAACGCCTGATTGGCCGCCGCTTCCAGGACGAAGAAGTTCAGCGTGACGTTTCTATCATGCCTTACAAAATCATCGCAGCAGATAACGGCGATGCGTGGCTTGATGTGAAAGGCACCAAAACGGCACCACCGCAGATCTCTGCTGAAGTGCTGAAAAAAATGAAGAAAACCGCTGAAGATTACCTGGGTGAGCCGGTAACTGAAGCTGTTATCACCGTTCCTGCTTACTTCAACGATGCTCAGCGTCAGGCAACCAAAGATGCTGGCCGTATCGCAGGTCTGGAAGTAAAACGTATCATCAACGAACCAACCGCGGCTGCACTGGCTTACGGTCTGGATAAAGAAGTCGGCAACCGTACTATCGCGGTTTACGACCTGGGTGGTGGTACCTTCGATATCTCTATTATCGAAATCGACGAAGTTGACGGCGAAAAAACCTTCGAAGTTCTGGCAACCAACGGTGATACCCACCTGGGTGGTGAAGACTTCGATACCCGTCTGATCAACTACCTCGTTGACGAGTTCAAGAAAGATCAGGGCATTGACCTGCGTAACGACCCGCTGGCGATGCAGCGCCTGAAAGAAGCCGCTGAGAAAGCGAAGATCGAACTGTCTTCTGCTCAGCAGACCGACGTGAACCTGCCGTACATCACCGCAGACGCGACCGGTCCTAAACACATGAACATCAAAGTGACCCGTGCGAAACTGGAAAGCCTGGTAGAAGACCTGGTGAACCGTTCTATCGAGCCGCTGAAAGTTGCACTGCAGGATGCTGGCCTGTCCGTATCTGACATCCAGGACGTTATCCTGGTGGGTGGTCAGACCCGTATGCCAATGGTTCAGAAGAAAGTGGCTGAATTCTTTGGTAAAGAGCCACGTAAAGACGTGAACCCGGACGAAGCGGTAGCTATCGGTGCGGCGGTTCAGGGTGGTGTATTGACCGGTGAAGTGAAAGACGTACTGCTGCTGGACGTTACCCCGCTGTCTCTGGGTATCGAAACCATGGGCGGTGTGATGACTGCGCTCATCAACAAAAACACCACCATCCCAACCAAGCACAGCCAGGTGTTCTCTACCGCTGAAGACAACCAGTCTGCGGTAACCATCCATGTGCTGCAGGGTGAGCGTAAGCGTGCGTCTGATAACAAGTCTCTGGGTCAGTTTAACCTGGACGGCATCAACCCGGCACCGCGCGGCATGCCGCAAATCGAAGTTACCTTCGACATCGATGCTGACGGTATCCTGCACGTGTCTGCGAAAGACAAAAACAGCGGTAAAGAGCAGAAGATCACCATCAAGGCATCTTCTGGCCTGAATGAAGCGGAAATCGAAAAAATGGTTCGCGATGCCGAAGCTAACGCGGAATCCGACCGTAAGTTCGAAGAGCTGGTTCAGACCCGTAACCAGGGTGACCATCTGCTGCACAGCACCCGTAAGCAGGTTGAAGAAGCGGGCGATAAACTGCCAGCGGAAGACAAAACTGCTATCGAAGCTGCACTGACCGCGCTGGAAACGTCTCTGAAAGGCGAAGACAAAGCGGATATCGAAGCGAAGATGCAGGAGCTGGCACAGGCTTCCCAGAAGCTGATGGAAATCGCTCAGCAGCAGCACGCACAGCAGCAGGCAGGCGCTGACGCTTCTGCGAACAACGCGAAAGACGACGACGTTGTCGACGCTGAGTTCGAAGAAGTTAAAGACAAAAAATAATCGCCCTGATGCAGGGTAATTAATCGGCACGGGCGTAGGAGAACTCTCCACGCCCGTGCTCGCATGTTAAGGGGCTTAAAAAAACCAATGGCAAAGCAAGACTATTACGAGATTTTAGGCGTTCCGAAAACTGCGGAAGAGCGTGAAATCAAAAAGGCGTATAAGCGCCTGGCCATGAAATTCCACCCGGACCGTAACCAGGGTGACAAAGAGGCTGAAGCAAAATTTAAAGAGATCAAAGAAGCCTACGAAGTCCTGACCGATGCACAAAAACGTGCGGCCTATGACCAGTACGGCCACGCGGCCTTTGAACAGGGCGGCATGGGCGGCGGTGGATTCGGTGGCGGCGGCTTTGGCGGCGGTGCGGATTTCAGCGACATCTTTGGCGACGTGTTCGGCGATATCTTTGGCGGCGGTCGTGGTCGTCAGCGCGCAGCGCGCGGCGCAGACCTGCGCTACAACATGGATCTCACTCTTGAAGAGGCCGTTCGTGGCGTCACGAAAGAGATCCGTATCCCGACGCTGGAAGAGTGTGACGTTTGCCACGGCAGCGGCGCGAAAGCGGGTACCCAGCCACAGACCTGTCCAACCTGTCATGGCTCCGGCCAGGTACAGATGCGCCAGGGCTTCTTCGCGGTACAGCAGGCCTGTCCGCACTGTCACGGTCGCGGTACGCTGATTAAAGATCCGTGCACCAAGTGTCACGGCCACGGTCGCGTTGAGAAAACCAAAACCCTGTCCGTTAAGATCCCGGCTGGCGTTGATACGGGCGACCGCATCCGTCTGGCGGGTGAGGGCGAAGCAGGCGAGCACGGCGCGCCGGCAGGCGATCTGTACGTTCAGGTTCAGGTGAAGCAGCACGCCATCTTCGAGCGTGAAGGCAATAACCTGTATTGTGAAGTGCCGATCAACTTCGCGATGGCGGCTCTCGGCGGTGAAATCGAAGTGCCGACGCTGGACGGTCGCGTCAATCTGAAAATCCCTGGTGAAACCCAGACCGGCAAGCTGTTCCGCATGCGCGGCAAAGGCGTGAAATCCGTTCGCGGTGGTGCGCAGGGCGATCTGCTGTGCCGCGTCGTCGTGGAAACGCCGGTTGGCCTGAACGACAAGCAGAAACAGCTGTTGAAAGAGCTTCAGGAGAGCTTTGGCGGCCCAACGGGTGAGAAAAACAGCCCGCGCTCCAAAAGCTTCTTTGATGGCGTCAAAAAATTCTTCGATGATTTGACCCGCTAATTCGTTAGCTGGTGTCTAACTTCAAAAAGCCCGGAAGCGATTCCGGGCTTTTTTTTGCAGTTATAGATCGGTAAAACTGAGTCTATACCCAATATTAATCTGTTTTTGCCGAGCTATTTGGCTTGGTATTATGGTTTTATCGAGGTATCGTTGTAAAAGAGAGAACATAAATGAAATTACTACACCGTTTCTTTAGCAGTGAGGCGTCCGGTGGTGTGATCCTGATTATTGCCGCGGCCGCCGCGATGGTGCTGGCTAACCTGGGCATGACCCGCGATCTCTATCACGCATTTCTGGAAACGCCCGTCGAGCTGAAGGTCGGAGCGCTGGAAATTAACAAGAACATGCTGCTGTGGATCAACGATGCGCTAATGGCGGTGTTCTTCCTGCTCGTTGGTCTTGAGGTTAAGCGCGAGCTGGTGCTAGGTTCGCTAGCCAGCCGCCAGCGCGCGGCGTTCCCGGTTATTGCCGCGCTCGGGGGGATGGTCGTTCCAGCGCTGCTCTTCCTCGCATTTACCTGGCAGGATCCTGTCGCGCGTGACGGCTGGGCGATCCCGGCCGCAACGGATATCGCCTTTGCGCTCGGTGTCTTAGCTCTGCTCGGCAGCCGCGTGCCGGTTGCGCTGAAAATCTTCCTGATGGCGCTGGCGATCATTGATGACCTGGGCGCCATTGTGATTATCGCGCTGTTCTACACCAGCGATCTGTCGATCCTGTCCCTGAGCGTGGCCGCAGGGGCGATTGCGGTGTTGGCGGTGCTGAACATCTTCAACGTTCGCCGCATCGGTATCTATATCCTGGTGGGGATGGTGCTGTGGACAGCGGTGCTGAAATCCGGCGTGCACGCCACGCTGGCCGGCGTGATTGTGGGCTTCTTCGTGCCGCTTAAGCCGCAGGACGGTAAGTCACCCGCTAAACAGCTGGAACACGTGCTGCACCCGTGGGTCGCCTTTATGATCCTGCCGCTGTTTGCGTTTGCCAACGCGGGCGTTTCCCTGCAGGGGGTCACGCTGGACGGGCTGACGTCTGTCCTGCCGCTGGGCATTATTGCCGGGCTGTTTATCGGTAAGCCGCTGGGGATCAGCCTCTTCTGCTGGCTGGCGTTGAAGATGAAGCTGGCATCGTTGCCGAACGGTACAACCTTTAGTCAGATCATGGCCGTCGGCATACTGTGCGGTATTGGATTCACCATGTCGATCTTTATCTCGACGCTGGCGTTTGGTGCAAACGCGCCAGAGCTCATCGTCTGGGCGAAGCTCGGCATTCTCATCGGGTCATTACTGGCGGCAGTGATTGGGTATACTTTGTTGAAGGTGAAGTTGTCCGGACAGGCCGTCCAGGCATAACGGAACACCGGGAGAAGGTCACTCTTCTCCCGATACACACTCAGGGAGCGAAGACGCGATGCCTCATTTGAATTACAACCATCTTTACTACTTCTGGCACGTTTACAAACAGGGCTCGGTCGTGGGGGCTGCAGAGGCGCTTTACCTGACGCCGCAAACCATCACCGGGCAAATCAAAGCCCTTGAAGAACGGCTGCAGGGTAAGCTCTTCAAGCGCAAGGGCCGTGGAATTGAGCCCAGCGAACTGGGTGAACTGGTTTTCCGCTATGCGGACAAAATGTTCACCCTCAGCCAGGAGATGCTGGATATCGTCAACTACCGCAAAGAGTCGAACCTGCTCTTTGATGTGGGGGTGGCGGATGCACTATCCAAACGGCTGGTAAGCGGCGTGCTGGATGCCGCTGTGGTAGAGGATGAACAAATCCATCTGCGCTGCTTTGAATCCACCCACGAGATGCTGCTGGAGCAACTGAGCCAGCACAAGCTGGACATGATTATCTCGGATTGCCCCATCGACTCCACGCAGCAGGAGGGGCTGTTCTCGGTGAAAATTGGCGAATGTGGCGTGAGCTTCTGGTGCATCAATCCACCGCCGGAGAAACCTTTCCCGGCCTGTCTGGAAGAGCGTCGCCTGCTGGTGCCGGGCAGGCGTTCCATGCTCGGACGCAAGCTGCTGAACTGGTTTAATTCGCAGGGGCTGAACGTGGAGATCCTCGGTGAGTTCGACGATGCGGCGCTGATGAAAGCCTTTGGCGAAGCGCATAATGCGATCTTCGTGGCGCCAACGCTCTACGCGCACGATCTCTATTCAGACGATAAGATTACGGAGATTGGCAGAGTAGATAACGTGATGGAGGAGTACCACGCCATATTCGCCGAAAGGATGATTCAACACCCGGCGGTGCAGCGAATCTGCAACCGTGACTACTCGGCGCTGTTTACGCCACCGGCATTCTGAAGACATAAAAAAACCCGCGTTAAGCGGGTTCTTTAAACAAGCAACAACAAGTAGCGATTAAGCCAGTTTGTTGATCTGCGCGGTCAGGTTTGCTTTATGACGCGCTGCTTTGTTTTTGTGGATCAGACCTTTAGCAGCCTGACGATCCACGATTGGTTGCATTTCGTTAAATGCGTTCTGCGCTGCAGCTTTGTCGCCAGCTTCGATTGCTGCGTATACTTTCTTGATGAAAGTACGCATCATAGAGCGACGGCTTGCGTTGTGCTTACGAGCCTTTTCAGACTGAACGGCACGTTTCTTAGCTGATTTGATATTAGCCAAGTCCAACTCCCAAATATGTTCTATGTGGACAATTCAAAGGCCGAGGAATATGCCCTCTTTGCCTTCTTTTGTCAATGGATTTGTGCAAATAAGCGCCGTTAATTAGCGACGCTACGTTACGTAGTGATGGCGCAGGATTCTACCAGCTTGTCTTTCGTGAATACAGCCTTTCGGCGTAAAAATCGCAGTTCACGGGCAGATTTTTTCGCTGTGAAAGGTCAGCCTGATGAAATCATTACGGCTTTCTGTTTTGCGCGAACAATCGCCGGTTAACCTTAACCGCTGTACAAGGTATACTTTGGCGATTTTCACTGTTTTGAGCCAGACATGAAGCTGATACGCGGCATACATAATCTCAGCAGAGCGCCACACGGGTGCGTGCTGACCATTGGTAATTTCGACGGCGTGCATCGTGGTCATCAGGCGCTGTTGCAGGGATTGCGTAAAGAAGGGGAGGCCCGTGGCCTGCCCGTTGTGGTGATGATTTTCGAGCCACAGCCGCTGGAGCTGTTCGCGGGCGATAAATCTCCCGCTCGGCTCACTCGCCTGCGCGAAAAGTTGCGCTACCTGGCGGAGTCCGGCGTGGACTACGTATTGTGTGTGCGTTTCGATCGCCGCTTTGCCGCACTGACAGCACAAAATTTTGTCAGCGACCTGCTGGTTAAGCGTCTTGGCGTTCAGTTTCTCGCCGTGGGGGATGATTTCCGCTTTGGCGCTGGTCGTCAGGGCGATTTCTTGCTATTACAGAAGGCTGGTCTGGAGTACGGTTTTGACGTCACCAGCGCGATGACCTTCTGTGAAGGCGGCGTGCGCGTCAGCAGCACGGCGGTGCGGCAGGCGCTGGCTAATGATGAACTGGAGACGGCAGAAAATTTGCTGGGCCATCCGTTCACCATCTCTGGCCGCGTGGTTCATGGCGATGCGCTGGGCCGCACGATTGGTTTCCCGACGGCGAATATACCGCTGCGTCGTCAGGTTTCCCCGGTTAAAGGGGTCTATGCGGTGGAAGTGGCAGGACTGGGCGATAAGTCGTTTTACGGCGTTGCCAACATTGGCACGCGTCCTACCGTTGCCGGTGTGCGTCAACAGCTAGAAGTGCACCTGCTGGACGTTGTAATGGACCTTTATGGTCGCCATATAGATGTAATACTGCGTAAAAAAATACGCAACGAGCAGCGATTTGCTTCGCTGGATGAACTTAAGGCGCAAATCGCGCGAGATGAATTAACGGCCCGCGAGTTTTTTGGGCTTTAGAACCGGCTTAACTGCCTACGTGATAAATACGGAACCGAGAATCTGATGAGTGACTATAAATCAACCCTGAATTTGCCGGAAACAGGGTTCCCGATGCGCGGCGATCTCGCCAAGCGTGAACCGGGAATGCTGGCGCGTTGGACCGATGATGACCTGTACGGCATCATTCGTGCAGCCAAAAAAGGCAAAAAAACCTTCATTCTGCATGATGGCCCTCCATATGCGAATGGCAGCATTCATATTGGTCACTCTGTAAACAAGATTCTGAAAGATATTATCGTGAAGTCCAAAGGACTCGCGGGATTTGACTCGCCTTACGTGCCGGGCTGGGACTGCCACGGTCTGCCGATCGAGCTGAAAGTGGAGCAAGAGTTTGGCAAGCCAGGTGAGAAGTTCACCGCTGCAGAGTTCCGCGCGAAGTGCCGCGAATACGCGGCCACCCAGGTTGAAGGCCAGCGCGCTGACTTTATCCGTCTGGGCGTGCTGGGCGACTGGTCGCACCCGTACCTGACCATGGACTTCAAAACCGAAGCCAACATCATCCGTGCGCTGGGCAAAATCATCGGTAACGGTCACCTGCATAAAGGCGCCAAGCCTGTGCACTGGTGCGTGGACTGCCGTTCTGCGCTGGCAGAAGCGGAAGTGGAATATTACGACAAAACTTCACCTTCTATCGACGTGGCCTTCGAAGCGGTCGATCAGGATGCCATTAAAGGTAAATTCGGTCTGCCTGGCGTTAGCGGCCCGATCTCTCTGGTGATCTGGACCACTACCCCGTGGACGCTGCCAGCCAACCGTGCAATCTCTCTCTCCGGCGAGTTCGAATATGCGCTGGTGCAGATTGATGGCCGCGCGGTTATCCTGGCGAAAGATCTGGTTGAAAGCGTGCTGAAACGCGCGAATATCACCGACTACACCGTGCTGGGCACCGTAAAAGGCGACGCGCTGGAGCTGATGCGCTTCAAACACCCGTTCCTGGACTTCGACGTTCCGGCGATCCTGGGCGACCACGTCACGCTGGACGCGGGTACCGGTGCGGTACATACCGCCGGTGGCCACGGTCCTGACGACTACAACATCAGCCTGAAATACGGCCTGGAAATTGCCAACCCGGTAGGCCCGGACG
The DNA here is from genome assembly GCF_014982345.1 of Enterobacter cloacae complex sp. P1B. Classification (NCBI taxonomy): domain Bacteria; kingdom Pseudomonadati; phylum Pseudomonadota; class Gammaproteobacteria; order Enterobacterales; family Enterobacteriaceae; genus Enterobacter; species Enterobacter cloacae complex sp. P1B. Next base: position 195,259 of record NZ_JADCLF010000003.1, on the reverse strand, counting down.
GTTCTTACCTGCCTGGCACCTACCCGGCGCTGGATGGTATCAACGTCTTCAAAGCCAACGACATCATCGTTGACATGCTGCGCACCAGCGGTGCGCTGCTGCACGTTGAGAAAATGCAGCACAGCTATCCGTGCTGCTGGCGCCACAAGACGCCGATCATCTTCCGTGCGACCCCGCAGTGGTTCGTCAGCATGGATCAAAAAGGCCTGCGCGAGCAGTCTCTGAAAGAGATCAAAGGCGTGCAGTGGATCCCGGACTGGGGCCAGGCGCGTATCGAATCCATGGTGGCTAACCGTCCTGACTGGTGTATCTCTCGTCAGCGTACCTGGGGCGTGCCGATGTCGCTGTTCGTGCATAAAGAGACGCATGAGCTGCACCCGAACACCCTGGAACTGATGGAAGAAGTGGCGAAGCGCGTCGAAGTTGACGGCATTCAGGCGTGGTGGGATCTCGACGCCCGTGACATCCTGGGCGCGGACGCGGACAACTATGAGAAAGTGCCAGACACCCTGGACGTGTGGTTCGACTCCGGGTCGACTCACGCCTCCGTAGTTGACGTGCGTCCGGAGTTTGCCGGTCACGCGGCCGACATGTATCTGGAAGGTTCCGACCAACACCGCGGCTGGTTCATGTCATCCCTGATGATCTCCACCGCGATGAAAGGTAAAGCGCCTTACCGTCAGGTACTGACCCACGGCTTCACCGTGGATGGTCAGGGCCGTAAGATGTCTAAATCTATCGGCAACACCGTTTCGCCGCAGGACGTGATGAACAAGCTGGGCGCGGACATCCTGCGTCTCTGGGTAGCCTCAACCGACTACACTGGCGAAATGGCGGTGTCTGACGAGATCCTGAAGCGTGCTGCCGACAGCTATCGTCGTATCCGTAACACCGCGCGCTTCCTGCTGGCGAACCTGAACGGGTTCGATCCAGTGAAAGACATGGTGAAACCGGAAGAGATGGTCGTGCTGGACCGCTGGGCGGTAGGCTGCGCGAAAGCGGCGCAGGAAGATATCCTGAAAGCCTATGAGTCTTACGACTTCCACGAAGTGGTGCAGCGCCTGATGCGCTTCTGCTCCATCGAGATGGGCTCGTTCTACCTCGACATCATCAAAGATCGCCAGTACACCGCGAAGGCGGACAGCGTGGCGCGCCGTAGCTGCCAGTCCGCGCTGTTCCACATCGCAGAAGCGCTGGTACGCTGGATGGCGCCGATCATGTCCTTCACCGCGGATGAAATCTGGGGTTATCTGCCGGGCGACCGTGAGAAGTATGTCTTCACCGGCGAGTGGTATGAAGGTCTGTTCGATCTCTCCAGCACCGAAGCAATGAACGATGCCTTCTGGGACGAGCTGCTGAAAGTGCGTGGCGAAGTGAACAAGGTTATCGAGCAGGCGCGTGCGGATAAGAAAGTTGGTGGCTCTCTGGAAGCGGCAGTGACCCTGTACGCCGAACCGGAGCTGGCGGCGAAGCTGACCGCGCTGGGCGATGAATTACGATTTGTCCTGTTGACCTCCGGAGCAAAAGTTGCGGATTATGCCGAGGCTTCTGCTGATGCTCAGCAGAGCGAGTTGCTCAAAGGCCTGAAAGTCGCACTGAGCAAAGCCGAAGGTGAGAAGTGCCCGCGCTGCTGGCATTACACTACCGATATCGGCCAGGTGGCGGAACACGCAGACATCTGCGGACGCTGTGTAAGCAACGTCGCCGGTGACGGCGAAAAACGTAAGTTTGCCTGATGAGTAAAACTCTCTGTTCAACAGGACTGCGCTGGCTGTGGCTGGTTGTGGTGGTGCTGATTATCGATCTGGGCAGCAAGTTCCTGATCCTCCAGAATTTCGCTCTGGGGGAGACGGTTTCGCTGTTCCCGTCGCTTAACCTGCACTATGCGCGCAACTACGGCGCGGCGTTTAGCTTCCTTGCCGACAGCGGTGGCTGGCAGCGCTGGTTCTTCGCGGGTATCGCTCTCGGTATCTGCGTGGTACTGGCTGTGCTGATGTACCGCTCGAAGGCCACGCAAAAGCTGAATAACATCGCCTACGCGCTGATCATTGGCGGCGCGCTGGGCAACCTGTTTGACCGCCTGTGGCACGGCTTTGTGGTCGATATGATCGACTTCTACGTCGGCGACTGGCACTTCGCGACCTTTAACCTGGCCGATACCGCCATCTGCATCGGTGCGGCGTTAATCGTGCTGGAAGGCTTCTTGCCTAAACCCGCAGCGAAAGAGCAGGCGTAATTGTCAATGCCGGGTGATGCGCTGCGCCACCCGGCACAACATTAAAGAGCAATGTGTATGTCTAAATCCGTACAGAGCAACAGCGCGGTTCTCGTTCACTTCACGCTGAAGCTAGATGACGGCTCCACGGCTGAATCCACCCGCAATAACGGCAAACCTGCCCTGTTTCGTCTCGGCGATACCTCCCTGTCTGAAGGTCTTGAGCAGCAGCTCCTGGGCCTGAAAGAGGGTGAGAAAAAAGCGTTCTCGCTGGAGCCGGATGCCGCGTTTGGCGTGCCAAGCCCGGACCTGATTCAGTATTTCTCGCGCCGCGAGTTTATGGACGCGGGCGAACCGGAAATCGGGGCGATTATGCTCTTTACCGCTATGGACGGCAGCGAAATGCCTGGCGTGATCCGCGAGATTAACGGCGACTCTATCACCGTTGACTTCAACCATCCGCTTGCCGGGCGTACCGTTCATTTTGATGTTGAAGTGCTGGAGATCGATCCGGCACTGGAGGCCTGAAATGCAGATCCTGTTGGCTAACCCGCGCGGCTTCTGCGCCGGTGTAGACCGCGCTATCAGCATTGTTGAAAACGCGCTGGAGATTTACGGCGCGCCGATTTACGTGCGTCACGAAGTGGTGCATAACCGCTACGTGGTCGACAGCCTGCGCGAGCGCGGTGCTATTTTCATCGAGCAGATCAGCGAAGTGCCGGACGGTGCGATCCTGATCTTCTCTGCGCACGGCGTCTCTCAGGCGGTCCGTAACGAAGCGAAAAGCCGCGATCTGACCGTATTCGATGCCACCTGTCCATTAGTGACAAAAGTGCATATGGAAGTGGCGCGCGCCAGCCGTCGCGGTGAAGAGTCGATTCTGATTGGCCACGCCGGTCACCCGGAAGTTGAAGGCACCATGGGCCAGTACAGCAACCCGGAAGGGGGAATGTACCTGGTGGAGTCGCCGGAAGATGTCCTGACGCTGAACGTGAAAAACGAAGCGCGTCTGTCGTTTATGACCCAGACCACGCTCTCCGTAGACGACACCTCAGACGTGATTGACGCCCTGCGCCAACGCTTCCCGAAAATCGTCGGGCCACGTAAGGATGATATCTGCTACGCCACCACTAACCGTCAGGAAGCGGTGCGCGCGCTGGCTGAACAGGCGGACGTGGTGCTGGTTGTCGGCTCTAAAAACTCCTCTAACTCCAACCGTCTGGCCGAACTGGCGCAGCGTATGGGGAAAGCGGCGTTTTTAATCGACGACGCGACGGACATCCAGGAAGCGTGGGTGAAAAATGCGGCCTGCGTTGGCGTTACCGCAGGCGCTTCCGCGCCGGATATCCTGGTGCAGAACGTGATTGCTCGTCTGCAGGAGCTGGGCGGGGGCGAAGCGGTTCCGCTGGAAGGACGCGAAGAGAATATCGTCTTCGAAGTGCCGAAAGAGCTGCGTATCGACGCCCGCGAAGTGGAATAATTTCTTTTCTGATGAAAGGCCAGCACCTCCTGTGCTGGCCTTTTTTTTGCCCCGGACTTTATCGTGACGACAAAATCATGTCTTTTACTGATATCTGAGTCGGTTTCACGTTAAATTCTAATTATTGGTGTTTTCAGTTGGCAGCCTTTATGAAGGCTGGTTAATCTGAAAACGGTTTACATCATTTTAACGTAAGAGAATAACTATGCATGATGCACAGATCCGTGTCGCCATTGCGGGCGCGGGTGGACGTATGGGTCGCCAGCTGATTCAGGCGGCAATACAAATGGATGGCGTGGCACTCGGCGCGGCGCTGGAGCGTGAAGGTTCATCCCTGCTGGGATCCGATGCGGGTGAACTGGCCGGCGCGGGCAAGACAGGTGTTACCGTTCAGAGCAGCCTTGATGCGGTGAACGATGACTTTGACGTGTTCATCGACTTTACCCGTCCCGAAGGCACCCTGACTCACCTGGCGTTTTGCCGCCAGCACGGTAAAGGGATGGTGATTGGCACCACCGGCTTCGATGATGCGGGTAAACAGGCCATTCAGGATGCAGCCACCGACATTGCGATTGTCTTTGCCGCGAACTTTAGCGTAGGCGTTAACGTCATGCTGAAGCTGCTGGAAAAAGCGGCGAAGGTGATGGGCGACTACACCGACATTGAGATTATTGAAGCGCACCACCGCCATAAAGTTGATGCTCCATCAGGCACGGCGCTGGCGATGGGCGAAGCGATTGCTTATGCAATGGATAAAGATTTAAAAGACATCGCAGTCTATTCCCGTGAAGGGCATACCGGAGAACGCGTGCCGGGCACCATTGGTTTCGCAACCGTCCGGGCGGGCGATATCGTCGGCGAACACACGGCGATGTTCGCCGATATTGGCGAACGTGTTGAGATTACGCACAAAGCGTCAAGCCGCATGACGTTCGCCAATGGCGCAGTACGCTCAGCATTGTGGCTGAAATCGAAAGAAAAGGGTCTTTTTGATATGCGAGATGTGCTGGAACTCCACAATTTGTAAGCTTTATTACCCATCGTGATGTGGTTATTGCAGTCGTAATATATTGATTGCATAGGGCAATAATTTATTGCCCTCTTATTTTATTTGTTTTAGATATATTTTGGTTGTTAATGGTCATAAATCTGAGTTTTATGCCATTATTATGTGAATTGAATGTAAATTTTGACCATTTGGTCCACTTTTTGTCGCTCTCGTCTCTTAATTTGCATAAAACCTACCGCGCAAGCGTTTTCCAGGATGATTTACCTGATCTTTTTGCCCATTAAATCCCATTCAAGCCGCCAGTCATGCAAAAGAGTAAACAAAATATCCGTTTTAAGTTGACTTTTACCCACCAAATCTCCAGAATGCCGCCGTTTGCCAAAAATCCGCTGGCAACACATTTGCATTGATCTATGACATAGTCATGAATTAATATGCAAATAAAGTGAGTGAATATTCTCTGGAGGGTGTTTTGATTAAGTCAGCGCTATTGGTTCTGGAAGACGGAACCCAGTTTATCGGTCGGGCCATAGGGGCAACGGGTTCGGCGGTTGGGGAAGTCGTTTTCAATACTTCAATGACCGGTTATCAAGAAATCCTCACTGATCCTTCCTATTCTCGCCAAATCGTTACTCTTACTTATCCTCATATCGGCAATGTCGGCACCAATGCGGCTGACGAAGAATCCTCTCAGGTACATGCGCAAGGCCTGGTCATTCGCGACCTGCCGCTGATTGCCAGCAACTTCCGCAACACTGAAGACCTCTCTTCTTATCTGAAGCGCCATAACATCGTGGCGATTGCCGATATCGATACCCGTAAGCTGACGCGTCTGCTGCGCGAGAAGGGCGCACAGAACGGCTGCATCATCGCAGGGGATAACCTCGATGCGGCCCTGGCGCTGGAAAAAGCGAAAGCCTTCCCGGGCCTGAACGGTATGGACCTCGCGAAAGAAGTGACTACCGCCGAAGCCTACAGCTGGACGCAGGGGAGCTGGACGCTGGAAGGCGACCTGCCGGAAGCGAAAAAAGAGAACGAACTGCCGTTCCACGTGGTGGCCTATGATTTTGGTGCCAAGCGCAACATCCTGCGCATGCTGGTTGACCGCGGCTGCCGCCTGACGGTGGTACCGGCGAAAACCTCCGCTGAAGAGGTGCTTAAGATGAACCCGGACGGCATCTTCCTCTCTAACGGCCCAGGCGACCCGGCACCGTGCGATTACGCTATCGACGCCATCAAGTCCTTTCTGGAAACCGACATCCCGGTATTCGGCATCTGCCTCGGCCATCAGCTGCTGGCGCTGGCGAGCGGTGCGAACACCGTCAAGATGAAGTTCGGCCACCACGGTGGTAACCACCCGGTGAAAGACATTGATAACAATACGGTGATGATTACCGCGCAGAACCACGGTTTCGCCGTCGATGAAGCCTCTATGCCGGCTAACCTGCGCGTGACGCACAAATCACTGTTCGATGGCACCCTGCAGGGTATCCACCGTACCGATAAGCCAGCGTTCAGCTTCCAGGGCCACCCGGAAGCCAGCCCGGGCCCGCACGACGCCGCGCCGCTGTTCGATCACTTCATCGAACTTATCGAGCAATACCGTAAGACCGCTAAATAATCAGGAGCCGAGAAGACCATGCCAAAACGTACAGACATAAAAAGCATCCTGATCCTTGGCGCTGGCCCGATCGTCATCGGCCAGGCCTGCGAATTCGACTACTCCGGCGCGCAGGCGTGTAAAGCGCTGCGCGAAGAGGGTTACCGCGTTATCCTGGTGAACTCTAACCCGGCGACCATCATGACCGACCCGGAAATGGCGGATGCCACCTACATCGAGCCGATTCACTGGGAAGTGGTACGTAAAATCATTGAAAAAGAGCGCCCGGACGCGGTGCTGCCAACCATGGGCGGCCAGACGGCGCTGAACTGCGCGCTGGAGCTGGAGCGTCAGGGCGTGCTGGCTGAATTTGGCGTCACCATGATTGGTGCGACCGCCGACGCGATTGATAAAGCAGAAGACCGTCGCCGCTTCGACGTGGCGATGAAGAAAATCGGCCTCGACACCGCGCGTTCCGGTATTGCGCATAACATGGAAGAGGCGCTGGCCGTTGCGGCAGAAGTGGGCTATCCGTGCATCATCCGTCCATCGTTCACCATGGGCGGCACCGGTGGCGGTATCGCCTACAACCGCGAAGAGTTCGAAGAGATTTGCGAGCGCGGTCTGGATCTATCCCCAACCAAAGAGCTGCTGATTGATGAATCGCTGATTGGCTGGAAAGAGTACGAGATGGAAGTGGTGCGTGATAAAAACGACAACTGCATCATCGTCTGCTCCATCGAAAACTTCGATGCGATGGGTATACACACCGGCGACTCCATCACCGTTGCGCCAGCCCAGACGCTGACCGACAAAGAGTATCAAATCATGCGTAACGCCTCGATGGCGGTACTGCGTGAAATCGGCGTGGAAACCGGCGGTTCTAACGTGCAGTTCTCGGTGAACCCGAAAACCGGCCGTCTGATTGTTATCGAAATGAACCCGCGCGTGTCCCGCTCCTCCGCGCTGGCCTCCAAAGCCACCGGCTTCCCGATTGCGAAAGTAGCGGCGAAGCTGGCAGTGGGTTACACCCTCGACGAGCTGATGAACGACATCACCGGTGGCCGCACGCCTGCGTCCTTCGAGCCGTCCATCGACTACGTTGTGACTAAAATTCCTCGCTTTAACTTCGAGAAATTCGCGGGCGCGAACGACCGTCTGACGACCCAGATGAAATCTGTGGGTGAAGTGATGGCGATTGGCCGCACGCAGCAGGAATCCCTGCAAAAAGCGCTGCGCGGTCTGGAAGTGGGCGCCACCGGCTTTGACCCGAAAGTGAGCCTGGACGACCCTGAAGCGCTGACAAAAATCCGCCGCGAGCTGAAAGACGCGGGCGCAGAGCGTATCTGGTACATCGCCGATGCCTTCCGCGCGGGCCTGTCCGTCGACGGCGTATTTAACCTGACCAACATCGACCGCTGGTTCCTGGTGCAGATTGAAGAGCTGGTGCGTCTGGAAGAGAAAGTGGCGGAGCTGGGCATCAACGGCCTGGACGCAGATTTCCTGCGCATGCTGAAGCGTAAAGGCTTCGCCGATGCGCGTCTGGCTAAACTGGCGGGCGTGCGCGAAGCGGAAATCCGCAAGCTGCGCGACCAGTATGACCTGCACCCGGTTTACAAGCGCGTGGACACCTGTGCGGCCGAGTTCTCGACCGATACCGCGTACATGTACTCCACCTATGAAGACGAGTGCGAAGCGAATCCGTCCGTCGACCGCGACAAGATTATGGTGCTGGGCGGCGGTCCAAACCGTATCGGCCAGGGCATTGAGTTCGACTACTGCTGCGTGCACGCCTCGCTGGCGCTGCGCGAAGACGGTTACGAGACCATCATGGTCAACTGTAACCCGGAAACCGTTTCTACCGACTACGACACCTCTGACCGTCTCTACTTCGAGCCGGTTACCCTGGAAGACGTGCTGGAAATCGTGCGCATCGAGAAGCCAAAAGGCGTTATCGTGCAGTACGGTGGTCAGACCCCGCTGAAGCTGGCGCGCGCGCTGGAAGCGGCTGGCGTACCGGTTATCGGCACCAGCCCGGACGCGATTGACCGCGCGGAAGACCGTGAGCGTTTCCAGCAGGCGGTTGACCGTCTGAAGCTGAAGCAGCCGGCGAACGCCACCGTGACGGCCATTGAAATGGCCGTTGAGAAGGCGAAAGAGATTGGCTACCCGCTGGTGGTGCGCCCGTCCTACGTGCTGGGCGGCCGCGCGATGGAAATCGTCTACGACGAAGCCGACCTGCGTCGCTACTTCCAGACGGCGGTGAGCGTTTCCAACGATGCGCCAGTGCTGCTTGACCGCTTCCTCGACGACGCGGTTGAGGTGGACGTGGATGCCATCTGCGACGGCGAAATGGTGCTGATTGGCGGCATCATGGAGCATATCGAGCAGGCTGGCGTGCACTCCGGCGACTCCGCCTGTTCTCTGCCGGCCTACACGCTGAGCCAGGAAATTCAGGACGTGATGCGCCAGCAGGTGCAGAAGCTGGCCTTTGAGTTGCAGGTTCGTGGCCTGATGAACGTTCAGTTCGCGGTGAAAGACAACGAAGTTTATCTGATTGAAGTCAACCCGCGTGCGGCGCGTACCGTACCGTTCGTCTCTAAAGCGACCGGTATTCCGCTGGCGAAAGTGGCGGCGCGCGTGATGGCTGGCCAGACGCTGGCTCAGCAGGGCGTAACCAAAGAGATCATCCCGCCGTATTACTCGGTGAAAGAGGTGGTGCTGCCGTTCAACAAATTCCCGGGCGTTGACCCGCTGTTAGGGCCAGAGATGCGCTCGACCGGGGAAGTAATGGGCGTGGGCCGCACCTTCGCAGAAGCGTTTGCCAAGGCGCAGCTGGGCAGCAGCTCTACCATGAGAAAATCGGGCCGTGCGCTGCTCTCCGTTCGCGAAGGCGATAAAGAGCGCGTGGTTGACCTGGCCGCCAAGCTGCTGAAACAGGGCTTCGAGCTGGACGCAACCCACGGTACGGCGATTGTGCTGGGTGAAGCCGGTATTAACCCGCGTCTGGTGAACAAAGTGCATGAAGGTCGTCCGCACATTCAGGATCGTATCAAGAATGGCGAATATACCTACATCATCAACACCACCGCAGGACGCCAGGCGATTGAAGACTCCAAGCTGATTCGCCGCAGCGCGCTGCAATACAAAGTGCACTACGACACCACCCTGAACGGCGGTTTCGCAACAGCGATGGCGCTGAATGCGGATGCCACCGAAAAGGTGATTTCGGTGCAGGAAATGCACGCGCAGATTAGCAAGTAACCCCCATTGCCCGGTACCGTTCGGTAACCGGGCATCTTTCCCCATCTTCAGAACCTTCTGGTTTTTCATCCGCTTTCAGTCAGTTAGCCTAAAATAGTTAGGTCGATAACGAAAATTCAACTGAGAGCAGGGGAAAACACCATGCAAAATAAATTACTGATCGCTTCCGTTCTGGCTGCCACCGCAATGTTTACCGTCGCGGGCTGTTCGTCCAATCAGGCCGTAAAAACCACCGATGGCAAAACGATTGTCACCGACGGGAAACCGCAGGTGGATGACGATACCGGCCTGGTGTCGTACAAAAACGCCGAAACCGGTCAAACTGAACAGATTAATCGCGACCAGGTGAAATCCATGGGCGAGCTGGATAACTAATTCAGTTTTCTGACGCTAGCCCGTCAATAATATTCACTATTAGCCTGTTGAATTACTGTCTACACTCTTCTGGTAAAAGAAGGCAGTAAAACAACAGGCTACTCAATGATTCTGATAATTTATGCGCACCCTTATCCGCAGCACTCGCATGCGAATAAGCGGATGCTTGAGCAGGTAAGGACGCTGGATAACGTAGAGATACGTTCCCTCTATCAACTCTATCCCGATTTTAATATCGATATCGCCGCTGAACAGGAGGCGCTCTCCCGTGCCGATCTGATCGTCTGGCAACATCCTATGCAGTGGTACAGCACGCCGCCGCTCCTGAAGCTGTGGATTGATAAAGTCTTCTCCCACGGCTGGGCGTATGGTCACAACGGCCATGCGCTAAAAGGCAAAAGCCTGATGTGGGCGGTTACCACCGGCGGTGGGGAAAGCCACTTTGATATCGGTTCCTTCCCGGGGTTTGACGTCCTGGCGCAGCCGCTGCAGGCTACGGCGCTTTACTGCGGGCTGAACTGGCTCCCGCCTTTTGCGATGCATTGCACCTTTGTTTGCGACGATGAAACGCTGCAGGCGCAGGCTCGCCATTATAAACAACGCTTGCTTGAGTGGCAGGAGACGCATCATGGATAGCCATACGCTGATACAGGCGCTGATTTATCTCGGCGCGGCGGCGCTGATTGTGCCGGTGGCGGTACGTCTGGGGCTGGGGTCGGTTCTCGGCTACCTGATTGCGGGCTGCGTCATTGGGCCCTGGGGCTTTCGACTGGTAACGGATGCGGAGGCGATCCTCCATTTCGCTGAAATTGGCGTCGTGCTGATGCTGTTTGTGATTGGTCTGGAGCTGGATCCGCAGAGGTTATGGAAACTTCGCGCCTCGGTATTTGGTGGAGGCGCGCTGCAGATGGTGGCCTGCGGCCTGCTGCTCGGTGGGTTCTGCATCCTGTTGGGCATGGACTGGAAAGTGGCGGAGCTTATCGGCATGACGCTGGCGCTCTCCTCGACGGCCATTGCCATGCAGGCGATGAACGAGCGAAATCTGACGGTCTCGCAGATGGGACGCAGCGCGTTCTCGGTGCTGCTGTTCCAGGATATCGCCGCTATTCCGCTGGTGGCGATGATCCCACTGCTGGCGGCAAGCGGCTCATCCACGACGCTGGGGGCGTTTGCGCTGTCGGCATTAAAAGTCGTGGGGGCGCTGGCGCTGGTGGTCCTGCTTGGCCGCTACGTGACCCGCCCGTTACTGCGGTTTGTTGCCCGTTCAGGCCTGCGCGAAGTGTTCAGCGCCGTGGCGCTGTTCCTGGTGTTTGGCTTTGGTTTGCTGCTGGAGGAAGCCGGGCTGTCGATGGCGATGGGGGCGTTCCTTGCAGGCGTTCTGCTGGCGAGCTCTGAATATCGTCACGCCCTGGAAAGCGATATCGAGCCGTTCAAAGGGCTGCTGCTGGGGCTGTTTTTCATCGGCGTAGGGATGTCCGTCGACTTCGGTACGCTGGTCACGCACCCGCTGCGGATCGTCATCCTGCTAGTCGGTTTCCTGGTGATTAAAATGGCGATGCTGTGGCTAATTGCGCGTCCATTGAAGGTGCCGAACAAGCAGCGCCGCTGGTTTGCCGTACTGCTGGGTCAGGGGAGCGAATTTGCATTCGTGGTATTTGGTGCCACGCAGATGGCAAACGTGCTCGATCCCGAGTGGGCGAAAGCGCTGACGCTGGCGGTCGCGCTGTCGATGGCGGCAACGCCTGTTCTACTGGTGGTGCTGACGCGTCTGGAAAAATCAGGCAGCGAGCAGGAGCGCGAAGCCGACGAGATCGATGAGGAGCAGCCGCGCGTCATCATCGCCGGATTTGGTCGCTACGGGCAGATCGTCGGGCGTTTACTGCTGTCAAGCGGGGTGAAAATGGTGATTCTCGATCACGATCCTGACCATGTCGATACCTTGCGTAAATTTGATATGAAGGTGTTTTACGGCGATGCGACTCGCGTCGATCTGCTGGAATCCGCCGGGGCGGCAAAAGCCGAGGTATTGATTAACGCCATTGACGATCCTGAGACCAGCATGCAGATGGTGGAGCTGGTAAAAGAGCATTTTCCGGGGCTGACCATTATCTCCCGCGCGCGCGATGTGGATCATTACATCCGGCTGCGTCAGGCGGGCGTAGAGGCGCCGGAGCGTGAAACGTTCGAAGGCGCGCTGAAGTCTGGCCGCCTGGCGCTGGAGAATCTGGGGCTCGGCGCGTATGAAGCCCGCGAACGGGCGGACCTGTTCCGCCGCTTTAACACCGGGATGGTGGAAGAGATGGCGGCGATGGCCGGCAGTACGGCCACGGAGCGTGCGGCGGTGTTTAAACGCACCAGCGCCATGCTGACAGAAATCATTAACGAGGATCGCAATCACCTGTCGCTGATCCAACGTCATGGCTGGCAGGGCACGGAAGAGGGCAAGCATACCGGCGATCCGGCTGACGAGCCCGAGAGTAAACCTTCCGCGTGAAGTGGAGTTGCCAGCAATAATAAAAAATTTCTTTATCTTTACTCTGCCGCCAGTCGACGAAAGATTAAGCTTTCCGTATAGTGGCGGCAATTTTTTGCATCCGGGAAATTTTCAATGATCAGTCTGATTGCAGCGCTGGCGGTGGACCGCGTTATCGGTATGGAAAATGCCATGCCGTGGAACCTGCCTGCCGATCTCGCATGGTTTAAACGTACTACGTTAAACAAGCCGGTAGTGATGGGCCGCCTGACCTGGGAGTCGATTGGTCGTCCATTGCCGGGCCGTAAGAATATCGTTATCAGTAGCCAGCCGGGCACTGACGATCGCGTCGAATGGGTTAAGTCCGTTGATGAAGCGATTGCCGCCTGCGGTGACGCCGAAGAGATCATGGTGATCGGCGGCGGCCGCGTGTATGAGCAGTTCCTGCCAAAAGCGCAGAAGCTGTATCTGACCCACATTGATGCGGAAGTGGAAGGGGACACCCATTTCCCGGATTACGATCCGGACGAGTGGGAATCGGTATTCAGCGAGTTCCACGACGCGGATGCACAGAACTCCCACAGCTACTGCTTCGAGATTCTGGAACGTCGTTAAGTGATGTCCCTCTCCCGCCCGGGAGAGGGAATGATTCAGGAGGCAACGGCCTCACTTCCCCCTAAGTCCAGCTGTCGGTTGGACGGCTGAACAAAGTAAGTTTTATCTTCCCAGCGTAAGCAGGTCAACTCTCCGCCCCAGCAGCATCCGGTATCCAGACCGTAGATCCCGTCCGGCGTGCCTTTTCCTTCCAGCGCAGCCCAGTGGCCAAAGACGACGTTGTACTCGCTTGTCACGGGTCCAGGAATGGCAAACCACGGTTTGAGCGGGGCAGGCGCGCTTTCCGGCGTCTCTTTGGAATACATGTCCAGCTGCCCGTTCGGGAAGCAGAAACGCATGCGCGTAAAAGCGTTGGTAATAAAACGCAGGCGGGCCAGACCGCTGAGATCCTCGCTCCAGTGATTCGGCATATCGCCGTACATGGCATCAAGGAAGAAGGGGTACGAGTCGCTCGCCAGCACCGCCTCAACGTCACGCGCGCAGGTTTTAGCCGTCTCAAGATCCCATTGCGGGGTGATCCCGGCATGGGCCATAACCAGCTTTTTCTCCTCATCGACCTGCAGTAAAGGCTGGCGGCGCAGCCAGTTAATCAGTTCGTCCGCGTCTGGCGCATCCAGCAGGGGAGAGAGGCGATCTTTAGGTTTGTTGCGACTGATCCCGGCAAATACGGCCAACAGGTGAAGATCGTGATTGCCCAGCACCATGCGCACGCTGTCGCCCAGAGATTTGACGAAACGTAAAACCTCAAGCGAGCCCGGGCCACGCGCGACTAAATCGCCCGTCAGCCAGAGCGTGTCCTGTCCTGGCGTAAAGTCGACCTGTTTTAACAATGCGATCAGTTCATCGTAGCAACCGTGAACGTCGCCAATCAGATATGTAGACATTAGATTAATGAATGAGTGTGGTTACGGCGAGACGGAACACAGGAATAGCAACGCGGAACACATTGCCATCGACGTCGACCATTTCATAATGGCCTTGCATGGTACCCAGCGGCGTTTCAATTACCGCGCCGCTGGTGTACTGATACTCTTCGCCAGGGGCGATGTGGGGCTGTTCACCGACCACACCTTCACCCTGAACTTCAATTTCGCGGCCATTGCCGTTGGTGATAAGCCAGTAGCGCCCGCGCAGCTGCACAGGCATCCGCCCCAGATTGCGAATGGTCACGGTGTAAGCAAAGACAAAACGCTCTTCATCCGGCGAGGATTGCGATTCAACATAGACGCTTTGTACATGGACACATACGCGGGGCGAATCAATCATGGCTTAACTCTCCTTCGGCGGCGCATTTTCGCTGATGTAATTAGCCAGCTTGCAGTACTGCTCTACGGAAATGTTTTCCGCACGCATTGCCGGGTCGATCCCCAGCTCTGCTAACACCTCAACGGTAAACGAATTGCTGAGGCTGTTACGGATCGTTTTACGGCGCTGGTTAAAGGCTTCAGTCGTAATTCGGCTCAGTACACGCAGATCTTTAACCGGGTACGGTTTCGTTTTGTGCGGCACAAGGCGCACAACCGCAGAATCTACTTTCGGTGGCGGCGTGAACGCTGATGGCGGTACTTCGAGTACCGGGATCACGTTGCAGTAATATTGTGCCATCACGCTTAAACGACCATACGCTTTACTGTTCGGCCCTGCAACCAGACGGTTAACAACCTCTTTTTGCAACATGAAGTGCATGTCGGCAATGGCATCAGTATAGCTAAAGAGGTGGAACATTAGCGGCGTGGAGATGTTATACGGCAGGTTGCCGAACACGCGCAGCGGCTGGCCCATTTTTTCCGACAGTTCGCCAAAGTTCATGGTCATGGCATCCTGCTGATAGATGGTCAGCTTTGGTCCGAGGAACGGGTGCGTTTGCAGGCGTGCGGCAAGGTCGCGGTCCAGTTCGATAACGGTCAGCTCGTCGAGGCGTTCGCCTACCGGCTCGGTCAGTGCGGCAAGGCCCGGGCCGATTTCGACCATAGCCTGACCCTTCTGCGGATTAATAGCAGACACGATGCTGTCGATCACGAATTGATCGTTGAGAAAGTTTTGCCCGAAGCGTTTACGGGCTAAGTGGCCCTGATGGACTCGATTAGTCATTGAGTATTAACAATCATTTTGATGGCGAGATTAAGCGCCGTAATAAAACTGCCGACATCCGCTTTGCCCTGGCCTGCCAGATCCAGCGCAGTGCCGTGGTCAACGGACGTTCGAATAAAGGGTAAACCGAGGGTGATATTCACCCCGCGGCCAAAGCCCTGGTATTTTAGCACGGGCAGACCCTGATCGTGGTACATCGCGAGGACGGCGTCGGCATTATCCAGGTATTTTGGCTGGAAAAGGGTGTCCGCAGGCAGCGGCCCGCTGAGATTCATCCCTTTGGCGCGCATTTCTTCAAGCACCGGAATAATGGTGTCGATCTCTTCGGTGCCCATGTGACCCCCTTCACCCGCGTGCGGATTCAGGCCGCAGACCAGAACGTGCGGCCGCTTGATGCCGAACTTCGTTTGCAGGTCGTGATGCAGGATCTCGATGATCTCCCGCAGCAGTTCCGGGGTGATGGCATCAGGAATGGCCTTGATCGGTAGATGGGTGGTCACGAGAGCAACGCGCATCGCTTCCGTCGCCAGCATCATCACCACTTTCGGGCTGTGCGAGCGCTCTTCGAAAAACTCGGTATGCCCGGTAAAAGGGATGCCCGCTTCGTTGATGACGCCCTTATGCACGGGGCCGGTGATCAGAGCGGCAAATTCGCCCTTCAGGCAACCGTCGCAGGCGCGGGCAAGGGTTTCCACGACGTAGTGGCCATTTTCCGTGCTGAGCTTGCCTGGAACAACGGGTGTACGAAGGGGAACAGAAAGAAGAGTGAGCGTACCGGCCTGCTGTGGTGCGGGCTGTTGGCCTTCAACGTAAGGGATGAGCGTTAAGGGCAGACCGAGCAGATTCGCCCGGTCTTGTAACAGTGTTGCATCCGCGCAGACAACCAATTCTACTGGCCAGCTGCGCTGGGCGAGCTGGACAACGAGGTCAGGCCCAATCCCGGCAGGTTCGCCGGGAGTGATAACAACACGATGCTGTTTCATTAGTTGCTCAGGACTTTCACGTAAGCACTGGCGCGCTGTTCCTGCATCCAGGTTGCCGCTTCTTCGGAGAACTTACGGTTAAACAGCATACGATAGGCTCTGTCTTTCTGCGCCGCATCCGTTTTGTCCACGTTGCGGGTGTCCATCAGCTCGATCAGATGCCAGCCAAATGAAGAGTGAACCGGGGCACTGATCTGGCCTTTATTCAGTTTCATCAGCGCATCGCGGAAGGCAGGATCGTAAATGTCCGCAGCCGCCCAGCCCAGATCGCCGCCCTGGTTCGCAGAGCCAGGATCCTGAGAGAACTCTTTCGCTGCATTGGCAAACGACGTTTTACCGCTCTTAATATCTGCGGCAATTTGCTCCAGCTTCGCACGCGCCTGATCGTCAGTCATGATCGGTGACGGCTTCAGCAGAATGTGGCGAGCGTGAACTTCAGTCACGGAGATATTCTGGCTCTGACCGCGCAGATCGTTCACTTTCAGAATGTGGAAGCCCACCCCTGAACGGATTGGACCGACGATATCGCCTTTCTTCGCCGTGCTCAGCGCCTGAGCAAAGATAGATGGCAGCTCCTGGATACGTCCCCAGCCCATCTGGCCGCCTTTCAGGGCCTGTTGGTCAGCAGAGTAGGTGATAGCCAGCTTGCCAAAGTCGCCGCCGTTACGCGCCTGGTCGACAATTGAACGTGCCTGACTTTCTGCTTCAGCAGCCTGATCTGACGTTGGGTTCTCTGGCAGTGGGATCAGAATGTGGCTCAGGTTCAGCTCTGTGCTCGCATCGTTCTGGTTGCCCACCTGTTTTGCCAGCGCATCCACTTCCTGCGGCAGGATCGTGACGCGACGACGCACTTCATTGTTACGCACTTCCGAGATCAGCATCTCTTTACGGATCTGGTTACGGTAGGTAGCGTAGCTGATGCCGTCATAGGCCAGACGGCTGCGCATCTGGTCCGGCGACATGTTGTTCTGCTTTGCAATGTTAGCGATAGCCTGATCGAGCTGCTCGTCAGTCACCTTCACGCCCATTTTCTGACCCATCTGCAGGATAATCTGATCCATGATCAGACGCTCCAGGATTTGGTGGCGCAGCGTGGCGTCATCCGGAAGTTGCTGACCCGCTTCGCCCGAATTGAGCTTCACGGATTTCATCAGACCATCAACGTCACTTTCGAGCACGACGCCGTTGTTAACGACAGCGGCGACCTTATCAACAACCTGGGGGGCCGCGAAGCTGGTATTCGCAACCATAGCGACACCAAGCAGCAGCGTTTTCCAGTTCTTCATACTTTTTCCATTTCAATTAACCGCAAAGCGGATTACGTTGTAAATCAAGCACATTACAAAGAACTACTGTACGGCAGAATGTTCGAACGCAGCATCTGATGCGTGCCCAGGCCGTAGTTGGAGCTCAGGCCGCGCAGTTCGACATTAAAGCCAATCACGTTATCGTATTTGCTCTGATTGTTTACAGTGTCCCAGCCGTTAAGCTTACGCTCGTAACCGACGCGCAGCGCGTAACAGCAGGAGTTATATTGCAGACCAACCATCTGGTCCGCTGGCTTATTCGCGTTGGTGTCAAAGTAGTAAGCGCCTACGATTGACCAGCGGTCGGCGATAGGCCAGCTTGCTGCACCACCAACCTGCGAGATGCCGTCTTTATACTGTTCTGCGCCTGCATAAGAAGGCAATGTTGCCTGAATATATTCCGGGCTGGCATAACGATACGTCAACTGTACCATGCGGTCTTCATCGCGACGGTACTCAATAGCGGCACTGCTTGTGGCGATATTATCGAGGCGAGTGTCATATTGCACACCACCACGCAGGCCCCAACGGTCAGTCATGCGCCAGTACGTGTCTCCCGCCCAAACCAGCGAGCCCGTTTTGTTGTCCTTCTCCCAGTTAATGTTGTCATCACCGGTACGTGACTCGGTGAAATAGTAGATTTGACCAACAGAAACGTTAAAACGTTCAACGGCGGCATCGTCATAAACGCGTGTTGTGACGCCGGTCGTTAACTGGTTAGCGGAGGCGATACGGTCCAGACCGCCGTAAGTACGATCGCGGAACAGGCCGCTGTAGTCAGACTGCAGTAAAGACGAGTCGTAGTTTTGAATATTGCTCTGATCGCGGTACGGTACGTACAAATACTGCATACGTGGCTCAAGCGTCTGGGTATAACCATCCGCCAGCAGGCCCATATCACGCTCGAAGATCAGCTTCCCGTCCATTTTGAACTGCGGGAGCGTTCGGTTAACCGACTCTTCCAGATGCGCATTCTTCGTGGTGTTGTAATTATCAATATTTTTTTGCTGATAGTGCGTCGCCATCAGCTTGGCTTCGGTATTCAGGCTTGCCCAGTCGTTAGACCACGGCAGATTGATCGTCGGCTCCAGGTGAACACGCGTAGCTTCCGGCATGTCCGAATCCGTGTTCACGAAATGTACCGCCTGAGCGTAAACCCGGGTGTCGAATGGACCTACATTATTCTGATACCAGTTAACGTCCAGCTGCGGCTCTGCACCATAGGTAGGCGTGGACTGGTCAGAGAATACCTGGAACTGCTTGGTTGAGACGGTTGCATCAAAGTTCTGCACCGCATAGCCTACGCTGAACTTCTGCGTGGCATAGCCATCCGTGCTCGAACCGTATTTAGACGAGAAGTCGTTAAAATAAGATGAGTCGCTAACTTTGGTATAGTCAACGTTAAAGCGCCACACCTGATCCATCACTCCGGCATGCTGCCAGTAGAATAGCCAGCGGTGTTTATCGCCTTCTGTAGGGTGCTCATCCTGGAAGACCTTATCCGACGGCAGATAATCCAGCTCCATCAGGCCAGCACCGGCCTGAGTCAGATAGCGGAACTCGTTCTCCCACATGATGTTGCCGCGCTTGTGGATATAGTGCGGCGTGATCGTGGCGTCCATGTTGGGCGCGATGTTCCAGTAATACGGCAGGTAGAACTCAAAGTAGTTCGTGGTGCTGTATTTGGCATTCGGGATCAGGAAGCCCGAGCGACGCTTGTCACCCACGGGAAGCTGGAGATAAGGGCTGTAGAATACCGGCACCGGACCCAGCTTAAAGCGTGCGTTCCAGATCTCTGCGACCTGCTCTTCACGGTCATGGATAACTTCGCTCCCGACCACGCTCCAGGTATTTGAACCCGGCAGACATGATGTAAAGGAGCCATTCTCCAGAATCGTATAGCGGTTTTCACCGCGCTGTTTCATCAGGTCCGCTTTACCGCGTCCCTGGCGACCCACCATCTGGTAATCACCTTCCCAGACGTTAGTATCTTTGGTATTCAGGTTTGACCAGGCTTTCGGACCTTTCAGGATGACCTGATTGTCGTCATAGTGCACATTACCTAGCGCATCCACCGTTCGTACCGGCTCGACCGCGCCTTCCGGCTGCTTCTGGTGCAACTGCACTTCATCAGCCTGCAGGCGGCTATTGCCCTGGTTAATATCCACATTGCCCGTAAACGTGGCATTGTCAGGATAAGTACCTTTGGAGCTATCGGCAGTAATGGTTACCGGCAAGCTATTTGTATCGCCCTCCACCAGTGGGCGATTATAACTTGGGACGCCAAGCATACACTGCGAGGCGAGATCGGCCGCCAGCCCCTGTTGACTGTACAGGGCGGAGCCAATCATTGTGGCCAGGAGGGTGGGGATACGTTTTTTCATACGTTATATTTTATTGTTCCGTCATCAGTGGCTACGGCTTACAAACGCTCAGAGACTATCTTACTCATCAGCGCAGTACCAGCGTTAATCCTGCCCGTTTGCGCGCCAGAGTGTTAGGCTCGCTATCGAATGACGAGTATGATAAAGCAAATTATAGGCGATGTCCTTCAATTGACCGTGGCTTGAACACTGTGATGATGACGTTGCGTCGGCAGGGAATATGACTATCCGGGGAGTATATGCAGTATTGGGGTAAAATAATCGGCGTTGCGTTCGCCATCTTCATGGGTGCCGGGTTCTGGGGAATTGTGCTTGGGCTTATCATTGGCCATATGTTTGATAAAGCACGCAGCCGCAAAATGGCCTGGTTTGCCAATCAGCGCGAGCGCCAGTCGCTCTTTTTCTCCACCACCTTTGAGGTCATGGGGCACTTAACCAAATCCAAAGGCCGCGTGACCGAAGCGGATATTCAGATTGCCAGCGTTTTTATGGATCGCATGAACCTACATGGTGAGTCCCGCCTGGCGGCGCAGAATGCGTTTCGCATCGGTAAATCGGATAACTATCCGCTGCGTGAAAAGATGCGCCAGTTCCGCAGCATCTGCTTCGGACGTTTTGATTTAATTCGGATGTTTCTGGAAATCCAAATCCAGGCGGCGTTTGCCGACGGCTCGCTTCACCCCAATGAACGCGATGTCCTGTACGTTATTGCGGAAGAGCTGGGTATCTCCCGTATGCAGTTTGACCAGTTCCTGCGCATGATGCAGGGCGGCGCCCAGTTTGGCGGCGGCTATCACCACCAGTCTTCCGGCGGTGCATGGCAGCAGGCGCAGCGTGGCCCGACGCTGGAAGATGCCTGCAACGTGCTTGGCGTGAAGCCCACGGACGATCAAACCACGATTAAACGTGCCTACCGTAAGCTGATGAGCGAGCATCATCCTGACAAGCTGGTGGCGAAAGGTTTACCGCCGGAAATGATGGAGATGGCGAAGCAAAAAGCGCAGGAAATCCAGAAGGCGTACGAGCTCATTAAAGAGAAGAAAGGTTTCAAATAAGAAAAAGCCCGACAATGTCGGGCTTTTTTTTTCAGAAGTCCACTGGGGCTTTAAACGTCATCGCGTTACCGAAAGTAGGGTGGGTGATGGTGAGCGTCTGCGCATGGAGCTGCAGGCGTGGCGCTAACGCCAGGGCCTCCGGCGGGGCGTAGAAGCGGTCACCCAGAATCGGGTGACCCAGCGCAAGCATATGCACGCGCAGCTGGTGTGAACGTCCGGTAATCGGCTTAAGCAGGACGCGCGCAGTGTTATCCGGCGCGTACTCCAGCACTTCATATTCGGTTTGCGCGGCCTTGCCGGTTTCATAACACACCTTCTGCTTTGGCCTGTTCGGCCAGTCGCAAATCAGCGGTAAATCCACCAGCCCTTCCGCCTGCGCCGGGTGGCCCCAGACGCGGGCAACATACTGCTTCTTCGGCTCGCGCTCGCGGAACTGACGCTTCAGCTCGCGCTCCGCCGCTTTATTCAGCGCCACCACAATCACGCCGCTGGTGGCCATGTCCAGGCGATGGACGGATTCGGCCTGCGGATAATCGCGCTGAATACGCGTCATCACGCTGTCCTTGTGCTCATCCAGACGGCCCGGCACGGACAATAGGCCGCTGGGCTTGTTGACCACCATAATGTGTTCATCCTGATACAGAATGACCAGCCAGGGATCCTGCGGCGGATTATACGGCTCCATCACCATCTTGCGCTCCGTTTACTGATGCGTCACAACGATAAGACGCAGGGCATCGAGACGCCATCCCGCCTGATTCAGGCTTTCCAGCACCTGCTGACGGTTGCTTTCAATTGCTGCCAGTTCGTCGTCGCGGATGTTCGGGTTGACCGCTTTTAACGCTTCCAGACGGGACAGCTCGGCAGACAGTTTCTCGTCGGCTTCATTGCGCGCGGCGTCAATCAGGTCTCGGGCCGCTTTTTCGATCTGGATTTCGCCCTGCTGGAGAATGGCGTGCACGTCCTGCTGGACCGCGTTCACCAGCTTGCTGCCGGTATGGCGGTTCACCGCGCTCAGCTGGCGGTTGAAGCTTTCGAACTCCACCTGTCCTGCCAGGTTCGTACCGTTTTTATCCAGCAGCAAACGCACCGGCGTTGGCGGCAGGAAGCGGTTGAGCTGCAGCTGTTTCGGCGCCTGCGCTTCCACAACATAGATCAGCTCCAGTAGCAGCGTGCCTACGGGCAGCGCCTTGTTTTTCAACAGGGAGATGGTGCTGCTGCCGGTATCACCGGAGAGGATCAGATCCAGCCCGTTGCGGATCAGCGGGTGTTCCCAGGTGATGAACTGAGCATCTTCGCGGGACAGCGCCACGTCACGCTCGAAGGTGATGGTACAGCCATCTTCCGGCAGGCCCGGGAAATCGGGCACCAGCATGTGGTCTGACGGGGTTAACACGATCAGGTTCTCGCCACGATCGTCCTGGTTAATCCCGACAATGTCGAACAGGTTCATGGAGAAGCCGATCAGGCTGGTGTCGTCATCTTGTTCTTCAATGCTCTCGGCAAGCGCCTGCGCTTTTTCGCCACCGTTGGAGTGGATCTCCAGCAGGCGGTCGCGCCCCTGTTCAAGCTGCGCCTTCAGCGCTTCATGTTTCTCGCGGCAGGATTTAATCAGATCGTCAAAACCGTCGGTATTTTCCGGCGCGGCGAGGTAACCGATCAGATCGCCATGCACCTGGTCATAAATGGTGCGACCCGTTGGGCAGGTATGCTCAAACGCATCCAGACCTTCGTGGAACCAGCGCACCAGCACGGACTGAGCGGTTTTTTCCAGGTACGGCACGTGGATCTGAATATCATGCGCCTGGCCGATACGATCCAGACGGCCGATACGCTGCTCCAGCAGATCCGGGTTGAACGGCAGATCGAACATCACCAGATTGCTGGCGAACTGGAAGTTACGCCCTTCAGAACCGATTTCGGAGCACAGCATCACCTGCGCGCCGCTGTCCTCTTCACTGAACCACGCCGCCGCGCGGTCGCGCTCGACGATGGACATGCCTTCGTGGAACACGGCGGCACGAATGCCTTCGCGCTCGCGCAGAACTTGTTCCAGCTGCAGCGCGGTGGCGGCTTTGGCGCAGATCACCAGCACCTTCTGGGAGCGGTGCGCGGTCAGGTAGCCCATCAGCCACTCCACGCGCGGGTCGAAGTTCCACCAGGTGCCGGTATCGCCTTCAAATTCCTGATAAATCTGTTCCGGGTAGAGCATGTCACGTGCGCGCTCTTCCTGAGTTTTGCGCGAGCCCATAATGCCGGAGACTTTAATCGCCGTCTGATACTGCGTCGGCAGCGGGAGCTTGATGGTGTGCAGTTCGCGTTTAGGGAACCCCTTCACGCCGTTACGGGTGTTGCGGAACAGCACGCGGCTGGTGCCGTGACGGTCCATCAGCATGTCGATCAGCTCTTTACGCGCGGATCCCGCATTCTCGCTGTCGCTGTTCGCAGCCTGCAGAAGCGGCTCGATATCCTGCTCGCCAATCAGATCGCTCAGGGTGTTGAGTTCATCGTTTGAAAGACGTTTACCCGCCAGCAGCAGCGCGACGGCATCCGCAACCGGACGGTAGTTGTTCTGCTCTTCCACGAACTGAGCGAAGTCGTGGAAACGGTTTGGATCGAGCAGGCGCAGACGGGCGAAGTGACTTTCCAGACCGAGCTGCTCCGGCGTTGCGGTCAGCAGCAGGACGCCGGGCACGCGCTCGGCAAGCTGTTCAATCGCCATATATTCGCGGCTTGGGGCATCTTCGCGCCACACCAGGTGGTGCGCTTCGTCGACGACCATCAGGTCCCATTCGGCATCGCACAGATGCTCAAGACGCTGCTTGCTGCGGCGCACGAAATCCAGCGAGCAGATTACCAGCTGTTCGGTTTCAAACGGGTTATCCGCGTCGTGCTGCGCTTCGGCATAGCGCTCGTCGTCGAACAGGGAGAAGCGCAGGTTAAAGCGGCGCAGCATCTCCACCAGCCACTGGTGTTGCAGCGTTTCCGGCACGACAATCAGCACGCGCTCGGCAGCGCCGGAGAGCAGCTGCTGGTGCAGGATCATGCCCGCTTCGATGGTTTTACCCAGGCCCACTTCGTCAGCAAGCAGCACGCGGGGCGCATGGCGACGGCCCACGTCATGGGCGATATTCAGCTGGTGGGGGATCAGGCTGGTGCGCTGACCGCGCAGGCCGCTCCACGGCATGCGGTACTGTTCGCTCTGGAACTTACGCGCGCGGTAGCGCAGGGAGAAGCGATCCATACGGTCGATTTGCCCGGCAAACAGGCGGTCCTGCGGCTTGCTGAACACCAGTTTGCTGTCGAGCAGCACTTCACGCAGGATGACGTTCGTCTCGTCGGTATCAAGACGCGTTCCGATGTAGGCGAGCAGTCCATTCTCTTCTTTTACGTCTTCAACCTTTAGCTGCCAGCCTTCGTGGCTGGTCACGGTGTCGCCCGGATTGAACATTACGCGGGTCACAGGGGAGTCATTGCGGGCGTACAGGCGGTTTTCACCGGTAGCAGGGAAGAGGAGGGTAACCATGCGCGCATCGACGGCAACGACGGTTCCTAATCCAAGTTCGCTTTCTGTATCGCTGATCCAGCGTTGACCAAGTGTAAAAGGCATAGTTGTTCGGCTCTAATCTTTAATTGCAGGCAATAGTTCGACCCCCGTCAAAAAAGACGGTCATCGAAAAATGGGTCCGGGAATGGAAAGGGCGCTATGGTACTGGATGGCAGCCATTTCGTCACGCGTCAAAATAGGCCAAGTTGCCCTGTCACAAGTGTAGCAAAATCGTCGTCCATGAACGGTAAAATTCCCTCCGCAACCGGCTGAAGCTGGCGGGTCAGGTAGTGATCGTAATCGAGAGGCGACTGCTGGTAATCAACGGGCTCCGGCCCGTTCGTTGTCCAGACGTATTTTATCGTCCCCCGGTTCTGATACTGCGGCGCGCGTCCCCGGCGTACATTCTCTTCGTCCGCCAGGCGCGCGGCGCGCACGTGGGGCGGGACGTTGCGCTGGTACTCCGCCAGCGGGCGGCGCAGGCGCTTGCGATACACCAGCTGGTCATCCAGTTCGCCGGCCATCAGGCTGGCGATGGTTTCGCGGATGTAGTCCTGATAGGGCTCGTTGCGGAAGATCCGCAGATAGAGCGTCTGCTGGAACTGCTGGGCCAGCGGCGTCCAGTCAGTGCGCACCGTCTCCAGGCCTTTAAAGACCATTCTCTGCTTTTCACCCTCCTGGATCAGCCCGGCGTAGCGCTTCTTGCTGCCCTGGTCGGTACCGCGGATGGTGGGCATTAAAAAACGGGCAAAATGGGTTTCAAATTCCAGTTCTAATGCGCTGGTTAACCGCTCTTTTTGCAAATGTTCCTGCCACCAGTCGTTTACGAAGGCCACCAGCTCTTTGCCGATTCGTGAGGCGTCGTCTTCTGAATGTGCGCCCTTAAGCCACACAAAGGTTGAATCCGTGTCGCCGTAGATAACGTCATAGCCCCGGGATTCAATCAGCGCTTTGGTCTGACGCATAATGTCGTGTCCGCGCATGGTGATGGACGACGCCAGACGCGGATCGAAGAAGCGGCAGGCGCTGGTACCCAGCACGCCGTAGAAAGCGTTCATAATAATTTTCAGGGCCTGCGAGAGCGGCTTGTTGCCATGACGTTTCGCCTCGTCGCGGCCGTGCCAGATGTTTCCCACAATCTCCGGCAGACAGTGTTTTTCGCGCGAGAAGCGTGCTCCGAGAAAACCTTCGGTGCTGTGCGCGTCGTCTGGCTGCGCCATCCCCTCCACCAGCCCCACCGGGTCAATAAGGAAAGTGCGGATAATTGACGGGTAGAGGCTTTTGTAGTCCAGCACCAGAACCGAATCATACAGTCCTGGGCGGGAGTCCATCACGTAGCCGCCGGGGCTGGCCTGCGGCGGTACGTCCCCGAGGTTGGGCGCAACATAGCCCGCACGGTGCATTCGTGGGAAATAGAGGTGGCTAAAGGCGGCTACCGAGCCGCCGTGCCTGTCAGCCGCGAGGCCATTTACCGTCGCGCGCTCCAGCAGGAACGGCATGATCTCGGTTTTGTGGAATATCTGCGTCACCAGCTCGCAGTCTTTCAGGTTATAGGTGGCGAGCGCCGGTTTGTCTTCGTTGAAGCGCCGGTCAATCTCGTCCATGCGGTCCCACGGATTGTCGATGGATTTGCCTTCACCGAGCAATTCCTGCGCTACCGCTTCCAGAGAGAAGGAGGAGAAATTCCAGAACGCGGATTTCAGCGCCTCGATGCCGTCGATAATCAGGCGGCCGTTGGCCTGCGCAAAGAACACACCGTTCTTAAAGCCGTGCTCACGCCACTCCAGCTCCGTATTTCCGCGCCCGAGCATCAGTGGGATGCGATACCGCTCTGCGTGTTTTTGCAGTACGCGCAGGTCAAACTGCACCACGTTCCAGCCGATCAGCACGTCCGGGTCGTGCTCGGCAAACCACTGGTTAAGCTTCTCCAGCAGCTGCGGTCGGCTGTTGACGTACTCAAGCTGAAAATCGAGCGCGGACGCATCGCCGTTCGGCGGTCCGAGCATATAGACAACCCGCTGCCCGCAGCCTTCCAGGCCGATGCAGTACAGCTCGCCGTGACGGGTGGTTTCGATATCCAGGGAAACCCACTTTAGCGGGGGGCGATAATGCGGATTAGGCTTGAGGCGAGCGTTGATAAGGGTGCCGTTTTGCTCAGTGCCGTCAACCCAGACGGGGGCGGTAATAAACCGCTCCATCAGAAAGCGTTCCGGCGGACGAATGTCCGCTTCGTAGAGCGTCACGCCCGCTTCGCGCAGCAGTTTTTCGTAGCGCATCAGCTGGCGATGGGCGCGGCAGTAAAGGCCATACACCGGCTGACGATGGAAATCTTTTAGCTCAAGAGGCGTGAGGCGCCAGCCGTTCTCATCGCGCAGCAGTTGTTTTACCTTCTCGACGTAATGTTCAGGGATAAACGCCACGGATTCCTGAGGAGGAAGCGTAACGTGCAGCGGGCCGTTATCTGTCGCCAGCCAGAACGCAACCTCGGTGCCCTGAGGGGTATCCCGCCAGTGTCGGGTCAGTAAAAAGCCTTCTTGCGCCTGTGCCACGCCGTTATCCCAAAAACAAAACCAGGCCTGATTATAGCCTGGTTGAATGTTTTATGCTGGGGATATATACAGTTTATTGTCCGTAATAGGCCTTCGCGCCGTGCTTGCGCAGGTAGTGTTTATCCAGCAGGGTTTGCTGCATATCCGGCAACTGAGGTGCCAACTGGCGGCAGAAGATCCCCATGTAGGCGATTTCCTCCAGCACTATCGCGTTATGCACCGCGTCTTGCGCGTTTTTACCCCAGGCAAACGGGCCGTGGGAATGCACCAGTACGCCGGGCATTTGCGCCGCGTCGATACCCTGTTTTTCAAAGGTTTCGACGATCACGTTCCCGGTTTCCCATTCGTACTCACCGTTAATCTCCGCATCGGTCATCAGACGCGTGCAGGGAATGGTGCCGTAAAAGTAGTCCGCGTGGGTGGTGCCGGTGGCCGGAATGGACTGGCCCGCCTGCGCCCAGATGGTCGCGTGACGCGAATGGGTATGCACGATGCCGCCGATAGTCGGGAAGGACTGATACAGCAGACGGTGGGTGGGCGTATCGGACGACGGCTTTTTGTTACCTTCCACCACTTCACCCGTTTCGATGCTGACCACGACCATATCCTCTGCGGTCATCACCGTGTAATCCACGCCCGAAGGCTTGATCACGAATACC
Source organism: Enterobacter cloacae complex sp. P1B (assembly GCF_014982345.1). NCBI lineage: Bacteria > Pseudomonadati > Pseudomonadota > Gammaproteobacteria > Enterobacterales > Enterobacteriaceae > Enterobacter > Enterobacter cloacae complex sp. P1B. The sequence goes on along the minus strand of NZ_JADCLF010000003.1, from coordinate 167,653 downwards.
CCTTTTTCCCGGTCAACGGCGCTGACGTTGCCCCAGGTCAGGGTCACCAGGTTATGTTTTGGCAGCGCCAGGTTGGCTTCAAGTACCTGACGTTTGATATCTTCTAACATCGTTGTCTCCCTGCCCGGCGAGCGCAGCGCCACCGGGCATTACGTACTTAGCGTTTTGAACCGTAATAGACTTCGTTCCAGCGCAGCGCGTCTTTAAAGGCTGGCAGACGGGTGTCGTTATCAATCACGGTCAGCTCGATATCGTGCAGCTCGGCAAACTGGCGCATATCGTTCAGGTCCAGCGCGTGGCTGAAGACGGTGTGGTGCGCGCCACCCGCCAGGATCCACGCCTCTGACGCGGTTGGCAGGTCCGGCTGCGCTTTCCACAAGGCATTGGCGACCGGCAGCTTCGGCAGAGAGTGCGGAGTTTCAACCGCATCGACGCAGTTCACCAGCAGGCGGAAGCGGTCGCCGAGGTCGATCAGGCTGGCGTTGATGGCCGGACCGGTACGGGTGTTGAAGATCAGACGGGCCGGATCCGCTTTGCCGCCGATGCCGAGGTACTGCACGTCAAGGATCGGTTTCTCTTCAACCGCGATGGAGGGACACACTTCCAGCATGTGCGAACCGAGCACCAGATCGTTGCCGTTCTCGAAGTGGTAGGTGTAGTCCTCCATAAAGGAGGTGCCGCCCTGCAAACCGGTCGACATCACCTTCATGATGCGAAGCAGAGCGGCAGTTTTCCAGTCGCCTTCACCCGCAAAGCCGTAGCCCTGCTGCATCAGACGTTGTACGGCCAGACCCGGCAGCTGTTTCAGGCCGTGCAGGTCTTCAAATGTAGTGGTAAAGGCGTGGAAGCCGCCCTGTTCCAGAAAACGCTTCATGCCCAGCTCAATGCGCGCTGCATCCAGCACGTTCTGGCGCTTGTCGCCGTTGATTTGCGCCGCAGGCGTCAGGCGGTAGCTGCTTTCGTACTCGTCCACCAGCGCGCTCACGTCGCCGTCGCTGATGTCATTCACCACCTGCACCAGGTCGCCCACCGCCCAGGTATTCACGGAGAAGCCGAACTTGATCTGCGCCGCGACTTTATCGCCGTCGGTCACCGCCACTTCACGCATGTTGTCGCCGAAACGCACCACTTTCAGGTGGCGGGTATCCTGCTTAGAGACCGCCTGACGCATCCAGGAGCCAATGCGTTGTTGCGCCTTGCCGTCCTGCCAGTGGCCGGTGACCACAGCGTGCTGCTGGCGCATGCGCGCGCCGATGAAGCCGAACTCGCGGCCGCCGTGCGCGGTCTGGTTCAGGTTCATGAAGTCCATGTCGATGCTGTCCCAAGGCAGGGAGGCATTGAACTGAGTGTGGAACTGCAGCAGCGGTTTGTTGAGGATTGCCAGGCCGTTGATCCACATTTTGGCCGGTGAGAAGGTGTGCAGCCACACGACCAGGCCGGCGCATTTGTCGTCGTAGTTGGCGTCACGGCAGATATTGGTGATTTCGTCCGGCGTCGTACCCAGCGGCTTCAGCACCAGTTTGCACGGCAGTTTGGCTTCCGCGTTCAGCGCGTTAACCACGTGCTCCGCGTGTTTCGTTACCTGCTGTAGCGCTTCCGGTCCGTACAGATGCTGGCTGCCAATTACAAACCACACTTCATAATTATTAAAAATGGTCATCATCGTGTCCTTAATGGGTCAGGGTTGCCGTAGTGTCCGCGGTGCTTTTGGCCGGGGCGGCGACAGGGAGATAGTGAAGCTCGGCGCTTTTTGCCCATTGCTGGTAGCGCTGATAAAGCTGTTCAAAGCGTTGTGCCTGCTGGACACGTGGCTGGAGTGTGTTTTCGACGGCGCTTGCCATGTGCTGCTGCGCGGTCGGGATATCCGCATGAACGCCTGCGGCCACGGCAGCGAAAATCGCGGCGCCCAGCGCGCAGCACTGATCGGAGGCCACAATCTGCAGCGGACGGTTCAGCACGTCGCAGCAGGCCTGCATAATCACCGGGTTTTTACGAGCGATACCGCCCAGCGCCATCACGTTGTTCACGTCGATGCCCTGTTCGGTGAAGCAGTCCATAATGGCGCGCGCGCCGAACGCGGTGGCGGCAATCAGACCGCCGAACAGCGCCGGGGCATCGGTCGCCAGGTTGAGATCGGTAATCACCCCTTTCAGGCGCTGGTTGGCAAACGGCGTGCGGCGACCGTTAAACCAGTCCAGCACCACCGGCAGGTGGTCGAGAGACGGATTTTTTGCCCAGGCTTCGGTGAGCTGCGGCAGGAGCTGTTTTTTGCTCGCGGTAATCTGCGTTTTCAGCTCAGGATGCGCGGCAGCCAGCTGATCCAGCGGCCAGCCGAGCACCCGGCCAAACCAGGCGTAGATATCGCCAAACGCGGACTGACCGGCTTCGAGGCCGATAAAATCTGGCACCACGCTGCCGTCAACCTGGCCGCAAATCCCTTTCACCGCGCGGTCTCCGACGCTGGTTTTATCTGCCGTCAGGATGTCGCAGGTGGAGGTGCCGATCACTTTCACCAGCGTGTTAGGCTGCGCACCCGCGCCCACGGCACCCATGTGGCAGTCGAACGCGCCGCCGGAAATGGTCACGTTTTGCGGCAGGCCGAGACGCGTCGCCCACTCTTCGCAGAGCGTGCCGACCGGAATATCGGCGGTGAAGGTGTCGGTAAAGAGCGGGTATTTCAGGTTTTTGTTGATGATCGGGTCAAGTTCATCGAAGAACGCTGCCGGAGGAAGACCGCCCCAGCCTTCATGCCACAGGGATTTATGCCCGGCGCTGCAGCGGCCGCGGCGGATATTCTGCGGGCGAGTGGTGCCGGAGAGCAGGGCGGGAACCCAGTCGCACAGCTCAATCCATGATGCCGCGGCCTGGGCGACCGAAGCGTCCGCGCGGGTAACGTGCAGGATTTTGGCCCAGAACCATTCGCTGGAGTAGATGCCGCCGATGTAGCGCGAGTAGTCGGTTTTGCCCGGCTGATGGCATAAGCGGGTGATGGCTTCCGCCTCTTCCACGGCGGTATGGTCTTTCCAAAGCACGAACATGGCGTTCGGGTTGTCGGCAAACTCCGGGCGCAGCGCCAGCACGCGGCCTTCAGCGTCCACCGGGGCTGGCGTTGAACCGGTGCTGTCGACACCAATCCCCACGACGTCGGCCCGCTGGGCGTCAGTCAGTTCAGCCAGCACGGTTTTGATCGCCGCTTCCATCGATTCAATGTAATCGCGCGGGTGGTGACGGAACTGGTTGTTTGGCGCGTCGCAGTAGCGCCCCTCTTGCCAGCGCGGATACCACTCAACGCTGGTTGCTATCTCCTGGCCAGTCGTACAGTCCACTGCCAGCGCGCGAACCGAGTCGCTGCCAAAATCGAGGCCAATTGCAATTGCCATGGTGTTGCTCCATCCGAAACAGGTATGGAAGAACATTAGAGACTGGGGATAAAAATCGTCAGGCAGGATCCGCTAATCTTATGGACTAAATTGCTGTTACGACGGAAAGTGTGACGCCGTGCAAATATTCAATGTGGACATTTCTGCCGCACTTATAGACACTTTTGTTACTGCTTCTCTGCCCGTGTCGGCAGAAAAATCAGGGGAAAAGGCTGAAACATGGCGGACGTAAAAGAGGCGTGATGCTTTTTGGATCTTTTCGCAGGCCATTTTTATACTGCTTTTATCGATATGGACAAATGGTTTCCTTCAGGACCCTTGGGAGAACTGAATCTATGGCCGAACCGCAAAACGATCCCCTGCTGCCGGGATACTCATTTAACGCCCATCTGGTGGCGGGGCTGACGCCAATTGAGGCCGAGGGGTATCTCGATTTTTACGTCGACCGGCCGCTCGGCATGAAAGGGTATATTCTGAACCTGACCGTACGCGGGGAAGGGGTGATCAAAAACGGCGATCGGCAGTTTGTTTGCCGCCCGGGCGATATGCTGCTGTTCCCGCCGGGGGAGATCCACCACTACGGGCGTCACCCGGACGCCAAAGAGTGGTATCACCAGTGGGTCTATTTCCGTCCGCGCGCCTACTGGCAGGAGTGGCTCTCATGGCCGGCTATTTTCGCGCAAACGGGTTTTTATCGTCCGGATGAGGCGCATCTGGCGCAGTTTCGTGAACTGTTCGCACAAATTATTGAGGCGGGGCAGGCGGGCGGGCGCTATGCCGAACTGCTGGCGATCAACCTGCTTGAGCAGGTGCTGCTGCGCCGCATGGAGGCGATCAACGAGTCGCTTAACCCGCCGCTGGATAACCGCGTCCGCGACGCCTGCCAGTACATCAGCGACCATCTGGCCGACAGCCAGTTTGATATCGCCAGCGTTGCCCAGCACGTCTGTCTTTCGCCGTCCCGCCTGTCACACCTGTTCCGCCAGCAGCTTGGCGTGAGCGTGCTGAGCTGGCGTGAGGATCAGCGCATCAGCCAGGCAAAGCTGTTGCTCAGCACCACCCGGATGCCTATCGCGACCGTCGGACGCAACGTGGGCTTTGAAGATCAGCTCTATTTCTCTCGCGTGTTTAAGAAGTGCACCGGCGCCAGTCCCAGTGAATTCCGCGCGGGATGTGAATAAACGGTAAACATTCAGGTGAACTTCAGGAGCATCCTGTAAACTATTCAGACAATTGATGCCTTGACGCGGTGCGGGGCGCTAAGCAGAATCGCTGATTCGTTTTCTGACCGGAATAGTTATGCAGGCATTGCTGGAACACTTTATTACCCAGTCCGTTATGTACTCGCTCATCGCCGTGGCGCTGGTGGCGTTTCTGGAATCGCTGGCGCTGGTTGGGCTGATCCTGCCTGGCACCGTGATGATGGCGGGGCTTGGGGCGCTTATCGGCAGCGGTGAGGTCAATTTCTGGCAGGCGTGGCTGGCCGGGATTATCGGCTGCCTGCTGGGAGACTGGATCTCCTTCTGGCTGGGCTGGCGCTTTAAGAAGCCGCTGCACCGCTGGTCGTTCATGAAAAAGAACAAAGCGCTGCTGGATAAAACCGAACATGCGCTGCACCAGCACAGCATGTTCACCATTCTGGTAGGCCGCTTTGTCGGGCCAACGCGTCCGCTGGTGCCGATGGTGGCGGGGATGCTGGATCTGCCCGTCGCAAAATTCGTGGTGCCGAACATTATCGGCTGCGTATTCTGGCCACCGTTTTACTTCCTGCCGGGGATCCTCGCGGGTGCGGCCATTGATATCCCTGACGGTATGCAAAGCGGTGAGTTCAAGTGGCTGCTGCTGGGAACGGCGGTACTGCTGTGGCTGGCGGCCTGGCTCTGCTGGCGGCTATGGCGCAGCGCGAAAGCCAGCGTCGATCGCCTGACGCGCTATCTCCCGCGCGCGCGCCTGCTATGGCTGGCCCCGCTGACGCTGGGCGTGGCGGTGGTAGCGCTGGTCGCGCTGATTCGTCATCCGCTGATGCCGGTGTACGGCGAAATCCTGCTGAAGGTGGTTAGCCGTTAAGGTGTTTTCCCTCTCCCCGTGGGAGAGGGCCAGGGTGAGGGCGTCAGACCGCACGAATGCCCAACAATGAAGACGCCCCCGCGTTACCACTCAGAAGTTCTTCTGTTTCTCCATCCCAAAAAATCCGTCCCTCCGCGATCACTACCGATCGCGGCGCAATGCGTGCGGCATCTTCAATGCTGTGCGAAACCATCAGCATCGTGATCTGCTGGCGCTGGCAAACCTCTTCCACCAGCGAGAGCATCTCCTGGCGCAGGGCCGGGTCGAGTGCCGAGAAGGGTTCATCGAGCAGCAGCAGCGGCTGCTCGCGCACCAGACAACGTGCCAGCGCCACGCGCTGACGCTGGCCGCCGGAAAGCTCACCGGGCAGTCTGGAAATCAACGCGGACAGGCCCATTTGTTCGGCAATCTCCTCCAGCTTCTGACGCTGCGCAGCATTGAGTTTTAACCCCGGATCGATTCCCAGCGCGATGTTCTGCCACACCGTAAGGTGATTAAACAGATTGTTTTCCTGAAACAGCATCGACACCGGGCGCTTAGACGGCGGAGCGTAGGTATACTCGCCATTATCAATGACTATCGACCCGCTGACAGGCTGCAAAAAACCGGCAATCAAATTGAGCAGGGTACTTTTACCGGCCCCGCTTGGGCCAAGCACCGCAATTCGCTCTCCCTGACGAACGGAGAGGGTAAAACGCATTGGCAGGTGCTGGTAAAGCCAGGTTACATCAGTCAGTTTTAACATCACGCCCCGGGAGTTTTTCGATAACGGTAAATAACGCAAAGCACAGCACCAGCAGTAAAAGTGCCGTGACCGCGCCGTCCTGGCTGCGATAGGAGCCAATTTGCTGATAAAGCCAGAAAGGCAGCGTGCGGAAATCCTCGTTGCCAAAGAGGGCCACCACGCCAAAATCCCCAATCGACAGCACGCAGGCGAAGGCCATCGCCTGGGCGAGCGGCCGCTTCAGGGCGCGTAGTTCGACCACTTTCAGCCGCCGCCAGCCCATAATGCCAAGGGACTGGCACAGGGCGCTGTACCGGCTGTTAACATCCCGCATCGGGTTTTCCAGCACCTTCAGCGCGTACGGTATGGCCATTAAGGCGTTGGTAAAAATGACGATGCCGTCGGCGCTTTCCGGCAGGCCGATGGTGCTGTTAAACAGTAAAAAGAAGCCGGTCGCCAGCACAATGCCCGGCATCGCCAGGATCAGCATGCCCGTCAGTTCCAGCGCGTGTCCGGCTTTACGGGCATGTCGCGCGTACAGCTCGCGGCTGCTCCAGAGCAGCATCATGGTGAGCGTCACGCAGATTAGCCCGGCTGCCAGCGCGATACGCAATGAGGTCCATGTGGCTTGCCACAGGACCGGCTGTTGAAGTACCGATACCACATTCCTGTTGAGGCCATCGGCGATCACGGCCAGCAGCGGCGGCAGCAGAAGCAGGAGCGCCAGCGCGATCAGCATCACGTCCGAGATGCGGCTGTGCAGGCTGTCCTGCGGATCGCGCCAGCCGGAAAGGTTATTGCTTCCTGCGGGGATCGCTTTGCTCAGCCGCTGGCTGAGTAACACCAGCGCCAGGCAGCACACCATTTGTACGATCGCCAGCAACGCGGCGCGGCCCGGATCGTAGTCGTAGCTTAATGCCTGATAGATCGCCAGCTCAATGGTGGTGGCCTGCGGGCCGCCGCCGAGAGAAAGCACGGTCGCAAAGCTGGCGAAACAGAGCATAAAGATCAGCGCGGCCACCGGGGCAATCTGGCGTCGCAGCCACGGCCATTCGACAAAGCGGAAGAATGACCATCCGCGCATGCCGAGCTGGGCCGCAATCTGGCGCTGCTCGCCGGGTATGTTCTCCAGCGCCTGCAAAAAGAGGCGCGTCGCCATCGGCATATTGAAGAAAATGTGTGCCAGCAGGATGCCCTTCAGCCCGTAGGGAGAGAAGGTCCATTCCAGGCCTAAAGACGCGAAGAGGGAGGCCAGCCAGCCCTGGCGACCGTATACGCTCAGGATGCCAAAGACGGCCACCAGCACGGGCAGGATCAGCGTCATGGCGCACAGGCGCAGCAGTGCCAGCCTGCCGGGGAAACGTCTGCGATAGAGGGCACGCGCAAGGAAAATGGCCGGGATGACTGACAGCAGCGCGGAGAGAAACGCCTGCCAGAAGGAGAAACGGATAACGTGCCAGAGATAGCTATCGTGCCAGAGCGCGAGCAGATCGCTCTCTGGCGCGTTAAACCACAGCGCCAGAAACGCTCCCAGACTGACGACCACCATCAGTATGGCGGCAATCAGTCCGGGAACTAACCAGCCGGGGATCAGCGGCTGACGGCGCGTTGCCATTCGCTTATCCATGCGGCGCGCTGCGCGGCAACCTGCTGCGGCGTAAATTCCAGCGCGGTCTGCGGTTTGTTCAGCTGCTCAAAACCTGCCGGCAGCGTCGCGTCGGTAACCGGGTACATCCAGTTGCCCGTCGGAATGGCGTTCTGGAATGCCGGGGAGACCATAAATTTCAGGAACTTCTCGGCCAGTTCCGGCTGTTTACTGGCGGCGGTGCGGGCAGCCACTTCAACCTGCAGGTAGTGACCTTCAGCGAAATTCGCAGCTGCGTAGTTGTCTTTCTTCTCGGCAATAATATGATAGGCCGGAGATGTGGTGTAGCTCAGCACCAGATCGCTTTCGCCTTTCAGGAACAGGCCGTAGGCTTCGCTCCAGCCTTTAGTGACCGTAACGGTTTTCGCAGCCAGCTTTTGCCACGCCTCAGGCGTTTTGTCGCCGTAGACTTTCTGCATCCACAGCAGCAGGCCCAGACCCGGCGTGCTGGTGCGCGGATCTTCGTATATCACGCGCCATTTCTGGTCGCTTTCGACCAGCTCTTTCAGGCTCTTCGGCGGGTTCTTCAGTTTGTTTTTATCGTAGACGAACGCAAAGTAGCCGTAATCGAAGGGAACGAAGGTGTCGTTTTTCCAGCCGCCCGGCACGTTGACGGCATCTGCCGCTACGCCGCTTTTGGCAAACAGTCTGGTTTGCGTGGCGGCTTCCAGCAGGTTGTTATCCAGCCCGAGCACCACGTCGGCCTTGCTGTTTTTCCCTTCCATGCGCAGGCGGTTAAGCAGCGACACGCCATCTTCCAGCGCCACGAACTTCAGCTCGCAGTTGCAGTCGGCTTCAAAGGCTTTTTTAACCACCGGGCCGGGGCCCCAGTCGGCGGAGAAGGAGTCGTAGGTATAGACCGTCAGAACAGGCTTAGCAAAAACAGGCAGCGCAACCAGCGCCAGCAGAGGAAGAACGTTTTTTAACACTTTGCACCTCAGGGTTGAGTGGCAAAGGATTTTGAGAAACAGCCTCAAATCCCTTCGCCGGCGTTATCCGGATCAGGTTCGACGGGTATTATCTCAGCGCACATCTGTGATGCAGCACCCCGTTGAGAACGGCGCTATTGTAATGATTTGGTGAATATTACGAAAGCGTTATGGCTCCGGCGGCGCAAACCAGGCGGATTTAAAATCAAACCAGCCCAGGGTATTCATCCGCAGGCCGCGCATGCTGCGCTGTCCCTGGATCAGCAGCCAGTGGTGGATCAACGGTACGATGGTCTGCCCGGCCAGGAGCTCCTGGCACCACGCGGCCAGATCCATCTCTCCTGCCCGCCACTTCGCGGCGTCCTGCTGCCAGTCCCGGCTGATGCAGTGCTGAATGAGAGGCACTTCATACAGGTGTGAAAATAGCGAGAAATCCAGCGGCAGCGTAAAGTTGGCGCTGTTGAGCCAGATATCGCTGACGACATCCCCTCGGTGCCATTCATCATAATCGACTTCCTGTATCGCCAGCGTCACGCCTTCTGCCGCGAGCAGCTTGCTCATAATCTTCGCGATAAAACGGTGCTCAATGTGATCGCGATAGTAGCTGAGGGTGATGGTCTCCAGCCCGGCAGGTTTCTCGCTGCGGACCGGCTGTGCATGGTGCCAGCGCGGAAGCAGGCCATAGGCCGGGAACCACCAGGTCTGGTATTGCTCTTCAGCGTGATAAATCAGGTTAGCCGGGGCCAGAATATGGCTGATCCACTTGCGGACATCGTGGTTTGCTCCGCGGTGGCTGCGGCTGTCAAAGAGAAGATAGTAGCAGCCCTCCTCCAGGCGACTTTCGAACGCCTTTTCGCTGGTTGTGGGCCCCTCCAGGGTGAGGCCTGCGCTCAGTTCTTCGTTGAGGTCCGGTAACACCCAGACGTTCACTTCGTCGATCAGCGCCCGATAGCCAAAATAGTCATCAAAGGCGCGGATCTTCAGCTGATTGCTGTTATTGCGCGTAACGGAGTAGGGGCCTGTACCGATCGGCTGGCTGGAAAAATTGTTCAGGGATCGCCACTCGGCAGGCAGGATCATCGAGGGCACGTAGCCCAGAAGCCACGGCAGCCAGTTGTCTGGCTGGGACAGCTCAATATCCAGCGTCCAGGCCGTTGGGGAGTGGATCCGCGTGATATGCGAATAGAGCGGCAGCGTGCGGGCGCGCTCTAAAGAAGCGATGACGTCACGCATCTCCAGCTCGCGTCCATGGTGGAAATGAATGCCGGGTCGTAAAAAGAAGCGCCAGTGCAGGGGGGAAAGCTGCTGCCAGTGGTGGGCGATATCCGCTTCCAGTTCCCCGTTTTCCTCATTTATTTTCGTCAGGCCGCTGAATATCTGCCGGGCCATGTGGGTTTCAGAGCGACGCAGCGCCGTACCAGGCAGCAGATTTTTCATTGGGCGGTAGTAAAGCACCCGCAGAATGTGGCGTCCCTGGCGAAAGCTGCGTCCCAGGTGTGAGACCAGCATCTGGCGCACGGCGGCCTTGTCACCCACCAGCTGGACTAGCTGATCGATGCGGTCCTGCTCCAGCAGATCCTCCGCCCGCTGCTGCTGCAGCGCCAGGCCGGTATACAGGAAGGTCAAGCGTGAGCGCTTGCCGCGTCCCGCCTCGGCCTCCCAGCTTAGCCAGCCCTGCTGCTGCATAGTGTTGAGTAACGTGCGCATATGGCGGCGTGAGCAGTTGAGGAGTTCTGCCAGCTCGTTAAGCGTGGTCTCCTGCGATTGACCCTCGCAGCACTGCCACAGGCGAATGAATTGTTGTTGCAGTCGACCGGATGGCATAAAAGAGGAACTCCTGACAAAAAATCAGCAATTTATTAATCCCTATATTAAGCCAATAATGCTTCCCGATGAAGTGAGGAGGTAAATTATGAAGAGGTCTACCGCACGTCAGTTTTATCAGCAGTACTTTTCAGCGACAAAAGGAGTGTCCTGGCTGGCCCGCCAGTGTGCAGAGCAACGGCTGAGAATCCTGGAAGATCTGATGCAGTGGGACGTTACGAAACCGACCTCTTCTCGCTAACTCGCCTCGATCATGTGTGACTGAGTATTGGTGTTTATCACCCGCCAGCAAAATGTTTTTGCTGGCTTTTTTCGTTTATTCTTTCACCCAATTTCGATTCGCTTTCACAAGGACTTGCGCATGCTGTGGTTGATGACGATGGGGCGCCGCCTGAATGGCGTGTACGCTGCTTTTATGCTGGTGGCCTTCATGATGGGCGTGGCCGGTGCGCTACAGGCACCGACGCTGAGCCTGTTTCTCAGCCGCGAGGTGGGGGCGCAGCCGTTTTGGGTGGGCCTGTTTTATACCGTTAACGCGATTGCCGGGATCCTCGTTAGCCTGGGGCTGGCGAAACGATCCGACAGCCAGGGCGATCGCCGCAGGCTGATCCTCTTTTGCTGCGCCATGGCCGTGGGCAACGCGCTGCTTTTTGCCTTTAACCGTCATTACCTGACGCTCATCACCTGCGGCGTGCTGCTGGCCTCTCTGGCGAACACCGCCATGCCGCAGCTCTTCGCGCTGGCCCGTGAATACGCCGACAGCTCGGCGCGAGAGGTAGTGATGTTCAGCTCGGTGATGCGCGCACAGCTCTCGCTGGCGTGGGTCATCGGCCCGCCGCTGGCCTTCATGTTGGCGCTGAACTATGGCTTTACGGTCATGTTTTCTATCGCGGCAGGCATTTTTATTATCAGTCTGGCTCTGATTGCCTTTGCGCTGCCGTCTGTCGCCCGGGTTGAGCAGACGACGGATAAGCCCATCACTCAGGTGAGCGGCTGGCAGGATAAAAACGTGCGGATGCTGTTTATCGCCTCCACGCTGATGTGGACCTGCAACACCATGTACATTATTGATATGCCGCTGTGGATCAGCAGCGATCTAGGCCTACCGGACAAGCTTGCGGGGATCTTAATGGGGACCGCCGCCGGGCTGGAAATTCCGGCGATGATTCTGGCGGGGTATTACGTTAAGCGCTTCGGAAAGCGTCGGATGATGATCGTTGCCGTGGCGGCTGGGGTGCTGTTCTACGCGGGGCTGCTCCTTTTCCATTCGCGTGAAGCGTTGCTGGCGCTGCAGCTGTTTAATGCCGTGTTTATTGGCATCGTTGCCGGGATCGGCATGCTCTGGTTCCAGGATCTCATGCCCGGCCGCGCCGGCTCTGCGACTACGCTTTTTACCAACAGTATTTCGACGGGCGTTATTCTGGCGGGAGTGATTCAGGGCGCGCTGGCGCAAAGTTATGGTCATGCCTCGGTTTACTGGATGATTGCGGCGATTTCGGTGGTAACGCTTGGGCTGACCTGCCGGGTCAAGGATGTTTGATTCTGGAAGGTGGCTTCACGAAATGAAACGATTTTCTGACAGATACAGAGAAGGCGCATAGAGTGCGTGACGGGTGCTTGAGGCTGTTTGCCTCAGGCTTTCGCAAGAGGCAAACAGTGGAGAGTCCCACATCAAAAAAACTGATGGGGAGACAAACTTCACAACCAACATTGCGAGGTTAGTCTCTTCATTGCCGAAAAGCAATAAGGAGGCTGGAATGCCAAAACGTACTCTGCTGTTAGGTTTGTTTCTGATCTGTACGACGCTATTGATCTTCACCTGGATGGTGCGTGATTCGCTGTGTGAGTTGCACTTCAGACAGGAGAAAACAGAGCTGGCGGCAGTGTTGGCTTACGAAGCAAAACGTTAGCGGTATTGGCGGGGGAAGTGTCCCCGCCTCTCCAGAGTGGTTGAGCCTCAACGCACCCTTATCAATGGCCCGCGCCCTGCGGGCCATTGCCTTTAGCCCATAAATGCAGGCTGTTTTTTCTCGTACGCTGAGATGGCATCCTCGTGCTGGAGCGTCAGGCCAATGCTGTCCAGACCGTTCAACATGCAGTGGCGACGGAAGGCATCAATGCTGAAGCTGTAGGTCTTATCCCCGGCTTTCACCACTTCCGCTTCCAGATCCACCTCAAACGCCATCCCCGGATTTGCCTTAACCAGCGCGAACAGTTCATCGACCTGCTCGTCGCTCAGCGTCACCGGCAGCAACTGGTTGTTGAAGCTGTTGCCGTAGAAGATATCCGCGAAGCTCGGGGCGATAACCACCTTAAAGCCGTAGTCGGTCAGCGCCCAGGGCGCATGCTCACGCGATGAGCCGCAGCCGAAGTTTTCCCGCGCCAGAAGAATAGATGCACCTTTGTATTCCGGGAAGTTCAGGACGAACTCCGGGTTTGGCACTTCGCCTTTGTCATCGAGAAAACGCCAGTCGTTAAACAGGTGTGCGCCAAAGCCTGTGCGAGTCACTTTCTGCAAAAACTGCTTCGGAATGATCGCGTCCGTATCGACGTTAGCTGCGTCCAGCGGGACAACACGGCCCGTATGTTGGGTAAATTTCTCTGCCATGATTGTCTCCTTATTTCAGGCTGCGAATATCGGCGAAATGGCCGGTGACTGCCGCAGCGGCGGCCATTGCCGGGCTGACCAGGTGAGTGCGTCCACCCCGGCCCTGACGGCCTTCAAAATTACGGTTGCTAGTGGAGGCGCAGCGCTCGCCCGGATTCAGACGGTCGTTGTTCATCGCCAGACACATTGAGCAGCCCGGCAGACGCCATTCGAAGCCTGCTTCGATAAAGATCTTATCCAGTCCTTCCGCTTCCGCCTGGGCTTTCACCGGACCGGAGCCTGGAACCACCAGCGCCTGCACGCCCGGCGCCACTTTGCGGCCTTTGGCAATCTCTGCCGCCGCGCGTAAATCCTCGATACGGGAGTTGGTGCAGGAGCCGATGAACACCTTATCAATGTTCACGTCGGTCAGCGGTACGCCGGGTGTCAGCCCCATATAGGCCAGCGCTTTTTCCGCGCTGGCGCGTTCGACCGGATCGGCGAAGGAAGCCGGGTCAGGAATGCTGTCGTTGACGGAGATGACCTGGCCAGGATTGGTACCCCAGGTGACTTGCGGCGCAATCTCTTCCGCCTGCAGCGTGACAACGGTATCAAAGGTGGCACCGTCGTCAGTTTTCAGGGTTTTCCAGTACGCGACCGCGTCGTCAAAATCCTGACCTTTCGGCGCGTGCAGACGGCCTTTCACATAGTTGAAGGTGGTTTCGTCCGGTGCGACCAGGCCTGCTTTAGCACCCATCTCAATCGCCATGTTGCACAGGGTCATACGGCCTTCCATGCTCAGCGCCTGAATGGCTTCACCGCAGAATTCCACCACGTGACCGGTACCGCCTGCGCTGCCGGTTTTGCCGATAATCGCCAGCACGATATCTTTCGCGGTGATACCCAGCGCGGCTTTGCCCTTCACCTCAATCTTCATGGTTTTGGCGCGGCCCTGTTTCAGAGTTTGCGTCGCCAGAACGTGCTCAACTTCCGATGTGCCGATGCCGAACGCCAGCGCGCCAAACGCGCCGTGGGTCGCGGTATGGGAGTCGCCGCAGACGATGGTCATGCCCGGCAGCGTAATACCCTGCTCAGGTCCCATCACGTGGACGATGCCCTGATACGGGTGGTTCAGATCGTACAGCTCCACGCCAAATTCGTTGCAGTTCTTGATCAGCTCCTGCATCTGGATGCGCGCCATCTCGCCGGAAGCATTGATGTCTTTGGTCTGGGTGGAGACGTTGTGATCCATCGTGGCAAAGGTTTTACCCGGCTGGCGCACCGGACGCTTGTGCGCGCGCAGGCCGTCGAAGGCCTGTGGAGAGGTCACTTCGTGCACCAGGTGGCGGTCAATGTACAGCAGCGGGGTTTCGTTTGGCGCCTCGTAGACAACATGCGCATCAAACAATTTTTCATATAACGTCTTGGACATGATTACACCCCTTCAGCGACATAGCGGGCAATGATGTCGCCCATTTCATCAGTACTGACTGCTGCCGTGCCGCGCGCTAAGTCACCGGTACGGACGCCTTCTTCTAACGCCCGGTTAATGGCGTTTTCAATTGCGGTTGCTGCGTCGCCTGCATCGAGGCTGTAGCGCAGCAGCAGGGCCAGGGAGAGGATCTGCGCAATCGGGTTCGCAATGTTCTTGCCTGCGATATCCGGCGCGGAACCGCCCGCCGGTTCGTACAGGCCAAAGCCTTCTTCATTCAGGCTGGCGGATGGCAGCATGCCCATAGAGCCGGTGATCATCGCGCACTCGTCAGACAAAATATCGCCGAACAGGTTGGAGCAGAGCAGCACGTCAAACTGGGACGGATCCTTAATCAGCTGCATGGTCGCGTTGTCGATGTACATATGCGACAGCTCAACGTCCGGGTACTGCTTAGCGACTTCACTGACGATCTCGCGCCACAAAATGGACGACTGCAGCACGTTCGCCTTATCAATGGAGGTCACCTTATGGCGGCGCTTGCGTGCGGATTCAAAGGCGATATGGGCGATACGTTCAATTTCGAAACGGTGGTACACCTCGGTATCAAACGCTTTCTCGTGCTGCCCGCTGCCTTCGCGACCTTTTGGCTGACCGAAGTAGATCCCGCCCGTCAGCTCACGCACGCACAGGATGTCGAAACCGTTGGCCGCGATATCCGCGCGCAGCGGACAAAACTCTTCCAGCCCTTGATACAGCTTAGCCGGACGCAGGTTACTGAACAGTTTAAAATGTTTACGCAGCGGCAGCAGCGCGCCGCGCTCTGGCTGCTCTGCTGGCGGCAGGTGTTCCCATTTTGGGCCACCGACGGAGCCAAACAGAACGGCATCGGCATTTTCGCAGCCTTCAACGGTGGCTTTCGGCAATGGCGTTCCGTGGTTATCAATCGCAATACCGCCCACGTCGTAGTGGCTGGTGGTAATTTTCATCGCAAAACGCGAGCGAACGGCTTCCAGTACTTTCAGCGCCTGTGCCATCACTTCCGGACCAATACCGTCACCCGGCAACACAGCAATATGGTAGTTCTTCGACATTACACGGTTTCCTTGTTGTTCTCTTTATTCTGAGCTTTGCGTTGCAACTCTTTTTCGACTTCAGCGGCGCGCCAGATGTTGTTCAGGACGTGCACCATCGCTTTCGCGGAGGATTCGACAATATCCGTCGCCAGGCCCACACCGTGGAAACGGCGGCCATTATAGTTGACGACGATATCCACCTGACCCAGCGCGTCTTTACCGTGCCCTTTCGCCGTCAGGTCGTATTTCACCAGCTCTACGTCGTACTCGGTAACGCGGTTGATCGCCTGATAGATGGCATCCACAGGGCCGTTACCGTTGGCGGCTTCCGCTTTGATTTCATCACCGCAGGCCAACTTGACCGAGGCGGTAGCGATGTCGCTGGAGCCGGACTGCACGTTGAAGTAGTCCAGACGGAAGTGCTCTGGCTCTTCCTGCTGCTTGTTGATGAAGGCCAGCGCTTCCAGGTCGTAATCGAATACCTGGCCTTTCTTGTCGGCCAGCTTCAGGAACGCGTCGTACAGCTGATCCATGTTGTAATCGCTGTCCTGATAGCCCATCTCTTCCATCCGGTGTTTCACTGCCGCACGACCAGAACGGGAGGTCAGGTTCAGCTGAACCTGGTTCAGGCCGATGGATTCCGGAGTCATGATTTCGTAGTTTTCACGGTTTTTCAGCACGCCGTCCTGGTGAATGCCGGAGGAGTGGGCGAACGCGCCGGTTCCAACAATCGCCTTGTTAGCCGGGATCGGCATGTTGCAAATCTGGCTGACGGTCTGACTGGTGCGCCAGATTTCGTTGTGATTGATGCGGGTGTGCACGTTCATGATATCTTTGCGCACCTTGATCGCCATGATTACTTCTTCCAGTGAACAGTTGCCCGCGCGTTCACCGATACCGTTCATTGCACCTTCTACCTGACGTGCACCGGCGTGCACCGCAGCGATGGCATTGCCTACGGCCAGGCCCAAATCATCATGGGTATGTACTGAGATGATTGCTTTATCAATGTTAGGTACGCGCTCATACAGGCCGGTAATGATGTTGGAGAACTCAAACGGCATGGTATAGCCGACGGTGTCCGGGATGTTGATGGTTTTAGCGCCCGCGTTGATGGCGGCTTCGACTACGCGCGCCAGGTCTTCAATCGGCGTACGGCCCGCATCTTCACAGGAGAATTCAACGTCATCGGTGTAGTTGCGTGCGCGCTTAACCATGTATACCGCGCGTTCAATGACTTCATCCAGCGTGCTGCGCAACTTGGTTGCGATGTGCATTGGTGAGGTTGCAATAAAGGTATGAATACGGAAGGCTTCGGCCACCTTCAGCGACTCAGCCGCAACGTCGATATCTTTCTCTACGCAGCGCGCCAGACCGCACACGCGGCTGTTTTTAATGGTGCGGGCGATAGTCTGTACGGATTCAAAATCACCCGGAGAGGAGACGGGGAAACCAACCTCCATCACGTCGACGCCCATACGCTCGAGAGCCAGCGCAATCTGCAGTTTCTCTTTTACACTCAGGCTTGCCTGTAATGCCTGTTCACCGTCACGTAAAGTAGTATCGAAAATAATGACTTGCTGGCTCATGGGTTAGGTCCTTGTCAGTCTTAGGGCGCCTTGCTACGAGCATAAAAAAACCCGCGCAGTGGCGCGGGTTTTTAGTCTTACTGGTGACGATTCAACGCTGAATTTCGCCCGCCAGTCTACCGCGCACAGTGGATGCGTTTAGTAGTAGTAGACCGATGAAACGAATGGTGCGTGTCATGAATCGTGCTCCGTTAAATTCAATATGCTTTTAGTGGTACTGGATACCGCTGTGCATGTCAACCCCTGATGGTAAAAACGGCCCCAGAAGGCTAAACAGAGAGGGTGTGTTGTTTAGCTTATTGTGCTGGGTTTTTGATTTTTAACTTAACTAATTGTCTATTTTTGGACTTAAAAAACATTTGCAGAAACGAATAAACATAACGGGTATTTTTCAGGTGACGCAGTCCTCACAAATGCTTTCTCTTTAAACCGTTTTACTATCATCGAGTTATCTTTTTTGAGAGAACTTTTTCTCCCTTCATATAGAATCATTGATAACAGATTGTTAACTTAATTCTGCTCAATGTCGATAACAGTTTAATTATACTTAAGTCATCCTTAACTGGATGGTTATTGTATATTGATTTGGTTTATGGTTTCATTCAAACACTAAAGTTAAGCATATCCTTTGTGCCGTTTTGTATTATAGCATTATTAGATAATCTTTATATATTCCGATTTTTAAACAATTTTCTTTCGCTGGTCGTATCTGCATGGTAAATCATATTTTTCGAAATTATTACAGTGCGTTGGCGAAGGGAGTGTAGCGTGACAGTGGAGTCAGAAGTGCCAGAAAATAATATTAAACAACCACAGATTACTGATGGAATTAAACCACAGTTACGCACGGTGGATCTTAATCTACTGACGGTGTTTGATGCTGTCATGCAGGAGCAGAATATCACGCGTGCGGCACAAGCCCTGGGGATGTCACAGCCTGCCGTAAGTAATGCCGTTGCCAGGCTTAAGGTTATGTTCAACGACGAATTGTTTGTTCGTTATGGAAGAGGGATCCAGCCTACAGCGCGGGCTTTCCAGCTTTTCGGCTCCATCCGCCAGGCGCTGCAGCTGGTGCAAAATGAGCTGCCGGGCTCGGGCTTTGAACCCTTAAGCAGTGAGCGAGTATTCCATCTCTGCGTCTGCAGCCCATTAGATAATTATCTGACGTCAATTATTTATAATAAAGTTGAAGAGATCGCACCTAATATTAATCTCGTCTTTAAATCGTCCTTAAATCAAAACACCGAACACCAGTTACGTTACCAGGAAATCGAATTCGTCCTGGGTTATGAAGAATTCCGCCGTCCTGAATTTTCCTGTGTACCGCTGTTTAAAGATGAAATGGTGCTGGTTGCCAGCAAAAAACATCCACGACTGAATGCGCCGTTACGAGAAAGTGACGTTTATAGCGAACAGCATGCCGTTGTTGCGCTCGACAGATATGCCTCCTTTAGCCTGCCCTGGTACGACACTGCGGAGAAACAGGCGAGCGTGGCTTATCAGGGGATGGCCATGGTCAGCGTATTAAACGTCGTTTCCCAGACGCAGCTGGTGGCAATAGCCCCACGCTGGCTGGCAGAAGAGTTCTCTGGCGCGTTAAATCTGCAAATTTTGCCTCTGCCGCTCAAGCTAAATAGCCGCACCTGCTATCTCTCCTGGCATGAAGCTGCTGGACGGGATAAAGGACATCAGTGGATGGAAGAGCTACTTATTAGCATCTGCCGTCGGTAATCGAGTCAGGATAAATTGCATCTTTGCATGTGATTTATCCTGGTTTTGTTTCTTTTATTAATATTTTGTTCTGTTACGTATTTTATCTGGCGCCTGCCAGGCCCGTAAAAATAGATGATTTTCTACATCGCCGCGCTTTTCAGCGATGATTTATCATCTCATCCCCTAATTTCAGATGAATTAACCATATCCTCTGACAATGTCTGTTTTTTCTGCTTTCACAGCCTCTTCTCTCTCCTGGTTTGCGAATTGCCTGCCTCATAACGAGCGGTTAAGGTAAGTATCACTCTGCAAAATAGAAGACGGGTTCATCCCGATCGCAAGACGGTGCGGAAATGAATTCGGCGGTCCGTCTATAACAAAATGCCTGGAGGCAAAGCATGGAGATGTTGTCTGGCGCGGAAATGGTCGTCCGGTCGCTGATCGATCAGGGCGTAAAGCAAGTGTTCGGCTATCCTGGCGGCGCGGTCCTCGATATTTATGACGCACTGCATACGGTAGGGGGTATTGACCATGTGCTGGTACGCCATGAGCAGGCGGCGGTACATATGGCCGATGGCCTGGCGCGTGCGACGGGTGAAGTGGGCGTGGTCCTGGTCACGTCGGGGCCCGGTGCGACAAACGCCATTACCGGCATTGCGACCGCGTACATGGACTCTATTCCGCTGGTGATCCTTTCCGGACAGGTCGCGACATCACTGATTGGCTATGATGCGTTTCAGGAGTGCGACATGGTCGGGATTTCGCGTCCCGTCGTGAAGCACAGCTTCCTGGTCAAGCAAACCGAAGACATTCCTGGCATTCTGAAGAAGGCGTTCTGGCTGGCGGCAAGCGGGCGCCCGGGGCCGGTGGTGGTCGATCTCCCTAAAGATATCCTGAACCCGGCAAACAAGCTGCCTTATGTCTGGCCGGAATCGGTGAGCATGCGCTCTTACAACCCAACAACGCAGGGCCACAAAGGTCAGATCAAACGCGCGCTGCAAACGCTGCTGGCCGCTAAAAAACCGGTGGTCTATGTCGGTGGCGGGGCCGTCAATTCAGCGTGTGAGGCACAGCTTCGTGAACTGGTTGAAAAGCTCAATCTTCCTGTTGCGTCATCGCTGATGGGACTCGGAGCGTTTCCCGCCACCCACCGTCAGGCGCTCGGCATGTTGGGTATGCACGGTACCTATGAAGCCAACATGACGATGCATCATTCTGACGTCATCTTTGCCGTCGGCGTGCGTTTTGACGATCGTACGACCAACAACCTGGCGAAGTATTGCCCGAACGCCACCGTGCTGCACATTGATATCGATCCGACGTCAATTTCAAAAACGGTGTCGGCTGATGTACCTATCGTCGGCGACGCGCGACAGGTCCTTGAACAAATGCTGGATCTGCTGGCGCTGGAAAACACAGCGCAACCGCTGGATGAAATCCGTGACTGGTGGCAGCAAATTGAGCAATGGCGCGCGCGGCAGTGTCTGAAATATGACACCCAAAGCGAGCATATTAAGCCGCAGGCGGTCATCGAAACGGTATGGCGACTGACGAAAGGCGACGCGTATGTGACCTCTGACGTGGGCCAGCATCAAATGTTTGCCGCCCTCTATTATCCGTTTGATAAACCGCGTCACTGGATCAACTCGGGAGGTTTAGGCACGATGGGCTTTGGCCTGCCTGCCGCGCTGGGCGTGAAGCTGGCGCTGCCAAATGAAACCGTCGTCTGCGTGACCGGAGACGGCAGTATTCAGATGAACATTCAGGAACTTTCCACCGCGCTGCAATATGAGTTGCCGGTACTGGTGCTCAACCTTAATAACGGCTATCTCGGTATGGTGAAGCAGTGGCAGGATATGATCTACTCGGGCCGCCACTCTCAGTCATATATGAAATCGCTGCCGGATTTTGTTCGTCTTGCTGAAGCTTACGGTCATATAGGGATGCGGGTGACCGATCCGGCTGAACTGGAAACGAAGCTCGCAGAAGCGCTTGAGCACGTTAAAAACAACCGCCTCGTCTTTATGGATGTCATCGTTGATGGAACCGAGCACGTTTATCCGATGCATATTCGCGGCGGCGGTATGGACGAGATGTGGTTAAGCAAAACGGAGAGAACCTGATATGCGCCGGATATTATCGGTATTACTGGAAAACGAGTCTGGCGCACTGTCGCGCGTCATTGGGCTTTTTGCGCAGCGTGGCTATAACATTGAAAGCCTGACCGTGGCGCCAACGGACGATCCGACGCTGTCGCGTATGACGATTCAGACCGTTGGCGATGCCAAGGTAATTGAGCAGATCGAGAAACAGCTGCATAAGCTGGTCGATGTGCTGCGCGTAAGCGAGCTAGGGCAGGGCGCTTACGTTGAGCGTGAGGTCATGCTGGTAAAAATACAGGCCAGCGGTTACGGGCGCGAAGAGGTCAAACGCAATGCGGATATCTTCCGCGGGCAGATCATCGACGTCACGCCTTCACTTTATACGGTTCAACTGGTCGGAACCAGTGACAAGCTGGACGCTTTCCTGACATCCGTGCGGGATGTAGCAAAAATTGTTGAGGTGGTGAGATCGGGGATCGTTGGTCTGTCACGCGGCGAGAAAATCATGCGGTAGTTGTTAAAAAGGTTCGCCTCTTTCAGCCCGGTCACCAAAGCCGGGCTTTTTTTTGCGTAATCAGCCGACAACGCAGATAAAAGCGGTTGCCGCGAAGGCTTTTCTGCGTTTAGATGTTAAAAGATTTAACCATAACCTTGACAGGGCCATGGACTCTTTTCTTTTTTTAAGGGGCAATTGTGAAACTGGATGAAATCGCCCGGCTAGCCGGCGTGTCACGAACAACGGCCAGCTATGTGATTAACGGCAAAGCAAAGCAGTACCGCGTCAGCGATAAGACCGTTGAAAAAGTTATGGCGGTGGTTCGTGAGCATAACTACCATCCGAATGCTGTCGCTGCCGGCCTGCGTGCCGGGCGCACCCGCTCTATTGGTCTGGTGATCCCGGATCTGGAAAACACCAGCTATACCCGTATCGCCAACTATCTTGAACGTCAGGCCCGCCAGCGCGGTTACCAGCTGCTGATAGCCTGTTCTGAAGACCAGCCCGATAACGAGATGCGCTGCATTGAACATCTGCTCCAGCGTCAGGTCGATGCCATCATCGTCTCGACCTCCTTACCGCCGGAGCATCCGTTTTACCAGCGCTGGGCGAACGATCCGTTCCCCATCGTGGCGCTTGACCGCGCGCTTGATCGTGAGCATTTCACAAGCGTAGTGGGTGCCGATCAGGATGACGCGGAAATGCTGGCCGCTGAGCTGAGAACCTTCCCCGCTGAAACGGTGCTGTATCTTGGCGCGCTGCCCGAGCTTTCCGTAAGCTTCCTGCGTGAGCAAGGGTTCAGAACCGCATGGAAAGACGATCCGCGTGAAGTCCACTATCTCTATGCCAACAGCTATGAACGCGAAGCCGCTGCGCAGCTGTTCGAAAAATGGCTGGAGACGCACCCGATGCCCCAGGCGCTGTTCACCACGTCATTTGCCCTTCTGCAGGGGGTAATGGATGTCACCTTGCGTCGTGAAGGCAAGCTTCCCTCTGACCTGGCGATCGCCACGTTTGGGGATAACGAGCTTCTCGATTTCCTTCAGTGCCCGGTGCTGGCGGTGGCCCAGCGTCACCGAGATGTAGCGGAACGCGTCCTGGAGATTGTTCTGGCGAGCCTGGATGAGCCGCGCAAACCGAAGCCGGGTCTGACGCGTATCAAACGTAATCTCTATCATCGCGGAATTTTGAGCCGCCATAAATGAAATGACGGGGCGGCGAAAAACCGCCCCTTTTTACTGGAATAATTCGCCGAGTTAATTCCCGCAGTGAAATTAGGATAATTCTTGAGAGATCCTAATCTACTATTTTTCTTAATTCATTTTGCCGTTTAAAAGGGTCCTTAAAGAATCATGAAGCGATTTTTAAAAGCCTCTCTTTGTATTACTTTGTTACAAACCCTCTTCGGTCGATGAATATTCAGACGTTTTTCCTTCCCCCCGACTGGCCAGCAACGCAACCGCTGCTTCCACCGACCGATTGAGTGAATCTGGCGCTGTTATCCCCTGACAATCTGTCATAAAATGCTGCCCGCGTCGCAAACTGACACTTTATATTTATCTGCGATGATATTGAGTGAGCCTTAACGCTAGTGTGCATATTCGGTTTTTTTCTTACAAATATTCATAACGTTAATTTGCCTCGCCAGTTGTGCAGTTATTAACCAGGACTGTTTATCTCTGTAAATAGAGGGCTTTCGGGTCTCTACAGGGAGAGTCCTGGCTTGACAAGCTTTTCCCTCGCTCCGTAAACTCCTTTAGGTGGGAATTTGTGGGTTAAAGTGGTGAGGAGGGGTGAGACTGGCATGTTCCGTGGAGCTACGTTAGTCAATCTCGACAGCAAAGGGCGTTTATCGGTCCCAACCCGATACCGCGACCAGCTGATTGAGAATGCTTCGGGTCAAATGGTTTGCACCATTGACATCAACTCCCCCTGCCTGCTGCTTTATCCCTTACCTGAATGGGAAATCATTGAGCAAAAGCTGTCGCGACTGTCGAGCATGAACCCGCAAGAGCGCCGCGTGCAGCGGCTGTTATTGGGACATGCCAGTGAGTGTCAGATGGATAGCGCCGGGCGATTACTGATTGCGCCCGTGCTGCGGCAACATGCCGGTCTGACCAAAGAAGTGATGCTGGTCGGGCAGTTCAACAAGTTTGAACTGTGGGACGAAACGACCTGGTATCAACAGGTCAAGGAAGATATCGACGCTGAGCAGTCTGATTCCGCAACTTTATCGGAACGGCTGCAGGACTTGTCTCTATAAATATGATGGAAAATTATAAACATAAAACGGTGTTACTGGACGAGGCCGTGAACGGCCTGAATATTCGTCCGGATGGCATCTACATTGATGGCACGTTTGGTCGCGGTGGTCACTCGCGTTTGATCCTCTCCCAGCTTGGAGAGGAAGGGCGACTGCTGGCAATCGATCGCGATCCGCAGGCGATTGCCGTTGCACAGACCATCAATGACCCACGCTTTTCCATCGTGCATGGACCTTTTTCTGCGCTCGCGGATTACGTGGCCGAGCGCGGTCTCACGGGCAAGATCGACGGGATTCTTCTCGATCTTGGCGTATCTTCACCCCAGCTTGATGATGCAGAACGCGGCTTCTCCTTTATGCGCGACGGTCCGCTGGACATGCGTATGGACCCGACGCGCGGCCAGTCTGCCGCCGAATGGCTGCAGACCGCTGACGAAGCAGATATTGCCTGGGTGATCAAAACCTTCGGCGAAGAACGTTTTGGGAAGCGCATTGCGCGCGCCATCGTTGAGCGCAACCGCGTTGAGCCAATGACCCGCACCAAAGAGCTGGCGGAAGTGATTGCGGCGGCGACGCCGGTGAAGGATAAGCACAAACATCCCGCGACCCGTACCTTCCAGGCGGTTCGCATCTGGGTAAACAGTGAACTGGAGGAAATAGAGCTGGCGCTAAAAAGCTCGCTCGACGTGCTGGCCCCGGGTGGGCGGTTATCCATCATCAGCTTCCATTCGCTGGAAGACCGCATTGTAAAACGCTTCATGCGTGAACATAGCCGCGGTCCTCAGGTTCCAGCGGGGCTGCCGATGACGGAAGAACAACTCAGGAAGCTGGGGGGCCGTCAGTTGCGAGCATTAGGCAAGTTGATGCCGGGCGAAGAAGAGGTGGCAGAGAATCCACGTGCCCGTAGTTCAGTGCTGCGAGTTGCAGAGAGGACGAACGCATGATCGGCAGAGTGACAGAAACCCTAAGCAAAGTTAAGGGATCGTTAGGAAGCAACGAGCGCCATGCCTTGCCTGGCGTGATCGGCGACGATCTTTTGCGATTCGGGAAACTGCCACTCTGCCTGTTCATTTGCATCATTGTTACGGCAGTTACGGTGGTGACCACAGCTCACCATACACGTTTATTGACTGCGCAACGCGAGCAGCTGGTGCTGGAACGCGATGCGCTGGATATTGAATGGCGAAATCTGATCCTTGAAGAAAACGCGCTCGGCGATCACAGCCGGGTTGAACGGATCGCAACGGAAAAGCTGCAACTGCAGCATGTTGATCCTTCCCAGGAAAATATCGTAGTACAAAAATAAGGGAACACGCGACGCATGAAAGCAGCGGCAAAAACGCTTAAACCAAAACGTCAGGAAGAACAGGCCAACTTCATCAGTTGGCGTTTTGCGTTGCTTTGTGGCTGCATTTTACTGGCGCTGGGTTTCCTGCTGGGACGCGTGGCGTGGTTGCAAATCATCGCCCCTGACATGCTGGTACGCCAGGGAGATATGCGCTCCCTTCGCGTTCAGGAAGTGTC
Source organism: Enterobacter cloacae complex sp. P1B (assembly GCF_014982345.1). NCBI lineage: Bacteria > Pseudomonadati > Pseudomonadota > Gammaproteobacteria > Enterobacterales > Enterobacteriaceae > Enterobacter > Enterobacter cloacae complex sp. P1B. Next base: position 142,302 of record NZ_JADCLF010000003.1, on the reverse strand, counting down.
GACTTCTCGCGGAATGATCACTGACCGTTCAGGTCGCCCGCTGGCGGTGAGCGTGCCGGTGAAAGCGATTTGGGCCGACCCGAAAGAGCTGCACGACGCCGGTGGCATCACGCTTGATAACCGCTGGAAAGCGCTTTCAGATGCGCTCAAAATGCCGCTGGATCAGCTAGCCTCCCGCGTCAACGCGAACCCGAAAGGGCGTTTTATCTATCTGGCGCGCCAGGTTAACCCTGACATGGCGGACTACATTCGAAAACTGAAGCTGCCGGGCATTCATCTGCGCGAAGAATCCCGTCGTTACTATCCGTCCGGCGAAGTAACCGCTCACCTCATCGGCTTCACCAACGTCGACAGCCAGGGGATTGAAGGCGTTGAAAAAAGCTTCGATAAGTGGCTCACCGGCCAGCCTGGCGAGCGAATTGTGCGTAAGGACCGCTACGGGCGCGTCATTGAAGATATCTCCTCTACGGACAGCCAGGCGGCGCACAACCTGGCTCTGAGTATCGACGAGCGCCTGCAGGCGCTGGTCTACCGCGAGCTGAACAACGCCGTGGCGTTTAACAAGGCAGAATCCGGCAGCGCCGTGCTGGTGGATGTCAGCACCGGAGAAGTGCTGGCCATGGCCAACAGTCCTTCCTACAACCCGAACAACTTTACCGGCACCGCAAAAGATGCGATGCGTAACCGGGCGATTACCGACGTGTTCGAACCAGGCTCCACGGTGAAGCCGATGGTGGTGATGACGGCGCTTCAGCGCGGTATCGTCAATGAAAACACGGTCCTGAACACGATCCCTTACCGTATTAACGGCCACGAGATTAAAGACGTGGCGCGCTACAGCGAATTGACCCTGACCGGGGTGTTACAGAAGTCGAGTAACGTCGGTGTTTCAAAGCTGGCGTTAGCGATGCCGTCCTCAGCGTTAGTAGAGACTTACTCACGTTTTGGACTTGGAAAGGCGACCAATTTGGGGTTGGTCGGAGAACGCAGTGGCTTATATCCTCAAAAACAACGGTGGTCTGACATAGAGAGGGCCACCTTCTCTTTCGGCTACGGGCTAATGGTAACCCCGTTACAGTTAGCGCGAGTCTACGCAACGATTGGCAGCTACGGCGTCTATCGCCCGCTGTCCATCACCAAAGTTGATCCACCGGTTCCGGGCGAGCGTATCTTCCCGGAATCCATCGTTCGTACCGTGGTGCACATGATGGAAAGCGTGGCGCTGCCGGGCGGCGGCGGCGTGAAGGCGGCCATCAAAGGCTATCGCATCGCCATTAAAACCGGTACGGCGAAAAAGGTGGGGCCAGACGGCCGCTACATCAACAAATACATTGCCTATACCGCAGGCGTTGCGCCTGCTAGCAATCCGCGTTTTGCGCTGGTGGTCGTGATTAACGATCCACAGGCGGGTAAATACTACGGCGGCGCCGTTTCCGCGCCTGTGTTTGGCGCCATCATGGGCGGCGTGTTACGCACCATGAACGTTGAACCAGATGCGCTGGCGACGGGCGAAAAAAGTGAATTTGTAATTAATCAAGGCGAGGGTACAGGTGGCAGATCGTAATTTGCGCGACCTTCTCGCTCCGTGGGTGCCTAATGCACCGGAGCGAGCACTGCGAGAGATGGTACTGGACAGCCGCGTGGCTGCTTCTGGCGATCTTTTTGTGGCGGTGGTTGGTCATCAGGCGGACGGGCGTCGTTATATCCCGCAGGCGATTGCGCAAGGTGTGGCTGCCATTATTGCTGAGGCTAAAGACGAGGCAACCGACGGTGAGATCCGTGAAATGCACGGGGTGCCGGTTATCTATCTCAGCCAGTTGAATGAGCGTCTCTCTGCACTGGCAGGACGTTTTTATCACGAACCTTCCGACCAGCTGCGTCTGGTTGGCGTGACGGGCACGAACGGAAAAACCACCACCACGCAGCTGATGGCGCAGTGGGCTCAGTTGCTGGGTGAAACCGGCGCGGTGATGGGGACCGTGGGTAACGGCCTGCTGGGCAAAGTGAGCCCGACGGAAAACACCACCGGTTCTGCGGTTGACGTACAGCACGTGCTTGCCGGTCTGGCAGGGCAGGGGGCAACCTTTGCCGCGATGGAAGTTTCTTCGCACGGCCTGGTACAGCACCGCGTCGCGGCACTGAAGTTTGCTGCTTCAGTGTTCACCAACCTGAGCCGCGATCACCTTGATTATCATGGTGATATGGAACACTACGAAGCCGCCAAATGGCTGTTGTTCTCTACTCACCATTACGGCCAGGCCATCATCAACGCCGACGACGAAGTGGGCCGCCGCTGGCTTGCGAAGCTGCCAGACGCGGTAGCGGTGTCGATGGAAGACCATATCAATCCGAACTGCCACGGCCGCTGGCTGAAGGCCGTTGACGTTAACTATCACGATAGTGGCGCGACGATCCGCTTTGCCTCTTCCTGGGGTGAAGGTGAAATTGAAAGCCGCCTGATGGGGGCGTTCAACGTCAGCAACCTGCTGCTGGCGCTGGCAACGCTACTGGCGCTGGGTTATCCGATGGCGGAACTGCTGAAAACGTCAGCGCGTCTACAGCCGGTTTGCGGCCGTATGGAAGTGTTTAGCGCGCCGGGCAAACCGACCGTGGTTGTCGATTATGCCCACACGCCGGATGCGCTGGAAAAAGCGCTGGAAGCGGCACGCCTGCACTGCACCGGTAAACTCTGGTGCGTCTTCGGCTGCGGTGGCGATCGCGACAAAGGTAAACGTCCCCTGATGGGCGCCATTGCGGAGCAGTTCGCGGACATTCCTGTGGTCACCGATGACAATCCGCGTACCGAAGAGCCGCGCGCCATCATCAACGACATTCTGGCGGGTATGCTGGACGCCGGTCGCGCCCGTGTGGTGGAAGGCCGCGCGGAAGCCGTGACAAACACCATCATGCAGGCAAAAGAAAATGATGTCGTTCTGCTGGCCGGTAAAGGTCATGAAGACTATCAGATTGTTGGCAATCGTCGTCTGGACTACTCCGACCGCGTAACGGCAGCGCGTCTGCTGGGAGTCGTCGCATGATTAGCATCACCTTAAGCCAGGCCGCTGCGGTACTGCACGGCGAGCTGCTGGGCCAGGATCAGACCATTGACGCGGTCACCACCGACACCCGCAAAGTGACCGCGGGCTGTCTGTTTGTGGCGCTGAAAGGCGAACGTTTTGACGCGCATGATTTTGCCGGACAGGCCAAAGAAAACGGCGCTGGCGCGCTGCTGGTCAGCCGCAGGCTGGATATCGATTTGCCGCAGATTGTCGTGAACGATACGCGTCTCGCGTTCGGCGAGTTGGCTGCCTGGGTTCGTCAGCAGGTGCCTGCTCGCGTTGTCGCGCTGACCGGGTCATCGGGCAAAACGTCAGTGAAAGAGATGACGGCGGCCATCCTCAGCCAGTGCGGTAATACGCTTTATACCGCAGGCAACCTCAATAATGACATCGGCGTGCCGATGACATTACTTCGCCTGACCAAAGAGCATGAGTTTGCGGTGATCGAGTTAGGGGCAAACCACCAGGGCGAAATCGCCTGGACCGTGAGCCTGACTCGCCCGGAAGCGGCGCTGGTGAATAACCTTGCAGCAGCGCATCTGGAAGGTTTTGGCTCGCTGGAAGGCGTGGCGAAAGCGAAAGGCGAAATTTACACCGGTCTGCCTGCTGACGGCATTGCCATTCTCAATGCCGACAACAACGACTGGCTGAACTGGCAGAGCATCATTGGCTCGCGTAAAACCTGGCGCTTCTCGCCGAACGCGGCCAACAGTGACTTTACCGCGACCAATATCCATGTGACGTCGCACGGTACGGAATTCACGCTTGCTACCCCAACGGGTGACGTAGACGTGCTGTTACCGCTGCCGGGACGCCATAACATCGCCAATGCGCTGGCAGCAGCGGCCTTGTCGACGGCGGTGGGAGCGTCACACGAGGCGATTAAAACCGGGCTGGCGAATTTGAAAGCCGTGCCGGGACGCCTGTACCCGATCCCGCTTGCAGAAAACAAATTGCTGCTGGATGACTCCTACAACGCGAACGTCGGCTCAATGACGGCGGCGGTGCAGGTGCTATCTGAAATGCCGGGCTACCGCGTCATGGTGGTTGGCGACATGGCGGAGCTGGGCGATGAAAGCGAAGCCTGTCATACCCAGGTGGGTGAAGCGGCGAAAGCGGCGGGACTGGACTGCGTGCTGAGCGCAGGAAAACTGAGCCAGGCGATTAGCCATGCCAGCGGCGTTGGCGAACATTTTGCCGACAAAGCCGCGTTGATTGAGCGCCTTAAGGCATTAATTACAGAAAAACAAATTGTGACAGTGTTAGTGAAAGGTTCACGTAGTGCCGCCATGGAAGAGGTTGTGCACGCATTACAGGAGAACGGGACATGTTAGTTTGGCTGGCCGAACATTTGGTCAAATATTATTCAGGCTTTAACGTCTTTTCATATCTGACGTTTCGCGCCATCGTCAGCCTGCTGACTGCGCTGTTCATCTCGTTGTGGATGGGCCCGCGCATGATTGCCCGTCTGCAAAAACTCTCTTTCGGCCAGGTCGTACGTAACGACGGTCCGGAGTCGCACTTCAGCAAGCGCGGTACGCCGACGATGGGCGGGATCATGATCCTGACCGCGATCGTCGTTTCCGTACTGCTGTGGGCCTATCCGTCTAACCCGTACGTCTGGTGCGTGCTGACCGTACTGGTGGGCTACGGCATTATCGGGTTTGTGGATGATTACCGTAAAGTCGTCCGCAAAGACACGAAGGGCCTGATTGCCCGCTGGAAGTATTTCTGGATGTCAGTGATTGCGCTGGGCGTTGCCTTCGCGCTGTATCTGGCAGGAAAAGATACGCCCGCCACCGAACTGGTGGTGCCGTTCTTTAAAGACGTGATGCCGCAGCTGGGGCTGTTCTACATCCTGCTGGCCTACTTTGTGATTGTTGGTACCGGTAACGCCGTTAACCTGACCGATGGCCTGGATGGTCTGGCGATTATGCCAACCGTCTTCGTGGCGGCTGGTTTTGCGCTGGTGGCGTGGGCGACCGGTAACATGAACTTTGCGAACTACCTGCACATCCCTTATCTGCGTCACGCGGGTGAGCTGGTGATCGTCTGTACGGCGATTGTCGGCGCGGGGCTGGGCTTCCTCTGGTTCAACACCTATCCGGCGCAGGTCTTTATGGGTGACGTCGGTTCTCTGGCGCTGGGCGGCGCGCTGGGCATTATCGCCGTGCTGCTGCGTCAGGAGTTCCTGCTGGTGATCATGGGCGGCGTGTTTGTGGTTGAAACCCTGTCGGTGATTTTGCAGGTCGGCTCCTTCAAGCTGCGCGGTCAGCGCATCTTCCGTATGGCGCCGATCCACCACCACTATGAACTGAAAGGCTGGCCGGAGCCGCGCGTGATTGTGCGCTTCTGGATTATTTCGCTGATGCTGGTGCTGATTGGCCTGGCAACTCTGAAGGTACGTTAATCATGGCAGATTACCAGGGTAAAAAAGTCGTTATCATTGGGTTAGGCCTCACTGGCCTCTCCTGCGTGGACTTTTTCCTTGCGCGCGGCGTGACGCCGCGCGTGATGGATACGCGTGTCTCTCCGCCGGGTCTGGACAAACTGCCGGAACAGGTTGAACGCCACCTTGGTGGTCTGAATGATGACTGGCTGCTGGCAGCCGATCTGATTGTCGCCAGCCCGGGTATGGCGCTGGCGCACCCTTCACTGAGCGCTGCTGCGGATGCGGGCGTTGAGATTGTCGGCGATATCGAGCTGTTCTGCCGCGAAGCGCAGGCGCCGGTTATAGCGATCACCGGTTCTAACGGCAAAAGTACCGTCACTACCCTGGTGGGTGAAATGGCGAAAGCCGCAGGCATGAACGTAGGGGTAGGCGGCAATATCGGTCTGCCCGCGCTGATGCTGCTGGACAAAGGCTGCGAGCTGTACGTTCTGGAACTTTCCAGCTTCCAGCTTGAAACCACCTCCAGCCTGCATGCGGCGGCGGCAACGATCCTCAACGTGACGGAAGATCATATGGATCGGTACCCATTTGGTCTGCAGCAGTATCGCGCGGCCAAGCTGCGTGTTTACGAAAATGCCAAAGTTTGCGTGGTTAACGCCGACGACGCGCTGACCATGCCGGTGCGCGGCGCGGACGAGCGCTGCATCAGCTTTGGTATCACCATGGGTGATTATCATCTGAACCGCCAGCTGGGCGAAACCTGGCTGCGCGTGAAAGGTGAAAAAGTGCTGAACGTGAAGGAGATGAAGCTTTCCGGCCAGCACAACTATACCAATGCCCTGGCGGCGCTGGCGCTTGCAGATGCCGTAGGGCTGCCGCGCTCTTCCAGCCTGAAAGCGTTGACCACATTTTCCGGCCTGGCACACCGTTTCCAGCTGGCGCTGGAGCATAACGGCGTGCGCTGGATTAACGACTCCAAAGCGACCAACGTGGGAAGCACGGAGGCCGCGCTGAACGGTCTGCACGTTGACGGCACCCTGCATCTTCTGTTGGGTGGCGACGGCAAATCCGCTGATTTCTCCTCCCTGAAACAGTACCTCACCGGCGATAACATCCGCCTGTACTGCTTTGGCCGTGACGGCAGCGAGCTGGCTGAACTACGCCCGGAAGTTGCTGAGCAAACTGAAACGATGGAACAGGCGATGCGCCTGATTGCCCCGCGCGTGCAGCCTGGCGACATGGTTCTGCTCTCCCCGGCGTGCGCCAGCCTCGATCAGTTTAAGAATTTCGAACAGCGTGGCGATGTCTTTACCCGCCTTGCGAAGGAGTTAGGCTGATGCGTTTATCTCTCCCTCGCCTGAAAATGCCGCGCCTGCCAGGATTTGGAATTCTGGTGTGGCTGTTTGCGGCGCTGAAAGGCTGGGTGATGGCTTCACGGGATAAAGATTCCGATAGCCTGATTATGTACGACCGCACCCTGTTCTGGCTGACGCTGGGGCTGGCGGCGATCGGCTTTATCATGGTGACGTCGGCCTCTATGCCCGTTGGACAGCGTCTGGCGAACGATCCCTTCCTGTTCGCCAAGCGTGACGGGCTTTACATCATACTGGCGTTCTGCCTGGCGCTGGTAACGCTTCGTCTGCCGATGGCGTTCTGGCAGCGCCACAGTACCGCGATGCTGATCGCCTCCATTATCATGCTGCTGATCGTGCTGGTTGTCGGGAGCTCCGTTAACGGGGCATCACGCTGGATCGCCTTCGGCCCGCTGCGTATTCAGCCTGCGGAGTTCACCAAGCTTTCGTTATTCTGCTACCTGGCAAACTACCTGGTGCGAAAAGTCGATGAGGTGCGAAACAACCTTCGCGGCTTCTTAAAGCCGATGGGCGTCATTCTGGTGCTGGCGATCCTGCTGCTGGCGCAGCCTGACCTCGGGACCGTTGTCGTACTGTTTGTCACCACGCTGGCTATGCTGTTCCTGGCAGGGGCCAAGCTGTGGCAGTTCATCGCCATCATCGGGATGGGGATTTCAGCGGTGGTGCTGCTGATCCTCGCCGAGCCTTACCGTATCCGCCGCGTGACCTCGTTCTGGAACCCATGGGAAGATCCGTTCGGTAGCGGTTACCAGCTGACGCAGTCGCTGATGGCGTTTGGCCGCGGTGAAGTCTGGGGGCAAGGCCTGGGCAACTCGGTGCAGAAACTGGAGTATTTACCGGAGGCGCACACCGACTTTATCTTCTCCATTATTGGGGAAGAACTGGGTTATATCGGTGTGGTATTAGCGCTTTTAATGGTATTCTTCGTCGCTTTCCGCGCCATGTCGATTGGCCGAAAAGCGCTGGAGATTGATCACCGCTTCTCAGGCTTCTTAGCCTGCTCAATTGGTATCTGGTTTAGCTTCCAGGCGCTGGTTAACGTCGGGGCCGCAGCGGGTATGCTGCCGACCAAAGGTCTGACGTTGCCGCTGATCAGCTATGGTGGTTCGAGCCTGTTGATCATGTCGACGGCCATTATGTTTTTGTTACGCATAGATTATGAGACGCGTCTGGAGAAAGCCCAGGCGTTTACACGAGGTTCACGATGAATCAACCGAAGCGGTTAATGGTGATGGCAGGCGGTACCGGTGGACACGTGTTCCCGGGGCTGGCGGTTGCGCACCATTTAATGGAGCAGGGCTGGCAGGTACGCTGGCTGGGAACCGCAGACCGCATGGAAGCCGACCTGGTACCGAAGCACGGTATTGAGATCGACTTTATTCGTATTTCCGGCCTGCGAGGCAAAGGCCTCAAGGCCATGCTGCTGGCGCCGGTGCGTATTTTTAACGCCTGGCGTCAGGCGCGCACCATCATGAAGCGCTTTAAGCCCGATGTGGTGCTGGGTATGGGCGGCTATGTTTCTGGTCCCGGCGGGCTGGCCGCGTGGTCGTTAGGCATTCCCGTTGTTCTGCACGAGCAGAACGGTATTGCCGGTCTGACCAACAAGTGGCTGGCGAAAATCGCCACCAAAGTGATGCAGGCGTTTCCCGGTGCGTTTCCGAAAGCGGACGTGGTGGGTAACCCGGTGCGCGTCGACGTGCTGGCGCTGCCTCTACCGGATGCCCGCCTGGCGGGACGTGAAGGCCCGGTTCGTGTTTTGGTCGTTGGTGGTTCTCAGGGTGCGCGCATTCTGAATCAGACAATGCCGCAGGTGGCGGCAAAGCTGGGTGATGCCGTGACTATCTGGCACCAAAGCGGTAAAGGCGCTCAGCAGACCGTTGAGCAGGCGTACGCTGATGAAGGCCAGCCGCAGCATAAAGTGACGGAATTTATTGACGATATGGCCGCAGCCTATGCCTGGGCCGATGTCGTGGTCTGCCGCTCTGGCGCGCTGACGGTGAGCGAAATCGCCGCCGCCGGCTTGCCAGCGCTGTTCGTGCCGTTCCAGCACAAAGACCGACAGCAGTACTGGAACGCGCTGCCGCTTGAGAAAGCCGGCGCGGCGAAAATTTTTGAGCAGCCACACTTTACCGCCGATGCGGTCGCCACCACCCTGGCGGGCTGGAACAGAGACGCACTGCTGGAGATGGCGCAGCGCGCGCGCGCTGCCGCTATCCCGGATGCGACAGAACGGGTGGCAAAAGAAGTGAGTCTGGCAGCCCAGGCTTAACCCTCGCAGCGCGTGTTGCGCTGCACGAATTTTAAGTAGTCGATGGCGTTTAGAGAATGAATACACAACAACTGGCAAAACTGCGTTCAATCGTGCCCGAGATGCGTCGCGTCCGGCACATTCACTTTGTTGGCATCGGTGGTGCCGGCATGGGCGGTATTGCCGAAGTGTTAGCTAACGAAGGTTATCAGATCAGCGGGTCCGACCTGGCGCCAAACCCTGTCACGCAGCAGCTTGCGTCGCTTGGGGCGACTATCTATTTCAACCATCGCCCGGAAAACGTGCGCGATGCAAGCGTGGTGGTGGTATCGAGCGCCATCTCCTCTGACAATCCGGAAATCGTTGCCGCGCACGAAGCGCGCATTCCAGTGATCCGCCGCGCAGAAATGCTGGCGGAACTGATGCGGTTCCGTCACGGCATTGCGATTGCCGGTACCCACGGTAAAACCACGACCACGGCGATGGTTTCCAGCATTTATGCGGAAGCGGGTCTCGATCCGACGTTTGTCAACGGCGGTCTGGTGAAAGCCGCAGGCGTCCATGCGCGTCTGGGCCACAGCCGTTATCTGATTGCGGAAGCGGATGAGAGCGACGCGTCGTTCCTGCACCTGCAGCCGATGGTGGCGATTGTCACCAATATCGAAGCTGACCATATGGATACCTACCAGGGCGACTTCGAAAACTTAAAGCAGACCTTCATCAACTTCCTGCACAACCTGCCGTTTTATGGTCGCGCGGTGATGTGCGTGGACGACCCGGTGATCCGCGAGCTGCTGCCGCGCGTCGGTCGTCAAATCACCACCTACGGCTTCAGCGAAGACGCTGACGTCCGCGTGGAAGAGTACAAACAGATTGGTGCGCAGGGGCATTTCACTCTGGCGCGTCAGGACAAAGAGCTGCTGCACGTTACGCTGAATGCGCCAGGGCGCCATAACGCACTTAACGCCGCAGCGGCAGTGGCTGTTGCGACGGAAGAAGGCATTGATGATGAGGCGATCCTGCGCGCGCTGGAAAGCTTCCAGGGGACGGGGCGTCGCTTCGACTTCCTCGGCGAGTTCCCGCTGGAAGCGGTGAATGGTAAGCCAGGTACCGCGATGCTGGTGGACGACTACGGTCACCATCCGACGGAAGTGGACGCGACCATCAAAGCCGCACGCGCGGGCTGGCCGGAGAAGAATCTGGTGATGATCTTCCAGCCGCACCGCTTCACGCGTACCCGCGATCTGTATGATGATTTCGCCAGTGTGCTGTCACAGGTAGATACCCTGCTGATGCTGGATGTTTACGCCGCCGGCGAAACGCCAATTCCAGGCGCAGACAGCCGTTCCCTGTGTCGTACCATCCGCGGGCGCGGTAAAGTTGACCCTATTCTGGTTTCTGACCCGGCACAGGTGGCGGAAATTCTGGCACCGGTCCTGACCGGTAACGATCTCATCCTGATTCAGGGTGCGGGAAATATCGGCAAGATCGCCCGTACCTTAGCTGAAATCAAACTGAAGCCGCAAACCCAGGAGGATGAGCATCATGGCTGATAAGATTGCAGTCCTCTCTGGCGGCAACTCCGCCGAGCGCGAGGTTTCTCTGAATTCCGGCGCTGCCGTGCTGGCGGGCCTGCGTGAAGGCGGCGTAAACGCACATATTGTCGATCCAAAAGAGGTCGACGTGACGCAATTAAAAGCGATGGGCTTCGATAAGGTCTTTATCGCGTTACATGGTCGTGGCGGTGAAGACGGAACCCTGCAAGGGCTTCTGGAGCTGATCGGCCTGCCTTACACTGGCAGCGGCGTGATGGCATCCGCCATCTCTATGGATAAACTGCGCAGTAAGTTACTCTGGCAGGGAGCGGGTTTACCCGTTGCGCCGTGGGTGGCGCTGACGCGCGGCGAATTTGAATTGGGCCTGTCGGACAGCGTTAATACACGCATTGCGGCACTGGGCTTACCGGTTATTGTAAAGCCGAGCAGGGAAGGGTCGAGCGTCGGGATGTCAAAGGTCGATAAAGCTGAAGATTTAACATCTGCTTTAGCGCTGGCATTTCAACATGATGAAGAAGTTCTGATTGAAAAATGGCTCAGCGGGCCGGAATTTACCGTCGCGATGCTTGGCGAAGAAATTTTACCGTCAATTCGCATCCAACCCGCCGGAGTCTTCTATGATTATGAGGCGAAGTATCTCTCTGATGAGACGCAATATTTCTGTCCTTGTGGTCTTGAAGCAGAGCGCGAAGCCGAATTACAGTCCCTGGTGCTTAAAGCCTGGAATGTTTTGGGCTGCAGCGGCTGGGGACGCATTGATGTGATGCAGGACAATGACGGGCAATTTTATCTGCTGGAAGCCAATACGTCACCGGGAATGACCAGCCACAGCCTTGTGCCGATGGCGGCGCGTCAGGCGGGAATGAGCTTCTCGCAGTTAGTCGTACGTATTCTGGACCAGGCGGGCTGATATGTCTCAGGCTGCATTGAACACGCGCAACCGCGATGACGAAGAAGAATACACTTCTTCACGGCGGAGTAATGGAACGCGTCTTGCAGGGATAATTTTCCTGCTCGGGGTGCTGTGCACCGTGTTTATCAGCGGCTGGATGGTGCTGGGCTGGATGGAAGACGCACAGCGGTTGCCGCTGTCAAAGCTGGTGGTGACCGGCGAGCGTCACTACACGCGTAACGATGATATTCGCCAGTCTATTCTGGCGCTGGGATCGCCCGGCACCTTTATGACGCAGGACGTCAATATTATCCAGAGCCAGATTGAACGTCTGCCATGGATAAAACAGGCGAGTGTCAGAAAACAATGGCCTGATGAATTGAAGATTCATCTGGTTGAATATGTGCCCATTGCGCGTTGGAATGATCAGCACATGGTTGACGTAGATGGAAATTCCTTCAGCGTCCCGAGCGATCGTGTCAACAAGCAAAATTTACCGATGTTGTATGGCCCTGAAGGCAGCGAAAACGAAGTATTGCAGGGTTTTCGTGAAATGGGGCAGGTGCTGGCGAAGGACAGGTTTACGTTAAAGGATGCTGCGATGACGGCGCGCCGCTCCTGGCAACTGACGTTGACGAACGGCATTAAGCTCAACCTGGGACGCGGCGACACAATGAAACGTCTTGCGCGTTTTGTAGAACTTTACCCGGTTTTACAACAGCAGGCGCAGGCGGACGGCAAACGGATAAGCTACGTTGATTTGCGCTATGACTCAGGCGCAGCAGTCGGTTGGGAGCCGGCTCCGGTCGAGGAACCTAATCAGCAACAGAATCAGGCACAGGTACAGGCAGAACAACAATGATCAAGGCGACGGACAGAAAACTGGTAGTTGGACTGGAGATTGGCACCGCGAAGGTTGCCGCTTTAGTAGGGGAAGTTCTGCCCGACGGTATGGTCAATATCATTGGCGTGGGCAGTTGCCCGTCCCGTGGTATGGATAAAGGTGGGGTAAACGACCTTGAGTCGGTGGTGAAATGCGTACAGCGCGCCATCGACCAGGCTGAATTAATGGCAGATTGCCAGATTTCTTCTGTCTATCTGGCCCTTTCTGGCAAGCACATTAGCTGCCAGAACGAAATCGGTATGGTGCCGATTTCTGAAGAAGAAGTGACGCAGGAAGACGTTGAAAACGTTGTGCATACGGCGAAGTCCGTGCGCGTTCGCGATGAGCATCGCGTGCTGCACGTGATCCCGCAGGAATATGCGATTGACTACCAGGAAGGGATCAAGAACCCGGTTGGTCTGTCTGGCGTGCGTATGCAGGCAAAAGTGCACCTGATCACATGTCACAACGATATGGCGAAGAACATCGTAAAAGCCGTTGAACGTTGTGGCCTGAAAGTTGACCAACTTATTTTCGCCGGTCTGGCGGCAAGTTATTCCGTGCTGACCGAAGACGAACGTGAACTGGGTGTCTGTGTGGTCGATATTGGTGGTGGTACAATGGACATGGCCGTGTATACCGGCGGTGCGCTGCGCCACACCAAAGTGATCCCTTACGCAGGGAACGTTGTGACCAGCGATATTGCTTACGCTTTTGGTACGCCACCGAGCGATGCAGAAGCGATTAAAGTACGCCACGGCTGTGCGCTGGGGTCTATCGTTGGTAAAGATGAGAGCGTTGAGGTGCCGAGCGTGGGCGGCCGTCCGCCGCGTAGCCTGCAGCGCCAGACGTTGGCAGAGGTAATTGAGCCGCGCTATACCGAGCTGCTCAACCTGGTCAACGAAGAGATTTTACAGCTTCAGGAACAGCTTCGTCAGCAGGGTGTTAAGCATCATCTTGCGGCGGGGATTGTATTAACCGGCGGTGCAGCGCAAATTGAAGGTCTTGCGGCCTGCGCTCAGCGCGTGTTCCATACGCAGGTGCGTATTGGTGCGCCGCTGAATATTACCGGTTTAACGGATTATGCTCAGGAGCCGTACTATTCAACGGCTGTGGGCCTGCTTCACTACGGGAAGGAATCTCATCTCAGTGGTGAAGCGGAAGTGGAAAAACGCGTCTCAGTGGGGTCGTGGGTCAAACGACTGAACAACTGGCTGCGAAAAGAGTTTTAATTTTTTAAAGAGACCGGAGAGAATTAGCGGTCTCGGGCGACAGGCACAACGGAGAGAGAAATTATGTTTGAACCTATGGAACTGACCAACGACGCGGTGATTAAAGTCATCGGCGTCGGTGGCGGCGGCGGTAACGCCGTAGAGCATATGGTGCGTGAACGCATTGAAGGTGTTGAATTCTTCGCAGTTAACACCGATGCGCAGGCACTGCGTAAAACGGCAGTAGGCCAGACTATCCAGATCGGCGGTGGCATCACCAAAGGGCTGGGCGCTGGGGCTAACCCGGAAGTCGGTCGCAACGCGGCTGAAGAAGATCGTGAAGCCCTGCGTGCTGCACTGGAAGGTGCGGACATGGTCTTCATCGCAGCAGGCATGGGCGGCGGTACCGGTACCGGTGCAGCACCTGTTGTCGCTGAAGTAGCTAAAGATTTAGGTATCCTGACCGTTGCTGTCGTGACCAAGCCTTTCAATTTTGAAGGCAAGAAGCGCATGGCCTTCGCGGAGCAGGGTATCACCGAGCTGTCCAAGCATGTGGACTCGCTGATCACCATCCCGAACGACAAGCTGCTGAAAGTTCTGGGTCGTGGTATCTCCCTGCTTGACGCCTTCGGCGCAGCAAACGACGTGCTGAAAGGCGCGGTCCAGGGTATCGCAGAACTGATTACCCGTCCTGGCCTGATGAACGTTGACTTTGCAGACGTTCGCACCGTGATGTCCGAAATGGGCTACGCGATGATGGGCTCTGGCGTGGCGAGCGGCGAAGACCGTGCGGAAGAAGCGGCTGAAATGGCGATCTCTTCTCCACTGCTGGAAGATATCGATCTGTCCGGTGCGCGCGGCGTGCTGGTCAACATTACCGCTGGCTTTGACCTGCGTCTGGATGAGTTCGAAACCGTGGGTAATACCATCCGCGCGTTCGCCTCTGACAACGCGACCGTGGTAATCGGTACTTCCCTTGACCCGGAAATGAACGACGAGCTGCGTGTTACCGTTGTTGCGACCGGTATCGGTATGGACAAGCGTCCTGAGATCACCCTCGTGACCAACAAGCAGACTCAGCAACCGGTAATGGATCGTTACCAGCAGCACGGTATGTCTCCTCTGACTCAGGAGCAAAAACCGGCTGCGAAAGTGGTAAACGACCCAACGCCGCAAACGGCAAAAGAGCCAGATTATCTGGACATCCCGGCGTTCCTGCGTAAGCAAGCTGACTAAGAATTGGCTGGAATTTGGGGATTTGCGCTCTTTGTGCTAAACTGGCCCACCGTTAGTGATATACACTCTCGGTTGGATAGTTAATTTGGCGAGATTATACGATGATCAAACAAAGGACACTTAAACGTATCGTTCAGGCGACGGGTGTCGGTTTACATACCGGCAAGAAAGTCACACTGACGTTACGCCCTGCGCCGGCCAATACCGGGGT
Source organism: Enterobacter cloacae complex sp. P1B (assembly GCF_014982345.1). Lineage (NCBI taxonomy): Bacteria > Pseudomonadati > Pseudomonadota > Gammaproteobacteria > Enterobacterales > Enterobacteriaceae > Enterobacter > Enterobacter cloacae complex sp. P1B. The sequence goes on along the minus strand of NZ_JADCLF010000003.1, from coordinate 127,241 downwards.
CATCTATCGTCGCACCGACTTGAATCCACCGGTAGATTTTCCGGCCGATGCCAAATCTGTGCGTGATACAATGCTCTGTACTTGTCTGGTGAACGAGCATGACGTGCGGATTTCTACCGTAGAGCACCTGAACGCCGCCCTGGCGGGTCTGGGTATCGACAACATTATTGTTGAAGTCGATGCGCCAGAAATCCCGATTATGGATGGTAGTGCTGCGCCGTTCGTTTATCTGTTGCTGGATGCCGGCATCGAAGAACTGAACTGTGCGAAGAAATTTGTTCGCATCAAAGAGACCGTTCGCGTCGAAGATGGCGACAAGTGGGCTGAATTCAAACCGTACAATGGTTTCTCGTTGGACTTTACCATCGACTTTAACCATCCGGCGATTGACTCCAGCACTCAGCGCTACGCGATGAACTTCTCTGCTGATGCGTTTATGCGCCAGATCAGCCGCGCACGTACGTTTGGCTTCATGCGTGATATCGAATATCTGCAGTCCCGCGGCCTGTGCCTGGGCGGCAGCTTCGATTGTGCCATCGTTGTTGACGATTATCGCGTACTGAACGAAGACGGCCTGCGTTTTGAAGATGAATTCGTTCGTCACAAAATGCTGGATGCGATCGGCGACCTGTTCATGTGTGGTCACAACATCATTGGTGCATTTACCGCGTTCAAATCCGGTCATGCACTGAACAACAAATTGTTGCAGGCCGTCCTGGCAAAACAGGAAGCCTGGGAATATGTGACCTTTGAAGACGAAGCGGAACTGCCGCTGGCGTTCAAAGCACCGACTATGGTCCTGGCGTAACGGTTAACGCCGTTTCGTAAGAAAAGCGACTGGTTCACCTGGTACTCTCTCCGACCAGGGAAGCCAGTCGTTTTTATTTCTGCCCTTCTTTGATTTGCCCCTCTACTCCCTGGCCATTGTCGGATGCCGAATAACGGTGTGTTCGCTGCATTATTGACCGTTTTTACCTGCTGCAAGGTGTCATTCCTGCTGCTGCGTATTGGCTTTAGTGGTAATATCTGGGCGCTAAAAAAGAATAATTGAACTCAGCCTGCACTGGCGGGCGAATGTGGTGGAGCAAGTGAGCGGAATACTGACGCGCTGGCGACAATTTGGCAGACGTTACTTCTGGCCGCATCTCTTATTAGGGATGGTCGCGGCAAGTTTCGGCTTGCCTGCGCTCAGCAACAGTGCGGAAGCGGCGACGCCAGCACGTTCCACGACAACTAAACACGATCTCTCGACGCGGGTTAACTTTACTAATCTCGCGTGGCTTGAAGCCAGCCGTCGTCCTAATTTCTCCGTTGATTACTGGCAGCAGCACGCCATCCGCACGGTTATTCGTCATCTGTCGTTCGCGATGGCGCCGCAGACGATGCCTGTTGCTGAAGAGTCGCTGCCGGTTCAGGCTCAGCATCTTGCCCTGCTCGATACGCTTAATGCGCTTCTGACGCAGGATAACCAGCCGCCCGTGACCGTGAGTCAGACGGCGCAAACCTCGTTTGTTCCTCCTGTATCATTCTCCGTTTCGACATGGATTAGCCAGGTTCACGGCATCCGTGCCGGGCCTCAACGCCTCAGCTAAATTAACCTTTTTCAATACCTTAATTTATCTGCCCGTCTGGGGCGTTTGAGAATTTATTATGCTAATCAAATTATTAACCAAAGTTTTTGGTAGTCGTAACGATCGTACCCTGCGCCGTATGCGCAAAGCTGTAAACGTCATCAACGGTATGGAACCGGCGATGGAGAAGCTCTCTGATGATGAGCTGAAGGCGAAAACCGCGGAATTCCGCGCACGCCTGGAAAAAGGCGAAACCTTAGAGAGCCTGATCCCGGAAGCTTTCGCCGTTGTGCGTGAAGCGAGTAAACGTGTGTTCGGCATGCGTCACTTCGACGTTCAATTGCTGGGCGGTATGGTGCTTAACGAACGCTGCATCGCGGAAATGCGTACCGGTGAAGGTAAAACCCTGACCGCAACGCTGCCGGCTTACCTGAATGCACTTACCGGTAAAGGCGTTCACGTTGTTACCGTCAACGACTATCTGGCCCAGCGTGATGCCGAAAACAACCGTCCGCTGTTCGAATTCCTCGGCATGACCGTCGGCATCAACATGTCCGGACTGCCGGCACCCGCCAAGCGCGAAGCCTACAACGCGGACATCACCTACGGCACCAACAACGAATACGGCTTCGACTACCTGCGCGACAACATGGCGTTCAGCCCGGAAGAGCGCGTCCAGCGTAAGCTGCACTATGCGCTGGTGGATGAGGTTGACTCCATTCTGATCGATGAAGCGCGTACCCCGCTGATCATCTCCGGCCCGGCCGAAGACAGCTCTGACATGTACCGTAAAGTCGACAAAATCATTCCACACCTGCTGCGTCAGGAGAAAGAAGACTCCGATACCTTCCAGGGGGAAGGCCACTTCTCCGTGGATGAAAAAGCGCGCCAGGTGAACCTGACCGAACGCGGTCTGGTGAAAATCGAAGAGCTGCTGGTGGCTGAAGGCATTATGGAAGAGGGTGAGTCCCTGTATTCCCCGAGCAACATCATGCTGATGCACCACGTGACCGCCGCGCTGCGCGCCCACGCGCTGTTCACCCGCGACGTTGACTACATCGTGAAAGACGGCGAAGTCATCATTGTCGATGAACACACCGGCCGTACCATGCAGGGTCGTCGCTGGTCTGATGGTCTGCATCAGGCCGTTGAAGCGAAAGAAGGCGTGGATATCCAGAACGAAAACCAGACGCTGGCATCCATCACCTTCCAGAACTACTTCCGTCTGTATGAGAAGCTGGCGGGGATGACCGGTACCGCAGATACCGAAGCGTTTGAATTCAGCTCCATCTACAAGCTGGATACCGTGGTGGTGCCAACCAACCGTCCGATGATCCGTAAGGATATGCCGGACCTGGTGTACATGACCGAAGCGGAAAAAATTCAGGCGATCATCGAAGATATTCGCGACCGTACTGCCAATGGTCAGCCGGTTCTGGTGGGGACCATCTCCATCGAGAAATCCGAGGTGGTTTCCAATGAGCTGACCAAAGCAGGCATCAAGCACAACGTTCTGAACGCCAAGTTCCACGCTAAAGAAGCGGACATTGTTGCTCAGGCGGGCTATCCGGCAGCCGTGACCATCGCCACCAACATGGCGGGTCGTGGTACCGATATTATGCTCGGCGGTAGCTGGCAGGCTGAAGTCGCTGAACTGGAAAACCCAACGCCAGAGCAGATCGAGCAGATCAAAGCCGACTGGCAGGTGCGTCACGACGCGGTGCTGGCATCCGGTGGTCTGCACATCATCGGTACCGAGCGTCACGAATCTCGTCGTATCGACAACCAGCTGCGTGGCCGTGCGGGCCGTCAGGGTGATGCCGGTTCTTCCCGCTTCTACCTGTCTATGGAAGATGCGCTGATGCGTATTTTCGCCTCCGACCGCGTGTCCGGCATGATGCGTAAGCTGGGCATGAAGCCTGGTGAAGCCATTGAGCACCCATGGGTGACTAAAGCGATCGCTAACGCCCAGCGTAAAGTTGAAAGCCGCAACTTCGATATTCGTAAGCAGCTGCTGGAATATGATGACGTGGCCAACGATCAGCGTCGCGCGATCTACACCCAGCGTAACGAACTGCTGGACGTGTCCGACGTGAGCGAAACCATCAACAGCATCCGCGAAGATGTGTTCAAAGCCACCATCGACGCGCATATTCCACCGCAGTCTCTGGAAGAGATGTGGGACGTTGAAGGCCTGCAGGAACGTCTGAAAAACGACTTCGATCTCGATCTGCCAATCAAAGAGTGGCTGGACAAAGAGCCTGAGCTGCATGAAGAGACCCTGCGCGAACGTATCTTTGAAACCGCGCTGGAGGTTTATAAGCGTAAGGAAGAAGTGGTTGGCGCTGAGATGATGCGTCACTTCGAAAAAGGCGTGATGCTGCAGACGCTGGACTCCCTGTGGAAAGAGCACCTGGCGGCGATGGACTACCTGCGTCAGGGTATCCACCTGCGCGGCTATGCGCAGAAAGATCCGAAGCAGGAGTACAAGCGTGAATCCTTCTCCATGTTTGCCTCTATGCTGGAGTCACTGAAGTACGAAGTGATCAGCACCCTGAGCAAGGTTCAGGTGCGCATGCCGGAAGAAGTGGAAGCGATGGAGCAGCAGCGTCGTGAAGAAGCTGAGCGTCTGGCGCAGATGCAGCAGCTGAGCCACCAGACTGACGAAAGCGAAGCCGCAGCAGCGATCGCCGCGCAGACCGGCGATCGTAAAGTCGGTCGTAACGATCCGTGCCCGTGTGGTTCGGGTAAAAAATACAAGGCGTGCCACGGCCGCCTGAGCTAAGAACATAACTAACTGAAAAGGCGCAGATATCTGCGCCTTTTTTATGGAAGTGACGCTATGAAAATACTGCAAATTGCCGTCGGGATTATTCGCAACCCGCAAAACCAAATCTTCATCACCCAGCGCGCTGCTGACGCCCATATGGCGAACAAGTGGGAGTTTCCTGGCGGGAAAATCGAATCAGGAGAAACACCGGAAGAGGCGCTGGTGCGTGAGCTGCAGGAAGAGGTGGGGATTACCCCGCTTGGCGCCACGCTGTTCGATAAGCTGGAGTATCAGTTTCCCGACAGGCACATCACGCTGTGGTTCTGGCTGGTGGAAAGCTGGGAAGGTGAACCCTGGGGAAAAGAGGGACAGCCGGGTAACTGGGTGGAACTTCAGGTCAGTGATGCCGACAAATTCCCGCCAGCCAATGAGCCTGTGATCCGCCGCTTAGCGACAAACATGTAGGCCTGCCGAACGAATCGCCAGCAGGCTTTGAACGTTACTGCTGGCTTTCGCTCCAGTCATCGCTATCCGAGAGGTCGCCTTCACTCGGAATACGTTTCTCTTCCGCCGCCCATTCGCCCAGATCAATGAGCTGACAGCGCTTGCAGCAGAACGGGCGAAACGGACTCACTTCTCCCCAGACGACAGTTTTCCCACAGGTTGGGCAGTTTACGGTGGTGACGTCAGACATTGGCACTCCTTAACAACAGGCCAGTTCAAAATCGAGGCGTTCCGGCACGGTGCCATTTTCACTGTCCAGCGGCATAAAGCGGATCGCGAAACGGCTTTTATGCCCGGAAATTTGTGGATAAAGCTGCTCGCCAAGCGACAAATTTAGACGCAGAAGATCGGCGTCGTCGCCGTTGTCCTGATAAAAACCGTTGAGACTGGTTTGCTTGCGGAACGGGGCAGAGTTACGCACAAGATCGAGGATCAGCGATAGCGTCTGATTCATCGGCTCCAGGCTACCCAGCCAGCTGTTTACCTGGCGATCGCGCTGTTCCTGCGGCATATGCAGCCACATATGCAGCGTTGGCAGATCAAAGCTACAGCAACCGCCCGGTATGCTCAGGCGCTGGCGCACCAGCGCTATCAAACGGTCTTCTCGTAAATATTGCCCAACGCGCGGCGCGGCCATCAGCGTCGTGCTGCTGTTTTTCAACTGCTGGCGTAAGGCGTCAATTCGACTTTGATCCACGCCCGGTACTTCGGCCCAGGCCTGTAATTTACGCTGCTGGCGCTCCAGCTCTTTCAACAGCTCCGTGCGGACATCGCCACGTTCAATCACATCCAGCAGATCGCCTACGTTGCGAAAGAAGTGCAACGCCGTGGCATGATCGTTAACAGGCAGATGTTGTGAAAGCTGTTGGATGAGAAATTCAATGCGCAGCCAGGTACGCATTTTTTCATTAAGCGGGTGCTCAAAAAGGATGTGGGTCGACATTATGGTTTTTCCTGTGCAACGGCCTGCGCGGCGAAGGTTAGATACTGCTCGTGCAGGCGGGCAACATCCGATGCAATGGCATCTGGTGCGCCGTTATTATCAATAACATCATCCGCAACGGCAAGGCGCTGAGCGCGAGTGGCCTGAGCGGCAAGAATTTGTTCAGCATGTTCACGAGAGACGTGGTCGCGCGTCATGGTTCGCTGGATTTGCGTCTCGGGTGTGACATCAATCACCAATACCCGATTGGCTTTCTTATGCAGCTGATTTTCTACCAGGAGCGGAACCACCCACAGGACATAGGGCGAGCGGGCTGCGGCTATCTGACGCTGAGTTTCCTGGTGGATAATGGGGTGGAGCAGGGCATTAAGCCAGGCTTTTTCCGCAGAATCGGAAAAAATATATTCGCGAAGCTGACGGCGGTTCAGTGTGCCATCGGCATTGATGATTGCCTGACCGAAATGGTCGGCGATGGCCTTTAGCGCGGGTGTATTGGGCTCTACCACCTGACGGGCAATAATATCAGCATCAATAATCGCGATGCCGAGACGAGAAAACGCGTCCGCAACGGTACTTTTGCCACTACCGATGCCGCCGGTTACTGCGACGATATACCCCATTAAATCAAATCCTGGGAATTATTCATTATGGAAATCAGTTGCTTAAAAAACAAACGTGCGACAGTAATTGTTTGATTCTCTTTACCGGCTTTTTACCAGGTAAATTTATAGGATTGTAGCGTAAAAAAAGAGAATTTCGCAGTCTTGCGGAGCAGGTATTAGTGCGTATGATAGCGTCACTGGAGTTGTGCTTTTAACATATTTGCCTCTAACCCCAGGAATCCGCACATGCGTATCGAAGAAGATCTGAAGTTAGGTTTCAAAGACGTTCTTATCCGCCCTAAACGCTCTACACTGAAAAGTCGCTCAGACGTTGAACTCGAACGTCAATTCACCTTTAAACACTCCGGTCAGACGTGGTCTGGCGTGCCAATCATTGCTGCCAACATGGATACAGTCGGTACCTTTGAGATGGCAACGGCGCTGGCTCAGTTCGATATTCTTACTGCAGTCCACAAGCACTACACTTCTGAAGAGTGGAATGCGTTTGTTGCGTCCGCCTCTGCTGACGTGGTGAAGCACGTGATGGTTTCCACCGGTACTTCCGACGCCGATTTCGAGAAAACCAAACAGATCCTGAATGCCAACCCGGCGCTTAGCTTCGTTTGTATTGATGTGGCGAACGGTTACTCCGAGCACTTCGTGCAGTTCGTCAGCAAGGCGCGCGAAGCCTGGCCGACCAAAACTATCATTGCGGGCAACGTGGTGACCGGTGAAATGTGTGAAGAGCTGATCCTTTCCGGTGCCGATATCGTGAAAGTGGGCATTGGCCCGGGCTCTGTATGCACCACGCGCGTGAAGACCGGAGTTGGTTATCCGCAGCTTTCCGCGGTCATTGAATGTGCCGACGCGGCGCACGGCCTGGGCGGCCAGATCATCAGCGACGGCGGTTGCACCATGCCGGGCGATGTCGCAAAGGCCTTTGGCGGCGGCGCGGACTTCGTGATGCTCGGCGGTATGCTGGCAGGCCACGAAGAGAGCGGCGGCACCGTGGTGGAAGAGAACGGCGAGAAATTCATGCTGTTCTACGGTATGAGCTCTGAATCCGCGATGACCCGCCACGTCGGTGGCGTGGCAAAATACCGTGCGGCAGAAGGCAAAACCGTGAAGCTGCCTCTGCGCGGCCCGGTTGAAAACACCGCGCGCGACATCCTGGGCGGCCTGCGCTCAGCCTGTACCTACGTGGGTGCATCCCGCCTGAAAGAGCTGACGAAACGCACAACGTTTATTCGCGTTCAGGAGCAGGAAAACCGCGTTTTCAATAGCCTGTAATGGCTTTCGCTGGCGCATACTCGTGCGCCAGCGCTGCTGCACTACCCCGCGCTCATCGCATCACCCAGATGGAAAATCGGCAGATACATTGCCACCACCAGCGTGCCGATGATAACCCCCGTAACAACCAGGAGCAGTGGCTCCAGAAGCGCCGCCAGGTTGTCTGCCCGTTGAAAGGTCTGTTCCGTGTGATGGCGAGCAAGGTTTGCCAGTATGACGTCCAGCGAACCTGACATCTCGCCGGTTCGTAAAAGCTGAATACAGAGCGGGGTAAACATTGCCGCCTTCTGAAAGGACGACCAGACGGGGAGACCTTTTTCAATGTTCTCGCGTATGCTGCGGAGTATTCCCTGCCAGTACCGGCTTTCAACAGTCTCTTCTACACTTTCAAGCCCCTGTAAGAATGCAATGCCCGCCTGCTGCGTGAGCGACAGCACGGTGAAGATCTGCCCCAGCTTTTGCCCTTTCGCCAGCGCGCCCATTACGGGAAAACTCAGCAGAATACGCTGCCAGCGAGGATGGTGTCGCAGAGGCCAGGCTGCGGTTACGGAAACAAGCAGCATCGTGAACAGCGCAATGGCATATGACTGCATAAACGCGGCTATCCCCATAACAATTCGCGTCAGCGCCGGAAGCGGGGTATTAAAGGTTTTGTAGATCGCGGCAAATTCGGGCAAAACCAGGGTGACCATTGCCAGCACGACGAGCACGGCCAGCGTCAGGACGATCGCCGGGTAGCGCAGCGCTTTTTTCACCTTCGCGCTGAGCTGCTGCTGCGCTTTTTGCTGCTCTGCAAGCTCTCGGCAGCACGCTTCAAGCTTCCCCGTTAGCTCTCCGGTTTTCACCATTGAGATATGCAGTGGGCTAAAGACTGCTGGCCACCGTTTGAGCGCCTCAGAAAAAGGACAGCCTTCACTGAGTTCATCGGCAACGTTTTGCAGTAGCCCCCGCCACGGTTCTACTGGATGTTGGTCTGCCAGCATTTGCAGACTATGCGCGAGCGTCAGCCCGGCCTGCAGGAGCGTTGCGAGCTGACGAAACATCTCGTAGCATTGATGTGGACGCCAGCGGTGCCTTTGAGCGCATCGGGTCAGGGCTAGAGGATGGAGGTCGTTACGCATCAGTCTGGTGAAGGCTGCGTTGCGGTCGGTGGCCCAGAGTACTCCGTTTCGGGGGGCTCCTTCAGTGGAGATTGCTCGCCAGCGCCAGAGTTGATTAGCAGCCATCGGGCATACCCAGAACACGCACTAACTCTTCAAGCGTGGTCATCCCTTGTTCAACGGCCATGCAGCCGTGTTCAAACAGCGAGATGAGTCCAGCCTGTCGGGCGCTGGCTTCAATCACCTCGGTGCCTGCCCCGCTGGCAATAGCCTGGCGCAGGGGATTATCGATCGCAAGTACTTCAAAAATGGCCACGCGCCCGTAAAAACCGTGATAACAACGATCGCAGCCTGCAGGCTGCCAGCGAGGAAGTTGCCGCGGCCAAACCGAGCGCGGCAGGTCCGTATGCTCCCCTGTTTTCTGTCGGCAGTGCGGGCAAAGGCGCCGAACCAGCCGCTGGGCAATCACCATCGAAAGCGCGGAAGAGATCATCCAGCGCGCCACGCCCATCTGCTCCAGACGAATGAGGGTTTCCGTCGTCGAGTTGGTGTGCAGCGTCGACAATACCAGATGCCCGGTCTGCGCGGCTTTAATGGCAATTTCTGCCGTTTCACCATCGCGAATTTCCCCTACCATAATGATGTCCGGATCCTGACGGAGCAGCGCTCTCAGTACGCTCTGGAATGTTAAGCCCGCGCGGGGGTTAACCTGCGTCTGATTTAACCCCGCAAGCGGGATCTCGATGGGATCCTCCACGCTGCAGATGTTGACGTCAGGGGTGTTACGCGCCTGCAGCGCGCTGTAGAGCGTTACGGTTTTGCCGCTGCCCGTCGGGCCGGTGACCAGAATTAGCCCCTGAGGCTGGTGGAGTACCTCATTAAAACAGGCCAGCTGTTTAGCGCTCATGCCAAGCGCGTTCGGCTCCAGCGCCTGCTGAACCTGATGTAGCAAACGCAGCACAATTTTCTCACCGCCATTGCAGGGAAGCGTGGCGATACGAAACGAGACCGGCTCGTTTGTCAGCTCAATCGTAAACTGACCGTCCTGAGGTAAGCGCCGTTCCGCAATATCCAGATTACCCAGCACTTTTAACCGGGCGCTGAGCATCGTCGCCAGCGCGGCGGAAAGGGGAGGCTGCGGATAAAGTACCCCGTCGATACGTAAGCGGATCTGGCACGCGTGCTCCATTGGTTCGATATGGATGTCAGACGCGCGCTGGTTTACTGCCTGCTGCAGCGTATGGTTGAGGATGTCCACCGCGGAGTGGGGTTGCGAAACGACGGGCAGATGCGATTGCGCGGTTAACTGCCGGTGCTTTTCCATGCGTTCAGCGCTCCAGCATTCGATATCAATCCGCTTCTGGGTCGCGAAGCGCAGGGCCTCCATCAGTTCAGGCGCGGGGGTTCCCACGACGGCGATGCTAATCATGTCGCTGTCGCTGGTGAGCAGCAGGGCATGGTGGCGAAAACAAAGCGCCACGAGTTGATCGGTGTTCATTATCCGCTCCTTAGTTAGTGTCGAAGCGGAAGACGTCTTCGCAGGCCTGCTTAAGCGCGCTGTCAGCACTGATATTGCAGTCACGCGTCCAGCCCGTCATACCGTTGCCGTTGCTCCACTGCGGCGTCATGGTTACCGTCAGCCCGTTCAGGCTCTCCTGGCCTGTTAAGGTCACGATCCCTTTCGCCACGCTCATTTCTGAAACGTAACGCGTCGTGGCAGGAGAGGGAATACCGTTACTGCCGGCATCGCAGCTCTCCACGCCGCCGCGATCGAGCGCGCAAAGCTCAATGGCAGTGCGATAGGGAACGAAAGTTTGCAGCATATCGGTGAGGGCTGCTTTACGCAGGTAGTTCTGATAGGCGGGAACGCCGATGGCGCTCAGAATCGCAATGATGCCAATGACCACCATCAGCTCAATGAGTGTGAATCCTTGTTGTCTGTCCATATCTGCTCCTTATGCAAAGTGGCGCTACTTTGTCAGCGGGACAGGGCAGAAACGAGGGGCAAAAAAGAGAACGAGAAAGGAGCTTCAGAGAATTCATTCCGTGTTGCAGAGAAGGACAATGGATTTGCGAGCGAGGCTGAAATTCCCCTCTCCGGGCAGAGAGGGGAGCGTGCGTTATTTGAAGCGCATTGAGAGATCGAGGGCGCGAACGTGCTTGGTCAGCGCGCCAACGGAGATGTAATCCACGCCAGTTTCGGCGAACTCACGGATCGTCTCGAAAGTGACGTTTCCGGAGACTTCAAGCTGGGCCCGGCCGTTGGTCAGTTTCACCGCCTCGCGCATCTGCTCCGTCTCGAAGTTATCGAGCATGATGATATCGGCCCCGGCCTTGATCGCCTGCTCCAGCTCTTCCAGGCTTTCGACCTCCACCTCAACCGGCACATCCGGATGCAGCCAGAAGGCCTTTTCCACCGCCTGACGCACGGAGCCAGAAGCAATAATGTGGTTCTCTTTAATCAGGAAAGCATCGGATAAGCCCAGACGATGGTTTGCGCCGCCGCCGCAGAGCACCGCGTACTTCAGCGCAGTGCGCAGGCCCGGCAGCGTTTTGCGGGTATCAAGCAGCTGGGTACGGGTGCCGGCCAGCAGGTCAACGTAGCGGCGCACTTCACTGGCGACGCCAGAGAGCGTTTGGACAAAATTGAGCGCGGTACGCTCGCCGGTCAGTAATACGCGGGAAGGACCGTCCAGCTCGAACAGCGGCTGATTGGCGGTCACTGCATCACCATCATCAACGTGCCATGTCACCTGTACATCGTCACCCGCCAGCTGAGTAAAGACCTCTTCAACCCAACGCTTGCCGCAGAAAACGCCCTCCTCACGGGTGATAATGACCGCGTGCGAGCGTGTCTCTTTTGGCAACAATTGTGCGGTAATATCTTTATCGGCGTTAACGTCACCCCCCAGGTCTTCTTTCAACGCATGGGCGACGCTTGCCGGAATATCCATATTAATACGTTCCAGAAGCGCTTCACGTCGGTGGTCGGGGTTGTAGCGGCGAGGCGGCATGATAAAACTCCAAATTGGTAACGAATCATAATATTGAAACATGCTACTCTGAACCGAGTCATTGCACCATACAGAAGGAGTTCCAGCATGTTGTTAGAAAACGGATGGCTTGTGGATGCGCGGCATGTGCCCTCGCCGCACCACGACTGCCGCCCGGAGGATGAAAAGCCCACACTGCTGGTGGTTCATAATATTAGCCTCCCGCCGGGTGAGTTTGGCGGCCCGTGGATCGATGCGTTATTCACGGGAACGATAGATCCCAATGCTCATCCCTTCTTCGCTGAGATTGCGCATCTGCGCGTGTCGGCTCACTGCCTGATTCGCCGTGATGGTGAGGTGGTTCAGTATGTTCCTTTTGATAAGCGCGCCTGGCATGTCGGGGTATCGATGTATCACGGGCGCGAACGGTGCAACGATTTCTCGATTGGGATTGAGCTGGAAGGCACGGATACTACCCCCTACACCGATGCCCAGTATCAGCAGCTGGTTGCTATTACCCACACGCTTATCGGACTCTACCCGGCAATCGCCGACAATATTACCGGGCACAGCGATATCGCACCGGCGAGAAAAACCGATCCCGGCCCGGCATTTGACTGGCCGCGGTTTCGCGCCATGCTTGCCGCGTCGTCAGAATAAGGAGATACCATGACGTTGTTTACCATGCTGCTGGTTATCATCGCCGAACGCCTGTTCAAGCTCGGCGAGCACTGGCAACTGGATCACCGGCTGGAGGTGTTATTCCGCCGCATCAAGCACTTTTCCATGCTGCGCACGCTGCTGATGATGGCGGGCGTCATGCTGATTACCTTCCTGCTGCTGCGCTCGCTGTACGGACTCTTTTTTAACGTGCCGCTGCTGGTGGTGTGGATCCTGCTCGGCGTGCTGTGCATCGGTGCGGGCAAGGTGCGTTTGCACTATCACGCCTACCTGAAAGCCGCCTCCCGTGACGATGCGCACGCGCGCGGCGCGATGGCGAGCGAGCTGACGATGATCCACGGCGTGCCGCCGGACTGCGACGAGCGCGAGTTCCTGCGCGAGCTGCAAAACGCGCTGCTGTGGATTAACTTCCGCTACTACCTTGCTCCGCTGTTCTGGTTTGTGGTGGGCGGCCCCTGGGGGCCGGTACTGCTGATGGGCTATTCGTTCCTGCGCGCCTGGCAGACCTGGCTTGCCCGTTATCTGACGCCGCATGAGCGTTTGCTGTCCGGCATTGATGCCATCCTGCACGTGCTCGACTGGCTTCCGGTGCGTCTGGTGGGCGTGGTGTACGCCTTAATTGGCCACGGTGAAAAAGCGCTGCCCGCATGGTTCGCTTCTCTTGGGGACCGCCATACGTCCCAGTACCAGGTGTTGACGCGCCTGGCGCAGTTCTCGCTGGCGCGCGAACCGCATACCGACAAGATCGAAACGCCAAAAGCCGCCGTTTCAATGGCGAAGAAAACCTCGTTTGTTGTGGTGGTGATTGTGGCGCTGCTGACGATTTACGGCACGCTGGTGTAACCCAGCGCGCCGCAGACGCTATAACGTATCCGCAGGCGGGATGCCGAAATCAGGCATCCCGTTTTCGTCCCAGCGGACAAGCTTCAGGCGGGTATGACGGTTCGGATCGTAAAGCGGATCGCCTTCAATTTCGGTGTAATTTCTTGCGTGGTACACCAATACATCTTCCCCTTCCGACGTTTGCGTAAAGCTGTTGTGGCCTGGCCCGTACTGGCGGTTCTCGTAGCTGGTGACGAAAACCGGGCGAGGGGATTTGTGCCAGTTTGCCGGGTTTTGCGGATCGGCGTTCAGGTCTATCCACAGTAACCCCATGCAGTAGTTCTCATCGGTGGCGCTGGCGGAGTAGCTGATAAACAGCTTATCGCCGTGAACCAGCACCGCCGGACCTTCGTTGACCCAGAAACCACGGCATTCCCAGTCGTATTCTGGCTTGCTGAGCATCACCGGCTCGCCTTTCAGCGTCCACGGGTTATCCATTTCACACAGATAGAGGTTAGAGTTACCGGAAATATCCGGGGCTTTTTGCGCCCACAGGTACCAGCGTTTGCCCTGATGAACAAAGGTGGTGGCGTCCAGGGCGAAGGTGTCGAACGGGGTGTTGATTTGCCCTTTCTCGATCCAGGTACCGCTGAGCGGATCGCGGTCCGCACACTCAATCGCAAACATGCGGTGCTGGAACATCCCGAGCGCGTCTAGCGCCTGGGTGTGCGTCGCGGCAAAATAGATGTACCACTTGCCGTCAACGTGGTGCAGTTCTGGCGCCCAGATTAGCTGGCTCATCGGGCCGGTCTCGGGTTTGCGCCAGACCACTACCTCTTCAGCGTCGCGTAGTCCTTCCAGCGAGTCCGCGCGGCGGATCGCCAGCCTGTCGTACTGCGGCACGGAGGCAATAAAATAGTACTGTCCCTCATGGCGTAAAATGTACGGGTCGGCGCGTTGTTCGATAAACGGGTTTGGCCAGTTATACATGCGGCTTTCCTTATTTAGTCTCAGCGGCTTTGAGTTCCTGATAGTCATTCAGCTCGCGGTAATTGTTGCGGCGTTTTTCCAGATCGGCCTGGATCTGCTTCATGGTCTCACGGTCCACTTTCAGCAGACGTACCACCCCAGCGGTAATTAAGTATCCAATGCCCGGAATGACGGTAAAGAGCAGCACGATCCCGTTGATGGCGTCCGCGCTTTGCGCTTTTGCGCCCGCGTCATAACCGTACCAGGAGAGCAGGAAGCCGACCATCGCCCCGGCAATCGCCAGGCCAAGTTTCAGGAAGAAGATGTTACCCGAGAAGCTGATCCCGGTGATGCGCTTCCCGGTTTTCCATTCGCCGTAGTCGTCCACGTCGGCCATCAGCGACCAGTGCAGCGGAGACGGGATCTGGTGCAGGATGTTAAGCAGGACGTAGAGCACCACGATGGTAACGGTGGCTTTCGGGTCGAAGAAATAGAAGGCGCAGGAGAATGCCGCCAGCACGATATTGGTCCAGAAGAAGACCTTCAGCTTACACCAGCGGTCGGTCAGCACTTTCGCCAGCACGCTGCCAAGCATCATGCCGACAACGCCCAGGCTGATAAACAGCGTGGCGAAGTGGGTGCTCTGGCCCATCACCCAGGTGACGTAATACATGGTCGCCGCCATGCGGATAAAGCCCGGGCAGACGTTGCACAGCGTGAGCAGCAGAATGCGCACCCACTGGTCGTTTTTCCACACGTCTTTCAGGTCGTTTTTCAGTTCGTCGTTGGTTTGCACTGCCGGGCGCACGCGCTCGCGCACGGTGGCGAAGCAGAACAGGAACATACAGGTACCAATCAGCGCCAGGACGGTCATCGCCATCTGGTAGCCTTTGGCTTTGTTATCCCCGCCAAACCAGTCGGCCATCGGCAGCAGCGTTAAGGAGAGCAGCAGCGTGGCGATGCCGACCAGCACGAAGCGATACGACTGGCAGGCCACGCGCTCTTTTGGATCGTTGGTGATCACTCCACCTAACGAGCAGTAAGGGATGTTGATGGCCGTATAGGTTAACGAGAGCAGGAAGTAGGTGACAAACGCATAGATAACTTTGCTGTTATAGCTCCACTCCGGGGTGGTGAACATCAGAATGCTGAACAGCGCGTAGGGGAACGCAATCCACAGCAGCCATGGACGAAACCGGCCATATTTACTGCGGGTACGGTCGGCAATCGCCCCCATAATCGGGTCCGTTACGGCGTCAATTACGCGGACGGACAGCAGCAGCACGCCGACCAGCGCAGGCGCCAGGCCAAAAATATCCGTATAGAAATAGTTAACAAACAGCATGATGGCGCCGAAGATGATGTTGCATCCCGCGTCGCCCATCCCATAGCCGATCTTTTCTTTTACTGACAGTTTGTTGTTATCCATCGACAGCTCTCCGGTTTACGGTATGGGGAGAATTATTCGCTGGCAAAGGAATATATGCGTTGCAGTATCAGGGCGGTGATATGGATAAATGTGCTGTTGGCGTGAAAGTGTGAAGGAGGTAACAACGCGCGGCACCCTCAAAAACAGGTGCCGCGGCGAGAGGTTTAGTGCGCCTTCATGGCATTACGGCTTTTCTGGCTGAAGAGATAGCCAACGCCAAGGATCGCAATCCAGACCGGGATCAGGTAGACGGAAATCGCCATGCCCGGCGTGATCAGCATGATCACCAGCACGGCCGCCATAAACAGCAGGCAAATCCAGTTACCCAGCGGATAGAGCAGGGCAGGGAAGCGCGTGGTGACGCCCTGCTGCTGTTTCGCGCGGCGGAACTTCATGTGCGCCAGGCTGATCATCGCCCAGTTGATAACCAGAGCGGAGACTACCAGCGCCATCAGCAGGCCAAACGCCGATTCCGGTGCCATGTAGTTAATCAGCACGCACAGCGCGGTCACGATGGCTGAAACAATGATGGTATTCACCGGCACGCCGCGTTTATCCACGTTGAGCAGCATCTTCG
Source organism: Enterobacter cloacae complex sp. P1B (assembly GCF_014982345.1). Lineage (NCBI taxonomy): Bacteria > Pseudomonadati > Pseudomonadota > Gammaproteobacteria > Enterobacterales > Enterobacteriaceae > Enterobacter > Enterobacter cloacae complex sp. P1B. The sequence goes on along the minus strand of NZ_JADCLF010000003.1, from coordinate 110,990 downwards.
GCGCGTTGCCCTGCTGGGCCAGGCCGAACAGCATACGGCTGTTGCAGTATACGCAGCTGTTGTAAACGGAGAGCGCTGCGGTCAGCACCACGATGTTCAGGGCGTTGGCGACAAAGGTATCGCCCAGCTCGTGGAAGATGAGAACAAACGGGCTGGTGTCAGCGGTCACGCGCGTCCACGGCAGCAGGGAGAGCAGCACGGCCAGTGAGCCCACATAGAAGATCAGAATACGGTAGATAACCTGATTTGTGGCTTTCGGAATGCTTTGCTCCGGGTTATCGGCTTCGGCAGCGGTAATACCCACCAGCTCCAGGCCGCCGAAGGAGAACATAATGATTGCCATCATCATCACCAGACCGGTCATGCCGTGAGGCAGGAAGCCGCCCTGTTCCCAGAGGTTACGCACGGTAGCCTGCGGGCCGCCGTTGCCGCTGAACAGCAGCCAGCCACCGAAGATGATCATCGCCACAACGGCAATGACTTTGATAATGGCAAACCAGAACTCCATCTCGCCGAATACTTTTACGTTGGTCAGGTTAATGGCGTTGATAATCACGAAGAAGGCTGCAGCAGACGCCCAGGTGGGGATCTCCGGATACCAGAACTGAATGTACTTCCCGACGGCGGTCAGCTCGGCCATAGCAACCAGAACGTACAGCACCCAGTAGTTCCAGCCGGAGGCGAAGCCCGCAAAGCTGCCCCAGTATTTGTAGGCAAAGTGGCTGAACGAGCCTGCGACCGGCTCTTCAACGACCATTTCGCCAAGCTGGCGCATGATCAGAAAAGCGATGAAACCCGCAATCGCGTAACCCAAAATAATACCCGGACCGGCTGACTGGATAACGGATGCGCTGCCCAGAAACAGGCCGGTACCAATCGCACCGCCCAGTGCGATGAGCTGTATATGGCGGTTTTTAAGTCCGCGCTTTAGCTGATCGCCGTGCTGTTGAGCTTCCATTTGAAACCTCGTGTGTGGTTGTTATGTTCACGCTGTGCGTGTGTAATTATGAAAGTCCATATTCTGTATTTATTTCTTTACGGTTAAACAAACCGAAAAAAGCGGAGATGACTTCCGTAAGCGCCAGAATAGTGGTAAGCGACTGCGAATGCACCTGCTTTATGAAGGGATGCTGACGACTTGAATAAAAAGAAAGCATTTGTAAATCGGCCCGCTTATTCTTCCTAACCCAACCTATAGAATAGAAATGCTTCTTAAGTGGGCGAATTTTCATTATTTGCCATGTTGAATCGCTTCAGATTGCAAAACCCCTCGTTTCATTATGGTTAAAACTCCCTCTTTGGGAGTAATCAACTCATTTGTGCAAAGTTACATTTCTGAAACGTTATTTCTGTAAGGTTGTTAAAATGTGCAGGGTTTACTGATTTCAATCAAAACCAATATGGACAGAAGGTGAATACTTTGTTACTTTAGCGATACGAACTAGAAATTGGTAAGACCAATTGACTCCGGGCAAAAAGGCGTAAGACAGGGAATATGGCCTACAGCAAAATTCGCCAACCAAAACTATCTGATGTGATTGAGCAGCAGCTGGAGTTTTTAATCCTCGAAGGGACTCTGCGCCCGGGTGAGAAACTTCCGCCAGAACGCGAGCTGGCAAAACAGTTCGACGTTTCACGTCCCTCTCTGCGTGAGGCGATTCAACGCCTCGAAGCAAAGGGCTTGCTGCTTCGTCGCCAGGGCGGCGGAACCTTTGTGCAAAACAGCCTGTGGCAGAGCTTCAGCGATCCGCTGGTAGAACTTCTCTCTGACCACCCAGAATCCCAGTTTGACCTGCTTGAGACCCGTCACGCGCTTGAAGGTATTGCGGCCTATTACGCCGCCCTTCGCAGCACTGATGAAGATCGCGTGCGTATCCGCGAACTGCATCAGGCCATTGAACGGGCACAGCAGTCCGGCGATTTAGACGCCGAGTCCAGCGCCGTTGTCCAGTATCAAATCGCCGTCACCGAAGCGGCACACAACGTGGTGCTCCTCCATCTGCTACGCTGCATGGAGCCGATGCTGGCCCAGAACGTTCGTCAGAATTTTGAATTGTTGTATGCCCGTCGGGAGATGCTTCCGCTGGTAAGCAACCATCGCACCCGAGTATTCGAGGCGATAATGGCCGGGGAGCCGGAGCAGGCGCGCGAAGCGTCGCACCGTCACCTGGCTTTCATTGAGGAAATCTTGCTGGACCGCAGCCGTGAACAATCGCGTCGCGAACGTTCATTACGCCGCATACAGCAACGAAAGGATTAAGCGCCAGGTACTTTTAGAGCGCGGCAACTAAACGCAGAACCTGTCTTATTGTGTTCTTGCCCAAGAGCACAATGGGACAGGTTCCAGACAAATCAACGTATTAGATAGATAAGGAATACCCCCATGTCAGAACGTCTCCAAAATGACGTGGATCCGATCGAAACTCGCGACTGGCTACAGGCGATCGAATCGGTCATCCGTGAAGAAGGTGTTGAGCGCGCTCAGTATCTGATTGATCAGCTGCTTTCTGAAGCCCGCAAAGGCGGCGTGAAAGTTGCTTCAGGTGCAGGGGCTAGCAACTACGTAAACACGATTGCCGTTGAAGACGAACCGGAATACCCGGGCAATCTGGATCTGGAACGTCGTATCCGTTCTGCAATCCGCTGGAACGCCATCATGACCGTTCTGCGCGCGTCCAAGAAAGACCTGGAACTGGGTGGCCACATGGCGTCCTTCCAGTCTTCTGCGACCGTTTACGAAGTGTGCTTCAACCACTTCTTCCGTGCAGCGAACGAGAAAGACGGCGGCGATCTGGTGTACTTCCAGGGCCACATCTCTCCGGGCATCTATGCACGTGCATTCCTGGAAGGTCGTCTGACTGAAGAGCAGATGAACAACTTCCGTCAGGAAGTTCACGGTAAAGGTCTGTCTTCTTATCCGCACCCTAAACTGATGCCTGAATTCTGGCAGTTCCCGACCGTATCTATGGGTCTGGGCCCAATCGGTGCGATCTACCAGGCTAAATTCCTGAAGTATCTGGAACACCGTGGTCTGAAAGACACCTCTGAGCAGACCGTTTATGCCTTCCTGGGCGACGGTGAGATGGATGAGCCAGAATCTAAAGGTGCGATCACCATCGCAACCCGTGAGAAGCTGGACAACCTGTGCTTCATCATCAACTGTAACCTGCAGCGTCTGGATGGTCCGGTAACCGGTAACGGCAAGATCATCAACGAACTGGAAGGCATCTTCGCAGGTGCTGGCTGGAACGTGATCAAAGTCATGTGGGGTTCCCGTTGGGACGAACTGCTGCGTAAAGACACCAGCGGTAAACTGATCCAGCTGATGAACGAAACCGTTGACGGCGATTATCAGACCTTCAAATCCAAAGACGGTGCCTACGTGCGTGAGCACTTCTTCGGTAAATACCCTGAAACCGCAGCGCTGGTTGCCGACTGGACTGATGAGCAGATCTGGGCCCTGAACCGCGGTGGTCACGATCCGAAGAAAATTTACGCTGCACTGAAAAAAGCGCGTGAAACCAAAGGTAAAGCGACTGTAATCCTGGCCCACACCATCAAAGGTTACGGCATGGGTGATACCGCAGAAGGTAAAAACATCGCTCACCAGGTTAAGAAAATGAACATGGACGGCGTGCGCTATATCCGCGACCGTTTCAACGTTCCAGTGACCGATGAGCAGGTAGAAAACCTGTCTTACATCACCTTCCCGGAAGGCTCTGAAGAGCACAAGTACCTGCACGAACGTCGTCAGGCGCTGAAAGGCTATCTGCCAGCTCGTCAGCCTAACTTCACCGAGAAGCTGGAACTGCCAGCGCTGGAAGACTTCTCTCAGCTGCTGGAAGAGCAGAACAAAGAGATCTCTACCACTATCGCTTTCGTTCGTGCCCTGAACGTGATGCTGAAGAACAAGTCGATCAAAGATCGTCTGGTGCCAATCATCGCCGACGAAGCGCGTACTTTCGGTATGGAAGGTCTGTTCCGTCAGATCGGTATTTACAGCCCGAACGGCCAGCAGTACACCCCGCAGGACCGTGAGCAGGTTGCATACTACAAAGAAGACGAGAAAGGTCAGATTCTGCAGGAAGGTATCAACGAGCTGGGCGCAGGCGCATCCTGGCTGGCTGCTGCGACTTCATACAGCACCAACAACCTGCCGATGATTCCGTTCTACATTTACTACTCCATGTTCGGGTTCCAGCGTATCGGTGACCTGTGCTGGCAGGCAGGCGACCAGCAGGCTCGCGGCTTCCTGATCGGTGGTACTTCCGGTCGTACGACCCTGAACGGTGAAGGTCTGCAGCACGAAGATGGCCACAGCCACATTCAGTCTCTGACTATTCCTAACTGTATCTCTTACGACCCGTCTTACGCGTACGAAGTTGCTGTCATCATGCATGACGGTCTGCAGCGCATGTACGGTGAAGCGCAAGAGAACATTTACTACTACATCACCACCCTGAACGAAAACTACCACATGCCGGCAATGCCAGCAGGTGCCGAGGAAGGTATCCGTAAAGGTATCTACAAACTCGAAACCATTGAAGGGAGCAAAGGTAAAGTTCAGCTGCTGGGCTCCGGTTCTATCCTGCGTCACGTTCGTGAAGCAGCGCAGATCCTGGCGAAAGACTACGGTGTGGGTTCCGACGTTTACTCTGTGACTTCCTTCACCGAACTGGCGCGTGATGGCCAGGATTGTGAGCGCTGGAACATGCTGCACCCAATGGAAACCCCACGCGTACCGTACATCGCTCAGGTGATGAACGACGCGCCAGCGGTGGCGTCTACTGACTATATGAAACTGTTCGCTGAGCAGGTTCGTACTTACGTTCCAGCTGATGATTATCGCGTACTGGGTACTGACGGCTTCGGTCGTTCTGACAGCCGCGAAAACCTGCGTCACCACTTCGAAGTTGATGCTTCTTACGTGGTTGTAGCAGCACTGGGCGAACTGGCTAAACGTGGCGAAATCGATAAGAAAGTGGTTGCGGACGCAATTACCAAATTCAACATCGATGCAGAAAAAGTTAACCCGCGTCTGGCGTAAGAGGTAAAAGAATAATGGCTATCGAAATCAATGTACCGGACATCGGGGCTGATGAAGTTGAAATCACCGAGATCCTGGTCAAAGTGGGCGACAAAGTTGAAGCTGAACAGTCGCTGATCACCGTAGAAGGCGACAAAGCCTCTATGGAAGTCCCGTCTCCTCAGGCTGGCATCGTTAAAGAGATCAAAGTCTCCGTTGGCGATAAAACCGAGACTGGCAAACTGATCATGATTTTCGATTCCGCCGACGGTGCAGCAGCAGCTGCACCTGCGCAGGAAGAGAAGAAAGAAGCCGCTGCGGCCGCCGCTGCTCCAGCAGCGGCCGCAGCAGCGAAAGAAGTGAACGTGCCTGACATCGGCGGTGACGAAGTTGAAGTCACTGAAATCCTGGTGAAAGTGGGCGATACCGTTGCGGCCGAGCAGTCACTGATCACCGTAGAAGGCGACAAAGCCTCTATGGAAGTACCAGCGCCATTCGCCGGTACCGTAAAAGAGATCAAGATCAACACCGGCGATAAAGTGTCTACCGGGTCGCTTATCATGATCTTCGAAGTGGCGGGTGCTGCACCTGCTGCCGCGCCTGCACAGGCCGCTGCTCCGGCTCCGGCCGCTGCACCAGCCGCTGCTGGCGGTGCGAAAGACGTTAACGTACCGGACATCGGCGGTGACGAAGTTGAAGTCACCGAAGTGATGGTAAAAGTGGGCGACAAAGTTGCCGCTGAACAGTCACTGATCACCGTTGAAGGCGACAAGGCTTCCATGGAAGTGCCTGCGCCGTTCGCCGGTACCGTTAAAGAGATCAAAATCAGCACCGGCGATAAAGTGTCTACCGGCTCCCTGATCATGGTCTTCGAAGTGGAAGGCGCTGCGCCTGCCGCAGCTCCGGCTGCCGCGGCTGCTCCAGCACCGGCTGCTGCACCGGCTCAGGCTGCTAAACCAGCCGCTGCCCCTGCTGCAAAAGCAGAAAAATCAGAGTTCGCTGAAAACGACGCTTACGTCCACGCGACTCCGCTGATTCGTCGCCTGGCGCGCGAATTCGGTGTGAACCTGGCGAAAGTGAAAGGGACCGGCCGTAAGGGTCGTATCCTGCGCGAAGACGTTCAGGCCTACGTGAAAGACGCGGTGAAACGCGCCGAAGCTGCACCAGCTGCAGCCGCTGGCGGCGGTATCCCGGGCATGCTGCCATGGCCGAAAGTGGACTTCAGCAAGTTCGGCGAAATCGAAGAAGTTGAACTGGGCCGTATCCAGAAAATCTCGGGTGCTAACCTGAGCCGTAACTGGGTAATGATCCCGCACGTTACGCACTTCGATAAGACCGATATCACCGATCTGGAAGCGTTCCGTAAGCAGCAGAACGCCGAAGCCGAGAAGCGTAAGCTGGACGTGAAATTCACCCCAGTGGTCTTCATCATGAAAGCCGTTGCCGCTGCTCTGGAGCAGATGCCACGCTTCAACAGCTCCCTGTCCGAAGACGGCCAGAAGCTGACGCTGAAGAAATACATCAACATCGGTGTTGCGGTTGATACGCCAAATGGTCTGGTTGTTCCGGTATTCAAAGACGTGAACAAGAAGAGCATCACTGAGCTGTCCCGTGAACTGACCACCATCTCCAAGAAAGCGCGTGATGGTAAGCTGACTGCCGGCGAAATGCAGGGCGGCTGCTTCACTATCTCCAGCATCGGCGGCCTGGGTACCACCCACTTCGCGCCGATTGTGAACGCGCCGGAAGTGGCTATCCTCGGTGTGTCCAAGTCCGCGATGGAGCCGGTGTGGAATGGCAAAGAGTTCGTGCCGCGTCTGATGATGCCAATCTCTCTGTCCTTCGACCACCGCGTGATCGACGGGGCTGATGGTGCGCGTTTCATCACCATCATCAACAACATGCTGAGCGACATTCGCCGCCTGGTGATGTAATCGAAAAGCCGGCCAGTCGGCCGGCTTTTTTCTGATAATCTCATGGTGTTTATGAGGTTATTGGTGAAAGCGACAATTCGTGAGCCGTTTGTTGTTTCAAAATTGTTAACAATTTTGTAAACTGCGGGCGGATAGAACGACCCGGTGGACGACGGGTATAAACTAAGAGGTCATGATGAGCACAGAAATCAAAACTCAGGTCGTAGTACTTGGGGCAGGCCCGGCAGGTTACTCCGCAGCATTTCGTGCAGCGGATTTAGGTCTGGAAACCGTCATCGTAGAACGTTACAGCACCCTCGGCGGTGTTTGTCTGAACGTCGGCTGTATCCCTTCTAAAGCGCTGCTGCACGTAGCGAAAGTTATCGAAGAAGCCAAAGCGCTGGCTGAACACGGTATCGTCTTCGGCGAGCCAAAAACCGATATCGACAAAATCCGTACCTGGAAAGAGAAAGTTATCACTCAGCTGACCGGCGGTCTGGCGGGTATGGCCAAAGGCCGTAAGGTCAAAGTGGTTAACGGTCTGGGTAAATTCACCGGTGCGAACACCCTGGAAGTGGAAGGCGAAAACGGCAAAACCGTTATCAACTTCGACAATGCGATCATCGCGGCAGGCTCTCGCCCAATCGAACTGCCATTCATTCCACATGAAGATCCACGCGTGTGGGATTCCACCGATGCCCTGGAGCTGAAAACCGTTCCTAAGCGTCTGCTGGTTATGGGCGGCGGTATCATCGGTCTGGAAATGGGTACCGTGTACCATGCGCTGGGTTCAGACATTGACGTGGTTGAAATGTTCGACCAGGTTATCCCGGCTGCTGACAAAGACATCGTTAAAGTCTTCACCAAGCGCATCAGCAAGAAGTTTAACCTGATGCTGGAAACCAAAGTGACTGCCGTTGAAGCGAAAGAAGACGGTATTTACGTTTCCATGGAAGGCAAAAAAGCCCCATCCGAACCACAGCGTTACGACGCCGTGCTGGTGGCTATCGGTCGTGTACCGAACGGTAAAAACCTCGACGCGGGCAAAGCTGGCGTGGAAGTGGACGACCGTGGCTTCATCCGCGTTGACAAACAGCTGCGTACTAACGTGCCGCACATCTTTGCTATCGGCGACATCGTCGGTCAGCCAATGCTGGCGCACAAAGGCGTTCACGAAGGTCACGTTGCCGCTGAAGTTATCGCCGGCATGAAGCACTACTTCGATCCGAAAGTGATCCCATCTATCGCGTACACCGAGCCAGAAGTTGCATGGGTCGGTCTGACCGAGAAAGAAGCGAAAGAGAAAGGCATCAGCTACGAAACCGCCACCTTCCCGTGGGCTGCTTCTGGCCGTGCTATCGCTTCCGACTGCGCAGACGGTATGACCAAGCTGATCTTTGACAAAGAGACTCACCGCGTAATCGGTGGTGCGATTGTCGGTACCAACGGCGGTGAGCTGCTGGGTGAAATCGGTCTGGCTATCGAAATGGGCTGTGACGCGGAAGACATCGCGCTGACCATCCATGCGCACCCGACTCTGCACGAGTCCGTGGGCCTGGCGGCTGAAGTGTTTGAAGGTAGCATTACCGACCTGCCAAACGCGAAAGCGAAGAAGAAATAAGTTTTGTTGTGATTGCTAAGCGCCTCCTTCGGAGGCGTTTTTTTTAATTTTATTCTTAGTTATTAATATATAATTAAATATTCAGCGCTTCATTTAACGGTTATTTATTAGGTAAATGTTTTAGAGTTCAATATTGATTATTATTATATAAAATTCATATCAATATCGTTTGGAAAAATATTCTAAAAATTGATTTAGCAGTTTGACATAATATTTAAAGGGTATATAACTATTTCGAAGGTATATTTTCAATAAAAGGATGTATTATGAATAGTTATGTTTCAATATCTGATATTCGTGATTTAAAAGTTATGGGAGCCAGAACGCAATTAGGAAATGCCTGGGCAAGTTCAACACACAAACTGATTGCGCTTGATAAAGAGACTCTACTGCCCGTGAGCGTTGATTGGTGGTATGAGGATGAATCCACACCTCGCCATACTGGCCCCATTTTTACCGATACACGTCCCGACGTGCGACTGCTGGCAAACTCTGATATCTATCGTCTGGGTGACGTTATTAATATCAGCAATATTGGTGGTTCAGGTGGCGCATTGGCCGCTATTAAAAATGATGGTGTTGTTGAAGCGTGGGGTGTGCCAGAAAGCGGTGGTACTTCTCCGACCAGCGATCGTAATCATAATGTTAGGGCTATTTACGGTGGGCGAGAAATTTCTGCCGCCATTAACTCTAATGGACAGGTTTTTACCTGGTCTGTTGATGGTAATAATCCTCTGCCGGATCACATTGCAGCACTGACCGACATAGTAGCTATTAAAGTAGCTGAATATGGGTATGATAGCGGAAGCAATTCTTATCTTGCGTTGCGGGCTAACAATCAGGTAGTACAGTGGACAGACGGTGCGCCTCGTGAAGATTTTCCGAAAGATATTGCTGAACGCAAGGATTTCGTCGCTATCCAGACTACGGAATATGCCTTTGCAGGAATCACCCAAAATGGTCACGTGATCGCATGGGGGGATGGTGCATACGGAGGCGAGTTGCCGATTCATTTAAAAGAAGTTAACGATGTTATCGCATTACACAGTAATACTGGTACATTTGTGGCGCTCAGGGCTACAGGCAATATTTTTGCATGGGGAAGTGCTAAATACGGTGCTGATATACCAGACAATATAGCAAACCTGTCGGACATTGTTTCTATACATAGCACTGATACAACTTTCATTGCTTTGAGAAAAAATGGTAGTGTGGTTTTTTGGGGACAATCGTATTACTTAAGCGAGCTGCCACAAGAAATTGCGTGTCTGACTAATATTATCGATGTTCAGGCTGCTATTAATGGCAGCTATGCATTTTTAACATCAGATGGAGACGTATACTGCTGGGGGCATGTCGCTAATCGTATGCCCCAAAATGTAACAAATGTAGTTTCTCTGACAGGCGGTGCCTGGAATGCATTTGCGGCGCTTCGTCGTGATGGCACTGTATTAGCCTGGGGAGATAAATACGAAGGCGGAGATACTACCCCGGTAGCTCATGAATTATACAACATTCGCGCTATCTATTCGTGTGGCTATCGCTTTATCGCGTTGCGTGATGATGATCAAGTCTTTGAGTGGGGCGAAGAGGCAAGAACCGACATTTCAAAAATGCCGGCAAATTTACAAGGCAATATCACCTATAGCTTCGTTAAATAAAATTTGAATTAAAAGTGACCGCTGCCCAGCACTTTCGCCGGGCAGTGATTAAGGCGTTACCTTTTGCCAAGGATTTTCTGATGTAAACTGCCCGATTGCCTGCACTGCATCTTCCGTTTCCTTTCTAAGATCTCGCTGATAGACTCGATCGTCCTGGTTAATTACAAAGCTCATTATCCCCGTCTGACTGTAGCTCACAGGCCAGGCAACCATGGCAAAGCCATTTTTATCCGGCAGGATGCGATAGCGATAGCCATGGTAACCCGCGCCTGGCTCTTTCGGACTGAACGCCGGACCAAGCGGGCTTGGCGCTTCACCAGGCGAAACGGGCCAGTACAGACCGTCCTTTTTACCCTCAGAACTGACAATCTTCTCCGCGTATTTCTGGTTCATCGCAAAATAGCTTTGCTGCGCATCCACGTAGGCATGCAGAGCTTCAATGGCGGCGAGTTCGTTGCGCCCAATTTCGCGGGTCAGGATCTCCTCGGCGCCTTCTTTGATGTCAAACTGCCAGCCGGAGGCGGTTTTGATCACCGGAATGGGAAGTTGCCAGCCGCTGTCTCCGACAACCAGATGCGCTTTATCGCCTTCGACAATGGTGTTATGACGGACTTTCCAGTCGCGCAGAAAGCGATCGACTGCGTCAGGATCAACGCCTTCAGGGGGCAGGAAGTCGCGCCAGTTCTCACCGAGCAGGTTGCTCATCGCGCTTTCGTTTTGCTCGCGGATGGCGCTTTCCAGCGCATTGGTAGCCTGTTCTGGTGAGCTGAAGGATTGCTGCGCCATGACGGTCGCCGAGACCATGAACAACACCATTCCACTGAGTAATTTACGTTTCATGTCGGCTCCCTTAGCGATGACGGAATTCACGGTGTTCAGCACGTCCAGCCGCTGCCGGGCGTAGCTGCTGCTGACGAGCGGCGAGGTGTCTGCTTTGCGCCCCACGCTGCTGCTGCGCCTGCCAGTTGGCGGAACGGCTGTCGTTGCCGCTCAGTGCATTGGCCCGGAGTTGACTGTTTCGCTGCTGGAAGGGACGTTGCTGAGAAGGCTGAACCCGTTTCTCTTGTCTCTGCGCGGTGGTCTGTCGGTTTTCTCGCTGCTGCGTGGTGGCCCGCTTCGCCGTCTGCGGTTTGGTGTCATAGCCACGGTAGTTATTGCGCTGAGAAATCTGTTTCAGCTGTTCACTTGAGGCCTGTCGCTGCGCCGCTTTCGTGCCCGGGCGAGCAGTCTGTGGGAAGGTTTTACCTGTCGATTTCTCCATCTGGCTCAGCGCCGCCTGACGCTGGCTATCGCGATTAACCGGTTGCTGCGTTGCACTAAGCCCCGTGGCCGTGTTGGTGGAGTGGAAACGCGTGTTGAGCTGGTTTGTCGGGTAGGGGACACCTTCCCGATAGGCCGGGTTGTGCTGCCAGGTACGGTTGGCGTCCGTCAGACGTTGTCCGCTGATTTTATTGAAGTTCTCAACGTTAATATTGATGTTGTTATCACCGTTGCGGTTGTAGCCGCCGTGATTATCCCAGTCACCGTCATGATGATGGTCCCAGTCATCGTCATCATCCCAGTCGATATTGCTGAAGATGGCATAAGTTGTGGCGACACCCAGGCTGAAACCTAAGCCGTTGACGAAGCTGTTGCCAAACTGCTCCCCGGGTGACGGCGGGAGATAGGTTGGCGGATAACCGGTGTTGGGCCAGGTTCCGTAAACCATATTGGGATTATAGGTGGGGACGTAAACCACCTGCGGGTCGGCAGATTCAATTTTGATCACCGTCGGGGCCGGTGCGGACGTGGTGGTTGACGTTGACTCGGTGGTGCTGGTTTTTGCCGGTGCGGGTTTCGTTACCGTGGTGACCGTCTGCTGAGGCGTAGATTGCAAGGCGCCGGTCTTCTGCGCCAGCGCGCGCAGGCGTTGAACGGAATCCATTACATCTTTCGGCTGCGCGAGAAACGCATCGCCCAGATTTTGTACCCACGGCGGATTCTCTCCCATCAGCGACATAAGCTGAGGAAACGCGACCAGGGATTTTACGCTGGGATCCCAGGGCTGGCTGGCAACGGCCTGAATCGCGGCGTCCCCTTCCATTTTGGGGTTGTCTTTGGACCACTGCGCCGCTTGAATCACGTTGGCCGGGTAGGTCGAGGCCATCAAGATTTGTGACAGCAGAGCATCCGGGTAGAGCGCGATGGGGGCAACCCACTGATCGATTTGCGCGGCAGTGTAGGCTGGCGCGACGACAGGGGCCGGCTGGGCTGCGGTAGGCGCTGACGGTGGTTGCGCGACGGGGGCTGGCGCAACGGGTTCCGTTGCACGACTTTTGACAAACATGACGCCTGAGGCGGCAAACAGCCCGGCACTGCACAGAAGGACAAGCAGATGTGGCTTAAAGGGCAACTTCATAAAATGACTCCAACGAGACAGGCGCTGTGCCGTGAGGCGTTACGGTTGGCGTGAGTATTATTCACCCGTCTTTTACTGTTTTGACTTTTATTGGGAAGCGTCCGGTACGTCCGGATAAAGAGTGTGAGTATTTATTACACAATTATATGCGATGCGGGAAAAGGCGCCGGGAATTCAGAAGGCCGCTCTTACGAGCGGCCAGCAGCTAGTTGCCGAGGTTGACGACAAACAGCACCGTGATGTCGGATATGCTCCAGCCACCGTGCAGTGCGATAAGCAGTAAACCGATCGCAACGATCAGCGCAGTGATTCGCATCTCCATTGCGTGCGTTCCTGTACAGGCTATGCGGGTTCCTTCTTCACCGGAAAAGGCAGAACCAGGCAAATGAGTACATTGCCGCGTAGGTTACGGAACTGCTTCCGGGCCCGGTGACTGGTTGCTACACCAGCGAAGCAGGCCGGGGGCAACAGTATTACAGCCGAAATGGACTGAAAAGAGGTAAAATGCAGTTTCATCCTTTTACATTCGAAACTGGATGGCGGCTCGTAAACACAAAACATGTGCTTGCGGATCTGCATACTCAGGAGCATTATTCATGCCGAGTGCATTGCCGCAAATCTGCCAACCCGGTGTGCTACCACCGCAAGGCAACAAAATAACCGCTATCAGGCGGTTTTTTTGTCCCCAAAATTCACCTCGCCTCCCCGCTACACCATGCTTAACGATTCAGCAAACTTTTTAATGTTGCTTTTTTGTAAACGGATTAACACTGTGCAGAAATCCTGCTATGCTGCCCGACGCGGTATCGGGCATTTACCCTACAAACTGCTGTCTCACAGGAGCGTGAAGAGAACGCCCGCCGCATATGACAATGAGAGCGAGGAGAACCGTCGTGCTAGAAGAATACCGTAAGCACGTAGCAGAACGTGCCGCCGAGGGAATTGTACCCAAACCTTTAGATGCAACCCAAATGGCCGCGCTCGTCGAGCTGCTGAAGAACCCGCCTAAGGGCGAAGAAGAATTCCTGTTAGATCTGTTGATCAACCGCGTACCGCCTGGCGTAGATGAAGCTGCCTACGTAAAAGCCGGATTCCTTGCTGCTATCGCCAAAGGCGAAGCCACCTCCCCACTGGTTACTCCTGAAAAAGCCATTGAACTGCTCGGCACCATGCAGGGTGGTTACAACATTCATCCGCTGATTGACGCGCTGGATAACGACAAGCTGGCACCGATTGCCGCTAAAGCGCTCTCTTCCACGCTGCTGATGTTCGATAACTTCTACGACGTAGAAGAAAAAGCCAAAGCGGGCAACGTCTATGCGAAGCAGGTGATGCAGTCCTGGGCCGATGCCGAATGGTTCCTGAACCGCCCTGCGCTGGCGGAAAAAATTACCGTGACCGTCTTTAAGGTGACCGGTGAAACCAACACCGATGACCTGTCTCCGGCACCGGACGCGTGGTCTCGTCCAGATATCCCGCTGCACGCCCTGGCGATGCTGAAAAACGCCCGTGAAGGCATTGAGCCAGATCAGCCGGGCGTGGTGGGCCCGATCAAACAGATCGAAGCGCTGCAGAAGAAAGGTTTCCCGCTGGCCTACGTCGGTGACGTTGTGGGTACCGGCTCTTCCCGTAAGTCCGCCACCAACTCCGTACTGTGGTTCTTGGGCGACGATATTCCGCACGTGCCGAACAAGCGCGGCGGCGGCCTGTGCCTCGGTGGCAAAATTGCGCCAATCTTCTTCAACACCATGGAAGATGCGGGCGCGCTGCCAATTGAAGTAGATGTGAGCAACCTGAACATGGGTGACGTGATTGACGTCTACCCGTATAAAGGCGAAGTGCGCAACCACGAAACCAACGAGCTGCTGGCAAGCTTCGAACTGAAAACCGACGTGCTGATTGACGAAGTGCGTGCCGGTGGCCGTATTCCGCTGATCATCGGGCGCGGCCTGACCACCAAAGCGCGTGAAGCGCTGGGTCTGCCGCACTCCGACGTTTTCCGTCACGCGAAAGACGTGGCAGAAAGCAACCGCGGCTTCTCGCTGGCACAGAAAATGGTGGGTCGCGCGTGCGGCGTAGCCGGTATTCGCCCTGGCGCATACTGCGAGCCGAAGATGACCTCCGTGGGCTCTCAGGACACCACTGGCCCAATGACCCGTGACGAACTGAAAGACCTGGCGTGCCTGGGCTTCTCTTCTGACCTGGTGATGCAGTCCTTCTGCCACACGGCGGCCTATCCGAAGCCGGTTGACGTGACCACGCACCACACGCTGCCAGACTTCATCATGAACCGCGGCGGCGTGTCACTGCGTCCGGGTGACGGTGTCATCCACTCCTGGCTGAACCGCATGCTGCTGCCAGATACCGTGGGTACCGGCGGTGATTCCCATACCCGTTTCCCAATTGGTATCTCCTTCCCGGCGGGCTCCGGCCTGGTGGCGTTTGCTGCAGCGACCGGCGTAATGCCGCTGGACATGCCTGAATCCGTGCTGGTGCGCTTCAAAGGCAAAATGCAGCCGGGCATCACTCTGCGCGATCTGGTTCACGCGATCCCGCTGTATGCGATTAAGCAGGGTCTGCTGACCGTTGAGAAGAAAGGCAAGAAAAACATCTTCTCTGGCCGTATCCTGGAAATTGAAGGGCTGCCGGATCTGAAAGTTGAGCAGGCATTTGAGCTGACCGACGCCTCCGCCGAGCGTTCTGCGGCAGGCTGTACCATCAAGCTGAACAAAGAGCCGATCATTGAGTATCTGACTTCCAACATCGTGCTGCTGAAGTGGATGATCGCAGAAGGCTACGGCGATCGTCGTACGCTGGAGCGTCGTATTCAGGGCATGGAGAAATGGCTGGCGGATCCGCAGCTGCTGGAAGCTGACGCAGACGCAGAGTACGCGGCGGTGATCGACATCGATCTGGCGGATATTAAAGAGCCAATCCTGTGTGCGCCGAACGATCCGGACGATGCGCGTCTGCTCTCTGACGTGCAGGGCGATAAGATCGACGAAGTGTTCATCGGCTCCTGCATGACCAACATCGGCCACTTCCGCGCCGCCGGTAAGCTGCTGGATACCCACAAAGGCCAGCTGCCGACCCGCCTGTGGGTGGCACCGCCAACCCGTATGGACGCGGCTCAGTTGACCGAAGAGGGTTACTACAGCGTGTTCGGTAAGAGCGGGGCGCGTATCGAAATCCCTGGCTGCTCCCTGTGTATGGGTAACCAGGCGCGTGTGGCCGACGGTGCGACGGTGGTTTCCACCTCTACCCGTAACTTCCCGAACCGTTTAGGTACTGGTGCGAACGTCTACCTGGCCTCTGCGGAGCTGGCGGCGGTTGCGGCGCTGATTGGCAAACTGCCAACGCCGGAAGAGTACCAGACCTTCGTGGCGCAGGTGGATAAGACGGCGGTGGATACCTATCGCTATCTGAACTTCGACCAGCTTTCTCAGTACACCGAGAAGGCTGACGGGGTGATCTTCCAGACGGCGGTATAATCAGCAAAACCGTCTCTACGAGACGGTTTTTAGTATTTGCACCCTCTCCCGTGGGTGTACAGTCCGGGGACATGGTAGACAGGTGTTCGGGGACATGGTGAACACTTTTTAACATCCTTTACCCATGGTGATCGACTTTTTCTTCAGGTCGATCACCCCCACTTTCGTGCTGTACCACCACACTTCATAGCAGCCGTCATCCTGCGTCTCCCTCAGCCCGACCCGTTCTCCCCTGAACGCCTTGCCTGCGCTCAGACTGACACCCTGTATGCTCAGCTTTCCGCTGACATCCACTTTCCTGACCTTCACCCCTTCATCGTACTCAGGTGGCGTTACGCTGCCGCTGTACTGCCGGGCAGACGGCTGATAACGCGAGGCCGGTACTGCCATATCCAGCGCCTCGTGCGGGCGTTCAAGGTTGTACACCGTGCGCCAGTGATCGAAAGCGCGTTGCAGCTCTCCGCTGTCCGCGAACCATTTTCCCTGCAGCACTTCCGCCTTCAGGCTGCGGTGAAAACGCTCCAGCTTGCCCTGCGTCTGCGGATGATAAGGCCGGGAGTGCCCCACCCGGATACCGTGGCGCATCAGCCACAGCTCCAGCGCCGTCCAGGTGCCGGTGGTGTCGCCCCACGGTGAGCCATTGTCCATCGTCATCCTGTCCGGCAGGCCGTAGCGTTCAAACGCGCTGACCAGCTGCTGCTGCACGGTCTCGCGCCGTTCATCGGTACAGTGCGCCAGGCACAGGGAAAAACGGGAGTGGTCGTCCAGCAGGGTGAGCGGATGGCAGCGGCCACCGCCAAAGGGAAAGTGGCCCTTAAAATCCATCTGCCAGAGCCGGTTCGAAGCGTCCCGTAGCCGGAACGCCCGGTGATGCGCCCGGCAGCAGACCGTGACGGGCCATCAGATTATGGACGGTGCTGAAGGCGGGCATACGGTACCCCTGGTCTTCAAGCCAGCGCTTAATCTTGCGGGCGCCCCAGCGTTGATGACGGTCATGCGCCATGCGCAGCAGGGCCGTGATGTCGTCAGATGAGCGGTTCGGGGAATGATGAGGTGCGCGGGAGCGGTCCTGAAGACCGGAGGCACCTTCCTCAGCCCAGCGCTGAAGCCACTTGTAGCCGGTGGCAGGAGAAATGCCGAACTGACGGCAGAGGAAACGGATGTTCGCCCCGTCCTGCGAGGCGAACAGTACAAACTCGGTACGTAATGACATGGTATCTCTCGCATCCCAGGGCATAAGCGACTCCATAAACGGGTTCTTATGCCTCAGTTGTAAGTGTCTACCATGTCCCCGAACAAGTGTTCACTATGTCCCCGGACCGTACATGGGAGAGGGACGGGGTGAGGGCATCAGGCCGCAGGGTCTTGCTCTCACCTTTTTATTTTCATTCCTCCCACCTCTCCCGCTTTTTTTCTTTCCCTCTGCTGCGATAATTACCCTAATGGCTTTGCAGAGGAAAACGCTATGGATTACGAATTTTTGCGCGACATCACCGGCGTGGTGAAAGTGCGCATGTCGATGGGGCACGAAGCCGTTGGACACTGGTTTAACGAAGAGGTGAAAGAAAATCTCGCCCTTCTTGATGAAGTCGAACAGGCGGCAAATACGGTGAAAGGCAGTGAACGCTCCTGGCAACGTGCCGGGCATGAGTACACCCTGTGGATGGATGGCGAAGAGGTGATGGTGCGCGCCAACCAGCTTGAGTTTTCAGGGGATGAGATGGAAGAGGGGATGAGCTACTACGACGAAGAGAGCCTGTCGCTGTGCGGCGTGGAAGACTTCCTGCAGGTAGTGAATGCCTACCGTGAGTTTATGAAACAGAAGTAACTCCCCGAAGCGTCCCTGCTCCGGGCAACACTTACACGGCCGGAATATTGCGGCCGTAGTAGATTTCGCGCATCTCTTTCCAGAGCAGGTCGGTGATGACCTTGCGCTCTTCTTCACTTAAATCTTCCGGCTTCGTGTGGAACATGTAGTGCTTAAGGTCGAACTCCTTAAGCATCATCTTGGTATGGAAAATGTTTTCCTGGTACACGTTCACGTCCATCATGTCATACAGCGATTTCATGTCCTCGGACATAAAGTTCTGAATGGAGTTGATCTCGTGGTCGATGAAGTGCTTCATGCCGTTGATATCACGGGTAAAACCGCGCACGCGATAATCAATCGTGACGATGTCCGATTCCAGCTGGTGGATTAAATAGTTCAGCGCGTTCAGCGGGGAAATCACGCCGCAGGTCGACACTTCAATATCGGCGCGGAACGTGCACAGCCCGCCTTCCGGGTGGCTTTCCGGGTAGGTGTGAACGCAGATATGGCTTTTGTCGAGGTGGGCGACGACCACTTCGGGCAGCGGACCCGGGTGTTCAGTTTTGTCGATAAGCTGCGGGTCGACCGGCTCTTCGCTGACCAGAATGGTGACGCTGGCACCCTGGGGCTCATAATCCTGTCGGGCGATGTTCAGAATATTGGCACCGATGATCGAGCAGGTTTCTGACAGGATCTCGGTCAGACGGTTGGCGTTGTAGAGTTCATCGATATAGGCGATGTAACCATCGCGTTCTTCCGCTGTTTTGGCATAGCAGATATCGTAAATACAAAAACTCAGGCTTTTAGTCAGGTTGTTAAAGCCATGTAGTTTAAGCTTTTTCAATTAGCTCACCCCCTTAGTGGATAATGCGTCTTGCAGGTACTGCGGCAGAGCAAACGCTGCGGTATGAATAGCCGGATTGTAGTAGCGGCACGTGAGCCCGGCCTGATGGAAGCGGGCCTGGATAATTTCGGTAGAGAGATGACGCAGCACGTCGTTATCCGTTGCCCATGCAAAGGTCATGATCCCGCCGTAATAGGTTGGAATCGCCGCCTGATAGAAGCTGACGTCGCCGAAATAGGTGCTCAGCTTACGGTGGCTGTCGAGGGCTTCGTCCTGCTGCAGGAAGCAGACACCGTTTTGTGCGACGAAAATCCCGCCCGGGTTCAGGCAGCGCTTGCAGCCTTCGTAGAACGAGGAGGTAAACAGTGACGCGCCGGGGCCGATGGGGTCGGTGCAGTCAGAGATAATCACGTCGAAGGTCTGCGTGGTCTGGTTAACAAAGTTAACGCCGTCGTCGATAACCAGTTTAAAGCGCGGATCGTCATAGCTGCCGGCATTATGGTTGGGCAGGTACTGGCGGCAGAAAGAGACCACGCCCGCATCGATCTCAACCATGGTGATGGTTTCAATGGAACGATGACGTGAAACCTCGCGCAGCATTGCGCCGTCGCCGCCGCCGATAATCAGAACATGCTTCGCGTGTGCGTGCGCCAGCAGCGGAACGTGGGTCATCATCTCATGATAAATAAACTCGTCGCGCTCGGTCGTTTGCACTACGCCATCCAGGGCCATCACGCGGCCAAAGGCGGCGTTTTCGAAGATGATCAGATCCTGGTGATCCGTTTTCTCATGATAGAGCACGTTATCAACGGCAAAGTACTGACCAAACTGGTCATGCAGTGTTTCATGCCACAACGTGTGGTCGGCCATACGCGGACTCCTCCTTTGTTAACATCCGTAACGCTCACAAAAAATGAGCGAAACATGATAGCTAACTATAACCGTGGTTGCACGGGTATAGGTTGAACAGGGGGCGTCGGGAAGGTTATTTCACGTAGGCGAGCAGGCTGAGCGAATCGCGGGCCAGCGCTTTGCATTTTTTAGCCGTGGGAATGCCAATACCGCTCAAGTCACGGTAGCTGTCTTCACCGAGCGCCTTCATGTCAAAGCTGTCGTAGTTGCTGAGATCCCACTGGTTCTGCTGGGCGAAAAAGACCAGCGCGCGGCGAATTTGCCCGTTGGGTAAATTCTGGTAGCCACAATCATTTTTCAGGAATACAAAAACCGCCGTTAAATCGGCCATATCTTCCGCTTCATTTTCACTGAGCGCATAGCTGTTCGCACACATTGCCATCAGGCTTCCGAACAAAATTGTCCTGAAAAACGTCTTCATTGCTTCTACCACTTCTTCACGGAAAATTAACGTTAGCACACTTGATGCCAGTGCGACGATCTTTATTATTGCCGCTTTACTTGACCTTCCGGTAAGGGGAGGGTTTATGCTCAAAAGATCGCCTGCTGGAAATAAGGAAATGAACATGCAACGTCGTGATTTTTTAAAATATTCCGCTGTGCTGGGGGTTGCCAGCGCATTACCACTCTGGAGCCGCGCGGTTTTTGCGGCTGAAAGGCCTGCCTTACCCATTCCTGACTTACTGACCGCAGACGCCCGTAGCCGTATTCAGCTTGTTGTTCAGGCCGGTAAAACCTCCTTCGGTGGGCACAGCGCCACAACCTGGGGCTACAACGGCAATCTGCTCGGCCCGGCGCTTCAGTTACGCAAAGGGAAAGCGGTGACGGTGGATATCCACAATACGCTTGCCGAGGAGACCACGCTGCACTGGCACGGGCTGGAAGTTCCGGGCGAAGTGGATGGTGGTCCCCAGGGTGTTATCAAGCCTGGGGGGAAACGCAGCGTAACCTTTACCCCTGACCAGCGGGCGGCAACCTGCTGGTTCCACCCGCATCAGCACGGTAAAACGGGCCATCAGGTGGCAATGGGGCTGGCCGGACTGGTGTTGATTGAGGATGACGAAAGCCGTCTCCTGCGCCTGCCAAAACAGTGGGGTATCGATGATGTGCCGGTGATTGTGCAGGACAAAAAATTCAGCGCGGACGGGCAGATTGACTACCAGCTGGACGTGATGAGCGCGGCGGTCGGCTGGTTTGGCGATACGCTGCTGGCCAACGGTGCGATCTATCCGCAGCACGCCGCCCCGAAAGGCTGGCTGCGCCTGCGCTTGCTTAACGGCTGTAACGCCCGCTCGCTGAACTTCGCCACCAGCGATAAGCGCCCGCTTTACGTGGTGGCAAGCGACGGCGGCCTGCTGCCGGAACCGGTAAAAGTGAGCGAGCTGCCGATGCTGATGGGCGAACGCTTCGAAGTGCTGGTGGACATCAGCGACGGCAAGCCGTTTGACCTGGTAACGCTGCCTGTCAGCCAGATGGGGATGGCAGTGGCGCCGTTTGATAAACCGCATCCGGTGCTGCGCATTCAGCCGCTACAGGTCACGGCCTCCGGTATGCTGCCGGACACCTTAGCCACGCTGCCAGCTCTCCCGTCGCTGGATGGGCTCACGCAGCGTAAGCTTCAGCTCTCCATGGACCCGATGCTTGACATGATGGGCATGCAGGCGCTGATGAAAAAGTATGGCAATCAGGCCATGGCGGGAATGCACCACGGCCAGATGATGGGCCACATGAATATGGACCACGGCAAAATGGGCGGTATGGATCACGGCGGTCACGGGTTCGATTTCCACAACGCCAACAAGATCAACGGCAAAGCGTTCGATATGAACACGCCGATGTTTGCCGCCACGAAGGGACAGTTTGAGCGCTGGGTGGTTTCAGGGGAAGGGGACATGATGCTGCATCCGTTCCATATCCACGGCACGCAGTTCCGTATTCTGTCTGAGAACGGTAAAGCGCCGGAAGCGCATCGAGCAGGCTGGAAAGATACGGTGAGAGTGGAAGGCGGCGTCAGCGAGGTGCTGGTGAAGTTCGACCACGAAGCGCCTGAAGAGTTTGCCTATATGGCGCACTGTCATCTGCTGGAGCATGAAGATACGGGGATGATGCTCGGTTTTACCGTATAAAAAAAGCCGGGTGGCGGCTTCGCCTTACCCGGCCTGCATTGCTAAATACGGCAACTTTCGTTGCCGTTTTGCTTTTATTTGCCTTCGTCCGGCAATGCATACGCGACAATATAGTCGCCCATCTTCGTACCAAACGAACCGTGACCACCCGCAGAAATGACAACGTACTGCTTGCCATTCACTTCATAGGTCATCGGCGTTGCCTGTCCACCGGCCGGCAGACGGCCTTGCCACAGTTTTTCACCGTTGGTCATGTTATACGCGCGCAGGTAGTTATCTGCGGTTGCCGCGATGAACAGCACGTTACCGGCTGTGGAGATTGGACCACCCAGCATTGGCATACCCATATTGAACGGCACCGGAACCGGCATCGGGAACGGCATGCTGTCCTGTGGGGTACCAATACGTTTTTTCCAGACGATCTGGTTGGTTTTCAGATCCAGACCGGAGATGTAACCCCAGGCAGGCTGTTTACACGGCAGACCAAACGGAGACAGGAACGGGTTCAGGGTAACGCCAAACGGTACGCCATACTGCGGCTGGATACCGGCTTCGGTCCCGCTGCCTTTCGCGTCTTTCGGCTGCTCCATCGGGTTACCCGGACCGCGTGGGATCAGACGGGAAACGAACGGCAGCGCCATTGGGTTGGCAATCGCCACCTGACGGTTAGGGTCGACGGAAATACCGCCCCACTCAAACATTCCCAGGTTGCCCGGGAAGACCAGCGTACCCTGCTCAGACGGCGGCGTGAAGATGCCTTCATAGCGCAGCTGATGGAACATCACGCGGCACACCAGCTGGTCAAACATGGTGGCACCCCACATGTCTGCACCGCTGAGGTCTTTCTTCGGACGGAAGCTCAGGTCAGAGAACGGCTGGGTTTTGCTGACGTAGTCGCCTTTGGCCGCACCCTGCGGAACCGGTTTTTCCGGGGCAGGCACAACCAGCTTACCGTTGCTGCGATCCAGCACGAAGATGTTGCCGGTTTTAGCCGGAGCGTAAATGACCGGCACGGTTTTGCCGTTAACGGTAATGTCCGCCAGCGTCGGCTGGGACGGCATATCCATATCCCACAGATCGTGGTGAACGGTCTGATAGCTCCACGCCAGCTTACCGGTGGTTGCGTTCAGCGCCAGGATAGCGCTCGCATAACGTTCCTGCTCCGGCGTGCGGTTACCGCCCCAGATATCCGGCGTGGATACGCCCATCGGCAGGTAGACCAGGTCCAGCTTCGCGTCATACGCGGCTGGTGCCCAGGAGTTCGGCGAGTTGAAGGTAAAGGTGTGCTCGTCAGACGGGATCGCGTTTGGATCTTTCGCGCCCGGGTCGAAAGCCCACAGCAGTTTACCGGTGTTCACGTCGAAACCACGGATAACGCCGGAGGTTTCACGCGTAGAGAAGTTATCCGTTACCGAACCGGCAATCACGATGGTTTTATCGGTGATGATTGGCGGGGAGGTTGGCTCATACAGACCCGGCGTGGTGTCCGGCATGTTGGTCTGCAGGTTCAGAATGCCTTTGTTGGCGAAGGTTTCGCACAGCTTGCCGGTCTCAGCGTTGATGGCAAACAGACGGCCATCGTTCACCGGCAGCATAATGCGGCGAGGACAGTCAGCAATGACTTCCGGGCTGGCATTATCGGCGCGCGCTTCGTGGTAAGAAACGCCGCGGCAGGTCACGTGCTGGAAGGACGGGTTGGAGTTCAGCTGTGGATCGAAGTGCCATTTCTCTTTACCGGTGGCCGCGTCGAGCGCGAACAGACGCTGGTGCGCCGTACACAGGTAGAGCATGTTGCCCACTTTAATTGGGGTCACTTCGTTGGTCAGTTCACCCGGATCGTTCGGCATCTTCAGGTCGCCGGTACGGAATACCCAGGCTTCTTTCAGGTTCTTAACGTTGTCCGCGTTGATCTGCTTCAGCGGGGAGTAGCGTTGACCTTCCTGGTTACGACCATAAGCAGGCCAGTCACCGTCAGCGACCTGCGAGATAGCTGCCGCAGGCGTGGACTCCGCGTTCAGCGTACCGTTGATCTCCTGCGGGTCGTTAAAGCCAGCCCAAGTGAGAATGCCGCCGCTGATTAACAGCGCCACCAGCAGGGCTGCAACGGCACCGCTGGAAGGGACAATCAGGCGGCGCCAGACAAACGGCAGGATCAGCCAGATACCGAAGAAGACCAGGATGTCGCTGCGCGGCGTCAGGGCCCAGAAATCGAAACCGACTTCCCAGACGCCCCAGAGCATGGTGGCAAGAAGGAGGGCGGCATACAGCCACAGTGCGGATTGTTTTCTACGCCAGAGCAGGACGGTTACGCCAAGCATAACCAGGCCCGCAATCGGGTAGTACCAGGAGCCGCCGATCGCGACCAGCCAGACGCCACCGATTAACAGGTACAGGCCGCAGAAGGCGGCGAATAGCGCTGTTAGTGTCACCAGTAGACGCGGCTGTTTAGTGTTTGTTTCAGCCATAGAAAGTGTACTCGTCAGTTTTTGTTAATAATTTGCTAGCATCTAATTATAGGTGTTAACAAGTGTGATCGGAATCACAATATTTGCTTTTTATAACTCATACGCCAGGCTTATCCATTTACTGATATAATGGCTGGCTTGCGTATCGATGCCGGAGCAAGATTCATCCGCATTGAAAGATTTTCATCAAAATCATTTGGTTAGTAATATGAAACATACTGTTGAAGTGATGATCCCGGAAGCCGAGATCAAAGCGCGTATCGCCGAACTGGGTCGTCAAATCACCGAGCATTACAAGGACAGCGGCAGCGAAATGGTGCTGGTTGGTCTGCTGCGCGGTTCTTTCATGTTCATGGCAGACCTGTGCCGTGAAGTGCAGGTACCGCACGAGGTCGATTTTATGACCGCTTCCAGCTACGGCAGCGGCATGTCCACAACCCGTGATGTGAAAATCCTGAAAGATCTGGATGAAGATATTCGTGGCAAAGATGTGTTGATCGTTGAGGACATTATCGACTCCGGCAACACCCTTTCAAAGGTGCGCGAGATCCTGAGCCTGCGCGAGCCGAAATCGCTGGCGATTTGTACGCTGCTGGATAAACCGGAGCGTCGTGAAGTGCAGGTGCCGGTAGAGTTTGTCGGTTTCTCCATCCCGGACGAGTTCGTGGTGGGTTACGGCATTGATTACGCGCAGCGTTATCGTCATCTGCCGTATGTTGGGAAAGTGGTATTACTGGACGAGTAATTGCGGGCTGATGCCCTCACTCCGACCCTCTCCCACGGGGAGAGGGCGAAAACCCCCGGCTTTATTTATGGTTCACATGCTTAAGCTTGAGGTTGGCAATCCCCGAACGGTAACGCTGCTCCAGCGTTTCGCGATTGGTGGCGGTGACTTCCAGATTGCGCAGCAGGCCATCGTGAATACCGTACGCCCAGCCGTGGATTGATACCTTCTGCCCGCGTTTCCACGCCGACTGCATGATGGTCGAATGCCCAAGGTTATATACCTGCTCCATCACGTTCAGCTCGCACAGCGTGTCCATGCGTCGCTCCTGCGGCATTTCGCCGAGCAGTGAACTATGTTTGAACCAGATATCGCGGATGTGCAGCAGCCAGTTATCAATTAAACCCAGTTCCGGGTTTTCAACCGCCGCCTGCACGCCGCCGCAGCCGTAGTGGCCGCAAATAATGATGTGCTCGACTTCCAGGACGTCAACGGCATACTGAACCACGGAAAGGCAGTTGAGATCGGTATGAATCACCAGGTTGGCGACGTTGCGGTGAACAAACAGTTCGCCGGGCTCAAGGCCGGTCAGGCGCTCGGCAGGTACGCGGCTGTCTGAACAGCCAATCCAGAGAAAGCGCGGGTTCTGGGCTTGTGCGAGTTTTCCAAAAAATCCGGGGTCTTCCTCCACCAGCATTTTTGACCATAGTGCATTGTTGCTAATGAGTGTATCTATGTCGTTCATGGAGGTTAGCGACCTGTAACCAAGTAATTGCGTTGCGCTACTATAGGGTAACCCGACTTTTAATGAAACCACACAACGTGTGTAAGAACTGAAGGTAAGTTAAATTCATGGCAATTGCACTGGAGCTTGAGCAGCTTAAAAAAACCTATCCGGGTGGCGTTCAGGCGCTACGCGGGATAGACCTAAAAGTAGAGGCCGGGGATTTTTACGCGCTTCTGGGGCCGAACGGGGCGGGGAAATCCACCACCATCGGGATCATCAGCTCGCTGGTGAATAAAACGTCCGGACGGGTGAGCGTCTTTGGTTACGACCTGCAAAAAGATGTGGTAAACGCCAAGCGCCAGCTGGGGCTGGTACCGCAGGAGTTCAACTTCAACCCGTTTGAGACGGTGCAGCAGATTGTCGTTAACCAGGCGGGTTATTACGGCGTTGAGCGTAAAGAGGCGCTTGAGCGTAGCGAAAAGTACCTAAAACAGCTCGATCTGTGGGAAAAGCGTAACGAACGTGCGCGGATGTTGTCCGGGGGGATGAAGCGCCGCCTGATGATTGCCCGCGCGCTGATGCACGAGCCGAAGCTGCTGATCCTTGATGAACCCACCGCAGGCGTGGATATCGAACTGCGTCGTTCTATGTGGGGTTTCCTCAAGGATCTCAACGACAAAGGCACCACCATCATTTTGACCACCCACTACCTTGAAGAAGCAGAGATGCTATGCCGCAACATCGGCATCATTCAGCACGGCGAGCTGGTGGAGAACACCTCGATGAAGGATCTGCTCTCCAAGCTGAAATCCGAAACGTTTATTCTCGATCTGGCGGCAAAAAGCCCGCTACCGAAGCTAGAAGGGTACCAGTATCGCCTGGTTGATACCTCAACGCTGGAAGTGGAAGTGCTGCGCGAGCAGGGGATCAACAGCGTGTTCTCCCAGCTGAGCGCGCAGGGGATTCAGGTTTTAAGCATGCGTAACAAAGCGAACCGACTGGAAGAGCTGTTTGTCTCTCTGGTGCAGGATAAACAAGGAGACAAGGCATGACGCATCTTTATTGGGTCGCGCTGAAAAGTATCTGGGCGAAAGAGATTAACCGCTTTATGCGTATCTGGGTGCAAACCCTGGTACCGCCGGTCATCACCATGACGCTCTATTTCATCATCTTCGGCAACCTGATTGGTTCCCGCATTGGTGAGATGCACGGTTTTACCTATATGCAGTTTATCGTGCCGGGCCTGATTATGATGGCGGTGATCACCAACGCCTACGCAAACGTGGCCTCGTCGTTCTTCAGCGCTAAGTTCCAACGCAATATTGAAGAGTTGCTGGTGGCGCCGGTGCCAACGCACGTCATCATAGCCGGTTACGTGGGCGGCGGCGTGGCGCGCGGGCTGTGCGTGGGCATCCTGGTGACGGCGATTTCGCTGTTCTTCGTGCCGTTCCAGGTGCACTCGTGGCTGTTCGTGGCGCTGACTCTGCTGCTGACGGCAATTCTGTTCTCGCTGGCCGGTCTGCTGAATGCGGTGTTCGCTAAAACGTTTGACGACATCAGCCTGATCCCGACCTTTGTGCTGACGCCGCTGACCTATCTCGGCGGGGTGTTCTACTCCCTGACGCTGCTGCCGCCGTTCTGGCAGGCACTGTCGCATCTGAACCCGATCGTCTACATGATCAGCGGCTTCCGCTTTGGCTTCCTCGGCATTACCGATGTTCCGCTGTTTACCACGGTGGCGGTGCTGGTGGTATTCATCATCGCCTTCTACCTGCTGTGCTGGTATCTGATCCAGCGCGGGCGCGGTCTGCGTAGTTAACCCTCTGCCCGGCGACGCTCTGGTTGCCGGGCACTTTCTTTGACGGTTATCACCGTAAGCAAACCTTCACTCCGCTAAACTACTTGCCTGCTAAGGAGAGAGTTATGCTGGGATGGGTGATCACCTGCCACGATGAACGAGCGCAGGACATGCTGGATACGCTTGAGGCCAAATTTGGCCCGCTGGCGCAATGCCGGGTGGTTAACTACTGGCGCGGGTTGAGCACCAACATGCTCAGCCGGATGATGTGCGATGCCCTGCATGAAACGGATACCGGTGATGGGGTGATTTTTCTTACCGATAAATCCGGCGCGGCGCCTTACCGCGCGGCCGCTTTGCTGAGCCACAAGCATGATAATTGTGAAGTGATCTCCGGTATCAGCCTGCCTTTACTCGAAGCCCTCTATCCGCTTCGCGCCTCATTGAGCAGCGCAGAGTTTCGGCACGCTATCGTGGCGGAGGGCCAGCCGGAGGTGAGCAGCCTGTGGCACCAGCAGCAGAAAAACCCGCCTTTCGTTCTGCTTCACGATCTGTATAAGCATTAAACATTGGTATTGATGTCGCTTTTGCTACAATGGCGACTGATTTCCCGTGTCGATTTATATCCTATGTTCATGCGCGTGTTCTTTCTCCTTTTGCTGCTGGTTTCCGGCGGGGCGTCTGCCAGCCTGATAAGTCAGCAAGGGCTTCCTGCTCAATATATGCAAACCACTGAGGATGCTGCCATCTGGGCTCAGGTAGGTAACTCTGTGGTTAATGTGGGCAATATTCGCGCAGGGCAGATCGTCGCGGTCTTTCCCGCGGCGGCGGATTATTACGAATTTCGCTTCGGGTTCGGTACCGGCTTTATTGATAAAGACCACCTTGAGAAAGTGCAGGGTAAGCAACGCGTTGAGGACAGCTTGGGCGACCTGAACAAGCCGCTCAGTAACCAGAACCTCATCACCTGGAAAGATACGCCCGTCTATAACGCGCCCAGCAGCGGAAGCGCGCCCTTTGGTACTCTGAGCGCCAACCTGCGTTATCCCATTCTAAATAAAGTCAAAGACCGCCTGAACCAGACCTGGTATCAGATCCGCATCGGCAACCGCCTGGCGTGGATAAGCAGCCTGGACGCGCAGGAAGATAACGGCATTCCGGTTCTGACCTATCACCATATCCTGCGCGATGAGGAGAACACCCGTTTTCGTCATACCTCCACCACCACCAGCGTGCGCGCGTTCAGCAACCAGATGACCTGGCTTCGCGACCAGGGGTACACCACGCTGACGATGTATCAGCTGGAAGGCTACGTGCGCAACAAGATGAACCTGCCCGCGAAGGCGGTGGTGATTACCTTTGACGACGGCCTGAAGTCGGTGAGCCGTTACGCGTATCCTGTGCTGAAAGAGTATGGCTTCAACGCGACGGCGTTTATCATTTCGTCACGTATTAAAGGCCATCCGCAGAAGTGGGATCCGAAATCGCTGCAGTTTATGAGCGTTCAGGAAATCAAAGGCATTCAGGATGTGTTCGACATTCAGTCGCACACTCACTTCCTGCACCGCGTGGACGGGTATAAACACCCGATCTTACTGAGCCGCAGCTATCACGTGATCCTGTTTGATTTTGAGCGTTCTCGTCGCGCGCTGTCACAGTTCAACCCGCGTGTGCTCTACCTTTCTTATCCCTTTGGCGGCTATGACAATAAGGCGATCAGGGCGGCGAATGATGCCGGTTTCCATCTGGCCGTGACCACGGTGAAGGGGAAGGTGAAGCCGGGGGATAATCCGTTCTTACTCAAACGACTCTATATTTTAAGAACGGATTCGCTGGAGACGATGTCGCGGCTGATCAGCAATCAGCCGCAGGGATAAGCTATTCGTAGGTGATCTGCAACGTGCCGATGGCGCTGAACGTTCCTGAAGTGACTTTTTCTGTACCAGATTTAACCAACTGAGCCGTGAGAGACTCGCTAAATGACGGGATGATAGTGTTCCCTTTTGTCGCATAGTTGTTAGTTGAATTAGGCACCGCCAGGCTGTTGTCCGGCCACTTCAGCAACACGCCCACGCCTTTTGCCGCATTCGACGATGCGGTGTTCGCGAGTAAAGAGCCATCAGTCCCGGTAGTCTTGCTGGTGGTCAACTTCATCGTAATTTTGCGTGTGTTGGTGCAATTCCCTGACACGGTAGCAGAGACTTTTTGCGTGTTATCGTTCTCGACATCGGAAACATCATACTCCCCCAGATCTACGCTTTTAGGAGCCGTAAGAGTGCAGGTTGGTTTTTCAACAGGAACATTGAAGGCCATATCGGGTATCGTGATTAACGGACGTGGATGGTCACTTTCATCTGAGCTCCAGGGGTTACCTACGACAATATTGCCAATATTCCCGGCCACTGGACCAATCTGTGTGACGCTTGCGGGCACGCCAGCATATGAGGGTAATTGATAAAATTCCATACGGGCATACCACCATACTGCTTTAACCAGATCTGAATTATCCCCCTGATTGGCTGTTTCTACATAACTTCCTGTAGTCGAAGGGAAAAAGGCATTAAAAGCGTTGTTGGTCGGGTACATGGCCAGCGTATAGGCGATCCCCGTTACGTTAGTTTTAAAGAGTGCTTTTCCGTCCACGCCACCGACGACCAGTGTACTGTCCGTTTTCTGATAGACGCGCTCGCCATCTTTACCCATTGAGCACCAGGAGTAGAGGCCCGGAGTCACCTGCAAATCAATAAGGCCGCTTATTTTTGTTGGCGCGCTGACGCTCTCCAGGGGAACGATCTTGGGCTTTGCACCTTTGACATCCGAAATAGGCTGAACACTGTAACCATTAAATTTGCATTCATACAAATCGGCCGATGCAGAAAAACTAATTGCAAGAATTGACAAAGCAAGGCCTGCACCTTTTATGAAGAAATGACTTGTTCCGGCTCCTGCTATATAACACATTCAAAAATTCCTTATATCCGATGCTTGGTATATTTTAATTGTAAGTAACGCTGACCAGCACGCTTGTGGTAACTTTCCCCGCGCTGACAATCCCTGTGTCTTGATAACGGGCATAGAAATTATAATTTGTTAAATACTGGCTTTCGGTTTGGTTAGATACATCAAAAATAACATCTGACGTTCCTGACGCATTGACCACATTGGTATTGTCTTTTTCTGAGAAAATCACAACGCCGACGTTCTCTGCTCCTCCCCCGGAGGCGGGAATTTCATTGGCGAACACCTGTTGAGAGCTTCCGATAACTATCCCACTTTGAGGTTTAAACTCAAAATGCAGGGTTTTTGCCAGTCCAGATTCACTTTCCGCACAGCTTTTCAGCTGTATTTCGAAGCGAGTTCCCCCAGCTGCGTCACCGGGTTGTAGCCGTGGGCTGCCGTCGGAGTTATAAAACCAACCTTTGCCAACGATCGGTAAAATAACTTTGCCATCATCCGGAATACTTACCTGACACGTATTGTTGATGATGTTTGCCGTCATATCCATCTCCAGGCTCGAGGCAAAACCTGCTGCGGGAAACCCCAGACAGCAGGCGAGCCATAACATCGCACTTCTAAAGTTTAAGCGGGAGTGGAACATCCTGTTTAAGCTATCAGTCTTAATAAACATTATTGATAGGTCACGATAAAAGTCACAGGGGCACTGACCGAACCAGTGGTCACGTCAGAAATGGTTTTATCTTTAGCAATAACGATGCGCGCATCCATTTCAAATTTTCCCGCCCCGTTAGACAGGTTGACGATAGACGTTGGGGCCGTGGCGCAGTTCAGCAGGGAACCTGAGTCGACAGAACCTTTCCAGATTTCAAAACCAACGTTATGCCCGGCTGCATATGAGTTCCCATTTTTGGCATTGCCAGTACAGGACCCGCCAGCACCCGGCGTGGCTTGAACGGAGGCATTTTTGACCCCGGCACAGTTAGTGAACGCGATTTTGAATGCCCCTGTTCGGTTCTGGCTCACCAGATCGGACTTAAATACATCGCCAAACGGCAAAATGCTAATAGGAGCCCCGCTCGCATCCTGAATCTCGGCATTACAGGTTCCTGCTTCAATGGTGGACGTAAAGGTGGCCTGAACGCTCGTCGTACCCGTAATGGCGCTCAAACAAACGGAAGGCAGGATGGCAGTCATCGCAAACACCAGTGATGTCATTTTCTTTTTCATATTAACGCTCCGTATTGCGCCAGTTATTCATAGGTGAAATTAAACGTAGCGATACCGCTAAAGTTGCCAGTCATGCCTTGCCCGCTTGCAGTTTCCACCAGCGTCGCCAGGAGTTGAACTTCGCCAGCACTTATTTCTCCGCTCGACCAGACGAGGCGCTGAGTATCAGTGGATGAATTAATGACAAAAGGGGCATCCGGAGTGGCGGTGCGGGAAATCGCCACGCCAATATTTTCTGCGCTGCCCTCACCGGAGAGTGAATTTTTAATTGCCGTATTCAGTGGGCTGGCACTACCACTAATGGTCGTGTTCAGCTTTGTCAGACTCGAAGGGCATGAGACCATTTTGAGTTTAAAATTTGTTGTTGCTTTGGCATTTTTGAGGATGATGTAATCCAAGCGTACCTTGCCGTCGGTGCCAATGGGAATAACGTTGCTGGAGCCATCACCGCTGCCACCTTCAATTTTCATATCGCAGGTGGTGTCACGGATATTAGCGGTAAAGGTAATATCGAGATTATCGGCGTATGTTCCGAGCGGCAGCGCCATCAGACTCGAACTTAATACCCATAATCCTGTTTTTTTCCCAGGTTTAAAAAGCATGCTCTAACTCCTTTTATAATACTGTGATGCGGCAGGTCTGGCCTGTCAGCAGCGTTGTTGGTCCAATCTTTTTCGCATTGGGCGGAATCTGATAGGAGACAGTACAGGATGTGCCGGACTCACTTCCCCAGACGATTTTTAACAACCCTTTATCTTCAATTCCGCGAATCCAGGCTTGCCCGGCCTGGCCTACGCTACCTACGGATACGCCTTGCTCAGTTTGAACATCGGCACCAAGCGGAATAAACCCACCGTCGTCACGCGTCAGTTCCATTAACACTGAACGCCCTTGATCGGTCTCAAAATTAACCAGCACAACGGCACCGCTACGAGGGACAGTAGTGGAACGGGTATTTTTCACTTCAACGTCAGAGCGCATATCGCTGATATCAAGACCGACGTTGTTTTCACGGTAGGCAGACAGATAGGGCATAAGGGCATAGCCTGAAGAGCCAATTTCACCGTTACCGATGGAGACTCGGGCACCTTCTGCTCCCTCAGCTTTAATCAGCGCAAGCGTATCGCTTTCGCTAATGCTGCCAGGGGCGAGTGTTATGCCACCAGAGTGCAGAATCATCCCGCCGCTATAGCTGGCGGAATATTGTCGGCTATCGTCATCGGATGCGGAGACGGAAAGACTCACCGGTCCATGCGGGCCGTTATAACTCCCGTAACCGCTTAGCTGATTTAACGTATCGTCGTTACGCGTGGTGCTTTCGGTGATGCTGTAACTGAACCGGTTATCTTCGGTGTTGCCGTTGGCGCTGGCGTTAAAACTTCCACCGCCTTTTAGATCGCTGCCGATGCCCGTGGTGAGGGATGAGAACCCGCCTGCACGCTTGCCGTTACCCATCAGCGTGTCGAAAGGAATTGTGAGGCTAAGGTAGACACTATCATCCTTTTCCCCGAACTCGTTGTAAGTGCGCTGCACGGAGAGGCTGTAACTTCCCCAGCTTAACGATTGACTGTGGCCAACCGAGTACTGCGCTGATGAGCTGCTTTCATTCCAGTAGTCCTGCCAGGTGGAGTTGACATACAGCGATCCCAAATCAAGGCCGTTAAAGGCCAACGGCTGGCTGATGTTCACCTGGATCTGGTTCTTCATGCGCTGGAAAGTCTGGTACACATCGCTGTTATCACGGTCAGGGTTAAGTTCCCTGTCACGGTATTTGATCTCGTTGGTCAAGGAAGCTGCATCGCTCAGGCTGAGATAGTCAGATGTCGAAAACCGGTATGCTGCTACGTTGAAAGAGGTATTCGTGGCTTCCATGAGTTTGCTGTAGGAGATACGATAACTCTCACCCTTAAGATGCCGTAAGCCGTCGATCCGGGCATCAGAATGCGTGACATCAAAGGCGAATGCGCCAATGCGGGTGTTCATCGCCAAACCCACCAATGCGGCGTAAAAATCGCTATCGGTGTACTCCAGACCCGCATAACCTGTGAAGGTATTGGTTAATCCATAATAGCCCGTGGCGTAACCTACCTTTGGCTTGTCACGTAGGTTATCGTCACGCAGTTCACCCACGCCGACATCCCATCGGGAGTAGCCCGGGCGCAGCATTTGCGCGACCGAGGAATACGCGACCGAGAAGGAACGTTTGCTGCCATCCGCTTCTTCTACAGTGACGATAAGATCGCTGCCATAACCCGTCGTACTGAGATCTGAGATTTCAAAGGGCCCCGGCGGGACGGAGGTTTCGTAAATCGTGTTTCCGCTCTGGGCGATCGTGACTTTGGCGTTGCTGTTTGCCACACCCCGAATCACCGGCGCATAAGTCGATATGCCATTAGGAAGCATACGATCATCGTTATATAAACGCGCCCCGCGCAGACTAATGGAATCGAAAGCATCTCCACGGGTGTAGGAGTCTCCCGCGATAAACTGTGCTTTCAGCGGCGTGATATCACGCTGGAGATAAATGTCCTGGCTGGCGTAATGGGTACCGGAATCCCGATCCCAGTTCAGATTACCTCGTGCCCGGAGCCGCCACGGGCCCAGGTTTGCTCCATAGCGCAACCCTGCGTAGGCCGTATCGGTGCTGTAATCAGACGTGTCCGCGTGCCAGCCGTTAAGATCCCAGGAGAGCATCGCCGCCGGGATCCCGTCTTCCCAAAGTGAAGGATCGACAAATCCCGCCGGGCGCTGAATGACGAAAGCCTGGGGAATAGAAAGGTCCAACTCCTGTGTGGAAGGATCGTAAGCCACACGTGAGCCGGGATAGGCGTCTGACACAGAGATGCACGTATCTTCGGAATCATCCCCTGCTGGTTTAAGTTGCTCGGTTGCTACATTTGTCTGAGTGAGCAGTTTACGCGTGATGCAGGGCGTGGCGCGCGGTGTACCATTCTCCTTAAACACAAGATCCGTGGTAATGGAAGGTTTCCCGTTAATAACCACCTTCACCTTATACGTCCCGGCAAGAACAGGGTTGCCTTTTGAAAAACGGCTGACATCAATTGATGTACCGGTATTATAAAGAAACTGATCGTTAAACTGCACGTCTTCTTCTTTATTATTTTCAGCAGCAAATGCACAAAACGGCAATACCGCACTTATCGATAAACATAGTAGTGAACGTTTAAACCGCATGATGTACTCTGTCCCAGAGTTAAGCTAATTATAGTTATTCCGAATGATACGAGGCGGATAAATAATCAATTCTGTATGGATTCATACTTATCAATTCCACCGAAATCATTGATGGCTTGCCAGGTGATTTTGTTATACCCCAAGGTGTTATGATTTTTTACGTTCATAGTCTGGCTTGAGAATGGCTCAATATAATGCGTTTCAATATCGTAGCTTTTAGCACCAGCAATAAGCGTTGCCCCCGCCAGTGATACATAATAAGGTGAATCATTCTTCGCACTTAAAACGATATTTTGACCTTGCCGGGTTTCAGTCCATTTAAGATTTTTAGCCGCATCTGTCGGTTCTCCTTTCAAACCTGTAGGCCGGAAAAAGAGTTTTATGCGGGTACGGAATGCCAGCTGAAGCATGCTTTGCGTATCGCTTTCCTTTGCCTTTGGCGGAACTTCCAGAACGTTAAACCAGAACAGGGATTCTTTATCTTTTGGCAATGACTGACCAAGCCAGGTGATTCTGACCGTTTGCCCTTTTTGCGGTTCTACACGCGATACAGGAGGCGTGACAATAAAGGGAAGTTTCAGCTCTTGAGGATTAGTGGTATCTCTTCCGTCATCGAGCCAGGTTTGTACCAGTAAAGGTCTGGTGCCACGGTTATCCATAGACACCGTTACGTCTTTTGCCGATTCTGGATAAATGACACGGGTGCCGGAAATCACAATATCTGCACTGGCGTTAAGAGCAAAAACGCTCACCGAGGCCAGCAGCAGGGCTTTTAATCCGCTCTTAATATTCAGTAAGTACATGTCTACTCTCAAATAATACGAAAAAATGTGCCCGGCTGGGCACATTAACAGGACGAATAAAATTATTCGTAGCTCATGGTGAAGTAAGCGTTGGCGCTGACTTTACCTGACTGTACAGGGCTAGTATCTTTCACCCAATTGGAGCCAGGGACATAAGCAACACGGTAGAACAGTTTACCGGAGCCGGCTTTCAGGTCTGTTTTCTGCGTATTATTGTCAGGCTGGCCTACCATAATACGAGATGAAATGGTTGGGGCATTGTTAAACAGGGCAAGTGCAACGTTGGTTGCAGAGCCTTGTACGTTAGCATCGGGTTCAATAGTACCGTTCGCAATAGCGCCCATATTTTTTGACATGAAGCTTGCAGAGGCATTCTTTAATGTCTCAGGGCAATTGGTGAGCAGCAGTTCAAAGTTTTTGGAACCGACGCCAGTATCAATAGTTGTGGATTCAACTTCAGATTTTTTAACGACGGGTAAGGTAATAGTAATATTGCTTTGTGATTCACCATTAGAGGTGGAAATATTACATGTTGTGTCTGTTACCGCACCATCAAAGGTGATTAAACCAAGATCCGTATCTGCGATTGCTGAAAAAGAACCTACTGCAAACAAAGCTACAGCTGAAGCTAATAACGTTTTTTTTAACATAATTGAAATTCCATTTAAAAAACATTGTAATGATTTAATACAAGCAAAATGATGATAGGGATCTCTGTATACGTTGGGTATTTAGAATTACTAAAAGTTATAATTAGAAAAAATTAAAGATTGATAAGTCATTGAAAAAGATCTTGAAAATGATCTCAAAAAAAACACTGGGGATTATTTTTTATTGCGTTGATGTGGTATTGGCAGGCTTGGATTATTAATGGCATTGATCATTTCCCATTCGCATATAACTGAGGGGAATGTTTATTTAAGAAAGGAGACGCGAAAAGAGAGGTGAAAATAAGTGAAATGAGTAAAGAGATGCTATTTACATAATTCAGAATGATGTGTTTTTTCCTGTTAAGGAGCGGATCCAGAGGGTTCCGCTCCTTGTTAGAATCAGGCAACCTGAACCGGAATCGCCTTTGCGGTGCGCTTCATTTCATTGTCGCCTTCGAAGTAGGCCACTTTAGGCTGCCAGCGGCGGGCTTCTTCGTCAGACATCATCACGAAGCTGGCGATGATCACAATGTCGCCCACGTCCGCACAGTGCGCCGCAGCGCCGTTAACGGAGATGATTTTAGAACCGCGCTCGGCGGCAATCGCATAAGTAGAGAAGCGTTTACCGTTGTTCACGTTCCAGATATCAATCGCTTCGTTTTCAAGGATACCCGCCGCGTCGAGAAAATCCTGGTCAATGGCGCAGGAGCCTTCATAGTGCAGGTCGGCCTGGGTGACTTTCACACGGTGAAGCTTACCTTGCAGCATTTTGCGAATCATTACGTTTACCTTTAATTATCAAGGGTGAAGAACTACGCCAGCTCAACCACTTTATTATCAATCAGGCGTGCCTGGCCGAGCCATGCCGCCACCAGGATGACTGCGCGCTTGCTGTTCTGAGTTAATTCCAGCAGCGTATCAGCATCACGAATTTGTACGTCGTCAGCACGAAGGCCCTTATCGTTAAGCGCCTGCTCGGCAAGGGCAATAATCTCTTCTGCTGTTAACTCTTTTGCCAGCATCTGCTCTGCCATGGTGTTCATCACCTTGCTCAGGCCCGGCGCGATTTTACGCTGTTCGGCGGTCAGGTAACCATTCCGCGAGCTGAGCGCCAGACCGTCTTTCGCACGCACAATCGGTACGCCGACGATCTCAATATCGTAACCCATGTCAGCAACCATCTTGCGGATCAGCGCCAGCTGCTGGAAATCTTTCTCACCGAAGCAGGCAACGTCCGGCTGCACCAGGTTAAATAGCTTGCTGACGATGGTGGAGACGCCGCGGAAGTGGCCCGGACGGCTTGCTCCTTCCAGCATGGTGGAAATGCCCGGGACGTCAACGTAGGTCGCCTCTTCGGTACCCTGCGGGTAAACGTCCGCCGGTGCAGGTGAGAAGACGATATCCGCGTGGCGTTTTTTGAGCTTCTCGCAATCTTCCTGCAGGGTGCGCGGATAGCGTGCCAGATCGTCGGCGCGGTCGAACTGCATGGGGTTCACGAAGATACTGACCACCACGATATCTGCTCGCGCACGGGCTTCGTCGACGAGCTTCATGTGGCCGTCATGCAGATTGCCCATGGTCGGGACCAGTGCGATACGTTTACCTTCCTGACGCGCGCGGCGGATATGCTGGCGAAGCAGCGGCAGGGTTTCAATGATTAGCACAACGAGACTCCTTAATGGAAACTGTGTTCTTCACCCGGGTAAACACCGGATTCAACGTCGGCAATATACTGCCTGACCGCAGCGCGCATGTCGCCCGCTTCAGTGAGGAAATTTTTGGCAAATTTCGGGATATGCCCGCCAGTAATACCAAAGGCGTCGTGCATCACCAGAATCTGACCGTCGGTCACGTTGCCTGCACCAATACCAATCACCGGAATGGAGAGTGCGTCGGTGATGCGTTTCGCCAGCTCAACCGGCACGCACTCCAGCACCAGCAGCTGGGCGCCTGCGGCTTCCAGCGCCAGGGCATCCTCAAACAGCGTCTGCGCTGCGTCGCCGCGGCCCTGCACCTTATACCCGCCAAAGATGTTGACGGACTGCGGGGTCAGGCCCAAATGACCACACACCGGCACGGCGCGTTCGGTGAGCATTTTCACCGTCTCCACCAGCCAGGCGCCGCCTTCAATTTTGACCATATTAGCGCCAGCGCGCATCACTGCCGCCGCGTTTTCAAATGCCTGCTCTGGCGTGGCATAGGCCATAAAAGGCAGGTCGGAAAGCAGAAGGCAGCCTGGCGCACCGCGGCGTACCGCACGGGTGTGATATGCAATATCTTCGACCGTGACCGGCAGGGTGGAATCATGTCCTTGTACCGTCATCCCTAACGAATCTCCGACCAGCATGACGTTGATACCCTCTTCAGCAAACAGTTTGGCGAAGCTGTAGTCATACGCGGTGATGGTGGCGAAGCGTTTTTTTTCCTGTTTGCATTTCTGCAGTAAGGAGATGGTGGTTGGTTTCATACTGTTTCCTGATAGCCCAAAAGCGAATCTTTGCGCATTCTAACAGTAACATTCGAGGGAACAATGATTTTAGGTAATCGATTAACCACAATTATTTTGTGGTCAATCGGTGAGGGAAGAGGATCACCAGCGAGCGGGTCTTTCCGCGTTCAGGTTGTCCAGAACGGCTTTGAGCGGGATGCCTTCCGGGAAGGTGAGATCGGGCGCCACTTCAAAGAGCGGCCAGAGCATAAAGCCACGATTTTTCATGTCGTAATGCGGTACGGTGAGGCGTTCAGTGTTAATCACCTCATGGCCGAACAGCATAATATCGAGATCAAGCGTGCGCGGCCCCCAGCGTTCGGCTTTGCGTACGCGCCCCTGCTGCAGTTCGATGCGCTGAGTGTTGTCCAGCAGCGTTTCGGCATCGAGGGATGTTTCCAGCACCACGGCGGCGTTCAGATAATCAGGCTGATCCTGCGGGCCTAGCGGCGGCGTGCGGTAAAAGGAGGAGACCGCCACGATACGGCTTTGCGGGATCTCACCCAGCGCCTGTACGGCAGCATTCACCTGCTCCAGCGGAGAGGCTAAATTGCTGCCGATGGCGATATACGCAAGGGTCATGCTGTCCCTTCACGACGCGGTGCGCGTTTGCGCGGACGACGATGACGGCGACGCGGGGCAGGTTCTTCATCCAGCCCGGTCAGCATATCTTTCTGCTCCGGCGGGGCGGAAACCTGGAATTCGGCCCACCACTGCGCCAGGCGCTGCAGCTCCTGATTGCGTTCAGTTTCCGCACGCAGCGACAGCAGGTCGAAGGCGGCGCGGAACTTTGGATGCTCCATCAGCTTCCAGGCACGTTTGCCCTGACGGCGGGACATGCGCAGCTGAAGCTGCCAGATGTCGCGCACCAGCGTGGTAATACGTTTTGGGATAGCCAGCGTGCGGCACCCTTCGTCCAATACATCGTTCGCGGCCAGCGCGAAGGCATCGTAATAGGCGAGGCCGCTCTCCTGGGTGATTCTTTGAGCCGTTTCCAGCAGCGGGTACCAGAACATTGCCGCAAACAGGAATGCCGGGTTCACGCGCATATCGTTATGGATGCGGGTGTCGGTATTTTTCAGCACCTGCGCAATCATCCGCTCCATTGGGCTGTCGCCGTTTTCGGTGAAGTAACGGGTAATGGTCGGGAACAGCGGCTGGAACAGGTTGTATTCGCGCAGCAGATTGTAGGTTTCGAACCCGTAGCCGGCCTGCAGCAGCTTCAGCGCCTCTTCAAACAGGCGGGCTGGCGGCACGTCGTTAATCAGCGTCGCCAGACGCGGGATCGGCTCTGCGGTTTCCGGGCTGATGCGCATGTTCAGCTTGGCGGCAAAACGCACGGCGCGCAGCATGCGCACCGGATCTTCGCGATAGCGCGTTTCCGGCGTGCCGATCAGGCGGATCAGACCCTCTTTCAGGTCCTGCATGCCGCCGACGTAATCACGCACGGTGAAATCCGCCACGCTGTAATAAAGGCTGTTGATGGTGAAGTCGCGACGCTGGGCATCTTCTTCGATAGAGCCGAAGATATTGTCGCGCAGCAGCATACCGTTCTGGCCGCGCTGTGACGTGGTGCGGTCGGATGCACCCGCTTCGTGGTGGCCGCGGAAGGTCGCCACTTCGATGATTTCCGGCCCAAACATCACGTGAGCCAGACGGAAACGGCGGCCAACGAGACGGCAGTTGCGGAATAATTTACGCACCTGCTCGGGCGTGGCGCTGGTCGTCACGTCGAAATCTTTCGGTTTTTTGCCCAGCAATAAATCACGCACCCCACCGCCAACGAGATAGGCCTCGTAGCCCGCTTTATTCAGACGATAGAGTACCTTGAGGGCATTTTCACTGATATCTTTGCGGGAAATATTGTGCTGCTCACGCGGAATAACCGACATGTGTGGCTGTGCAATAGCGTCGTTCGCCATGCTCTCTTCGCGGCTTAGCACTTTACGGCAAAAATTAGCGACTCGGGTAAAAATGGTACACCTCGTAGTGTGTTTTGTTATGAAAAAAGCGGCTAATCATAGCTCAGCGCAACGCATTTGAGAATGCTGGATTTTTGGCACTGCCGCGAGCGTCCAGTTGGCAATGGCTATTTTCAGCAATTCGTCAATGCGCAGATCCTGCCATTCGTTGGTTACATTCTGGTTGAGAAATCGCAGCGCGTCGATCAAAACAGGACGCGGATCGCCGTCTGGCAGGGCCGGGGCGTGGTTTTGCTTGGAGAGCTTAATGCCCTGCGCATTGACCGCCAGCGGCAGATGAATGTAATCCGGCGCCGTCCAGCCAAACTGATGATAAAGCGAGATTTGCCGTACGGTCGGTTCGACCAGGTCCGCCCCGCGCACAATTTCCGTCACGCCCTGGAAATGATCGTCGACGACCACCGCCAGGTTATACGCAAACAGACCATCACGACGGTGAATAATAAAATCTTCACATGCCAGACGTTCATCCGCCCTAATCTCACCGGAGAGCCGATCGTGGAAGCGGGTGACGGGCGCGCGCTGTAGCAAGCGTACGGCGGCATTTTTCGGGGGAAGATTCAGCGTGCGGCAGTGGCCGTCATACACACCTCCCACGCTCTGGATACGCGCGCGGGTGCAGGTGCAGTTATAGGAGAGCCCCTGAGCACTGAGCCAGGCCAGACGTTCCCGATAAGCCTCATGTCGTTGTGACTGCCACAGAACGTCGCCGTCCCAGTGAAGACCGTAATGTTCCAGCTGACGCAGAATGGTGTCTGCAGCACCGGGAACTTCACGCGGAGGGTCAATATCTTCGATGCGGACGAGCCATTTACCCTGACTGGCGCGAGCCTGCAGGTAGCTACCAAGCGCGGCAATTAATGAGCCGAAGTGTAATTCACCGGAAGGAGATGGCGCAAAGCGCCCGATATAGTGTGATTCAGACATATCAACAGTAACAAGGCGGGAGAGACTCCCGCCTTTGAAGTGTATAAACAGCGCTGGCGTTAGCCGGCCATCTGTTTTTCGCGGATTTCGGCCAGCGTTTTACAGTCGATGCACAGATCGGCGGTTGGACGCGCTTCCAGGCGACGAATACCGATTTCAACACCGCAGGATTCGCAGTAGCCAAAATCTTCGTCTTCGACTTTTTTCAGCGTTTTCTCGATCTTTTTGATCAGTTTGCGTTCGCGGTCACGGTTACGCAGTTCGAGGCTGAACTCTTCTTCCTGAGCGGCACGGTCTACCGGATCCGGGAAGTTAGCAGCTTCATCCTGCATATGCGAAACGGTGCGATCCACTTCATCCCTGAGTTGATTACGCCATGCTTCAAGAATACGCTTGAAGTGCGACAGCTGGGCTTCGTTCATATACTCTTCGCCCGGCTTCTCTTGATACGGCTCCACCCCAGCGATGGCGAGAATACTCAGGGACGATGTTTTACGGTTTTGCCCTTCTTGCATGTTGCTTCTCCTTAACACGCACTATCGATCCCCGTGTTGGGGGAAAAATCAGGTCGCTATAAATAGCAGATGCTTTTC
Source organism: Enterobacter cloacae complex sp. P1B (assembly GCF_014982345.1). Lineage (NCBI taxonomy): Bacteria > Pseudomonadati > Pseudomonadota > Gammaproteobacteria > Enterobacterales > Enterobacteriaceae > Enterobacter > Enterobacter cloacae complex sp. P1B. Next base: position 68,651 of record NZ_JADCLF010000003.1, on the reverse strand, counting down.
CGTATGGCAATTATCTAAACGTAACACTTGACAAGCCTGTGAGGAAAAGCGTATTTGCGCACGCGGCCAGAACACTTATTCATCAATCGTCTAATCCCTTATAAGACAATGGGAAGAGACGATCTCAGAGTCATATTATCGGCAGAAAGTTCCGCTTTATAAGCTAAAACCTCTACCCCCTGCTTTTGTGCCTCATTCAACAGTTGTGCGTATTTAGGATCGATATGGCGGGCAGGGGAAAACCGTTCAATCGCTGTATGCAACACCGCAAACAGCAATACGGCGCGTTTGCCCGCCGCCGCAACACTCATTAGCTCTCGCAGATGCTTCTGCCCGCGTAGCGTTACCGCATCCGGAAAGAAGCCGTTTTCCTGTTCCGCTAACGTCACTGATTTTACTTCAATATAGCACTCAGGACGGCCTTCCGCCTGTAACATGAAGTCAATTCTGCTGCCTTCATCGCCGTATTTCACTTCTGTTTTATGCGTACCGTAACCCACCAGTTCGGGAATGGCGCCATTCGTCAGCGCTTCCTTAACCAGCTGATTTGCACGCAGAGTATTAACACAAATAAACGCCCCGTTTTGCGTTTCGGTTATTTCCCAGGTATGGGGATATTTGCGTTTAGTATTTTCTGAAGTGGAATACCAGACCGTGTCACCCGGCGCGGCGCAACCGGTCATGGCGCCGGTGTTGGGGCAGTGCAGGGTGAGCTCTTCGCCTTCCGGCGTCACCACGTCGGCGAGGAAGCGTTTGTAGCGTTGGATCAGCGTGGCGGACTGGAGTGCAGGACTAAACTTCATCGGAATTCCTTGTGGTGTCGCCCAACGTCCAGCGCTGTAGCGGCCTGTAGCGGGTGCGTCCCCGTGCAAAGACGGATTCATAAAGCGCGAATTCATTAACCGGAAAAGCCCAGTGAAAACCCGGCGGCGGAATGGCAACGGCCTGACCGGCATCGCGCAGCAGCGTGACGTGCGGATGAAACGGCTGCGGGCTCTGGTAACAGCCGCTGCGCGCTGCCTGCGCGCGCAACATATTGGCGAGCTGTAACAACCCGCGCGGCGGCTGGCGCGTACCCAGCCAGACCACGCGCGAACGCAGCCACTGACCCGCATCGTCAAGGTGCAGCGTAAACGCCGGCTGGACAATACGCCCGGCCATGGCGGCTAATGCCCGCTGTTTTTCGGCGCTCACGTCACCCAAAAAGGCCAGCGTCAGGTGCAGGTTTGCCGCCGCAACAGGTCGGCCCGCTTCCGGTGGAAAATGTTCCGCGCGCCAGCGAACGATTTGCCGCTGTAGGGTGGTGGGCAATTCAATGGCAAAAAACAGCCGTTTCGAATCAGACATACGGGGGACTCGGTAATGATATGCGCCGATGCTACAATGTACGCCGACTAATGTTAACCCTCTGGAGCAGTTAGTGTCCTCATTGCCGGTCGCCGTCGTTCTTCCTGAGCTTCTCGCTGCCTTACAACATGCCCCGCAGGTTTTGCTTAACGCGCCTACGGGGGCGGGTAAATCTACCTGGCTGCCGCTGCAGATCCTTAAAGAGGGGAAGATTGCCGGGAAAATTATCCTGCTGGAGCCGCGCAGGCTGGCCGCGCGCAACGTGGCGCAGCGCCTGGCGGAACTGCTGAATGAAAAACCGGGTGAAACGGTAGGCTACCGGATGCGCGCCGAAACCTGCGTCGGCCCGTCCACGCAGCTTGAGGTGGTCACCGAGGGCATTCTTACCCGCATGCTGCAAAACGACCCGGAGTTGAACGGCGTCGGGCTGGTGATCCTGGATGAATTCCACGAGCGCAGCCTGCAGGCCGATCTGGCCCTCGCGCTGTTGCTCGACGTTCAGCAGGGGCTGCGCGACGATCTGCGGCTGCTGATTATGTCGGCGACGCTGGATAACGAGCGGCTACGACAGGTATTACCCGATGCGCCGGTCATCAGCTCAGAAGGACGGGCATTTCCTGTTGAGCGTCGCTATCAGCCGCTTCCTGCCCATCAGCGCTTTGACGAAGCGGTAGCTATTGCTACTGCTGACCTGCTTCGCCAGGCGCCCGGCTCGCTGCTGCTGTTTTTGCCCGGCGTGGGGGAGATTCAGCGCGTGCAGGAGCGGCTGGCCTCCAGGGTGGGCAGTGACGTACTGCTTTGCCCGCTCTATGGCGCCCTGTCGTTGACCGAGCAGCGTAAAGCCATCCTTCCCGCCCCGGCGGGGCAGCGTAAAGTCGTGCTGGCAACCAACATTGCCGAAACCAGTTTAACCATCGAAGGCATTCGCCTGGTGGTGGATAGCGCGCAGGAGAGGGTGGCGAGCTTTGATCCGCGCACCGGGCTGACTAAACTGCTGACACAACGCATCAGCCAGGCGTCAATGGTGCAGCGCGCGGGCCGTGCGGGGCGTCTTGAGCCGGGTATTTGCCTGCATTTGACCAGCGCGGAGCAGGCTGAACGCGCGGCACAGCAAAGCACGCCGGAGATTTTACAAAGCGATCTCTCCGGGCTGGTGATGGATCTCCTGCTGTGGGGCTGCCCGGATCCTGAACAGCTCACCTGGCTTAATCCGCCGCCTGTCGTGAATCTCGCCGCCGCGCGCAGCCTGCTCACCCAGCTTGGCGCACTGGAAGGTGAACGTCTGACGGCGCGCGGTCAGAAAATGGCGGCGCTGGGCAACGATCCGCGTCTGGCGGCGATGCTGGTGGCCGCTCAGGGCGAAGATGAAATTGCCACAGCGGCGAAACTGGCGGCTATTCTTGAGGAGCCGCCGCGCGGAGGCAGCAGCGATCTGGGGCAGGCGTTTTCGCGCAATCAGGGAAACTGGCAGCAGCGGGCGCAGCAGCTGTGCAAACGCCTGAACTGCCGGGGCGGTTCACCTGACGGCGATAAGATTGCCTCCCTTCTGGCGCTGGCCTTCCCGGACAGGATTGCGCGCCGCCGCGGGCTGGATGGACGCTATCAGCTGGCAAACGGCATGGGGGCGATGCTGGACAGCGATGATGCCCTGACGCGACATGAATGGCTGATCGCGCCGCTCCTGCTTCAGGGCAGCCAGTCTCCTGATGCCCGTATTTTACAGGCGATTGCCGCGGACATAGATGCCCTGACGCGTACCTGCCCGCAGCTGCTCCAGCAATCGGACATCGTGGAATGGGATGACGCTCAGGGGACGCTAAAGGCGTTTCGGCGTAGTCAGATTGGCAAACTGATCCTCGGGACGAAACCGCTGGCGAAGCCGTCGGAAGAAGAGTTACACCAGGCAATGCTGAACGGCATTCGGGAAAAGGGCCTTAACGTTCTGAATCGGACGCCGGAAGCTGAACAGTATCGCATTCGTCTGCACTGCGCCGCGAAGTGGCTACCGGAATACGGCTGGCCCGCGGTGGATGATGAGACGCTGCTCGCGACGCTTGAGCAGTGGCTGCTGCCACAAATGAGCGGCGTGCACTCTCTGCGCGCCCTTAAGGCGCTTGATGTTAAGACCGCGTTACAGAATTTACTGGACTGGTCATTACGTCAACGTCTGGATAGTGAGCTTCCTGGGCATTACACTGTGCCCACCGGGAGCCGGATTGCCATTCGTTATCATGAGGATAATCCTCCGGCGCTGGCGGTTCGGATGCAGGAGATGTTTGGTGAGGCAACCACACCGTCTATTGCGGAAGGGCGGGTGCCGTTGGTGCTTGAGCTGCTCTCGCCTGCGCATCGTCCGTTGCAGATCACCCGCGATCTGGGAGCGTTCTGGGCGGGAAGCTACCGTGAAGTGCAGAAAGAGATGAAAGGGCGCTACCCCAAACACGTATGGCCGGACGATCCGGCGAATACGGCGCCGACGCGGCGGACGAAGAAATATTCGTAGTGGGGAAAGTGCGGCCTGATGCCCTCACCCCGGCCCTCTCCCACGGAGAGAGGGAGAAAACCAATTTTGAGAGATTTCTTCTATCACAGGCCTGTGGAAGAAAAGAAAATCTGGCCTTTGCGCCTGAAAGTTGCGGAGAAAAAGCATGGCGGGGAATGACCGCGAGCCAATAGGACGTAAGGGAAAACCCGCGCGTCCGGCGAAAGAAAAAGTAAGCCGTCGTCGCCTCAGAGATGAGGAGTATGACGATGGCTATGAAGACGATTATGAGGATGAAGAACCCATGCCGCGTAAAGGAAAAGGCAAAGGGCGTAAGCCTCGTGGGAAGCGCGGCTGGTTCTGGCTGCTGCTGAAGCTGTTCATTGTTTTTGTTGTGCTGATCGCGATTTACGGCGTTTATCTGGATCAGAAGATCCGCAGCCGTATCGACGGGAAAGTCTGGCAATTGCCGGCGGCAGTGTATGGTCGCATGGTGAACCTTGAGCCGGACATGTCCATCAGCAAGAACGAGATGGTGAAACTGCTGCAAGCTACGCAGTATCGTCAGGTCACGAAAATGACCCGCCCGGGCGAATTTACCGTCCAGGCGAAAAGCATTGAGATGATCCGCCGCCCGTTCGACTTCCCGGACAGCAAAGAGGGGCAGGTGCGCGCGCGTCTGACTTTTGACGGCGATCGGCTGGAAACCATTGAGAACATGGACAATAACCGCCAGTTCGGTTTCTTCCGTCTTGATCCGCGTCTGATCACCATGCTCTCGTCCGCCAATGGCGAACAGCGCCTGTTCGTGGCGCGTAACGGCTTCCCGGATCTGCTGGTGGATACCCTGCTGGCAACCGAAGACCGCCATTTCTACGAGCACGACGGTATCAGTCTCTACTCCATCGGCCGTGCGGTGCTGGCGAACCTGACTGCGGGCCGTACCGTGCAGGGGGCGAGTACGCTTACTCAGCAGCTGGTGAAGAACCTGTTCCTCTCCAGCGAGCGTTCTTACTGGCGTAAAGCCAACGAAGCGTACATGGCCGTGCTGATGGATGCGCGCTACAGCAAGGATCGTATCCTTGAGCTGTACATGAACGAGGTGTACCTCGGCCAGAGCGGCGATAACGAGATCCGCGGCTTCCCGCTGGCGAGCCTGTACTACTTTGGCCGTCCGGTGGAAGAGCTCAGCCTTGACCAGCAGGCGCTGCTGGTGGGCATGGTGAAAGGGGCGTCCATTTATAACCCGTGGCGCAACCCGAAACTGGCGCTGGAGCGTCGTAACCTGGTACTGCGTCTGCTGCAACAGCAGCAGGTGATTGACCAGGAATTATACGACATGCTTAGCGCACGTCCGCTGGGCGTGCAGCCGCGCGGTGGGGTGATCTCTCCGCAGCCTGCTTTCATGCAGATGGTGCGCCAGGAGCTGCAAAGCAAGCTCGGTGATAAGGTCAAAGATCTCTCCGGCGTGAAGATCTTCACAACCTTTGACTCGGTAGCCCAGGACGCGGCAGAAAAAGCGGCGGTGGAAGGGATCCCGGCGCTGAAGAAGCAGCGCAAGCTCTCCGATCTGGAAACCGCGATGGTGGTGGTTGACCGCAATACCGGCGAAGTGCGCGCGATGGTGGGCGGCGCAGAGCCGCAGTATGCGGGCTACAACCGCGCGATGCAGGCGCGTCGTTCGATTGGCTCTCTGGCTAAACCGGCGACCTATCTCACCGCGCTGAGCCAGCCGAATTTGTATCGCCTGAACACCTGGATCGCCGATGCGCCAATCTCCCTGCGTCAGCCTAACGGCCAGGTCTGGTCACCGCAGAACGATGATAAACAGTTCAGCGGCCAGGTGATGCTGGTGGACGCGTTAACCCGCTCCATGAACGTACCTACGGTTAACCTCGGTATGGCGCTGGGCCTGCCGGCCATTGTCGATACCTGGCAGAAGCTGGGCGTACCGAAAGATCAGCTGCACCCTGTTCCGGCGATGATTCTGGGGGCGCTTAACCTGACGCCGATCGAAGTGGCGCAGGCGTTCCAGACCATTGCCAGCGGGGGTAACCGCGCACCGCTCTCTGCCCTGCGTTCGGTGATTGCCGAAGATGGCTCCGTGCTGTATCAGAGCTTCCCGCAGGCTGAACGTGCCGTTCCTGCGCAGGCGGCCTACATGACGCTGTGGACGATGCAGCAGGTTGTGCAGCGCGGTACCGGTCGTCAGTTGGGGGCGAAGTATCCTGGTCTGCATCTGGCGGGTAAAACCGGGACCACCAACAACAACGTCGATACCTGGTTTGCCGGTATTGATGGCCGTGAAGTGGTGATCACCTGGGTAGGCCGTGACAACAACCAGCCGACCAAACTTTACGGGGCGAGCGGGGCGATGTCGATTTACCAGCGCTACCTGGCGAACCAGTCACCTGTGCCGCTGAACCTGGTCGCGCCGGAAGATATCGTCGATATGGGCGTGGATGGTTCCGGGAACTTTATCTGCGGCGGCGGGATGCGTACCCTGCCGGTCTGGACGACCAACCCGGACTCACTGTGCCAGCAGAGCCAGCCTGAACAGCCAACGGGCAACCCGTTCGATCAATCTTCTCAGCCGCAGCAGCCGCAGCAACAACCGGCCCAGCAGCAGAACGAGAAGAAAGACAGTGATGGCGTGGCCGGCTGGATCAAGGATATGTTTGGTGGGAATTAATTAATTCCCTGAATAAAAAGCCGCTTTAATATAAAGCGGTTTTTTTGTTTTTTACATCCTGCAATTTTTAAAAAAATTAAATATCTAATTTAGATTTTTTAAGTTCTCATTTTTTTCATCTAAAACATGCATTTGAAATCTTCTACATGTTGCGTAACTTTATCCTCTCTGGACACAATGAAGAATAATCTGATGTAATCGCCATAAGAAATTCACTGGCTCAAAGGATATTCCTATTTAGTCAGTCATGTGTAACATGCTGGATAACATTTCGACTCAAAATATTTGTAGTGCGAATGGATGCCACATTTGTCAAATATAAGGATATTTTTCATGAACAAAAAAATTGTCTCTACATTTTTAGCCGGAAGCGTTATGGCCGCGCTGTCTCTGCCTGTATTTGCATCAAACGATTCCGGTACGGTGAACTTCGCCGGAAAAATTGTTGCCGATACCTGTGAAATTAACGTTGATGGCACAGGGACTAACGCTTCCACCGTCACTTTCGCAGATACCTATCCTTCGGATTTTGGCGCTGACGGTACGGTTGGCACCTCAAAAGCCTTTAAGATTGAAGTGAAAAAATGTGACCCGCTGGTCGCTAAACTGAACCTCAAGTTTAGCGGCACGACAACAGACGCCGCTAACAAGCGCTTGCAGAACGATCTGTCTGGCGCAGGCAATGCGACCAACGTTGGCATCATCGTCAGCAATGAGAACGGCGCTAAAGGCGATGTTGTTTTCGACGGTTCAGTACCGGATGCGGGTACCGATGTGAATAACGACGCGACCGGGGCAACGGCTTCTGTCTTTAACTACACCGCGAAAGTGATTCAGGTGGGGGATACCGCGCCAACCGCGGGCCATTACTCCTCCTCTGCAACATTCGAGGTTGTCTATCGCTAAGCAATGACGGGCAGCCTGAACGGCTGCCTTTTTGGAACATTGTATGAAGACTTTATTTAAATTGTTATGTGGTTGTTTAATTATTTCCTGCTGTTCAGTACAGGCAAGTGTTGTTCTCGGTGGTACGCGAATTATTTATCCATCGAATAAATCAGAAGTTCAGATAGCACTTAAAAATAAAGATCCGCATACACGTTATCTGGTGCAAAGCTGGGTCAGTTACCCCAATGATGCGAAAGCGCCATTTATTATTACTCCTCCTGTTTACAAATTGCAGGAAAATCGTCAAACCCTTTTGCACGTTATTTTTACCGGCGATAAAAAAAGCCTGCCCGCAGACCGGGAATCTCTGTTTCTGGCAAACGTTAAATCCGTATCGGCACTCTCGCCGGAGCTGAAAGAGAAAAACACGCTGCAATTTGCGATGAAAACGCGCCTGAAGCTTTTCTGGCGTCCGGCTCAGCTGAAGGAAAGCGATGCCCTGGAAGCCTACACAAAAATCACATTCCAGCGTCAGGGCGACACGCTAATTGCAAACAACCCGACCCCGTTTTACGTCTCGTTTGGCGAGCTGGCCGTTGGTGGGAAAAGTGTTCCGGTGAAAGAGACCAAAACCACACCAGGTGCCATTTCAATGATGGTGGCTCCGTTCAGCGAGCAGCGTTTCGCGTTACCGAATTCAGCAAAGGGCGCGGTGACCTGGACAGCAATCAATGATTTCGGTGGGCAAACCCCGCAGCGCAAGCAGGCTCTTTAAATCATCATGTTGGTATTTTATGTCGTCATCTCTGCTTCACAAACAGGTACTGTACGGGATCGCGCTGACGCTGCTCGCCGCGATCCAGCCTGCAAGTGCTGATGACGAATTTAACCTGCGGATCCTTGAGCTGGATACGCCCCTCGAAAATACCTCTACATTAAAAAACTTCATTAACGATAACGGGCTACTTGCCGGAAGCTACCTTACGACTGTTATGTGGGATCGGGATGTAGTGGATAAACGTCCCATCGCTTTCGTGCTGTCTGACGATAAACAGCGCCTGCTGCCGGAGCTGACGAAAGCGGATCTGCGCGATTACGGCGTGAAAGTCGACACGATCCCGGACTTAAAAGATCTGGATGACGGCGCTTATGTCCGCGATATCTCCCATTTCATTGAAAATGCCCGTTACGAATACAATCAGGATGATCAGACCCTGAAGCTGGTCATCCCGCAGGCGTATCGCGACCATGCTGCCGCTGGCGCGATACATCCAAAATTCTGGGATGACGGCGCGCCTGCCGCCTGGACAAGCTATCAACTCAGCGGTTCTCAGCAGCACTACAGTTCGGGCAAAACCTCTTCGACCTGGCTTGGCCTGGAGTCGGGGATTAACCTTGGGGCGTGGCGGCTGCGGAATAACAGCACCTGGAGCGACGCTTCCGGCTGGGAGGGCATTGCCAGCACGTTACAACGCGACATCAAAACGCTGAAAAGCCAGCTTGAGATTGGTCAGACATATACCAATGGTGAACTTTTTGACAGCGTCCAGATGACCGGCGTGAAGCTGGAAACGGATACTTCTATGCTGCCTGTTAGTCAGCAGGGCTTTGCGCCCGTCGTGCGCGGTATTGCCAATAGCGATGCGAAAGTCACTATCAAGCAAAACGGTTACACCATCTATCAGACAAACGTCTCACCGGGGCCGTTCGAGATCCGCGATTTAAGCCAGGTAACATCCGGAGCCGATCTGGAAGTGACTGTCGAAGAGGCGGACGGCAGCGAGCATAGCTTCATCCAGGCCAGCGCGTCGGTGCCGGTGTTACAGCGGGAAGGCGGCTTTAAGTATTCGCTGGCCGCAGGGCGCTATCGCGGTAATGAAGGTGAAGACGAACCCACCTTTGCGCAAGGCACAGCCATCTATGGTCTGCCTTACGGCGTCACGGCGTATACTGGCGCGCTGGGTTCATCACTGTATCATGCGCTGCTGCTGGGGCTCGGTGCCGATCTGGGGCATTTCGGCTCCGCCTCTGTCGACCTCACGGCCGCGCGTACCGCGTTTGATGACGGGCGTGACGATGCCAGCGGTTTATCCTGGCGGGCGCAGTATTCAAAAGATATTCCCGACACGGATACCACCATCACGCTTGCCAGCTATCGCTACTCCACATCGGGGTTCTATACCTTTCAGGAAGCTATCGATCAGCGTGACAGCGAAATCGATGACGGCATTTATACCTACCGCAGAACTAATAACCGCCGTAGCCGCATGCAGCTCAACCTTTCCCAGCGGGTTTCTGACTGGGGCTCGGCCTATCTCAACGGCTATCAGCAGGACTACTGGGATATGGACGGCCATGAGCGTAGCGTCAGCGCGGGGTTCAGCTCCAGCTGGCGCGACATCACCTGGTCGATAAGTTACAACCTGACCCGCACGCCAGATGCCGATACCGACCGGCAAATGGCGTTGACGGTCAACATTCCGTTATCAAAGTGGCTGCCGAATTCCTGGGCAACCTACAGTGCCAATACCTCCAGTGGCGGATTTGTCTCGCATCAGGTTGGGCTTGGCGGTACCGCGCTGGAGGACAATAAGCTGAGCTACAACCTCCAGCAGACCTATGCCAACCAGGATACGGGCTACGGCGGCAGCCTGTCCGGGCGTTATCGCGGGGCTTCCGGAGAGGTAGGGATGGGGTACAGCTACGGTGGTAACAATCGGCAGTGGAACTACAGCGCTCAGGGGTCAATCGTTGCTCACGAGCATGGCGTGACGCTGGGGCAACCCGTACGCGACGCCTTCGCCATTGTGCACATTAAAGATGGTGATAACGTCAAAGTGCAAAACGGGCGCGGCATCACGACGGACCGTTTTGGTAACGCGATTGTTCCTTCTCTGACGGCCTATCGGCACAACATCATCACCGTGAATACGCAGGATCGGGAAGATATTGATATCGACGCGGCAACGCTGGATCTCGTGCCGACGAAAGGGGCGGCAGTGCCGGCCACGTTCGACGCGCGCGTGGGACGACGCGCGCTGGTGACCTTGCTCTACGCGGGTAAGCCCGTGCCGTTTGGTGCCCTGGTGGCGCTGGACAACACCACGGCCATCGTGGGTGATGACGGGGAGGTTTACCTGACAGGGCTGTCCGGCAAAACAACGTTTAGCGTGCAGTGGGGAGAAGAGCGCGATCGGCAGTGTCACGGGACGCTGGATCTTCCCTCGCACAGCGCGGCAGGGATCGTGAAAGCCACGGTCAACTGCCTTAACTGAGGTATTTCATGAATCTACGTCGTATCGTTAACACTTTCCTGCCACCGTTACTGCTTGTGCTGGCGGGGGCATTTTGCCATTCAGCCCGGGCAGATTGTACCTTCAACGGCAGCGCTGACGCGGATGCCGTGGTGACGTTTCAGCTTCCCCCGGTCATTATTGTCGCCCCCGACACGCCCGTCGGCACCGTGCTTTATGACGCCAGCGTCGAGAGTAAAGCGGTAACGGTGGATTGTAGCGTTGACGCGCAAATTCGACGCGGGTATTTGTACCTCACGGATGCGGATGCGCGCGAAGGTGTGATGAGCGGGGTTTATCAGACCAACGTGCCGGGTATTGGCATCCGTGCGGCGTCATCGACCGAACGGCTTCCCGGTTACACTGAACAGGATTTAGTCCGGCCCATGCAATTTCTGGGATCGATCCACGGCTCTTCGACAAGTACATCTGTATTTCGCGCCGCTGCCCAGCTGGTCGTCACGGGCGCTATCCAGGAGGGCGATCTTGATACCTCACGGTTAACCTCAATGGATATCATGGGCAACGCGCCGATCGGTGAAATGCGCTTCTCTCCCACCACTATTCACATCACCACAAACACCTGTAACCTGGTCGATCGCAACATCTATGTGCCGCTGAAAACGGTCAATACCCAGGACTTTAGCGGCCAATACTCTGACATCCTCACGGACGGCAGCTTTAAGATTGAGATCACCGACTGCGCGGCAGGCACAAAGGTGGATTATCAGTTTACCAGCGCGGGATCAACGGGCGTCACGAACGGCAATATTTTGGGGATCGCCTCCGGAGATTCCGCCGCTGAAGGCGTCGGCATTCAGATCCTTGACCAGAATGATACTGTACTGCAGTTCGATCGGAACTATACGGCGATAACCGGCACGCAGGACAACGTTCCTGTCGAGATCCCACTCAAGGCTCGCTACGTCAGGACGGGGGAGATAAAAGCCGGCAAAGTCGATTCTGTCGCGACGTTCGAGCTCTTTTACCGTTGATTCATCCTGCCCGCTCTGGCGGGCTAAGGATCATTTCACTAACTTCGTTAACCCTCTCTTTTCATCTGGTTAATTCTTAAACCCTTAAATCTTGTAGGGCCGCTTACTGCTTGCTATGCAACCAGCGTTTCGCATATTATTCTGCGGTCATAATAATAATTCTCGTTTACGTTATCATTCACTTTTCCATCAGAGATAAACATGGCGCTTTCCAATACTGCTCAGCCAATTAACACGTCGCTGCGTAAAGTCGCGGTTGTCGTAGCCACAGCGGTTGCCGGCATGTCTGCATTTGCTCACGCTGCCGAAACCCCGAAAAAAGAAGATACTATTACCGTTACCGCTGCACCTGCTGCACAGGAGAGTGCCTGGGGACCTGCTGCGACTATCGCCGCTCGCCAATCTGCGACCGGTACCAAAACAGACACCCCAATTCAAAAGGTTCCACAGTCTATTTCTGTGGTGACGGCCGAAGAGATGGCGCTGCACCAGCCGCGTTCGGTTAAAGAAGCCCTGAGCTACACGCCGGGCGTTGCGGTGGGCACGCGTGGTGCGTCCAACACCTATGATTATCTGGTTATTCGCGGTTTCGCGGCCGATGGCCAGAGCCAAAACAACTACCTCGACGGCATGAAAATGCAGGGGAACTTCTACAACGACGCGGTAATTGACCCGTACATGCTGGAGCGCGCCGAAATCATGCGCGGTCCGGTTTCCGTTCTGTACGGTAAAAGCAGCCCAGGCGGCCTGCTGAACATGGTAAGTAAGCGCCCAACAACCGAGCCGCTGAAAGAGATCCAGTTTAAAGTGGGTACCGACAGCCTGTTCCAGACAGGCTTTGACTTCAGCGATGCGATCGACGATGACGGTGTCTATTCATACCGCCTGACGGGCGTTGCGCGCTCGAACAATTCGCAGCAGGAAGATAAGGGCGAGCAGCGTTATGCCATCGCGCCATCCTTCTCCTGGCGTCCGGATGACAAAACCACCTTCACGTTCCTCTCCTACTTCCAGAACGAGCCTGAAACGGGCTACTACGGCTGGCTGCCAAAAGAGGGGACGGTTGACCCGCTGCCAAACGGCGATCGTCTGCCGACTAACTTCAATGAAGGCGCGAAGAACAACACCTATTCCCGTAACCAGAAAATGGTGGGATACAGCTTCGACCACGAATTCAACGATACTTTCACCGTGCGTCAGAATCTGCGCTTTGCCGAGAACAAAACCTCGCAAAACAGCGTTTACGGCTACGGCATGTGTTCCGATCCGCTCTATTCGAGTAATCCGGCATCCAGCCCTTGCGCGAGCATTCCTCAGTCACAATGGGGGCATACGCTGACTCGCCAGTATGTGATCGATGACGAGAAGCTGCAAAACTTCACCGTTGATACGCAGCTTCAGAGCAAGTTCGCGACGGGGGCTCTCGACCATACTCTGCTGACAGGCGTTGATTTCATGCGCATGCGTAATGACATTAACTCCTGGTTCGGCTATGCCGGCTCCGTTGCGCCATCCGATATTTACGATCTCGATCGTGGCGATTTCGATTTCGGTTCACACCCTGGACCATCTGGTGCTTACCAGGTGCTGAACAAGCAGAAGCAGACCGGCGTTTACGCTCAGGATCAGATCGAATGGGATAAAGTGCTGGTGACACTGGGCGGCCGTTACGATTGGGCCGATCAGGAGTCCTACAACCGCGTATTAAATACCACCGCCAAGCGTGATGATACTCAGTTCACCTGGCGTGGCGGCGTTAACTACCTGTTCGACAACGGGGTAACTCCTTATTTCAGCTACAGCGAATCCTTTGAACCGGCTTCCCTGACCGACGCTCAAGGTAAACCATTCTCACCGTCTAAAGGCAAACAGTACGAAGCGGGCGTGAAATACGTGCCTAACGATCGTCCGATTGTGATCACCGGTGCAGTGTATCAGTTGACCAAAACTAACAACCTGATGGCTGACCCAACTGGCTCACCCTTCTCCGTTGAAGGCGGCGAGATCCGCGCCCGTGGCGTAGAGCTGGAAGCCAAAGCGGCGTTATCTGCCAGCGTGAACGTTGTCGGTTCTTATACCTATACCGATGCGGAATACACCACCGACACCAACTACAAAGGCAACACGCCGGCGCAGGTGCCAAAACATATGGCATCCCTGTGGGGTGATTACACGATGTTTGACGGCCCACTTTCTGGCCTGACGCTGGGTACCGGTGTGCGTTATACCGGCTCCAGCAAAGGTGACCCGGCGAATAGCTTCACTGTTGGAAGCTATACACTGGTTGATGCACTGGTCAGATACGATCTGGCGCGTGTAGGCATGGCCGGATCAAACGTCGCGCTTCACGTGAACAACCTGTTCGATCGTGAGTACGTTGCCAGCTGCTTCAACACCTACGGTTGCTTCTGGGGTGCTGAACGCCAGGTTGTCGCCACCGCGACCTTCCGCTTCTAACCTCTTTATGGGCACGGTTCGCCGTGCCCTTTTTATTTAAGTTGGCTGACATGCAGGATAATAAAACGCAATCCGACACCACCTTTACGCTCAATAATCTCTCCTTTCGCGTACCCGGGCGCACCCTGCTGCATCCGCTCTCTCTGACGTTTCCTGCCGGTAAAGTGACGGGCCTGATTGGCCACAACGGTTCCGGTAAATCCACGCTGCTCAAGATGCTGGGACGCCACCAGCCACCTTCTGAAGGGGATATTCTGCTGGACGATCGGCCGCTGGAGGGCTGGAGCAGTAAAGCCTTTGCCCGCAAGGTGGCCTACTTGCCGCAGCAGCTGCCGCAGGCGGAAGGGATGACGGTGCGTGAGCTGGTAGCGATTGGCCGCTATCCGTGGCACGGGGCACTTGGCCGCTTCGGTGTCACCGACCGGGAGAAAGTAGAGGAGGCGATTGCGCTGGTAGGGCTAAAACCGCTGGCGCATCGCCTGGTGGATAGTCTGTCCGGCGGTGAACGTCAGCGGGCGTGGATTGCGATGCTGGTGGCGCAGGACAGCCGCTGCCTGCTGCTGGATGAACCGACCTCTGCGCTGGATATCGCCCATCAGGTCGACGTGCTGGCGCTGGTGCATCGCTTAAGCCAGCAGCGCGGCCTGACGGTGATCGCTGTCCTGCACGATATCAACATGGCGGCACGCTACTGTGACTACCTCGTCGCGCTGCGCGGCGGTGAAATGATCGCTCAGGGCACGCCGTCTGAGCTGATGCGCAGCGAAACGCTGGAACATATTTACGGTATTCCGATGGGTATTTTGCCTCACCCGGCCGGGGCTGCTCCCGTGAGCTTTGTCTACTGATGCTGGATTCAACATACATTAGCCGCCGTCGCCTGCTGACGGTCATGGCGCTCTCGCCGCTGCTGTTGAAGATGGCCCCGGCCCGCGCCGCCGCTATCGATCCGCACCGCATCGTGGCGCTGGAGTGGTTACCCGTCGAGCTGATGATGGCCCTGGGTATCACGCCCTACGGCGTGGCCGACATTCCCAACTACACCCTGTGGGTGAATGAGCCAAAACTGCCGGACTCGGTCATCGACATCGGTCTGCGCACGGAGCCAAACCTTGAGCTTCTCACGCAGATGAAACCGTCTTATTTATTCTGGTCTGCGGGGTATGGCCCGTCGGAAGAGATCATGGCGAAGATTGCGCCGGGACGAGGCTTTTCCTTTAGCGACGGTAAAAAGCCGCTGACCATGGCAAAAAATTCCATCCACGAGATGGCCCAGTTCCTCAACCGGGAAGCGGAAGCAAAACAGCATCTCGATGAGTTTGACGCGCTGATTGAGTCTCTTAAGCCGCGCTTTGCCCGCCGTGGCGATCGGCCTTTGCTGATGGTGACGCTGCTGGATGCCCGCCATATGCTGGTCTTTGGAAAGAACTGCCTGTTCCAGGAAGTGCTCGACAACT
This sequence comes from Enterobacter cloacae complex sp. P1B, assembly GCF_014982345.1. Taxonomy (NCBI): domain Bacteria; kingdom Pseudomonadati; phylum Pseudomonadota; class Gammaproteobacteria; order Enterobacterales; family Enterobacteriaceae; genus Enterobacter; species Enterobacter cloacae complex sp. P1B. The sequence continues at coordinate 53,040 of NZ_JADCLF010000003.1, read as the reverse complement.
TCGGCATTCGCAACGCCTGGGAAGGCGAGATGACGTTCTGGGGAAGCACCGCCGTGGGCATCGACCGCCTGGCGGCGTTTCGAGACGTCGACGTGCTGTGCTTTGACCACGGCAACGAGCGTGAAATGCAAACCCTGATGGCGACCCCGCTATGGCAGGCGATGCCGTTCGTGCGCGAGCAGCGCTTCCTGCGCGCCCCTGCGGTATGGTTTTACGGCGCGACGCTGTCGGCAATGCACTTTGCCCGCGTGCTGGACAACGTGATGGGGGGCAAAGCATGAGTACGCGTATTGCCCGTTTCCCGGCGCTGCTGCTGGGGCTGATTTTTCTGGCGGCGCTGGCGCTAACCGGGTTCAACCTCTCCACGGCACTGCCGCGCGAGCAGTGGGCGGCCGCGTTTGCCGCTCCGGATATCGACAATATTCAGCAGATGTTGTTCCACTACAGCCTGCTGCCGCGTCTTAGCATCTCCCTGCTGGTCGGAGCGGGGCTGGGGCTGGTGGGCGTGCTGTTCCAGCAGGTGCTGCGTAACCCGCTGGCGGAGCCAACCACGCTGGGCGTGGCGACGGGGGCACAGCTGGGGATCACCATCACCACCCTCTGGACCCTGCCGGGGGCATTAACCTCGCAGTTTGCCGCGCTGGCAGGCGCCTGCGTCGTGGGCGCGCTGGTCTTTGGCGTGGCCTGGGGAAAACGTCTCTCGCCGGTCACGCTGATCCTCGCCGGGCTGGTCGTCAGCCTCTACTGCGGCGCGATCAACCAACTGCTGGTGCTGTTTCACCACGACCAGCTGCAAAGCATGTTTATGTGGAGCACCGGCACGCTCACCCAGACCGACTGGAGTATCGTCCAGCGCCTGTGGCCACAATTGTTTGGCGGCGTGGTGCTCACGCTGCTGCTGCTGCGCCCGCTCACTCTGATGGGGCTGGATGATGGCGTGGCGCGCAACCTGGGGCTGGCGCTGTCGCTGGCTCGTCTGGCGGCGCTCACGCTGGCGATTGTGCTGAGCGCTCTGCTGGTTAACGCGGTTGGCATCATCGGGTTTATCGGCCTCTTTGCGCCGCTGCTGGCAAAAATGCTCGGGGCGCGTCGCCTTCTGGCACGTCTGCTGCTGGCGCCGCTGATCGGGGCGCTGATCCTCTGGCTTTCCGATCAGATCATTCTCTGGCTGGCGCGCGTCTGGATGGAAGTGTCTACCGGGTCGGCAACGGCGCTTATCGGTGCGCCGCTGCTGCTGTGGCTGCTCCCGCGTCTGCGCAGTATCAGCGCCCCAGCGATGGACGCTGGCGATAAGGTCTACGCTGAACGTCAGTCGGTGCTGTGGTTCAGCCTTGCCGGTCTGGCGGTGTTGCTTATCGCCTCGTTTGCCGCCCTCGCGTTTGGGCGCGATGCCGCAGGCTGGCACTGGGCAACGGGTGACTTACTCAACGAACTGCTGCAGTGGCGCTGGCCGCGTATTCTCTCCGCGCTGATTGCCGGGGTGATGCTGGCGGTGGCGGGCTGTATTATTCAGCGTCTGACCGGTAACCCGATGGCAAGCCCTGAAGTGCTGGGGATCAGTTCCGGCGCGGCCTTTGGCGTGGTGCTGATGCTCTTCCTGGTGCCGGGCAATGCGTTTGGCTGGCTGATGCCTGCCGGGAGTATCGGTGCGGCGGCCACGCTGATGATTATTCTGGTTGCCTCTGGCCGCGGTGGATTTTCTCCGCACCGCATGCTGCTGGCCGGTATGGCGCTCAGCACCGCCTTTACTATGCTGCTGATGATGCTGCAGGCGAGCGGCGATCCGCGCATGGCGAAGATCCTGACCTGGATTTCCGGCTCAACGTACAACGCCACCGCCAGCCAGGTTGCCTGGTCAGGAAGCGTTATGATCGTGCTGCTGGCGATGGTACCGCTGTGCCGTCGCTGGATGACCATTCTGCCGCTGGGGGGCGAAACCGCGCGTGCGGTCGGCTTAGCGCTGACGCCAACGCGCGTCGCGCTTCTTCTGCTGGCGGCGTGTCTGACGGCAACCGCCACCATGACCATCGGTCCACTAAGCTTTGTAGGGTTGATGGCGCCGCATATCGCCAGAATGATGGGTTTCCGACGGACGATGCCACATATTGTGATGTCGGCCCTGACGGGCGGGGTCATTCTGGTGTTTGCCGACTGGTGTGGAAGGATGGTGCTGTTCCCGTATCAGATCCCGGCGGGCCTGTTGTCGACCTTTATCGGTGCGCCGTATTTTATTTATCTGTTGAGAAAGCAGAGCCGGTAATAAAAATAAACGGCAATCCTTAGATTGCCGTTTTAGCAATGCCCTTAGAGCTTCGCAAACACCTTACGCGCCGCGTCGATGGTGTTATTGATATCTTCTTCGCTGTGCGCCACGGACATAAAGCCCGCTTCGAACGCGGACGGTGCCAGGTACACGCCTTCTTCCAGCATCAGGTGGAAGAACCGCTTGAAGCGCTCAACGTCGCACTTCACCACGTCCTGATAGCGGGTCACGGTTTTCGCATCGGTGAAGAAAATCCCGAACATGCCGCCCACGTGGTTAACAACCAGCGGAATTCCCGCTTCTTCTGCGGCTTCCAGCAGACCGTTTGCCAGCTGCGTGGTACGGTCCGTCAGGGTTTCATGAATACCCGGCTGCGCCACTTCGGTCAGGCAGGCGAAGCCCGCAGCCATGGCAATTGGGTTACCGGAGAGCGTGCCCGCCTGGTAAACCGGGCCGGTTGGCGCCAGGGCTTCCATCACGTCCTTACGACCGCCGAAAGCACCGACCGGCATGCCGCCGCCGATGATTTTGCCGAGGCAGGTCAGGTCCGGCTCAACCTCATAATAAGACTGGGCGCCCGCCAGTGCCACGCGGAAGCCGGTCATCACTTCATCGATGATCAGCAGCGCGCCGAACTCATCGCACAGCGCGCGCAGGCCCGGCAGGAAGTCAGGCTGCGGCGGGATGCAGTTCATGTTGCCCGCAACCGGTTCAACGATAATGCAGGCGATCTCCTGCGGATACTGCTCGAACGCCGCGCGAACGGTGTTCAGATCGTTGTAGGTGCAGGTCAGGGTGTGCTTCGCGAAATCAGCAGGTACGCCAGGCGAGTTTGGCTGGCCGAGGGTCAGCGCGCCGGAGCCCGCTTTCACCAGCAGGCAGTCTGCATGGCCGTGGTAGCAGCCTTCGAATTTGATGATTTTGTCGCGACCGGTAAAGCCGCGCGCCAGACGGATGGCGCTCATGGTGGCTTCGGTACCGGAGTTCACCATACGCACCATGTCCATGGTCGGCACCAGTTCGGTAACCAGCTCCGCCATTTTCACTTCCATCTCGGTCGGCGCACCGAAGCTCAGGCCGCGCTGCGCGGCTTCGATGACCGCGTTACGAATGGCGGGATGGTTATGTCCGAGAACCATCGGCCCCCAGGAACCGACGTAATCGATATAGGCTTTGCCATCGACATCATACAGATACGCGCCGTCAGCACGTTCAATAAACAGCGGCGTGCCGCCCACGCCGGTAAAGGCGCGTACTGGCGAGTTCACGCCACCGGGGATTAGCTCGCGGGCTGCACTGTAGAGGTTTTCAGACTTGCTCATGGCGTCGTTCCTGGTTCGTATAAAATGATTAAGCACACTATTCTAAGTGATCCGCAGAAGGTTATGAAATTTTTAGCCTGTTAATGCTTTAAGATTTGTTAAGTATTTTTCAGGCGTCGCAGGGAAGGTCTCTGGTAAAATCTTCGCGGCTTTTTGTATGACGAATAAGAACAGGACATGAAATCAGATTCCCCGTCTTTTGAAGAACAACAGTTTACGCGCGCCCAGCACCGAGTCAGCATTCGGCGGCTGCTCAATCGCGATAAAACGCCGCTGGCGATCCTGCTGGCCGCTGCCGTGGTGGGTACCCTTGCAGGGCTGGTTGGCGTGGCGTTTGAAAAAGCGGTTAACGCCGTACTCAACTGGCGAGTGGGTACCGTAGCCGGTTTTGCCGATCGCGAATGGCTGGTCTGGGTAGCGGCATTCGGCCTGTCTGCGCTGTTTGCCATGGTGGGGTATTTTCTGGTGCGTAAATTCGCCCCGGAGGCGGGCGGGTCTGGCATCCCGGAAATTGAAGGCGCGCTGGAGGAGCTGCGCCCGGTGCGCTGGTGGCGGGTGATCCCGGTTAAGTTTATTGGCGGCATGGGGACGCTGGGCGCAGGGATGGTGCTCGGCCGGGAAGGGCCAACGGTGCAGCTGGGGGGGAACGTCGGCCGCATGGTGGGCGATCTGTTCCGCATGCGCAGCGCCGAGGCGCGCCATACGCTGCTGGCCACCGGTGCAGCGGCGGGGCTTTCTGCGGCGTTTAACGCGCCGCTGGCCGGTATTTTGTTCATCATCGAAGAGATGCGCGCGCAGTTCCGCTACAACCTGATCTCCATTAAAGCGGTGTTTACCGGCGTCATTATGTCGAGCATCGTCTTTCGCATTTTTAATGGCGAAGGGGCGGTGATTGAAGTCGGTAAACTGACCAACGCACCGGTTAACACCCTGTGGCTATACCTCATCCTCGGCATGATTTTTGGTGTGGTGGGCCCGCTGTTTAACACCTTTATCTTACGCGCTCAGGATATGTTCCAGCGCGTTCACGGCGGCAATACCACGAAATGGGTGCTGATGGGCGGCCTGCTGGGCGGCATTTGTGGCGTGCTCGGCTTTATCGAACCGAATGCCGCGGGCGGCGGTTTCGGGCTGATTCCCATTGCCGCAGCCGGGAATTTCAGCGTGGGTTTGCTGCTGTTTATGTTTTTCTCCAGGGTCATTACGACGGTACTGTGCTTCTCCTCCGGCGCGCCCGGCGGGATTTTTGCCCCGATGCTGGCGCTGGGAACGCTGCTCGGCACCGCGTTTGGTATGGCGGCTGAGGCAGGTTTCCCCGCTTACCATCTGGACGCCGGCACCTTTGCAGTGGCCGGGATGGGGGCGCTGCTGGCCGCTTCCCTGCGCGCGCCGTTAACCGGCATCGTGCTGGTGCTGGAGATGACGGATAATTACCAGCTCATTTTGCCAATGATCATTACCTGTCTCGGCGCGACACTATTAGCCCAATTCCTGGGTGGAAAACCGCTATACTCCACCATCCTCGCGCGTACCCTGGCAAAACAAGAGGCGGAGCGGGCCGCCACGTAGAATACTTGAATGAATTACCAGGGTATTAGATAATGACGAAAAGAATTGGGTGAATTTTACCCAATAGCAGTATTCATGGGAGCATAAGATGAGTGATGACGTAGCTGTGCCGCTGGAGTTTACCGAAGCAGCAGCCAACAAAGTGAAAACCCTGATTGCCGACGAAGACAATCCGGATCTGAAACTGCGTGTCTATATTACCGGTGGCGGCTGCAGCGGCTTCCAGTACGGTTTTACCTTTGACGATCAGGTGAACGACGGCGATATGACCATCGAGAAGCAAGGCGTCGCGCTGGTAGTTGACCCGATGAGCCTGCAGTATCTGGTGGGCGGTTCGGTGGATTACACCGAAGGTCTGGAAGGTTCGCGTTTTGTGGTGACCAACCCGAACGCAACAAGCACCTGCGGGTGCGGTTCTTCGTTCAGCATTTAAGCCTGAATGCGGATTGTAGGCCCGGTAAGCGAAG
>NZ_JADCLF010000003.1:0-47414 GCF_014982345.1 Enterobacter cloacae complex sp. P1B | reverse complement strand
CGTCGGCAGCTTCAGGTGCCAGCGTATTGCCGCTAAACGTATCACCAGCGTCACGAGCATCCCCAGCATCGCGGCGTTTTCCAGCGGAATTGCAAACGTGTAGTACGCGGTCGCGTGGACAATGCCGCCCGCAATACAGGCCGTTGCGTAAATTTCAGTACGCAGGATCATCGGCACCTCACGCGCCAGAATGTCGCGAATGATGCCGCCGCCCACGCCGGTTAACACGCCCATGCAGATCGCCACCATCGGGCCGGTGCCCGCATTAAACGCCTTATTGACGCCAATACCGACAAACACGGCCAGACCGACGGCATCCAGTACCGGCAATATCCATTTGGGTAATCGGCGGGGCTGGCGAACCAGCACAATGGTTAACAGACAGGTGACCATTGCGACCACAAGATCGGTAGGATCTTTCACCCAAAACACCGGGCCATTCGCCAGCGCCATATCGCGGATTGTCCCGCCGCCAACGGCGGTCACCACGCCAAGCACCAGCACGCCAAACGGATCCATGCGTAGTTTTCCGGCGAGCAGGACGCCGGAGATAGCAAAAACGGCTGTACCAAGAATATCCAGCCAATAAACGAGCATCGTTAAATCCTCGAACAAATGTTAATGACCCTCTGCCAGGGCGGCACAGAGCTGTTTTGCGGCGAGGATAATACGCGGGCTGGCGCGTTCAAACCAGTCACCGTTGAGTGGGATCACCGGAATTTTTAGCTGGCTCTGCCAGAATTGTTTAATTTTAGGAATCTCGCTCGCATTTCCGACCACGACGATGGCCTGCGGCTGGCGCGCCAGAACCTGCTCACGGCTCACCTGAGGCCACGGTACCCGGCTGGCAGCAAAGATATTTTCACCGCCGCACACTTCCAGCACCTGGTTCTGAATCGAGCCTTTTCCGGTGGTAAACAGCGGCTGGCTGCCGAACTGCAGGAAGATGCGCTTTTTGGCTGGCGTATCGTATTGGGCTTTCAGCGCGGCATAGTCGCTGAGTATCTGGTTCGCCGCACTCTCGGCTTTTTGAGGCGCAGGGCTATAAGGGGCCAGGGCGCGCAGAGCCTGAGCGACCTGCTCAATACTTACCGCGTCAACCCACATGACCTTGATGCCAAGTGAGGTGAGCTGGTTAACCTGCCGCTCGGCGTTACCGCCGCGCCAGGCCAGCACGAGATCCGGCTTAAGCGCCACAATGCGCTCAAGATTCATCCCTTGCCAGGTTGCCACTTGTTCAATGCCGGCCGCCTGTGGGGGGTAATCTGAAAAGCTGCTGACGCCAACGGGGGTGATCCCGGCGGCAAACGCCAGTTCGGTATTAGCGGGAGAGAGGGTAATCACACGCGGCGCGGCGAACAGCCACGCCGGTGCAAGCAGCAGCAGGGCGGCCAGCGCCCTGATAGACCGTTTAGCCACGCGCCAGGTTCTGCACCAGGCGTTCCACCATCACGGTGGACTGTTTTGCCGCAACGGCCAGGAACTCGTCGAAGCTGATGTGAGACTGCTGGTCTGCCACGTCAGAGATGGCGCGAACCACCACGAATGGTACGCTGAAATTGTGGCAAACGTGCGCAATCGCGGTCGCTTCCATCTCTACGGCAACCGCCTGCGGGAAGTTATGACGGATTTTCGCCAGACCGACCGAGCCATTGATGAACGCATCACCGCTGACAATCAGGCCGCGTACCGCGTTGAGATTGAGCTCAGCAATGCAGGCTTCAGCCGCCGCTATCAGTTTATCGTCAGCTTTAAACCCTGCCGGGCAGCCCGGAAGCTGGCCGTATTCGTAGCCGAACGCGGTGACGTCAGCATCGTGGTAACGCGCTTCGTCGGAGACAACGATATCGCCCACTTTCAGCGTCGGTGCCAGACCGCCTGCTGAGCCCGTGTTAATGATGACGTCCGGCTTGCAGCGCTCAAGCAGCAGGGTCGCACCCAGCGCAGCAGCCACTTTACCGATGCCTGATTTCAGCAGAGCCACCTCAACACCGTTCAGCTGTCCGGTGTAGATCTCACAACCCCCGAGAGAGAGGGTCTGACGGTTCTCAATTTTGTCACGCAGGAGCGTAACTTCTTCTTCCATTGCACCAATAATGCCGATTTTCATAGATTTACTCGCGATGTGCCTTGTTAAGAGGCATAGTCTATCATGCGGTTAAGGGGAAACGCATTCTCACGCGGGGGAGCACATGTCACCAATCGATTTTCGTACCAAAATTAACTGGCACCGACGTTTCCGTTCGCCGCAGGGCAAAAAGAGCGAACATGAGATCCTGCGTATCTTCGAAAGCGATCGCGGCAGGATTATTAACTCGCCCGCCATCCGGCGTCTGCAGCAAAAGACCCAGGTATTCCCGCTGGAGCGTAACGCCGCGGTGCGCACGCGCTTAACCCACTCCATGGAAGTGCAGCAGGTCGGGCGTTATATTGCCAAAGAGATTTTAAGCCGCCTCAAAGAGCAGCGTTTACTGGAAACCTATGGCCTGGATGAGCTGACGGGGCCTTTCGAGAGCATCGTTGAGATGGCCTGCCTGATGCATGACATCGGCAACCCGCCTTTTGGCCATTTTGGCGAGGCGGCTATTAATGACTGGTTTAAACAACGGCTTTATCCGTCGGATGCGGCAAGCCAGCCACTCAGCGATGACCGCTGCATCGTGCGCGATTTACGCCTGCGTGAAGGCGAAGAAGGGCTGAACGATTTGCGCCGCAAAGTGCGCCAGGATCTCTGTCACTTTGAGGGCAACGCGCAGGGGATCCGGCTGGTGCACTCCCTGATGCGCATGAACCTGACCTGGGCGCAGGTTGGCTGCATTTTGAAATATACGCGTCCCGCGTGGTGGATGGGGGAAACGCCCGCATCCCACAGCTATTTAATGAAAAAACCGGGCTATTACCTTTCCGAAGAGGCCTATATAGAACGGCTGCGTAAAGAACTTTCCCTGACGCCAAACGGCCGATTCCCATTGACGTGGATTATGGAAGCCGCCGACGATATTTCCTATTGCGTGGCTGACCTGGAAGATGCCGTTGAGAAAAGAATATTCAGCGTCGAGGAGCTTTATCAGCATCTTTATGCGGCATGGGGAACCCATGAAAAAGGATCGCTGTTTGCGCAGGTTGTCGAAAATGCCTGGGAAAAATCGCGCTCAAATACGTTGAGCCGCAGTACGGAAGATCAGTTCTTTATGTATTTGCGGGTCAATACATTAAATAAACTGGTGCCGTATGCCGCCTCGCGCTTTATTGATAATTTGCCGCAAATCTTTAGCGGGGAATTCAATCATGCGCTATTGGAAGATGACAGCAGTTTCAGCCAACTCCTTGAGCTTTATAAACATGTGGCAATGCGGCATGTGTTCAGCCATCCTGATGTCGAGCAGCTGGAACTGCAGGGATACCGTGTAATCAGTGGATTACTGGAAATTTATTCCCCGTTGCTTCAACTCTCCGTCGAGGAGTTTAGCGAGTTGGTGGAAAAAGAACGCGTGCGGCGAATTCCTATCGAATCCCGGCTTTATCAGAAGCTTTCTACCCGCCATCGGCTGGCGTATGTCGAAGCGATGGGTAAGCTGGATCGCCACGCTCTGGAATGGCCGGTGATGGAATATTATTATCGCTGCCGTCTAATCCAGGACTATATCAGCGGCATGACCGATTTGTATGCCTGGGATGAATACCGCAAGCTCATGGCCGTGGAATAATTCCGGAGTTTTGTAAAGAAGGCCAATAAATTTTTACCTTTTCCATAAACTTATGGCCGGAACTAAGCGGTATAAAATGAATCTGAGTTACACAGCAATTTTGCGTTACCTGTAAATCGAGATTGAGAAACATGAAAAAAACCACATTAGCAATGAGTGCACTGGCTCTGAGTTTAGGTTTAGCGCTGTCTCCTCTGACTGCTACTGCAGCCGAGACCGCGTCGTCGGCAGCAACCGCGCAGCAGATGCCAAGCCTGGCACCGATGCTCGAAAAAGTGATGCCATCGGTGGTGAGTATTAACGTTGAGGGCAGCACGACCGTCAATACGCCGCGCATGCCGCGTAACTTCCAGCAGTTCTTCGGTGACAATTCACCGTTCTGCCAGGACGGTTCGCCATTCCAGAGTTCTCCGTTCTGTCAGGGCGGTGGCGCAGGGGATGACGGCCAGGGCGGCGGCCAGCAACAGAAATTCATGGCGCTTGGTTCCGGTGTGATTATTGATGCCGCAAAAGGCTACGTGGTCACCAACAACCACGTTGTGGATAACGCCAGCACCATTAAAGTTCAGCTGAGCGATGGTCGTAAATTCGATGCTAAAGTGGTGGGTAAAGATCCGCGCTCCGACATCGCGCTGATCCAGATTCAGGATCCGAAGAACCTGACGGCGATTAAAATTGCCGACTCCGATGCGCTGCGCGTGGGCGATTACACCGTCGCTATCGGTAACCCGTTCGGTCTGGGTGAAACCGTGACCTCCGGTATTGTCTCTGCGCTGGGCCGTAGCGGCCTGAATGCGGAAAACTATGAAAACTTCATCCAGACGGATGCGGCCATTAACCGTGGTAACTCCGGCGGTGCGCTGGTGAACCTGAACGGCGAGCTGATCGGTATCAACACCGCTATTCTGGCACCGGACGGCGGTAACATCGGTATCGGCTTTGCTATCCCGAGCAACATGGTGAAAAACCTGACTGCTCAAATGGTGCAGTACGGCCAGGTGAAACGCGGTGAGCTGGGTATTATGGGTACCGAGCTGAACTCCGAGCTGGCGAAAGCGATGAAGGTGGATGCGCAGCGCGGTGCGTTCGTCAGCCAGGTTATGCCGAACTCCTCTGCAGCGAAGGCGGGCATTAAAGCGGGTGATGTGATCACCTCTCTGAACGGTAAACCGATCAGCAGCTTTGCCGCCTTGCGTGCGGAAGTGGGCTCGATGCCAATTGGCAGCAAAGTGACCCTTGGCCTGCTGCGTGACGGCAAACCGGTTAACGTAAGCCTGGAGCTGCAGCAGAGCAGCCAGAATCAGGTGGACTCCAGCACCATCTTCAGCGGAATTGAAGGCGCAGAGATGAGTAACAAGGGCCAGGACAAAGGCGTGGTGGTGAACAACGTGAAAGCAAATTCACCTGCTGCCCGTATCGGCCTGAAAAAAGGCGATGTGATCATGGGGGCTAACCAGCAACCGGTGAAAAACATCGCTGAACTGCGCAAAATTCTCGACAGCAAACCGTCCGTGCTGGCGCTGAATATCCAGCGCGGTGACACCTCAATTTACCTGCTGATGCAGTAATTCTCTTAAGCCCCTGTACGCAGGGGCTTTCTCGTTTCTGTGACGCCTACCGCAACTCCATACTTCCCCCTCTCACTTTGTGCATTCGCACAATGCAGTCGCTGCTGAACTTCCCTATGCTTGAGCTCTGCTCACAGGAGGGTTACATGGCTGGCTGGCATCTTGATACCAAAATGGCGCAGGATATCGTGGCGCGCACCATGCGCATCATTGATACCAATATCAACGTAATGGATGCTCGCGGGCGCATTATTGGCAGCGGCGATCGCGAGCGTATTGGGGAATTGCACGAAGGAGCCCTGCTGGTGCTCTCTCAGGGCCGCGTGGTTGATATCGATGATGCGGTAGCGAAACACCTGCACGGCGTGCGTCAGGGGATCAACTTGCCGCTGCGTCTGGAAGGGGAAATTGTTGGCGTCATCGGCCTGACGGGCGAACCGGAATCCCTGCGTAAATACGGCGAGCTGGTCTGCATGACGGCGGAAATGATGCTGGAGCAGTCGCGTCTGATGCATCTGCTTGCTCAGGACAGCCGCTTACGTGAAGAGCTGGTGATGAACCTGATTCAGGCGGAAGAACATACGCCTGCACTCAGCGAATGGGCGCAGCGTCTGGGGATCGATCTGAACCAGCCGCGCGTGGTGGCGGTGATTGAGGTCGATAGCGGACAGCTTGGCGTAGACAGCGCGATGGCCGAGCTGCAGCAGCTTCAAAATGCGCTGGCGACGCCGGAGCGCGACAACCTGGTGGCGATCGTCTCGCTGACGGAAATGGTGGTACTCAAACCCGCGCTCAATGCGTTCGGCCGCTGGGATGCGGAAGATCATCGTCGTCGCGTGGAACTGCTGATTTCCCGTATGCAGGAGAACGGCCAGTTGCGTTTTCGCGTTGCCCTGGGCAATTACTTTACCGGGCCGGGCAGCATCGCCCGGTCCTGGCGTACCGCGCGCACTACCATGATGGTGGGCAAGCAGCGGATGCCGGAGAGCCGCAGTTATTTCTATCAGGATCTGATGCTGCCGGTGCTGCTCGACAGCCTGCGCGGCGGCTGGCAGGCCAATGAGCTGGCGCGGCCATTAGCGCGCCTGAAGGCGATGGACAACAATGGGTTGCTGCGCCGGACGCTGCAGGCGTGGTTCCGCCATAACGTGCAACCGCTGGCGACCTCAAAAGCGCTGTTTATTCATCGCAATACGCTTGAGTACCGGCTAAACCGGATCTCGGAGCTGACGGGGCTGGATTTGGGGAACTTTGACGACAGGCTGCTGCTCTATGTCGCGTTGCAGCTGGACGAACAGAGATGACTGAGTGCGGTCTGGTGCCCTCACCCCATCCCTCTCCCACGGGGAGAGGGCGCAAACACTAAAAAAGGCAATCAGGGATTGCCATTTTGCTTTTATTTCCGCGTTAATTTCTCAAGATCCGCTTCAATCTCGCTGATCTTGTTGGTGACAACGCTTTCAAGGTGACGCAGATCGTCGAGGATCTTACGCTTGAGATCGACTTCGGTGCGATCGCGCTGGCAAATCTGATCGAGTTCATCGATCACATAGCGCAGGTTAGGGCTGATTTCCTGCACCTCTTTGTACCCTTGTCCTACGCCGTCAGCGACGACGGTCTTACGCTGGCGTGGATATTTAAACTTCACGCTCTTGGCGAAAAACTCTCCTTTATCCTTGTGAAAATAGATTTTTAAAATGTCGTTGTTGGCTTCCTGGCGAAGGCTGTAACGATCGATTTCATCAGGATTGGTAATGCCCAGACTTTTCAGATTATCGTACATAGCGGTACCCTTATCTCAACATAACCTTTGAATAATTAATGAAAAAATTCCTTTTTGCCACCCTCATATACAAAAAAAGCGGGGTCGATCCTGATTACATTTCACTGAAATTACCGGGCAGGGAAGGTGCATTGCCCCCACTCGTTTATTGTTGTTTTTAACGACTACGTCAAGTGGAAATCAATTTAATACCAAAACCTGACGATCTGAGCGCTAGCGCAGTAAGGCGATGGAGGCCAGCATTTCGCTTTCCGTGGAGGTAATTTCCTGTTCCAACAGTTCGTCGATCCGCTGTTTTTTGATTGCCTGATTGACGCCGAACAGATCGAGCTTATCCAGCAGGAACATCACCAGCGCCGTAATCACGGCGGTCAGGACCGATGAGAGTAAAATGGGGAGCGGTCCTGGTAGACCAAGGCCGCTGAGCCATGACTCAAGGCCAATAGCCGCAAAGACGGAAAGAGAACCTGCTACAAGCTTAAGAATGGCATCGCCTTTTTGGGCCATACTGCTGTGTTTATCCCTGAGGATCGGTACCGTCTGCATCAGGACCTTAAAGCCTTCTTTTACCATCCGCATGATGTTTTTAAACACGCCAACGAAGCAGTTAACAATCCCTTCCAGCAGCATCGACACGAAGTTTTTAATAAAGCCGACGGCAACATCTTTTAATAAAACAACAGCGTTTTTGAGAATGTGATCTTTCATGCGACCAAGACGAATCGACAGAGCCTGCGAAAAATCGCTCGCACCTACGCCAGCTTCAATACCGTGCGTTAAACAGCTGCGCAGCTCATAGTAAAGAGGCTTGATAATGAAGAGAATGAGATCGCCCAGCGACTGATGACCTGATGCCTGGGCCGCATCTTTCGCCAGAACTTTTTGGACGTCGCGATCCTTGCGGATATTATCAAATACGGTTTCATTGGTTTTGGTATCCATCGTTTGCTGCGCGATGTCCATTTTCTCGACCATCACCTGCCGCGTTTTGATTTCCTCTTCTGTCAGCGGATGCGCGACATCTTTTTTCCCTTTTTTGACAACTACAAAGCCCTGATCGATCTCCTGCTGGAGTTCTTCGCGGGTTTTAGCGAACTTACCGGTTTTCTCGCCACGGTTGTTTTGCATGCTGGTAACAGCATAATTTTCGTCAATATTGAGAATATTTTTGATGTCATCAAGCTTCAGAGCCTTGTTGCTTTTGAGGTTGTTGCATACTTCGGCGCAGGAGACGACATGATCGACTTCGGCAGCCTGCTTCTGCTCTCCCTCGCTTTTCGCATGTTTTTTGTACTGGTAGATCGTGCCGTTACCATATTCATCCTCAGCGCGCAGATTACCGGAGAAATGGTTCTCTTTACGGGCCTTCATTTTTGCACCATCGCGCATGTTCAGAGAGTCGTTGTTGCGTGTCATTTCGCCGCCGTTAAACGACGATTGTTCAGAAAAACGGTCAATGTTTTGACGCTCGTTCAAGTGCTCGCTGTAGCTATCCAGCATAAAGGCATTTCTTTCGGGCGCTTCGTAACTGAACGCCCGGCACTCCTGGTACAGGCGGGACGGGGTAACACCTTGTCGGGTGCCGATATTGCAGGCGCGCATTGTGCCGTCGAGCAGGCTGAGAAACACGGGTTCGAGGATATTGTCGATGGCGCTGCCCGTTGAGATTACGTCCAGGCGGGCCATAACGTCGTCGTTGCTGACCGTCAGGTTGGCCCCCATAATCGCTTCGCGGTAAATGCTGCCGGTATCGCACCCCTTTATAAATGCAGCATCGACTTCTCCGGTCAGATGAGCTTCGATGGCGGACGCCGTCGCCACGGATTTTAGCGCAGGGGCATTCCGCATCTGTTGCAGCTTTTTCATTCTGGCGAGATGTGCATTAAGATTTGTCATCCGTCGTCCTCAGGCCGCAACCAGTAAGTTCCAGGAGGTCATAAAATCACTTTCGCTTTGTGTTCTTAGCTCATCCTGACTTGCCATCATGCCAACAATGAGGCTAAACCTCTCCAGGCTTTTCGCATCGTTAAGCTGATATTCATTTATAAGTGACCAAACCGTTGGCAGATTGGGCGGTGTTTCGACCATCTCGACGATCTTCTGCTGAACGGCTTGAGGTAACTTTTCCCGCGGAACAAGACCAGACACTGCATCATCCAGCAGGGCAATATTTTCCGCTGGGGTCTTGCCATTAGCCTTGATGCAGCATGTCCCCAGTGCATACGCCGCGAGGATAAAGTCATCCCGTTTACTGATATCGCGCGTCATGTCCGCCAGTTCAGTCTGGAGTTTTTTGATCTTTTCGGCGTATTCAGCTTTTGCGATCTGCTGCCCTTCAGCAATCCCTTCGTCTTTGCCGCTATTTTTTCCCCATAAATACGTCCCGGCCAGAGTGACCAGACCTGCGATCCCCGCACCAATTATTTTGCCGTAATGACTCATTGCACGATTCCCGTTTATTGCCCGCAAGGCCAGATTATTATTTGCTGTTCACGAATAATATCGTTAATCCTGTTTTTCAACAAACCTATGTTTTAAAAGAAAAAATTTGCATTAAGTAACGAGGTGAACTTCCTTGTAAAGAGATTCATCATTGTTACTTCAGCTGAGAAAAGGCGAGCGAGACGGGTATTCAAAAGCGGGGAAATGAGGCAAAGTTATCGCACAAAAGCGTAGCCCGCGGGGATAATGACATGTCAGGACGCATTGATTATCAGATCGAAAAATACAGCTTTGGCGCCGCAGATGAGAGCCCAAGGCTCACGCACCAGTGGGCAGAAGTTGCCGCAGAGTGCCGCCAGCTAAAGGCGGGTGCGGAAGAGCGTTTACGTATTGCCTTACTGAACGTGGATTATGTCACCAGCTTCGAACTGCCGTTCCGACTGGTGCTGACCCGCGCCCCTCAGCTTATCGCCGGGCTGCGCGATGAGTTTCAGCTAAGCCAGAAGAACGTCATCTTTAACGGCAAGCGCTTTGGCTGCGTCTACAGCCTGAAAGCCGATCTCAATGCGATTCCTGAGGCTTTTCAGTACCGCATGAGTACCCGCATTCGGCGGATCGATCCCACCGGGCTTACTGCAGAGCCCTTCCGGCAGATCGCCAAAGAGGTAAAAGCGCCGCGTGAGCGACTGAAGCTGGCGCTGGAGTCGGGTCTGGCCGTGACGGCTCTCGACGGGCTTTTCTGGCTGGGGAGCCAGCGTATGGCGGCGGATATCGCAGGGTTGAGAACAAAGGGAATGGCAATCGCGACTGCGGAAACGGACGTTTTTGATGATTATACCGGGACGCACAGGCGCGTCCCGGTTTATCAACGCGTCGGGGATTAGTCGATGGTGCGCAGCAGTTCGTTGATGCCCACTTTACCGCGGGTTTTCGCATCCACTTTCTTCACGATAACGGCACAGTACAGGCTGTATTTACCGTCTTTTGACGGCAGGTTACCGGAAACGACCACTGAGCCCGCCGGAACGCGACCGTAGTGCACTTCGCCGGTTTCGCGATCGTAAATGCGGGTGCTCTGGCCGATGTAAACGCCCATGGAGATCACGGAGCCTTCTTCCACGATCACGCCTTCAACCACTTCTGAACGCGCGCCGATGAAGCAGTTGTCTTCGATGATGGTCGGGTTAGCCTGCAGTGGCTCCAGAACGCCACCGATGCCGACGCCGCCGGACAGGTGAACGTTTTTACCGATCTGCGCGCAGGAACCGACGGTTGCCCAGGTATCGACCATGGTGCCTTCGTCAACGTACGCACCGATGTTCACATAGGATGGCATCAGCACGGTGTTACGTGCGATGAATGCGCCCTGACGAACTGCCGCTGGTGGGACTACGCGGAAGCCTTCTTTCTGGAAACGCGCTTCGTCGTAATCCGCGAATTTCATTGGCACTTTATCGAAGTAGCGGCTTTCTGCTCCGTCGATAACCTGGTTATCGTTGATGCGGAAAGAGAGCAGCACGGCCTTCTTCAGCCATTGATGAGTAACCCACTGACCGTCGATTTTTTCTGCCACGCGCAGGGCGCCGGAATCCAGCAGGGAAATAACCTGGTTTACCGCTTCACGGGTCACGGTATCCACATTTGCCGGAGTGATCTCGGCGCGACGCTCAAAAGCGGACTCAATAACGTTCTGTAACTGCTGCATTGTTTACTCTTTCCATTTTACTAAAAAACACGTCACCCTTTATCGTTTGGATTGAGGGCTGCTGTCAACCGTTGTTGCACTTCAAGCTGCAGGTCATTATTAAGGGCACGCCGATCGGCGGTGGCGATTATAAATAAATCTTCTACTCGCTCGCCAATGGTTGTAATTCGGGCCCCATGAAGCGAAATTCCCAGATCGGCAAAAACCTGGCCGACGCGGGCAAGCAGCCCTGGCTGGTCGAGCGCGATCAGCTCCAGGAACGATTTACGGTCGGTGTGGGTCGGCAGGAAGTTGACCTCGGTATCGACGGTAAAGTGGCGTAACTTAGCCGGCTGACGGCGCGGCTGCGGTGGCTGCCAGCTGCGCTGCGTGATCGCCTGCTCCAGACCGAAGCGTATCCCTTCATGCCTGTCCGAGGACAGCGGGCTGCCGTCCGGCTCCAGCACAATAAAGGTATCCATCGCCATGCCGTCGCGGGTGGTAAAAATCTGCGCGTCGTGAACGCTCAGGTTACGCCTGTCCAGCTCGGCGCAGACGGCAGCAAACAGATAAGGCCGGTCCGGGCTCCAGATGAATATCTCCGTTCCGCCGCGCGTGGCCTGCGGGCTCAGCAGGATCATCGGTTGAGACAGATCGTGCTTCAGCAGGTGCCGCGCGTGCCAGGCAAGCTGGTTTGGGCTGTGGCGCACAAAATAGTTGGCACGGCAGCGGGCCCAAATCTGATGCAGCGCTTCTTCATCAATGTTATCCATCCGCAGCAGCGCCAGCGCCTGCAGCTGGTGATGACGCACGCGCTCGCGCATGTCCGGGGTGTTTTGCATCCCGCGTCGCAGCTGTTTTTCGGTGGCGAAGTACAGCTCGCGCAGCAGGCTCTGCTTCCAGCTGTTCCACAGGGTCTCGTTGGTGGCGCAAATATCGGCCACCGTCAGGCAGACCAGATAGCGCAGACGGTTTTCCGTTTGAACTTCTTCGGCGAACTGCTTAATAACCTCAGGGTCCTGAATATCGCGACGCTGGGCGGTGACCGACATCAGCAGGTGATGGCGCACCAGCCAGGCAACCAGCTGCGTTTCGCGCGAATTGAGACCGTGCAGTTCGGCAAATTTCAGCACGTCCTGCGCGCCCAGCACCGAGTGATCGCCGCCGCGGCCCTTAGCGATGTCGTGGAACAGGGCGGCAATCAGGATCAGTTCCGGATGGGTCAGGCGCGGCCACAGCTCCACGCACAGCGGGTGGCGGGAGCGCGTCTCTTCTTTGGCAAAGCTTTCCAGCTTGAGCATCACGCGGATGGTGTGTTCATCCACCGTGTAGGCGTGGAACAGATCGAATTGCATCTGCCCAACGATGTGCGACCACTGCGGCATATAGGCCCACAGCACGCTGTGGCGGTGCATCGGCAGCAGCCCGCGGCTGACGGCACCCGGATGGCGGAGCATGCTCAGGAACAGCGAGCGTGCTTCCGGGATGTAACACAAAGGCTGCGTCAGATGGCGGCGCGCGTGGCGCAGATGGCGCAGGGTGGTGGAGTAGATCCCGGTGATGGTGCTGTTGCGCACCATGGTGTAGAACATCCGCAGGATCGCTTCCGGCTCGCGGATAAACAGCGTTTCGTCGCGCAGATCGATCAGCGTGCCGCGCAGCTGGAATTCATCGTCAATCGGGCGCGGCTTTTCGTCGGCAGTCAGGGCCAGAATGGCCTCGTCGAACAGCTGCAACAGCATCTGGTTCAGCTCGGTGACCCGGCGGGTGACGCGGAAGAAATCCTTCATCATCTGCTCAACCGGCTCGTTGCCTTCGCCCTGATAGTTCAGCCGCTGCGCTACGCTGAGCTGACGGTCAAACAGCAGGCGGTTATCGTAGCGGGTAACTTCCAGATGCAGGGCAAAACGGATGCGCCACAGCAGGTGCAGACACTCGTTTAGCTCGTTACGCTCGGCCTCGGTCAGGAAGCCAAAGCCGACCATCTCGTCCATCGAGGTGGCGCCAAAGTGGCGACGGGCGACCCACTGTAACGTGTGAATGTCGCGCAGGCCGCCGGGGCTGCTTTTAATATCGGGTTCAAGGTTATAGCTGGTGCCGTGGTAGCGCTGATGGCGCTGGTTTTGTTCCTCGACCTTGGCGGCGAAGAATTTCTCAGATGGCCAGAAGCCGTCGCTGAAAATATGCTTTTGCAGCTCCAGAAACAGCGCGACGTCACCAATCAGCAGGCGGGTTTCAATCAGGTTGGTGGCGACGGTCAGGTCAGATAACCCCTCCAGCAGGCACTCTTCCAGGGTGCGCACGCTGTGGCCCACTTCAAGCTTGACGTCCCACAGCAGAGTCAGCAGCTCGCCTATTTTCTGCGCCTGCTCGTCCGGCAGCTTTTTGCGGCTCAGGATCAGCAGGTCGATATCGGAAAGCGGATGCAGCTCCCCGCGGCCATAGCCCCCGACGGCAACCAGCGCGACGTCGCTCACCTGCCCGAAACCGTAGTCGATCCACAGACGCTGCAGGAGCTGGTCGATAAATTCGGTGCGCGCTTCGATGAGCTGCTCGGCAGAGACGCCCGCGTCGAACGCGCTGCCCAGCCAGCGGTGGAAAACATCCATATGGGCTTTTATGTGCGCGCAGGTCAGCTCGTGCGGCGGCCAGACGCCCGGGTTATCGGGCTGGTCGGGGAGGGTGGGAAGTGCTGTGTTAGCATACTGTTCGGGTAATAGATTACTCATCGTGCGCCACCCATAAGAAAAAGCTATCGCCATTAAAAAAGCCGGCATTTGCCGGCTTCTTATCACTCAATGTTCGTCAGTATTGCCGGGATGGTGTCATCCTTGCGCAACGTCATAATTTCGCAGCCGTTGTCCGTTACCACAATAGTATGCTCGTACTGGGCAGACAAGCTTCTGTCTTTGGTTTTCACCGTCCAGCCGTCTTTCATAGTGCGGATGCGGTAGTCACCGGCGTTGACCATCGGTTCGATGGTGAAGGTCATCCCTTTTTGCAGCACCACGCCGCCGTCATCGGCATCATAGTGCAGAACCTGCGGCTCTTCATGGAAGACGCGGCCAATGCCGTGACCGCAGTATTCGCGCACCACGGAGAAACCTTCCGCTTCCACGAATTTCTGAATTGCGGCACCGAGGGTGCGCAGGCGGATGCCCGGCTTAACCATTTTCAGCGCCAGGTACAGGCTCTCTTGCGTCACTTTGCACAGACGCTCGCCCAGAATCGTTGGTTTGCCAACGATGAACATCTTCGAGGTGTCACCGTGGTACTCGTCTTTAATGACGGTCACGTCGATGTTGACGATATCGCCATCTTTCAGCAGTTTTTCGTCGTCCGGAATACCGTGGCAAACCACTTCATTAATAGAGATGCAGACGGATTTCGGGAAACCGTGGTAGCCGAGACAGGCGGAAACCGCGTGCTGCTCGTTAACGATATAGTCATTACAGATGCGATCCAGTTCGCCGGTGCTGACGCCCGGCTTCACGAACGGCTCGATCATTTCCAGCACTTCCGCGGCCAGACGACCGGCGACGCGCATCTTTTCAATTTCTTCAGGTGTCTTAATAGAGATAGCCATGTAATCTGTCCATCGGTGTCGATTTTTTCGACAATACTAGTCTAAGTGTCGTCAATGGTATCAGTCAGGCACGCCCCGTGCCAAATTGAGAATCATTAACAGCACACTCCGCCAACAACTGTTGGTTTCTGGTCGTGTTTTGTGGTATAAAGCGCGCCGGACTTCCGATCCATCTCAGATACACAGGCTGGACGGAAGCGACAAATCTCACTTTGTGTAACAACACACACGTATCGGCACATATTCCGGGGTGCCCTTCGGGGTCGGTAATATGGGATACGTGGAGGCATAACCCCAACTTTCAATATAGAGGTTTTAAAACATGGCAACTGTTTCCATGCGCGACATGCTCAAGGCTGGTGTTCACTTTGGTCACCAGACCCGTTACTGGAACCCGAAAATGAAGCCTTTCATCTTCGGCGCGCGTAACAAAGTTCACATCATCAACCTTGAGAAAACTGTACCAATGTTCAACGAAGCCCTGGCTGAGCTGAACAAGATCTCTTCCCGTAAAGGTAAGATTCTGTTCGTTGGTACTAAGCGCGCTGCAAGCGAAGCTGTGAAAGATGCTGCTAACAGCTGCGACCAGTTCTTCGTGAACCATCGCTGGTTGGGCGGCATGCTGACCAACTGGAAAACTGTTCGTCAGTCCATCAAGCGCCTGAAAGATCTGGAAACCCAGTCTCAGGACGGTACTTTCGACAAGCTGACTAAGAAAGAAGCGCTGATGCGCACTCGTGAACTGGACAAGCTGGAAAACAGCCTGGGCGGTATCAAAGATATGGGCGGCCTGCCAGACGCGCTGTTCGTAATCGATGCAGACCACGAGCACATCGCTATCAAAGAAGCTAACAACCTGGGTATCCCGGTATTCGCTATCGTTGATACCAACTCCGATCCGGACGGTGTTGACTTCGTTATCCCGGGTAACGACGACGCAATCCGTGCTGTTAGCCTGTATCTGAGCGCTGTAGCTGCTACCGTTCGTGAAGGCCGTTCCCAGGATCTGGCTTCTCAGGCGGAAGAAAGCTTCGTAGAAGCTGAATAATAAGGTTTTACCCCTTATTAGTACCGTGTATGAATAGGGGCCCATTATCGGCCCCTTTTTTCAATTTACACTGTTTGGCCTCCGGCCGGGCAGTTCACATCTCCCGAGGATTTAAGAATGGCTGAAATTACCGCATCCCTGGTAAAAGAGCTGCGCGAGCGTACTGGCGCAGGCATGATGGATTGCAAAAAAGCGCTGACTGAAGCGAACGGCGACATCGAGCTGGCAATCGAAAACATGCGTAAATCCGGTGCGATCAAAGCAGCTAAGAAAGCAGGCAACGTTGCTGCTGACGGCGTGATCATCACTAAAATCGACGGCACCTACGGCATCATTCTGGAAGTTAACTGCCAGACTGACTTCGTTGCTAAAGATGGCGGTTTCCAGGCATTTGCGAACAAAGTTCTGGACGCAGCTGTTGCTGGCAAAATCACTGACGTTGAAGTTCTGAAAGCACAGTTCGAAGAAGAACGTGTTGCGCTGGTTGCTAAAATCGGTGAGAACATCAACATCCGTCGCGTATCTTCCCTGGAAGGCGAAGTACTGGGTTCTTACCAGCACGGTGCACGTATCGGTGTTCTGGTTGCGGCTAAAGGCGCTGACGAAGAGCTGGTTAAACAGCTGGCAATGCACATCGCTGCAAGCAAACCAGAATTCGTTAAGCCAGAAGACGTGTCTGCTGAAGTGGTAGAGAAAGAGTACCAGGTTCAGCTGGACATCGCGATGCAGTCTGGTAAGCCAAAAGAAATCGCAGAGAAAATGGTTGAAGGCCGCATGAAGAAATTCACCGGCGAAGTTTCTCTGACTGGCCAGCCTTTCGTTATGGATCCAAGCAAGTCTGTTGCTCAGCTGCTGAAAGAGCACAACGCTGACGTAACTGGCTTCATCCGCTTCGAAGTGGGCGAAGGCATTGAGAAAGTTGAGACTGACTTCGCAGCAGAAGTTGCTGCAATGTCCAAGCAGTCTTAATGATTGAAAAGGAGCCGCCTGAGGGCGGCTTCTTTTTGTCACCCGTCACAGGAAATCAGACAGGCTCCAGTATCGCCGTGCTGATTTGCGGCATATTATGTCGCCAGAATTAACTCCCATCTTAATCGTTGACAGTCTCAGGAAAGAAACATGGCTACCAATGCAAAACCCGTGTACAAACGCATTCTGCTTAAGCTGAGTGGCGAAGCGCTGCAGGGATCGGAAGGCTTCGGTATTGACGCAAGCATCCTTGATCGCATGGCACAGGAAATCAAAGAACTGGTCGAACTGGGTATCCAGGTTGGCGTGGTCATTGGCGGTGGCAACCTTTTCCGTGGTGCTGGTCTGGCGAAAGCGGGGATGAACCGCGTTGTGGGCGACCACATGGGTATGCTGGCAACCGTGATGAATGGCCTGGCAATGCGTGATGCGCTCCATCGCGCCTACGTGAATGCCCGCCTGATGTCCGCGATTCCCCTGAATGGCGTATGCGATAATTACAGCTGGGCAGAGGCCATCAGCCTGCTGCGCAACAACCGCGTGGTGATCCTCTCCGCCGGTACGGGTAACCCGTTCTTTACCACCGATTCCGCTGCCTGCCTGCGCGGTATCGAAATTGAAGCCGACGTGGTGCTGAAAGCGACCAAAGTAGACGGCGTGTTTACTGCCGACCCGGCAAAAGATCCTTCTGCGACCATGTACGATCAGCTGAGCTACAGCGAAGTGCTGGATAAAGAGCTGAAAGTGATGGATCTTGCCGCCTTCACGCTGGCTCGCGACCACAAACTGCCGATCCGAGTCTTCAACATGAACAAGCCTGGCGCACTGCGTCGCGTGGTCATGGGCGAAAAAGAAGGCACTTTGATCACGGAATAATTTCCGTCGACGATAAATACAGGTAAGATTCCGCTTTACTTTGTAGTGGTATCTTACCTGGACGCGCCTTTGGCGTTGTCATGAATTAAACGCGACTATACTTAGCACACCTGTAGCGCTGTGCTGGCGGATAGTCTGCCTGAGACAAGTTTTCAAGGATTCGTAACGTGATTAACGACATCAGAAAAGATGCTGAAGTACGCATGGACAAATGCGTAGAAGCGTTCAAAAACCAAATCAGCAAAATCCGTACTGGCCGTGCTTCCCCAAGCCTGCTGGATGGCATCATCGTAGAATACTACGGTACGCCAACCCCTCTGCGTCAGCTCGCGAGCGTGACGGTTGAAGATACCCGTACGCTGAAAATCAACGTCTTCGATCGCTCTATGAGCCCGGCCGTTGAGAAAGCGATCATGGCTTCTGACCTGGGTCTGAACCCAAGCTCAGCGGGTGCTGACATCCGCGTTCCGCTGCCTCCGCTGACGGAAGAGCGTCGTAAAGATCTCATCAAAGTGGTTCGCGGTGAAGCTGAGCAGGGTCGTGTTTCCGTGCGTAACGTGCGTCGCGATGCGAACGATAAAGTGAAAGCACTGCTGAAAGAAAAAGAGATCAGCGAAGATGACGATCGTCGTTCTCAGGACGACATTCAGAAAATGACCGACGCTGCCATCAAGAAAATTGATGCGGCGCTGGCAGAAAAAGAAGCGGAACTGATGCAGTTCTGATTTCTGTCGTACACTGATAAACGCCGTTCAGAGGGACTTCGGGTCTTGCTGGCGGCGTTTTGCTTTTATCTGGTCTAACTTTTTTCGGGCATCTCATGAAGCATTTAACACTCCTCGGCTCAACCGGTTCCATTGGTTGCAGTACTCTCGACGTCGTCCGCCATAATCCTGAACTTTACACCGTGACAGCGCTGGTGGCCGGTAAGAATGTGCAGCGTATGGTCGAGCAGTGCCTGGAGTTTATGCCCCGCTATGCGGTGATGGATGACGAAGAGAGCGCGCGCCTGCTAAAAGCCCAACTGTGTGAGAAGGGCAGCCGAACCGAGGTGCTGAGTGGCCAGCAGGCGGCCTGCGAGATGGCGGCGCTGGATGAGGTTGACCAGGTTATGGCGGCCATTGTCGGCGCAGCCGGGCTGCTGCCGACACTTGCTGCGATCGATGCCGGTAAAGATGTTTTGCTCGCCAATAAAGAGTCGCTGGTGACCTGCGGACGTCTGTTCATGGACGCGGTAAAACAGCGCGGGGCGCGTCTTTTACCGGTCGACAGCGAGCATAACGCCATTTTTCAGAGTTTACCGCAACCTTTTCAACAGAACCTGGGGTACGCTGACCTGGAGCAGAATGGCGTTGTGTCGATTCTGCTTACCGGGTCTGGTGGCCCGTTCCGTGAAACGCCACTGTCTGAACTGCGCGCAATGACGCCGGATCAGGCGTGCCGTCATCCGAACTGGTCAATGGGGCGTAAAATCTCCGTGGATTCTGCCACCATGATGAACAAAGGTCTGGAATACATTGAAGCGCGCTGGCTGTTTAATGCGTCGGCGAAACAGATGGAAGTACTGATCCACCCGCAGTCGGTGATTCACTCGATGGTGCGCTATCAGGATGGCAGCGTGCTGGCACAGCTCGGCGAGCCGGATATGCGTACGCCTATTGCCCATTCAATGGCATGGCCGAACCGGGTGAAATCCGGCGTGAAGCCGCTTGATTTCTGTAAGCTCAGTTCTCTGACGTTCAGTGAACCAGACTACGATCGTTATCCTTGTCTGAAGCTTGCAATGAACGCCTTTGACCAGGGGCAGGCGGCGACGACGGCACTGAATGCAGCCAATGAAATTACCGTTGACGCATTTCTGAATCAGCAGATCCGTTTTACCGATATCGCGTCCTTAAATTTATCGGTACTGGAAATGATGGATTTGCGCGAGCCACAAAGCGTGGAAGAGGTACTGGCGGTGGATACAGCTGCTCGTGATATTGCGCGTAAACAGGTGACACGTCTCGCAAGCTGGTGATAAAGCAAGCACTAGTGGTCGTGCTATTTGTTAGCGTTGGGCTTCAGTGATATAGTCTGCGCCACCTGATCGCAGGAATTTGACTTTATGTGGTCAGGTAAGCCGTGGTTTGACACGGCTTTTTTATGTACAGGCTTAAGTATTCCTGAGTACCGTTAAATCCTTTCAGGGACAAAAAACGCGTTATGTTGTCTGCGAATCAACCAATAAGCGAAAACTTGCCAGCTCATGGCTGCCGTCATGTAGCAATCATTATGGATGGCAACGGGCGCTGGGCGAAAAGACAAGGGAAAATACGAGCCTTTGGGCATAAAGCGGGAGCGAAATCTGTTCGCCGCGCCGTCTCTTTTGCCGCCAATAACGGCATTGATGCGTTAACGCTCTATGCTTTTAGCAGTGAAAACTGGAATCGACCTCCGCAGGAAGTGACTGCGTTGATGGAACTGTTCGTGTGGGCGCTAGACAGCGAAGTAAAAAGCCTGCACCGCCACAACGTTCGCCTGCGCATCATTGGCGATACCAGTCGTTTTAACTCACGTTTGCAGGAGCGGATTCGTAAAGCAGAAGCGCTGACGGAAAATAATACCGGTCTGACGCTCAACGTTGCGGCGAATTACGGTGGACGCTGGGATATTATCCAGGGCGTTCGGCATCTGGCCGAACAGGTTCAGGAAGGGCTGTTGAGACCCGACCAGATTGATGAAGAGGCGCTGAGCAAGCAAATCTGCATGAATGAACTGGCACCTGTGGATTTGGTAATTAGGACAGGGGGGGAACATCGCATAAGTAACTTTCTGATATGGCAAATTGCCTATGCTGAACTTTACTTTACGGATGTTCTTTGGCCCGATTTTGATGAACAAGACTTTGAAGGTGCGCTGCATGCCTTTGCCAATCGAGAGCGTCGTTTCGGCGGCACCGAGCCAGGTGGCGACAAAGCCTGATGGGGGTAGCTTTTGCTGAAGTATCGCCTGATTTCCGCTTTTGTTTTAATACCCATTGTCATTGCGGCGCTGTTTTTACTGCCCCCGGTGGGATTCGCCATTGTCACGCTGGTAGTGTGCATGCTTGCCGCGTGGGAATGGGGACAGTTTAGCGGCTTTACCTCGCGCAGCCAGCGAGTATGGCTTGCGGTACTCTGTGGCTTTATCCTGGCCATAATGCTGTTTACGTTGCCTGAATATCACCATGATATTCATCAACCGCTGGTTGCCGGCTCCTTGTGGATGTCGTTGGCCTGGTGGATTGTTGCGCTGTTGCTGGTGCTTTTTTATCCAGGTTCGGCCGCAATCTGGCGTCATTCAAAGGTGCTGCGACTGATTTTTGGTTTGCTCACCATTGTTCCGTTTTTCTGGGGCATGGTCGCGCTGCGCGCCTGGCACTATGACGAAAATCACTACAGCGGTGCGATCTGGCTGCTTTATGTGATGATTCTCGTCTGGGGGGCTGACTCCGGGGCCTATATGTTTGGTAAACTGTTTGGCAAACATAAGCTGGCACCAAAAGTTTCGCCGGGGAAAACCTGGCAAGGCTTCATCGGCGGCTTGTTTACGGCAGCGATCATCTCCTGGGGCTATGGCGTCTGGGCAGATCTGGCCGTGGCACCGTCAATACTGCTGGTGTGCTCGATTTTTGCTGCACTTGCCTCAGTGCTCGGTGATTTAACCGAAAGTATGTTTAAGCGTGAAGCAGGGATTAAGGACAGCGGACATCTTATTCCAGGGCATGGCGGTATACTGGATCGCATTGACAGCCTGACAGCGGCTGTTCCAGTATTTGCTTGCCTGCTTTTACTGGTATTCGGGACGATTTAACGGAAGGTTTTATGCTGAGCATTCTCTGGAATCTGGCGGCGTTCATTGTTGCACTGGGTGTACTGATTACCGTGCATGAATTTGGCCATTTCTGGGTTGCTCGCCGTTGTGGTGTGCGGGTAGAGCGATTCTCCATTGGTTTTGGCAAATCACTCTGGACGCGCACCGATCGTCACGGCACGGAATTTGTCATCGCCCTTATCCCGCTTGGCGGCTACGTCAAAATGCTCGACGAACGTGTTGAGCCTGTCGCTCCCGAACTGCGACACAGTGCGTTTAACAACAAAACCGTTGGACAACGCGCCGCCATCATCGCTGCCGGACCGGTAGCCAACTTCATCTTTGCGATTTTCGCTTACTGGCTGGTGTTTATCATCGGCGTCCCTGGCGTGCGTCCGGTAGTGGGGGATATTGCCCCTGACTCCATCGCGGCGAGTGCGCAAATTACCTCCGGGATGGAACTTAAAGCGATTGATGGCATCGAAACCCCTGATTGGGATGCCGTGCGACTGCAGCTGGTAGCCAAAATTGGCGATCCGCAGACAACTATCAGCGTATCGCCGTTTGGGTCAAACGCGCGTCAGGACAAAGTACTGGATTTACGCCACTGGCGTTTCGAGCCAGACAAAGAGGATCCCGTCGCTGCGCTGGGCATTCGTCCCCGCGGCGCGCAGATAGAACCGGTATTGGCCGAAGTACAGGCAAATTCGGCGGCGAGCAAAGCGGGTTTGCAAGCTGGCGACAGGATCGTTAAAGTCGATGGTCAACCATTAACAGAGTGGATGACCTTTGTTACTCTGGTGCGCGATAATCCGGGGACGTCCCTCGCGCTGGAAGTTGAAAGGCAAGGCAGTCCGCTTTCGCTGACGCTGATCCCGGATACGAAGTCGGTCGGCAAAAAGGCAGAAGGGTTTGCAGGCGTTGTGCCAAAAGTGATCCCGCTGCCAGATGAGTACAAGACAATACGCCAGTATGGGCCGTTCAGCGCCATTCTTGAAGCCACGGATAAAACATGGCAACTGATGAAGCTGACGGTCAACATGTTGGGGAAATTGATAACCGGTGATGTGAAACTGAACAACCTCAGTGGGCCAATCTCGATTGCTCAGGGGGCTGGGATGTCAGCGGAGTTCGGGGTGATTTACTATCTCATGTTCCTCGCGCTTATTAGCGTGAACCTTGGGATTATCAACCTGTTCCCGCTTCCCGTTTTAGACGGGGGTCATCTGCTGTTTTTAGCGATTGAAAAGCTAAAAGGCGGGCCGGTATCCGAGCGAGTTCAAGACTTTAGTTATCGCATTGGCTCGATTTTGCTGGTGCTGTTAATGGGGCTTGCACTTTTCAATGATTTCTCTCGGTTGTAAGAGAGTTAGTTAGGAAGAACGCATAATAACGATGGCGATGAAAAAGTTGCTCATAGCGTCGCTGCTGTTTAGCAGCGCCACCGTATACGGTGCTGACGGGTTCGTAGTGAGAGATATTCATTTCGAAGGCCTTCAGCGTGTCGCCGTTGGTGCGGCCCTCCTCAGTATGCCTGTGCGCCCCGGCGATACGGTTAATGATGAAGATATCAGTAACACCATCCGTGCTCTGTTTGCCACCGGCAACTTCGAGGACGTCCGCGTCCTGCGCGATGGTGATACGCTGCTGGTACAGGTAAAAGAACGTCCAACGATCGCCAGTATCACTTTCTCCGGCAACAAGTCGGTGAAAGATGACATGCTCAAGCAAAACCTTGAAGCATCGGGTGTTCGTGTGGGTGAATCTCTGGACCGCACAACCCTTTCAGACATTGAAAAAGGTCTGGAAGACTTCTACTACAGCGTCGGTAAATACAGCGCCAGCGTGAAAGCGGTTGTCACTCCGCTCCCGCGTAACCGTGTTGACCTGAAGCTGGTCTTCCAGGAAGGTGTTTCTGCGAAGATCCAGCAGATCAACATCGTGGGTAACCACGCGTTCAGCACCGACGAACTGATCTCGACCTTCCAGCTGCGCGATGAAGTGCCGTGGTGGAACGTGGTTGGCGATCGTAAATACCAGAAACAGAAGCTGGCGGGCGACCTTGAAACCCTGCGCAGCTACTATCTGGATCGCGGTTATGCCCGCTTCAACATCGACTCGACTCAGGTCAGTCTGACTCCGGACAAGAAAGGTATCTACATTACGGTTAACATTACTGAAGGCGATCAGTACAAGCTTTCTGGTGTTGAAGTGAGTGGTAACCTGGCGGGGCATTCTGCTGAGATCGAATCGCTGACCAAAATTCAGCCGGGCGATCTGTACAGCGGATCCAAAGTCACCAAAATGGAAGACAGCATTAAGAAGCTGCTCGGCCGCTATGGTTATGCCTATCCGCGCGTACAAACTCAGCCGGAAATCAACGATGCGGATAAAACCGTTAAGCTGCACGTTAACGTTGATGCGGGTAACCGTTTCTACGTGCGTAAGATCCGCTTCGTCGGTAACGACACCTCTAAAGACTCCGTTCTGCGTCGTGAAATGCGTCAGATGGAAGGGGCGTGGCTGGGCAGCGACCTGGTCGACCAGGGTAAAGAGCGTCTGAACCGTCTGGGCTATTTTGAAACCGTAGATACTGAAACTCAGCGTGTACCGGGCAGCCCGGATCAGGTTGATGTCGTTTATAAAGTGAAAGAGCGTAACACCGGTAGCTTTAACTTCGGCGTGGGCTACGGCACGGAAAGCGGCGTGAGTTTCCAGGTAGGCGTCCAGCAGGATAACTGGCTGGGTACGGGTTACTCTGTTGGTATTAACGGTACCAAAAACGACTACCAGACCTACTCTGAGTTCTCCGTTACCAACCCATACTTCACCGTTGACGGTGTGAGCCTGGGCGGTCGTATCTTCTATAACGACTTTAAAGCGGATGATGCAGATCTGTCTTCCTACACCAACAAAAGTTACGGTGTGGACGGAACGCTTGGCTTCCCGGTTAACGAATACAACACCCTGCGAGCGGGCTTAGGTTACGTGCATAACGACCTGTCCAACATGCAGCCGCAGGTGGCGATGTGGCGTTATCTGGATTCCATCGGCCAGTCGGCGAGTACCTCCAGCGATGACAACGGTTTTGCTGCAGATGACTTCACCTTCAACTATGGCTGGACCTACAACCGTCTTGACCGCGGTTTCTTCCCAACGGAAGGCTCTCGCGTCAACCTGAACGGTAAGGTGACCATTCCTGGTTCCGATAACGAGTTCTACAAGGTCACGCTGGATACCGCGTCCTACTTCCCGATTGATGACGATCACAAATGGGTGGTGCTGGGTCGTACCCGTTGGGGCTATGGTGACGGTATCGGCAGTAAAGAGTTGCCGTTCTATGAGAACTTCTACGCGGGTGGTTCAAGCACCGTGCGTGGCTTCCAGTCTAACAACATTGGTCCGAAAGCGGTTTATTACGGCGGTAATGATGAAGATAACTGCGCAAGCCGTGATCCAAAACAAGTATGTAGCTCTGATGATGCGGTAGGCGGTAACGCCATGGCCGTGGCCAGCCTGGAGTTCATCACCCCAACGCCATTTATCAGTGATAAATACGCGAACTCCGTACGTACGTCCTTCTTCTGGGATGCGGGTACGGTGTGGGATACCAACTGGGAGAATACTGCCCAGATGCGCGCGGCTGGCGTTCCAGACTATAGCGATCCGGGCAATATTCGCATGTCTGCCGGTATCGCATTACAATGGATGTCACCGCTGGGGCCGTTGGTCTTCTCCTACGCCCAGCCGTTTAAGAAATACGATGGAGACAAAGCGGAGCAATTCCAGTTTAACATTGGTAAAACCTGGTAATAATCCGCTGCAATGGAATGCGTTGGCAGTGTAGCGCTGACAACCGGCGATCGGTAAAACGGTCGCCTTGCCACGCAAAGAACGGTACCTTCTGGTGCCAATGGGATGGTAAGGAGTTAATTGTGAAAAAGTGGTTATTAGCTGCAGGTCTCGGTTTAGCGATGGCAACTTCTGCTCAGGCAGCAGACAAAATCGCAATCGTCAACATGGGTAATTTGTTCCAGCAAGTCGCTCAGAAAACAGGTGTTTCTGCGACTCTGGAAAACGAATTCAAAGGCCGTGCGAGCGAACTGCAGCGTATGGAAGGCGATCTTCAGTCCAAAATGCAGCGTCTGCAGCGTGATGGTTCTACCATGAAAGCAAGCGATCGCAGCAAACTGGAAAAAGACGTTATGGCTCAGCGCCAGACCTTCTCCCAGAAAGCGCAGGCTTTCGAGCAGGATCGTCAGCGTCGTTCTAACGAAGAGCGTGGCAAGCTGGTGACTCGCATTCAGACTGCTGTTAAAGCAGTTGCTGCCGATCAGAGCATCGATCTGGTTGTTGATGCGAACGCCGTTGCTTTCAACAGCAGCGATGTTAAAGACATCACCGCTGATGTTCTGAAACAGGTTAAATAAGTAATGCCTTCAATTCGACTGGCTGATTTAGCTCAGCAGTTGGATGCAGAATTACACGGTGATGGCGATATCGTCATCACCGCTGTTGCGTCCATGCAATCTGCTAAAGCTGGCACGATTACCTTCATGGTAAGCCCTAAGTACCGTGAACAACTGGCTCAATGCCAGGCGTCAGCTGTTGTTCTGACGCAGGACGATCTTCCTTTTGCCACTGGAAGCGCGCTGGTAGTGAAAAATCCCTACCTGACGTATGCACGCATGGCTCAAATTCTTGATACCACGCCGCAGCCGGCGCAGAACATTGCTGCCAGTGCAGCGATTGATCCGACGGCTAAGCTGGGTAACAACGTGGCCGTTGGCGCGAATGCGGTTATTGAATCTGGCGTTGAGCTGGGCGATAACGTCGTCATTGGCCCTGGATGCTTCGTTGGGAAAAATACGAAAATCGGCGCTGGCACCCGTTTATGGGCCAATGTGTCCGTTTATCATGAAGTTGAAATCGGCGAAAATTGCCTCGTCCAGTCCAGTACCGTGATTGGTTCTGATGGCTTTGGTTACGCGAACGATCGCGGTAACTGGGTTAAGATCCCGCAGCTTGGTCGCGTTATTATTGGCGATCGCGTGGAGATCGGAGCCTGTACCACGATCGATCGTGGTGCACTCGACGACACTATCATTGGCAATGGTGTTATCATCGATAACCAGTGCCAGATTGCGCATAACGTTGTGATTGGCGACAATACCGCGGTTGCGGGGGGCGTCATCATGGCGGGCAGCCTGAAAATTGGTCGTTACTGCATGATTGGCGGCGCGAGCGTGATTAATGGCCATATGGAAATATGCGACAAGGTGACGGTGACGGGTATGGGTATGGTAATGCGTCCTATCACTGAACCTGGCGTCTATTCCTCCGGTATTCCGCTGCAACCCAACAAGGTATGGCGTAAAACAGCAGCTCTGGTGATGAACATTGATGATATGAGCAAGCGACTCAAGTCTCTTGAGCGTAAGATCGATCAACAAGACTAAACGTCACCCGTTTAACGCTATCTTTCCCGGCCTGTCGGCTTTCTAATAAACCGGCAGGCCGTGTTATTATTGTTATCAGTACATTTTGACAGGAAGAGTATTTTGACTACTGACACTCATACTCTGCATATTGAAGAGATTTTAGAACTTCTGCCGCACCGCTACCCGTTTTTGCTGGTAGACCGTGTGCTGGATTTTGAAGAAGGTCGTTTTCTGCGCGCAGTGAAAAATGTTTCCGTGAACGAGCCGTTCTTCCAGGGACACTTCCCGGGTAAGCCTATCTTCCCGGGTGTGTTGATTCTGGAAGCGATGGCTCAGGCTACCGGTATTCTGGCGTTTAAAAGCGTCGGTAAGCTGGAGCCGGGTGAACTGTATTACTTCGCAGGTATTGATGAAGCACGCTTCAAGCGTCCTGTCGTGCCTGGTGATCAGATGATCATGGAAGTCACTTTTGAAAAAACGCGTCGTGGCCTGACTCGCTTCAAAGGCGTAGCGCTGGTTGACGGCAAAGTTGTTTGCGAAGCGACGATGATGTGTGCTCGTAGCCGGGAGTCCTGATACGTGATTGATAAATCCGCCTTTATTCATCCTACCGCTATTGTGGAAACCGGTGCCATTATTGGCGCAAACGTCCACATTGGCCCGTTCTGTATTGTTGGACCCCATGTCGAAATTGGTGAGGGTACAGTACTGAAATCTCACGTTGTCGTGAATGGTCACACGACCATTGGCTGCAATAACGAGATCTATCAGTTCGCTTCCATCGGCGAAGTTAACCAGGATCTGAAATATGCTGGTGAGTCGACCCGTCTGGAAATTGGCGATCGTAACCGTATTCGCGAAAGCGTCACCATTCATCGTGGAACAGTACAGGGTGGTGGGTTGACGAAGGTGGGCAGCGACAACCTGTTCATGGTAAATGCGCACATTGCGCACGACTGTGCCGTGGGCGATCGCTGTATTCTTGCCAACAACGCAACGCTGGCAGGACACGTATCGGTTGATGACTTCGCAATTATTGGCGGCATGACCGCAGTCCATCAGTTCTGCATCATTGGTGCACACGTGATGGTCGGCGGATGCTCCGGTGTGGCGCAGGACGTCCCGCCGTATGTGATTGCGCAGGGCAACCATGCCACGCCGTTTGGCGTGAACATCGAAGGCCTCAAGCGTCGTGGCTTTAGCCGCGAAGCGATTACTGCTATCCGCAACGCGTACAAGCTGCTGTACCGTAGCGGTAAAACGCTGGAAGAGGCGAAGCCGGAAATTGCCGAGCTGGCGAATAAGCATCCTGAAGTGAACGCGTTCATGGAATTCTTTGACCGTTCCACGAGGGGTCTGATTCGTTAATGGTCGACAGTCGTCCGCTTACGATAGCCCTGGTCGCCGGAGAAACCTCCGGCGATATTCTTGGTGCAGGTCTCATCCGGGCGCTTAAGGCGCGCGTACCCAATGCTCGCTTTGTTGGCGTGGCAGGCCCGCTGATGCAGGCCGAAGGCTGTGAAGCCTGGTATGAAATGGAAGAGCTGGCCGTGATGGGCATCGTCGAGGTGCTGGGGCGCCTGCGACGCCTGCTGCATATTCGTGCCGATCTCACCCGCCGCTTTACCGAACTCAAACCCGATGTGTTTGTCGGTATCGATGCACCTGATTTCAACATTACTCTCGAAGGTAATCTGAAAAAGCAGGGCATCAAAACCATTCACTATGTCAGTCCGTCCGTGTGGGCGTGGCGACAGAAACGCGTTTTCAAAATCGGACGGTCCACCAACCTGGTGCTGGCTTTCCTGCCTTTCGAAAAAGCGTTTTACGACAGATTTAATGTTCCGTGCCGTTTTATCGGTCATACCATGGCGGATGCGATGCCGCTGGACCCGGATAAAAACGCGGCGCGCGACGCGCTGGGTATCCCGCATGATGTGCACTGTCTGGCGCTGCTGCCGGGCAGCCGTGGCGCAGAGGTCGAGATGCTGAGCGCTGATTTCCTGAAGACCGCGCAGATTCTTCGCCAGACCTGGCCCGATCTTGAAGTGGTTGTGCCGCTGGTGAATGCCAAACGCCGCGAGCAGTTCGAGCGTATCAAAGCCGACGTTGCCCCGGATCTTCACGTTCGTCTTCTCGACGGGAAAGGGCGGGAAGCCATGTATGCAAGCGATGCCGCACTGCTGGCTTCCGGCACGGCAGCGCTGGAGTGTATGCTGGCGAAATGCCCGATGGTGGTCGGTTATCGCATGAAGCCGTTTACCTTCTGGCTGGCAAAACGTCTGGTGAAAACGGATTATGTCTCCCTGCCAAACCTGCTTGCCGGGCGCGAGCTGGTTAAAGAGCTGTTGCAGGATGAGTGCCAGCCGCAGGCGCTTGCGGATGCCCTGCTGCCGCTGCTGGCCAACGGCAAGACCAGCCACCAGATGCACGATACTTTCCGTGAACTGCATCAGCAGATCCGCTGTAATGCTGATGAGCAGGCGGCTGATGCAGTGCTGGAGTTAGCAAAATGATGGAATTTACTTATCCCCACACGCACCTTGTTGCCGGAGTGGATGAAGTCGGGCGCGGCCCGTTGGTCGGTGCCGTGGTGACCGCGGCGGTGATCCTCGATCCAACGCGCCCGATTATTGGTCTGAACGACTCAAAAAAACTCAGTGAGAAGCGCCGTCTGGCGCTGTTTGATGAAATTAAAGAGAAGGCGCTGGCCTGGAGCGTAGGGCGCGCAGAGCCGAATGAAATCGACGATCTGAATATTCTGCACGCCACGATGCTGGCAATGCAGCGAGCCGTTGCTGGCCTGAAGGTTGTGCCAGAATATGTGCTGATCGACGGTAACCGTTGCCCGGCGCTGCCGATGCCTTCGATGGCCGTCGTTAAAGGCGACAGCCGCGTCGCAGAGATCAGTGCAGCTTCTATTATTGCCAAAGTGACGCGCGACGCCGAAATGGCCGCGCTGGACCTCACTTATCCCGCGTATGGTTTCGCCCAGCATAAGGGATATCCAACGGCTTTCCATCTGGAAAAGCTGGCTGAACATGGCGCAACTGAACATCATCGGCGCAGCTTTGGCCCGGTGAAGCGCGCGCTGGGACTGGTGTCCTGAATCAAGACGCAAGCAATTAAGTAACGCGGGATCTGAAGATGGCTGAACCACGTTTCGTACACCTGCGGGTGCATAGCGACTACTCCATGATCGATGGGCTGGCAAAGACCGGGCCGCTGGTAAAAAAGGCGGCCTCGCTTGGCATGCCTGCGCTGGCGATCACCGATTTTACCAACCTGTGCGGCCTGGTGAAGTTCTACGGGACGGCGCATGGCGCGGGGATGAAGCCTATCGTCGGTGCGGATTTCCATGTGCAGAGCGATCTCATCGGCGATGAACTGACGCAAATCTCCGTGTTGGCTATGAACAATACGGGTTACCAAAACCTCACTCTGCTTATCTCAAAAGCCTATCAGCGCGGTTATGGGGCGCTGGGTCCGTGGATTGACAGGGAATGGCTGGCTGAGCTGAACGAAGGGCTGCTGCTGATCTCCGGCGGCCGCATGGGCGATGTCGGTAAATCCCTGCTACGCGGTAACAGCGCGCTGGTGGATCAGTGCGTCTCGTTCTATGAAGAGTACTTCCCGAATCGTTACTATCTGGAGCTGATTCGCACCGGCCGCCAGGATGAAGAGAACTATCTGCACGCTGCTGTCGCGCTGGCAGAAGAGCGCGGCTTGCCCGTGGTGGCAACGAATGACGTGCGTTTCCTGGAGTCCGGCGATTTTGACGCGCATGAAATTCGCGTCGCTATCCACGACGGCTTCACCCTCGACGATCCAAAGCGTCCGCGGAACTACTCATCGCAGCAGTATATGCGCAGCGAAGAGGAGATGTGCGAGCTCTTCTCCGACATTCCGGAAGCGCTGGAAAACAGTGTAGAGATTGCCAAGCGCTGTAACGTGACCGTGCGCCTCGGCGAATACTTCCTGCCGCAGTTCCCGACCGGGGACATGACCACGGAAGATTTCCTGGTCATGAAATCGAAAGAAGGTCTGGAAGAGCGTCTCGAATTCCTGTTCCCGGATGAAGAAGAGCGTAAAAAACGTCGTCCGGAGTATGACGAACGCCTGGATATTGAACTCCAGGTGATTAACCAGATGGGCTTCCCGGGCTACTTCCTGATTGTAATGGAGTTTATCCAGTGGTCGAAGGATAACGGCGTGCCGGTAGGTCCGGGCCGTGGCTCGGGTGCGGGCTCACTGGTGGCGTATGCGCTGAAAATTACCGACCTCGATCCGCTGGAATTTGACCTGCTGTTCGAACGTTTCCTTAACCCGGAACGTGTCTCCATGCCCGACTTCGACGTCGACTTCTGCATGGAAAAACGCGACCAGGTGATTGAGCACGTGGCCGATATGTACGGTCGTGACGCGGTTTCGCAGATCATTACCTTCGGTACCATGGCGGCGAAAGCGGTTATCCGCGACGTGGGCCGCGTGCTGGGCCACCCGTACGGTTTTGTCGATCGTATTTCAAAGCTGGTGCCGCCCGATCCGGGCATGACGCTGGCAAAAGCCTTTGAAGCCGAACCTCAGCTGCCGGAAATCTACGAAGCTGATGAAGAGGTAAAAGCGCTGATCGACATGGCGCGTAAGCTTGAAGGCGTGACGC
This sequence comes from Enterobacter cloacae complex sp. P1B, assembly GCF_014982345.1. Lineage (NCBI taxonomy): Bacteria > Pseudomonadati > Pseudomonadota > Gammaproteobacteria > Enterobacterales > Enterobacteriaceae > Enterobacter > Enterobacter cloacae complex sp. P1B. The sequence continues at coordinate 15,813 of NZ_JADCLF010000003.1, read as the reverse complement.
GTAACGCCGGTAAGCATGCGGGGGGGGTGGTTATCGCCCCGACCAAAATCACCGACTTTGCGCCGCTCTACTGCGACGAAGCGGGCCAGCACCCGGTCACCCAGTTCGATAAAAACGACGTGGAATACGCCGGGCTGGTGAAGTTCGACTTCCTCGGCCTGCGCACGCTGACCATCATCAACTGGGCGCTGGAGATGATCAACGCCCGCCGCGAGAAGAACGGCGAGCCGCCGCTGGATATCGCGGCCATCCCGCTGGATGACAAGAAAAGTTTCGACATGCTGCAGCGCTCGGAGACGACAGCCGTCTTCCAGCTTGAATCCCGCGGCATGAAAGATCTGATTAAACGCCTGCAGCCCGACTGCTTCGAAGATATGATCGCGCTGGTGGCCCTGTTCCGTCCGGGCCCGCTGCAGTCAGGGATGGTGGATAACTTTATCGACCGTAAACACGGGCGCGAAGAGATTTCCTACCCGGACGTGCAGTGGCAGCATGAAAGCCTGAAACCGGTGCTGGAGCCGACCTACGGCATCATCCTGTATCAGGAACAGGTCATGCAGATCGCCCAGGTGCTTTCCGGCTATACCCTTGGCGGCGCGGACATGCTGCGTCGTGCGATGGGTAAGAAAAAGCCGGAAGAGATGGCCAAGCAGCGCTCCATCTTTGAAGATGGGGCGAAGAAAAACGGCGTCGATGGCGAACTGGCGATGAAAATCTTCGACCTGGTGGAGAAATTCGCCGGGTACGGATTTAACAAATCTCACTCCGCCGCCTATGCTTTGGTTTCTTATCAAACGCTGTGGCTCAAGGCCCACTATCCCGCTGAGTTTATGGCGGCGGTAATGACCGCCGATATGGACAACACTGAGAAGGTGGTTGGCCTGGTGGACGAGTGCTGGCGCATGGGGCTGAAGATCCTGCCGCCGGATATTAACTCGGGTCTGTACCATTTCCACGTTAACGATGACGGGGAGATCGTCTACGGGATCGGCGCGATCAAAGGCGTGGGTGAGGGGCCGATCGAGGCGATCATCGAAGCGCGTAATAACGGCGGCTACTTCCGTGAGCTGTTCGATCTGTGCGCCCGTACCGATACCAAAAAACTGAACCGCCGCGTGCTGGAAAAACTGATCATGTCCGGCGCGTTTGACAGGCTGGGGCCACACCGCGCCGCGCTGATGAACTCGCTCGGCGATGCGTTGAAGGCGGCCGATCAGCATGCGAAAGCGGAGGCCATTGGCCAGGCGGATATGTTCGGCGTGCTGGCTGAAGAGCCAGAGCAGATCGAGCAGTCCTATTCCAACTGCCAGCCGTGGCCAGAACAGGTAGTACTGGACGGCGAGCGGGAAACGTTAGGTCTGTACCTGACGGGTCACCCGATCAACCAGTATCTTAAAGAAATTGAGCGCTATGTCGGCGGCCACAGGCTTAAAGACATGCATCCGACAGAACGTGGTAAGATCACCACGGCTGCGGGGCTCGTGATTGCTGCAAGGGTAATGGTCACCAAGCGCGGCAATCGTATCGGCATCTGTACGTTAGATGACCGTTCCGGGCGTCTGGAGGTGATGCTGTTCACCGACGCGCTGGATAAATACCAGCAATTGCTGGAAAAAGACCGCATACTTATCGTCAGCGGACAGGTCAGCTTTGATGACTTCAGCGGGGGGCTTAAAATGACCGCCCGCGAAGTGATGGACATTGACGAAGCCCGGGAAAAATATGCTCGCGGGCTTGCTATCTCGCTGACGGACAGGCAAATTGATGACCAGCTTTTAAACCGACTCCGTCAGTCTCTGGAACCCCACCGCTCGGGGACCATTCCAGTACATCTCTACTATCAGAGGGCGGATGCACGTGCGCGGTTGCGCTTTGGTGCAACGTGGCGTGTCTCTCCGAGCGATCGTTTACTGAACGATCTCCGTGGCCTCATTGGTTCGGAGCAGGTGGAACTGGAGTTTGACTAATACAGGAATACTATGAGTCTGAATTTCCTTGATTTCGAACAGCCGATTGCTGAGCTGGAAGCGAAAATCGATTCTCTGACAGCGGTAAGCCGTCAGGATGAAAAACTGGATATTAACATCGACGAAGAAGTGCATCGTCTGCGCGAAAAAAGCGTAGAGTTGACGCGCAAAATCTTTGCCGATCTCGGCGCATGGCAGATCGCGCAGCTTGCGCGTCATCCGCAGCGTCCGTACACCCTGGATTATGTCCGCCTGGCGTTTGACGAATTTGACGAACTGGCAGGCGACCGCGCATACGCTGACGATAAAGCTATCGTTGGCGGCATCGCGCGTCTGGATGGACGTCCGGTGATGATCATTGGTCACCAGAAAGGCCGTGAAACCAAAGAGAAGATCCGTCGTAACTTCGGTATGCCAGCACCAGAAGGTTACCGTAAGGCCCTGCGTCTGATGGAGATGGCTGAGCGTTTCAATATGCCAATCATCACCTTCATCGACACGCCGGGTGCATACCCAGGCGTAGGCGCGGAAGAGCGCGGCCAGTCTGAAGCCATCGCACGCAACCTGCGCGAGATGTCTCGTCTGAAGGTACCGGTCATCTGTACCGTTATCGGTGAGGGTGGTTCTGGCGGTGCGCTGGCGATTGGCGTGGGCGATAAAGTGAATATGCTGCAGTACAGCACCTATTCCGTTATCTCCCCGGAAGGCTGTGCGTCCATTCTGTGGAAAAGCGCCGACAAAGCGCCGCTGGCCGCTGAAGCGATGGGCATCATTGCGCCGCGTCTGAAAGAGCTGAAGCTGATCGACACCGTTATCCCGGAGCCTCTGGGCGGCGCGCATCGTAAGCCGGAAGTGATGGCTGCTTCCCTGAAAGCACAGTTGCTGGCCGACCTGGCCGATCTGGACGTCCTGAGCAAAGAAGACCTGCTCAACCGTCGTTACCAGCGTCTGATGACCTACGGTTACGCGTAAGCTTCACAATTATCTGAAAAGCCGCACATTGTTGCGGCTTTTTTTATACCTGCCGTTTACCTTAACTATGCTTATCTGATGATTTCAAGGAGGTAAACCATGAACATCATTGCCATCATGGGGCCACACGGCGTCTTTTATAAAGACGAGCCCATCAAGGAGCTGGAGCAAGCTCTTAAAGCACGCGGATATCAGCTAATCTGGCCGCAAAACAGCGCCGATCTGCTGAAATTCATCGAACATAATCCGCGCATCTGTGGCGTGATATTCGACTGGGACGAATACGACATGGAGCTGTGCAGCGAGATCAACAGGCTGAATGAATACCTTCCGCTCTACGCCTTTATCAACACTCACTCGACCATGGACGTCAGCGCGCACGATATGCGCATGGCGCTGTGGTTCTTCGAATACTCGCTCGGCGTGGCCGAGGACATTGCGACCCGCATTCAGCAGTACACCGGTGAATACCTGGATAACATCACGCCGCCGTTTACGCGCGCGCTGTTCACCTATGTGAAAGAGGGGAAATACACCTTCTGTACGCCGGGACACATGGCCGGAACGGCCTATCAAAAAAGCCCGGTGGGGTGCCTGTTCTACGATTTCTTCGGCGGCAACACCCTGAAAGCAGACGTGTCGATTTCAGTGACCGAGTTAGGTTCTCTTCTGGATCATACCGGCCCACATCTTGAAGCTGAAGAGTATATCGCCCGCACCTTTGGCGCCGAGCAGAGCTATATGGTGACCAACGGCACCTCGACCTCGAACAAAATCGTCGGGATGTACGCCGCGCCTGCCGGCAGCACCCTGCTGATTGACCGGAACTGCCACAAGTCGCTGGCGCACCTGCTGATGATGAGCGACGTCGTTCCGATCTGGCTGTCACCCACGCGTAACGCGCTCGGTATCCTCGGCGGCATTCCGCGCCGGGAGTTCACGCACCAGGCCATCGAAAGTAAGGTTGCGGCGATCCCAGACGCAAGCTGGCCTGTCCATGCGGTAATCACCAACTCCACCTATGACGGTCTGCTGTATAACACGAACTGGATCAAGCAGACGCTGGACGTACCGTCGATCCACTTCGATTCCGCGTGGGTGCCCTATACCAACTTCCACCCGATTTACTCGGGCAAAAGCGGGATGAGCGGCGAGCGCGTGCCGGGCAAGGTCTTTTTCGAAACGCAGTCGACGCACAAAATGCTGGCCGCGTTTTCGCAGGCTTCGTTAATCCATATTAAAGGCGAGTACGACGAGGATACGTTTAACGAAGCCTTTATGATGCACACCACCACCTCACCGAGCTATCCGCTGGTGGCCTCTATCGAGACGGCGGCGGCGATGCTGCGCGGCAATCCGGGTAAACGCCTGATTAACCGCTCGGTGGAACGGGCGCTGCATTTCCGTAAAGAGGTCCAGCGGCTGAAGGATGAGGCCGACGGCTGGTTCTTCGATATCTGGCAGCCGGAAGAGATCGACGAGGCGGAGTGCTGGCCCGTCGCGCCGGGAGAGAGCTGGCACGGCTTCCGGGATGCCGATGCGGACCACATGTTTCTCGATCCTGTGAAGGTGACGATCCTGACGCCGGGGATGGACGAACAGGGCGTAATGGGCGAGGAGGGGATCCCTGCCGCACTGGTGGCGAAGTTCCTTGACGAGCGCGGCGTGGTGGTGGAGAAGACCGGTCCTTACAATCTGCTGTTCCTGTTCAGCATCGGGATCGATAAAACACGGGCGATGGGGTTGCTCCGCGGGCTGATGGAGTTCAAGCGCGCCTACGATCTCAACCTGCGGGTGAGGAACATGCTGCCGGATCTCTACGCGGAAGATCCTGACTTTTACCGCAACATGCGCATTCAGGATCTGGCCCAGGGGATCCACCGGCTGATCCGCCAGCACGATCTGCCGCGCCTGATGCTCCAGGCGTTTGACGTCCTGCCTGACATGAAGCTGACGCCGCACAAGGCCTGGCAGCGGCAGGTGAAAGGCGAAGTCGAAACCGTTGAGCTGGAAAATCTGGTCGGGCGGGTATCGGCCAACATGATCCTGCCGTATCCGCCGGGCGTGCCGCTGCTGATGCCGGGTGAGATGATCACCGAGGAGAGCCGGGCGGTGCTCGATTTTCTGCTGATGCTCTGTTCGGTAGGACGTCACTATCCAGGCTTTGAAACGGATATCCACGGCACGAAACGCGATGAAAACGGCGTGTACTGGGTGCGAGTCCTAAAATAAAGGTGACCGCTTGCCAGGTGTGGGTTTTAGGTTGTAACGTTCAGGCATCATAAAAAGGAGAAGCTATGCTGGGTTTAAAAGCGGTTCACCATATTGCGATCATCGCCACCGATTATGCGAAAAGTAAGGCCTTCTACTGCGACATTCTTGGCTTTACGCTCATGAGCGAGGCCTACCGCGAGGAGCGTGACTCCTGGAAGGGCGATCTCGCGCTAAACGGGAAGTATGTGATTGAGCTGTTCTCTTTTCCTTTCCCGCCTTCGCGTCCGTCCCGCCCGGAAGCCTGCGGCCTGCGTCATCTGGCTTTCAGCGTTGATGACCTTGATAGCGCAGTAAAACATCTGGAAGCCCACGGCGTGGCCTGTGAAGCGATTCGCGTCGATCCGTTTACCAACAAGCGGTTTACCTTTTTTAACGATCCGGACGGCCTGCCGCTGGAGCTTTACCAGCAGTAATGTTTGTCCTGTGTGATAATGCCCGCTCAGTTCGGGCATTTTTTATGTGTAATTTCCTATGACCTTACCCGCTATCGCACAAGCCGTTTCACCGTACCGCCAGCTGCTGGTGGGGTTTAGCGGTGGCCTGGATTCCACCGTGTTGCTACATCGCCTTAAGCTCTGGCGCGACCGGGACCCTGGCGTCCAGCTTCGGGCTATACATATCCACCACGGACTAAGCCGTCATGCAGAGGATTGGGTGGAGCACTGTGAAGCCTTGTGTGAGGCGTGGGCTATCCCGCTCATCGTTGAGCGCGTCACGCTTGCTGATGAAGGATTGGGTATTGAGGCGCAGGCGCGTAAAGCCCGCTATACCGCTTTTGCAGGCGTATTGCTGCCCGGCGAAGCGCTGGTCACTGCGCAGCATCTGGACGATCAGTGCGAAACTTTTTTGCTGGCGCTTAAGCGTGGCAGCGGACCCGCGGGGCTTTCCGCCATGCCGGCACGTTCTGATTTTGCCGGAACGCAATTATTACGGCCGTTGCTTGGCGAGACACGCGCGTCGCTGGAAGCCTGGGCGCGGGAACATCAGCTGAGCTGGATCGAAGATGAGAGCAACCAGGACGATAGCTACGATCGTAACTTCCTGCGTCTGCGCATCCTCCCGCTTTTAAGCGAGCGCTGGCCGCATTTCGCCGACGCGACGGCAAGAAGCGCCATGCTGTGTGCCGAACAGGAAAGCCTGCTGGATGAGTTACTCAGCGAGGAGCTGTCTGACCTCATTTCAGAAGACGGTGCGCTGGCAATTGCGCCTCTGGAGGCGATAAGCCCGGCGCGTCGGGCCGCGCTGTTACGTCGCTGGCTCGCCACTCATCATGCTGCGATGCCGTCGCGGGCAATGCTTAGCCGTATCTGGGACGAAGTCGCGCAGGCGCGGGAAGATGCTTCCCCCTGCGTACACCTGAGTGGATATGAGGTCAGACGCTATAAAGGCAAACTCTGGTGGGTAAAATACTCCCCCTCGCTGACCGATGTGGTGCTTGACTGGACCTCACCAGAGGCACCGCTGATATTGCCCCAGGACGCGGGGAGTGTCTCTCTGATGTCGACTGGCCATGTGCGTCTGCCAAAGCCCGGAGAACCCGTCAGCGTGCGCTTTAAGGCTGGCGGCTTGCTGCATATCGTCGGACGCAACGGGGGACGGAAGCTGAAAAAGATATGGCAGGAGTACAACGTGCCGCCGTGGCTGCGCGACACCACGCCGCTGCTGTTCTACGGTGAAACGCTGATTGCTGCTGCAGGGGTGTTCATCACGGAAGAGGGGTGGACAGAAGAGGGTGCCAGCTTCGAGTGGCGGAAAGCGTAACGGGCAGCCCGGCTGCCCGTTAATGTCATCAGGATTCGCTCACCACGACGGTGCCGATTTGCGGGTGGCTGAAGCTGGCTATTTTGTCCAGACGCAGCTCGCGCGTCGCACCGGCATCTTCCACGACCAGGTATTCCACATTCTTGCGTGAAAGCAGATCGCTGGCCTTCGCCTTCAACACTTCGCCATCTTTTAGCTCCAGCGTCAGTATTAAATGATGCTGGCAGGCGAGTTCGAGGTTGTCATAGTCATCACAATTGATGGGTTGATAAGTATCATTCATCGACATAATCGCTCACCAGTAAATTCGCCGCAGCATACGCTGCTTTTTCCCTGACCGACTCTGAAAGGCTCTCATCAGAGGCCACTTCATTAAGCACCTTCAATACACAGCCCAACGCGTCCGGGACATACCCCAGATCTCCGCTGGCGATTTCCGCATACCGTTTGCGAATTAACTCACAATAATTATTCACATCCCCTCCCGCCAGCGCACTGACTTACTGTGAGATATCATTAAGCCTACGAAGATAAACTCGGTTTAGCAAGGTGACTATACCATACTCATTTAAGCAATATCAGCGCCTTGATAGCGGTGTATTTATTACTCCGTAACAGCCTTTTGCCTCCGTTTTCGCTACAATGTGCGGCTGATTCGAATGGAGTTCTCTCATGGCGCTGAAAGCGACAATTTATAAAGCAGTGGTCAACGTGGCCGATCTTGATCGCAACCAGTTTCTGGACGCGTCGCTTACGCTGGCACGCCACCCCTCCGAAACACAGGAGCGTATGATGCTGCGCCTGCTGGCGTGGATTAAGTATGCTGATGAACGTCTGCAGTTTACCCGTGGGTTAAGCGCGGAAGACGAGCCTGAAGCCTGGCTGCGCAACGACCATCTGGGGATCGATTTATGGATTGAACTCGGTCTGCCGGACGAGCGCAGGATTAAAAAGGCGTGTACTCAGTCTGCGGAAGTGGCGTTATTCGCCTATAACCAGCGCGCGGCGGAGATTTGGTGGCAGCAAAATAAGAATAAATGCGCGCAGTTTAAAAATCTCGCCGTCTGGTATCTGGATGATGAACAGCTGGCGCAGCTGAGCGAGTTCGCCAGCCGGACTATGGTGTTACAGGCAACGATTCAGGACGGAGCCATCTGGCTTTCAGATTCTCAGAATAATCTGGAAATTCATCTGACAGCCTGGCAGCCTGCGCCATGATCGTCTTGTCCCGAAGCGTCAGCATCCCTGATAGCGAGCTGGAGATCGCCGCCATCCGTGCTCAGGGCGCGGGCGGGCAGCACGTCAACAAGGCGTCGACGGCTATCCATTTGCGTTTTGACATTCGGGCCTCAAGCCTGCCAGAGTATTATAAAGAAAGTCTGCTTGCCGCCAGCCATCATCTGATCACCAGCGATGGCGTGATTGTGATCAAAGCCCAGGAGTACCGCAGCCAGGAATTAAACCGGGAAGCGGCGCTAGCCAGGCTGGTGGCGGTCATCAAAGAGTTAACGGCAGTACAAAAAAGCCGCCGGGCAACGCGGCCAACCCGCGCATCGAAAGAGCGTCGGCTGTCCTCGAAAGCCCAAAAATCCACAGTGAAAGCATTACGCGGTAAAGTTCGTCGCCCGATGGAGTGACGAAAGGGAACACAATTTTCATAAGGAATTCATTGTGAAAAAAGCATTATTTTCAGCGCTGGCAGTGAGTACATTGTTTGCGCTTTTCGGGTGTAACAACCGTTCTGAAACGCAGGTTTTGCAGCCAGCGCAGAATGAAGAGTTAAAGCCAATGCAGCAGAGCTGGCGCGGCGTATTGCCTTGCGCGGACTGCGAAGGCATTGAAACGTCACTGTTCCTGCAAAAAGACGGTACCTGGGTGATGAACCAGCGCTACCAGGGCGCGAAAGAACCCTCTTCATTTGCCACCTACGGGACATGGGCGCGTACGGCGGAGAAGCTGGTCCTGACGGATACCTCCGGTGACAAAACCTGGTTCCGCCCTAAAGGTGAGAACATGGAAATGCTCGACCGGGAAGGCAATCCGATTGAATCCCAGCTCAACTACACGCTGACGCCGGTGAAAGCGGCGTTGCCAGCCACGCCAATGGCGATGCGGGGGATGTATTTCTATATGGCGGATGCGGCGATCTTTACTGACTGCGCTACCGGTAAGAAAGTCAGCGTGGCAAACAATGCGCAGCTTGAACGTGATTACGCCGTGGCGCGCGGCAATGACAGCAAGCCGGTATTGCTGACGGTTGATGGTCACTTTACGCTGGAGCCAAACCCGGATAGCGGGGAGATGGTGAAAACGCTGGTGGCAGATAAAGACGCGAAGTTTGTCGCGGGTAAAGACTGTAACAGTAAATAAATTGACGTTGAGCCATTAAAAAACCCCGCCAGAGCGGGGTTTTTTGTTTAGCCTTTGACGGCTTTCACCAGGTAATCAAGAATATCGCCGGTCTTGATCATCTGTTTTTCGCCGCTGCGACGGTATTTGTATTCAATCTCATCGCTGTCGAGGTTACGGTCGCCGATGACGACGGTGTGCGGGATACCGATCAGTTCCATATCGGCAAACATCACGCCCGGACGCTCTTTACGGTCATCCATCAGCACTTCGATACCCTGAGCGCGCAGCTCGGCGTACAGCTTCTCGGCCAGCTCCTGCACGCGGTAAGACTTGTGCATGTTCATTGGCAGAATGGCCACCTGGAACGGCGCGATGTTGTCCGGCCAGACGATGCCGCGCTCGTCGTAGTTCTGCTCGATGGCCGCAGCCACCACGCGCGTTACCCCGATACCGTAGCAGCCCATGGTCAGGATCTGGTTACGGCCATCTTCACCCTGAACGGCGGCGTTCAGCGCACGAGAGTATTTATCACCCAGCTGGAAGATGTGGCCCACTTCGATACCGCGCTTGATCATCAGCGTACCCTGGCCGTCCGGGCTTGGGTCGCCTGCAACCACGTTACGGATGTCTGCCACTTCTGGGGTCGCTACGTCGCGATCCCAGTTGATGCCGAAGTAATGTTTACCGTCGATGTTAGCACCCGCGGAGAAGTCGCTCATTGCAGCAACCGTGCGGTCAATAACGACAGGAACCGGCATATTCACCGGACCGAGAGAGCCTGGGCCGGCATTCACGACGGCGCGGATTTCCGCTTCCGTGGCGAACGTCAACGGGCTGGCGACCTGCGGCAGCTTTTCCGCTTTCACTTCGTTCAGTTCATGATCGCCACGCACCAGCAGGGCAACCAGCGGGTAAGCGCTGCCTTCGGTGGATTTCACCAGCAGCGTTTTCACGGTTTTTTCGACTGGCAGACTGAACTGCTCAACCAGCTCGGCGATGGTTTTCGCATTTGGCGTATCAACCAGCGTCATCTCTTGCGTTGCCGCGCCGCGAGGTTCTTTTGGTGCCAGCGCTTCTGCAAATTCGATGTTCGCCGCGTAGTCTGAAGAGTCAGAGAAGATCACATCGTCTTCACCGCTCTGCGCCAGAACCTGGAACTCATGGGACGCGCTACCGCCGATGGAGCCGGTATCAGCCTGCACAGCGCGGAAATCCAGACCCATGCGGGAGAAGATTTTGCTGTAAGCCTCGTACATTTTGTCGTAGGTCTCTTGCAGCGATTCCTGTGACGTATGGAAAGAGTAGGCATCTTTCATCAGGAATTCGCGAGAGCGCATCACGCCGAAACGTGGGCGCACTTCGTCACGGAACTTGGTCTGGATCTGGAAGAAGTTCAGCGGCAGCTGTTTGTAAGAGCTCAGCTCATTACGAATCAGATCGGTAATGACTTCTTCATGCGTTGGACCGAGAACGAACGGACGCTCGCCGCGATCGACGAAGCGCAGCAGTTCTGGGCCATATTGCTCCCAACGACCGCTCTCCTGCCACAGGTCAGCGGGCTGAACCACGGGCATGGACACCTCGATAGCACCGGCGTTGTTCATCTCTTCACGCACGATGTTTTCGACTTTTTTCAGGACGCGCACGCCGGTCGGCAGCCAGGTGTATAACCCGGAGGCCAGCTTGCGGATCATCCCGGCGCGCAGCATCAGCTGATGGCTGATTACTTCGGCGTCGGCAGGTGTCTCCTTCAGAGTGGAGAGCAGATATTGGCTAGTACGCATGTTGTTACGGTTCCATTTCGACGATTGGAACAGGCTGAAACGCCAGCCTGACACAAAAAAAGTGGTTTAGTTTACCAGTGTGGCAAAGATGCCAAAAGAGAGGAGAACAAAATTACCTGGGTTCAAGGGCAAACACTTCGAAACCTGCCCCAGTGACGCGCCAGCGCACGTTAAAATCCAGCAGCCAGACGGCGTACGTCTTTCCTGCTTCCTCTTCTTTACGGTAGGCCGGACGGGGGTCCTGTGCCAGAACTTCAGTGATGAAATGCCGTAAGCGAGGATAGCGTTTCTCCAGCTGACCCAGCTGTAAGGCTATCTCAGGCGTAAACGAGACTGGCATATCCGCCTGCGGTGCGTCCTGAGCGTAGCTTGCACGCGCATTCGGGAGGGATTCGGCGAAAGGCAAATAGGGTTTAATGTCGATAACTGGCGTGCCGTCAACCAGGTCCAGGCTGCCCAGCTCAAGGATGACCTGATCCTTCTGGCAACGTATGCCTTTCAGTTCAACCAGCGACATCCCGATCGGATTGGGGCGGAAGGTCGAACGAGTCGCAAACACGCCCATTCTCGCATTTCCGCCCAGGCGCGGGGGACGCACGGTGGGACGCCAGCCGCCTTCCATTGTCTGGTGAAAAACAAATACCACCCATAAGTGACTGAAAGACTCGAGCCCGCGTACCGCATCGGCCTGGTTATAAGGTGCCTGAAGATGAAGCTCGCCGCTGCCGCTGGTGACCAGACCGGGCTGGCGGGGCACGGCGAACTTCTCTTTATACGGAGAGTGGATAACGCCTATTTGCTCAAACTGAAATGCACTCATTTCGCCGTAATGTTCAGCGCAGAACCGATGCAAACCGCCTGACGGTAGCAGCCCGGCGTGCCGCTGGTGACTTCGCAGCTGTGCAGCAGCACCGCGTTAGCTTTCATTTTTGCGGCGTTAATCTGCATGCGTTTACGCGCAGTCGGGATATTCGGTGGAGAGTCCTGATTGGTTGCCTGACAGGATTCACCGCTCACTTCACCCAGTTCACGGAACGGTTTGCCGACCAGTTCGTCAGCCTTGGTGATAATGCGAACCGGCGCAGGGCGAACCACTTTCGGTTTTGCAGGCTCTGTTTTTGGCGGGGTTGCCGTGCTTTGAACGGGTTCAACAGGAGATCTGCTTAGCATAGAACAGCCGCTCAGCATGAGTGCTAAAAGACAGATCGGTAAAGCACGCATAATAATTCCTCAATGGATAATCAAAACGTCAGATATTGAATCAGGTGACTGCACAAATGACAAGACGGGCATAAGCCCGTCCTGATGATATTACACTGAGGTGAGATTACCAGCCTTTAACAGCGCCGCCGTTAAACACTTTGTTGGCTTCCTGGTAAACTTCGTCTGACTGATAGGCCTGGACGAACTTCTTCACGTTTTCCGCGTCTTTGTTATCTTCGCGAGTCACGATCAGGTTAACGTACGGAGAGTCTTTATCTTCAACGAAGATACCGTCTTTCGCTGGTGTCAGGCCAATCTGGCTGGCGTAAGTGGTGTTGATAACGGCCAGGGCGATCTGCGCATCGTCCAGAGAACGCGGCAGCTGCGGTGCTTCCAGTTCAACAATTTTCAGATTTTTCGGGTTCTCGGTGACATCCAGAACGGTTGGCAGCAGGCCAACGCCGTCTTTCAGTTTGATCAGGCCCACTTTCTGCAGCAGCAGCAGGGAGCGTCCGAGGTTGGTTGGATCGTTAGGCACGGCTACCTGAGAACCCGGCTGCAGTTCGTCCAGCGATTTAATTTTCTTGGAGTAGCCTGCAATCGGGTAGACGAAGGTGTTACCCACGCCAACCAGCTTATAGCCGCGATCTTTGATCTGCTGATCCAGGTATGGCTTATGCTGGAAGGCGTTGGCGTCGATATCGCCTTTGCTCAGCGCTTCGTTCGGCAGAACGTAATCGTTGAAGGTTACGAGCTCAACGTCCAGACCGTATTTTTCTTTCGCCACTTTCTGAGCAACTTCAGCAACCTGCTGTTCTGCACCTACGATAACGCCCACTTTAATATGGTTTGGATCTTTTTCGTCCTGACCGCAACCCACCAGTGCCAGAGATCCAATCAGCGCGCCTACTGCTGCAAAGGTCTTTAATTTAAACGCCATGTTTTATCCTTAACTCGTCGAGTTTGTGTTGTGTGTAACGTTATTTGTGAGTAACCGCCCGGACGATGCGATCGCCAGAGAACTGGATTAAGTAAACCAGAACAACCAGCAATACCAGAACGGTGTTCATCACGGTAGCGTTATATCCAATATAGCCGTACTGATAACCAATCTGTCCTAAACCGCCAGCGCCAACTGCACCGCCCATCGCGGAATACCCTACCAGAGTAATAAGCGTAATCGTTGCCGCGTTCACCAGGCCCGGCAGTGCTTCAGGCAGCAGAACCTTGCGGACGATCTGCATAGGTGTTGCCCCCATTGCACGAGAAGCTTCAATCAAACCGGTTGGGATCTCCAGCAGGGCGTTCTCCACCATACGGGCGATAAACGGCGCAGCGCCTACGGTCAGCGGAACGATAGCCGCCTGCAGACCAATCGATGTGCCGACGATCACGCGGGTAAACGGAATCATCCACACCAGCAGAATAATAAACGGGATGGAACGGAAGATATTCACCAGCGCGGAGAGCGTACGGTAGAGCTTTGCGTTCTCAATGATTTGACCCGGACGCGTCACGTACAGCAGTACGCCTACCGGCAGGCCAATCACAAAACCAAAGAAACCCGATACAAAGGTCATTGCCAGCGTTTCCCAAACGCCGCGAACCAGTAGCCACATCATCGGCTCAGACATAACCCAGTACCTCTACTTTTACATGATGTTCTTGCAGCCAGGCGATTGCGGTCTGGGTTTCTTCTTGAGTGCCGTGCATTTCCGTCAGCATGATGCCGAACTTCACGCCACCGGCGTAATCCATCTGCGCGCTAATAATGTTGTTGTTCACGTTAAAGCGACGCGCGGTTTCGGAAAGCAGAGGGGCATCAACGGACTGACCGGTGAATTCCATACGCAACATCGGGACGCTGTCCGCCGTTGCCTCGGTTTTCAAACGCTCCAGATAATCTTCTGGAATATCCAGATGCAGCGTGGACTGAATAAACTGCTGCGCCAGCGGCGTTTTCGGATGGGAAAATACTTCGCTTACCGTGTCTTGCTCGATCAGTTCACCGTTGCTAATGACCGCCACGCAGTCGCAGATGCGTTTCACCACGTCCATCTCGTGCGTAATAAGGAGGATCGTCAGGCCCAGGCGACGGTTAATGTCCTTCAGCAGTTCCAGAATAGAACGTGTGGTGGCCGGATCCAGTGCGCTGGTAGCTTCGTCGCACAGCAGTACTTTTGGGTTGCTGGCCAGCGCGCGAGCAATAGCAACACGCTGCTTCTGCCCACCGGACAGATTTGCCGGGTAGCTATCATGCTTATCACCCAGACCCACGAGGTCGAGCAGTTCGGTAACGCGACGCTTCACTTCTTCTTTCGGCGTGTTATCCAGCTCCAGCGGTAAGGCGACGTTGCCGAACACCGTGCGGGAAGCCAGCAGGTTAAAGTGCTGGAAGATCATGCCAATTTGACGGCGCGCTTTGGTGAGTTCTTTTTCTGAAAGGGCGGTAAGTTCCTGACCGCCTACTTCTACGCTGCCCTGGGTTGGGCGCTCAAGCAGGTTAACACAACGGATCAGCGTGCTTTTACCCGCACCCGATGCGCCAATGACGCCATAAATTTGACCAGCAGGAACATGCAGGCTGACGTTGTTCAGCGCCTGAATGGTTCGGTGCCCCTGCTGGAACACTTTGGTGATATTGGAAAGTTTAATCATTAGATTATTTTTATCGTATGTAAGTTAGCCGTGGCATTTTCTTCTGCCAGATACGGGTGATGACCGTAAACAAAACGGATGTTAAGGCATCCAGACGTCTAAATCAATCCAACTCTGTACGATGAGCACTTTATTGCGCTGCGATTCATGAGATACTAGCTCAACAGGCCTTTTTCAGGAGCAAACCGGTGGCAAAATCAGTACCCGCAATTTTTCTCGACCGTGATGGCACGATTAATGTGGATCACGGTTATGTGCATGAGATCGATGAATTCGAATTTATCGACGGCGTTATAGAGGCAATGCGCCAGCTAAAAGAGATGGGCTATGCGCTGGTGGTCGTAACGAACCAGTCCGGCATCGCGCGTGGTAAGTTCACCGAAGCGCAGTTTGAGACGCTGACGGAATGGATGGACTGGTCGCTGGCCGATCGTGGGGTCGATCTTGATGGCATTTACTACTGCCCGCACCACCCGCAGGGAACGGTAGAAGAGTATCGTCAGACCTGTGACTGCCGTAAACCGCATCCGGGCATGTTTAACTCTGCGCAGGAGTTCTTGCACATTGATATGGCTGCTTCTTATATGGTGGGCGATAAGCTGGAAGATATGCAGGCAGCGGCAGCGGCGGGAGTGGGTACCAAAATATTAGTGCGTACCGGTAAGCCCGTAACACCAGAAGCAGAAAGTGCAGCGGATTGGGTGATTAATAGTCTGGCAGAGCTGCCAAAAGAGATAAAAAAGCATCAGAAATAGCCTTTTTGGCGAAAAGGTGAGCGGTCGAAATAAAAATGCATATTTCCGCTTGTCATTCCTCGGCAGCTCCCTATAATGCGCCTCCAT
>NZ_JADCLF010000029.1:0-368 GCF_014982345.1 Enterobacter cloacae complex sp. P1B | reverse complement strand
AACCGACCTCCGCGCTGGACGCCCGCCTGCGCAACCAGATCCTCGAGCTGCTGGTACAGCAGTGCGAAGAACGCCAGATGGCGATGCTGTTAATCAGCCACGATCTGCCGCTGGTGGCGGAGCACTGCGACCGCGTGCTGGTGATGTATCAGGGTGAAAAGGTCGATGAGATGGCGGCGAACCGGCTCCCGCAGGCGACGCATCCGTACACGCGCACCCTGTGGACCTGTCGTCCAGACGCCCATACTTATGGACAGATGCTGCCGACGAAAAAACATTAGAAGCACTCGAAGGACGCCATATAATTAAAAAAATAAGGTTAACCAGGTGCAGGTCACCTTCGGGGAAAAAACGGCGGTCTCTGCCGC
>NZ_JADCLF010000028.1:1341-1953 GCF_014982345.1 Enterobacter cloacae complex sp. P1B | reverse complement strand
TTATTACACACATCTTGATAATTGTCTGTAAGACAAGAAGTATAATAAAGTAATCGTGTTACGCCATCCTCCAGACCATTTAAATAATCTACGACCCCCTCTTTAACTCCAGCTAACGCTTTATCTAATCGCACTGCTAGCTCTTTATCGGTTCCAATTTTCCTAATGATTTCTTCGCTGTAATACATAATATATTCCTTTAGTTTAATGCGTTTATCTTCTTATACGAAAACATTTGATCAAGTGATCATGCTCTCACTTTTGTTAAATAGGAAAAAGATTACTCTTTATCATCTTGATGGATGAATGGACTTAAATAATTAATGTGGTGAATATAAAACTGGATTATCAGTTGTTTATTATTTTGATTGGCTTATTTTCCGATTTCAAAGTGCGTCCGGAGAAGTAATCACGCATTCCAACCCGTCCTGCACCTCTCTCACTTAAATTACATTATTATTTGTTCTTTTTGGACGTCCTTTGTTGTAGGAGAGGGGGGAGAGCATGTGGCTGCAGAGGAATTTTGCGAGGCGCTTTCCAGTTTCTTTCGAAGTCAGTTGCTGGATAAATACACAGTAATAAAATGGCGGCGCACCTGCAAAATCAGGTGCC
>NZ_JADCLF010000028.1:0-1297 GCF_014982345.1 Enterobacter cloacae complex sp. P1B | reverse complement strand
GCACCTGCAAAATCAGGTGCCGGGATTGGCGTCCTGAAAGTGTGTGAGCAGCAGTAATGCTGCAGGCTTCGTTCGCCCTAAGGAAAAGGGTATAATTCTGCATCTGGCGGGCGAATCGGAAGCTTCTTTTGAAGCGCCAGTAGCACACACACTGGTACGCCAATTCCTTTTCGTCCGCCGCCAGCAAATTGGCGTTTCCTGCGGTGGTAAATTCAAAGTGTGTGAAGGAATTACCCAATGAATACAGAAAACAACCTCGTCCATTTCTACAGCGAGCTCTCCCTCAACCCCGATCTCCCAACCCTTGCCCAGCGCTGCAAACTGCTCACCGAAATCCTGCTCGACTGCAAATCACTCCCCCAAACGCAGCCCGTATGCCGTTGCCTCGGGGCTTATCTGGAAGAAGTTAAAACCGGCCTCACGGAATCCATGCGTGATTTTCAAGTGGTGGAATTTGAGGACGAAGCGGAACAACCGCGACAAAAAGAGTGGCTGCTGGAAGATACCGAAACGAAATGTGACTACTGCCGGGCGTTGAATCATGTGCTGCTGGTGTCGCATTTTGACCGCGACATGCTGCCGCATCTTACAGGACTGCTCCATGACATTACGCATTCTATGGCCGCAGATGTTGTTGCGCCTCAACGTGAAGAAACGGTAATTCACATTATTTCCTGAGTGCAATCCAGGGCGTCGGGGGCGTTATTCTGACGCCATTGGTTTATACCCTTTTTTCTGATGCTTACGTAACATATTGATTTATATAGTGCGGATTTACGTTCCAGAAAAAAGGGTTTTAGGCGTAAAAGTTGATTATTTTATTTGCTAACAATAAGATGGCGTTGTTTCCTTTCAGTTCACTGCCGTACAGGCAGCTTAGAAATGAGAACATAGTGGTATGAGTGTGTGATTTGAGTTCACTGCCGTACAGGCAGCTTAGAAAAGTACATGATCCCTGGCGACAACGGCAAGGTCGTTCACTGCCGTACAGGCAGCTTAGAAAATTCCCGATTTTGTTCTTCAGGCTCTCGTCGAGTTCACTGCCGTACAGGCAGCTTAGAAAATAAGCAGATTATCCGGAGCACGCAACCGCCACGTTCACTGCCGTACAGGCAGCTTAGAAAATCAGACGCTCAATCGCAAGCCGCATTTTTGAAGTTCACTGCCGTACAGGCAGCTTAGAAAACTTATTACCTCCCCCGACCCTGTTGTCAGTGTGTTCACTGCCGTACAGGCAGCTTAGAAACGCCTCGCTTTGAGCTATGATCGGCAGCGTAAGTTCACTGCCGTACAGGCA
>NZ_JADCLF010000027.1:0-7625 GCF_014982345.1 Enterobacter cloacae complex sp. P1B | reverse complement strand
TCATATGAAGAGCTTGAAAAATTATCTTCCATTGATGCAAGGAAAGATACGGTTGAACTATCTTTTCTCACTGATAAACTCGCAGACCTTATTCAGAATGAAAAATCTTATTTCAGGAACAGAATAAAATTAGAGGATTTAAAAAAGGTTCTTTTCCTTAAAGCTAAAGTTAATAATGAACGTATACAGTCTCAGTCGGGAGCATTCCTTTTGTTCGGTCTTGACCCAATTTTACCGGAGACGGATGCAGACTTCCCTCTTAAGAGAGTTGAAATAACAAACAAAAAAGAAATTCTGAAAGATCTGGCACAACTTAATATATCCGAAAGTACCGTCTACCCCAGCATGGAGAAAACGGCAGCGGAAATTACTAAAAGGTATTTATCATTATCATAATGGGATTAGACAATGGCAAAGAAACCAAAAAATGCTAAAAATACAGCCAAACAGCCACACAGGGGAAGGTTTCAGGCTCAGGGACAAAAACTGGAGGAGTCAGTTCCCTGGGCTGCTCCCATACCCCCTTCAACAGAAGAGGGGAACATAATGCTTCAGGACTTAGAATCCAAACTGGAGAGCGGTGATGCCAAAATACGCGAAACAGCCTTTAATGACGCAAGGAACTATATTCAGATTGTTTATGCAGCAGGTGGAGCATATGCACCTGTAAATAAAACCTTCATGGTCCGGAGCACCCGAAAAGAAAGGGTTGATTTGGAGGTCAATGGCGGTTTAGCTTTTAAAGTGGTGAAAAATGTATGAACGATAATTTCAGTGAATCAATCAGAATGCTTGATGATAAATCAGCAGCTCATAAATTCTGGCATCAAAAAATAAAGGAGGTTTTACGTGATCGTGTCAGATGGAAGGAATATGACAGAGAAATATTGAATTTGGTTCCTAAGGTTGAACGGGCATTAAGATACCCGGTCGAGCATCCTCGGATGAACCCTGTCATAGACTTAAAGACCAGATGGGATAGTGCCGACGGTAATCCAATATTTTATGGGTATTTACCAACCTTACGCAGGGCTATTCGAATAATACAGTCAGCGCCTCTTGATGACACTAATCAACTGAGTGCCTGGGTCAAGGAACCATTTACTGATGATAAAAATGAATTAATACGTTTTAACCCAGAAAATTCAAATGAACTTGTCATTTATATTGAACTAAACGCAACAACTTTTCACTATGCAATGTTAATCATTTACTTCTGGGGAACGCGTCGGGCTGTACGAAATATTACTCAAGAAATTCTTATTCAGAAAATTTATGATACAAAGATTCGTGGTGAACATTCACTGGACTGAATTAAAAACAGCGTTTGCGACAGAAGCGATAGCAAAAAAAGGCTCCTACAGGAGCCTTTTTTACAGCTTCTAGATCTGTTCTGCCTGATTTCTCGAACCGATGCTTTACCTAGATACTTTCACCATTGGTAACTGACATCTGACTAAACCGTCGGACTTAATAAGTTGTGCTGGTTGCTGATGCAGGCTTCTGAGCGTGTGCTATGCAAGCTAGCTCCTTTGATCAGACAAGTCAACCCACCTCTAATCAGGGTGTTTTGTGCACTACGAGTACGTGACCATTGCTCACAAATTACATATAATACGTATTCGATGATAAATTTTGTGGTTTCATGACGGAGGGTTTATGGAAACGAAGGGTAAGGTTATGAATGAGTTATTCAACACAGTTACACAGGGGGCGATGAATGACAGAAGTGAGCAGGAAGCACGATTCGATAAAATACTGGGAAACATTAATGATAATGACGTACTTATCCTTACAAGTGACCCTTTCATCGCCAATAAATTAAAAGGAAACGATCCTGATAGCGCTGAAAGCAAAGAATCAATAAAGTTCATTGAAAAAGAAAATAAGAGCAAAGCTTTCCTCGCTTCAGGTAAACAGTACAAAAACTGGATGAACGAGAATAAGGAAAGAATCGTTGAACTGTTTGCCCTGGAAGACGCCTCTTCCTATGTGGCTGAATTAGCGATTCCGAAGGACGACCGTAATGCCTATTACGATATTGTGGACAAAGCCCTCGAGGCGATGCGCCAGAAAACCGATGTTATGAATGCAATAAAAGAAAACTGCGGTTATACAGGGGCCGGTGAGCAAGGTGTCGCGGCCAAATCACAAATGAAACCATAAGCTTCGTGTCGGGGGACTGTTAAAATGAATATCAATAATTCTATAGAGCTTGCCAGGATTGAAGGCGAGATTGATGTAATCAGAGCGCTTTATGATGCGAGTCTGATTAATGCTGTTGAATGTGAGTCACGGCTGGGTACTTCTGTAGGTCAGTTTGGCGCTTTGTTTAGGGCCGGTGCTGTCGACAGTAAATTTAATTACGGTCTTGCATTATCTATCTCTAACGCTGTTGAGAACCTCAATGCGAAACTATGTGAAAACCGGCCAGACGCAGAAATCTTCTGGACAATGCGTAATGAGGGTAAACCTGGTGAGGATTATCCAGTTGTTGAAGATATTATAGCCAAGTCGCTGAAAATTCAGGATGATGCTCGGATTAATGAAATACGTAAAGACAAGGAACTACGTGTCATGGTGGAAGGCTGGCACACGTGCGTTGATGATGATGGTTACTCTACATACAATGCAGAAATCGAGTTCGAGATAGGTGAGGGCGCCAATACGATTCAGGAAGCTTTGGCACTTGTTGAGAAGTTTCATAAAGAAACTGTTGAAACTAATCAGAACCATTACGATGGGCATGATCCCTTGCCCGGGTACTACAGTCCCAGGTTATTTACTGTCTATAATCCAATAGGAGATCCTTTGTTTGCCGGGTTCTGGCAGTATGATAAACAGGCATACGTTGTTCCCGAACCTCTGACTGATGCTGAGTATCATGAACTTCATGATAAAAAGGCACGTCTCAACAAAGAGCTTCCGGAAAATCAGCGGGCCGATAATTACGACACCTGCCGGCAAATCAGGGACGAGATAGTACAAATCGAACTGAAGCTTGTGACGTCTGATTTCTGGACAACGGTAAATGACTTTCCCGGTGATGCGGTAATTGGTGATTTCACTGAATCAGTTAAAAAATTTAATGCGCAATCTGTCAATCCCCTGGCCCCGGATCGTTTAACCGAACTTCAGCTGTCATCAGGGCATCTAAGTGGTATTTCTCCCACACTTCATTCTGCTAATATAAAAGAACTCTTCCAGCCCATTACTGCTATGAATGAAGATACTCCTCCCAGAGGTACTTCC
Source organism: Enterobacter cloacae complex sp. P1B (assembly GCF_014982345.1). NCBI lineage: Bacteria > Pseudomonadati > Pseudomonadota > Gammaproteobacteria > Enterobacterales > Enterobacteriaceae > Enterobacter > Enterobacter cloacae complex sp. P1B. Next base: position 4,373 of record NZ_JADCLF010000027.1, on the reverse strand, counting down.
CTTATGGAGGAAGAGGTCATGGAGGCCGATTCAGGTATTCACGAACGTGCCCACAACAGGGCCAGGTTTAATTAATTACGCTTATCATGGGGGTTGGCATCCTGTGGACACCAACCCCCCTATATAAGGTTAATTACAGGTAGTGGCTTCAACAACTAAATCGGAACCCACAAGCGGGGCCCCACGATTTACTTATTGACGCTTCAGCATCAGAGCCGTTAAATATTTTGTTTTTTATTATTATTGCCCTGGTCAAAAGTATGCGGTTTTGATATTATATTTACATGGAAAATGTTTTCCACCGGACGCCCGCCGTAATTCGGGATCGAGTTTTCTCATGCAAATCTTAACTACTCATGTTGGCACTACTGCCATGTCCCATGCGACTGCATTAGCTTTCGGTCGCTTTTCTAAATATGCTCCTCAAATTATTATGCATCTCATCGACGATAATTTATTTTCGGTGTGGAATACAACATTTAATTATTGTGAGCTGAATAACCACTATGGTTTTTTTGTCCCGGCAGAACTGGCGCTTTATACTGTTATGTCAGCCAATCAGGAAAGTTTCGTTGCTGTGAATGAAACTGAGTTTGGGATTATTATCACTCAGCTTTTTCTTGTGATTGTTCTTAGGGCTGCGAAAGTTTGTGATACCGAAGTAGAACGTATGATGGCTCATTTCGAAATTCTGCATGATTACGCGAAAATGGTGTGTTCAAGCGATGCGTATGCATTATATGAGTCGCTGGTTTCTTTTTATAAATCTTAATTAATTACATCAGTTCAAGTTTAAAAGGCCGTTTTTGTCACGACGGCCTCTGAAAGCTTCACAGGAGATATCATGAACAACGTTAATCTGAATACTTTTACTTACCCTTGTCTTATTGGCAACCAGGGGGGACGTATTGTTATTACCCTCAGTATCAATTTTGAAGAACTTATGCGTGTAATTGCTGCTGATAATTCCGCTCATACTTTAAAACGTGCGCAGCGTGAACTTAACATCCGCAGGGCCGGGGCTTTTGCCAGTTACGTTTCCACTGCATTGCAGGAGAGCAAGGACTACATCATACCTCCATTGATTGGAAATATTGCCGGTGACGTTGTGATCACCCCATCACCGGAATATTCAGGGTTTGGGACGATCACTATACCCATGAGTGCAAAAATCAGTCTGTTTGATGGCCAGCACCGCAACGCAGGTATCATGGAAGTGTGCAGACAATTTGCCAATTTACACACTGAGACAGTCACCCTCGAGCTGTCGGTTAATCAGCCTCTGTTAACGCACCAACAGTTTTTCTCAGATATCAATGGCAATGCTTCTAAGCCTAATGCCGCAATCAACCTCGCCTACGATCACACCAATGGTCTGAGCCAGCTGGTCAAGGAGGTGGTTGAAGCTAACCCGACGCTTTTCAGCAAAACTGATTTTGAACGAACCAATATCACCGGCAGGAATGGCGCATGGTTGTCCTTTAAGGCTCTCTGCGACGCCTCAGGGCGCTTCATACGGTTTACTGAGGATGCAGACACTGTTGCTCTTCGCGATGACCTTAACGCCGTCTGGCGAGCCTGGGTTGCGTTTACTGGCCTTAATGATGTTGTGAGTACTGAGTACAGTGAGTACTCAAGCGAGTGGCTGACTTTTACTGGCGTGTTAATTAACGGTTTTGGGTTTGCCGTCCAGGAACTGCTTGAGCAAATGAGTGTTGCTGAGCTTTGTCGCCGCATGTCAGACATGGCCACGAAAACAACTCGCCGGGAACGGGATGATTTTTTCCTTTACGCGAAATGGACTGGCCTGTGCGTGAGCGCTGAGACAGGGAAGATCATAACCAGTATACGTGGTCAACGTGCAGCAGCTTCACGGGTGGTTGAAGCGATTCTGTCTAACTCATTTTCGGTTTAACTGCTTATTCGGACACCCGCCGTCATTCGGGAGGAGAACACTATGTTTGGATTTAAAAACACCAACATCATATTCAAAAATGATAAGTGGGACGATTCGCTTAACGTTTTGCGTCAGCATCAGGACCTTCAGTTTTCCGAGGCAGGCAGAGTGAGCGTTGGTGAGCTTGCAGCTGATTCCGTTACCTCGATCTATAAGGCCATCACTGAGGGCTGGACTATGATGCTCGGTTACTCCAGCGGAAAGGATTCAGAGGTTCTCCTTCATCTGTTTCTTATCGCTCTCGTCAGGGCGGTACGTAACGGCAAGATGACAAGCCGTAACCATTTCATACTTCATACCGATACCGGTGTGGAAAATCCTGAAGTTTCGTGGCTGGCCAGAAAGAAACTCGCAGCTCTGGAACGGTTCATTGAAGCTGAGCAGTTACCTCTCAGTGTTGTCATTGCCCGTCCATGTATGACCTCCAGCTGGACAGGCAGGATCCTGACCGGGCGTGGGCTGCCCACCTTCACCAACAGCAGCGCCAGACAGTGCTCCCACGAGCTCAAAATAGAATCCGCGCGAAGAGCTAAATCTGCTTTTATCAGCGAGCGTGGTATCAAAGGTCCTATCTGCCTCATGCTCGGGAGCAGGGACGCGGAAAGCAAGATCAGAGCCGGTAACATTGCCAAAAAGAAGGGGCGCTCTGACAGCGTCGTGAAAGGGCGGCAGGGTGGCGAACTCTATCCGGTGAAGAACTGGCTGGTATCTGACGTCTGGGATTACCTGCTTATGTCTGGTGCAGATCCCAGGTATCCTTTGCCAAGTTATCTCTCTGACAATCTCGAAACAGCTGAAATGTACCGGGCGGCGACCGGCGAATGTGTATGGACGCTGGCAGACAAAAAAAGCAGCGGTGCATGCGGAGCCAGGTTCGGGTGCTGGAGCTGCCAGGCTGTTGGTCTTGATAAGTCCATGCAGAATCTCCTTGCTTCTGATGAAGAGAGGTATGGCTATATGAAGTATCTGAGCCGTATTCAAAGCTATCTTGCGAAGCGAAGATATGCATGGGAGGACCGGCACCCTGTTGGGAGGACACTTTACGGCCGCGGGTATATTAAGCTTCAGCCTGATGTATATTCTCCGGCCTTCCTGGAACGCCTGCTTCATATCTGCTGCAGCGTTGATTATGTGGAGCAGCGACGGGCAAATGAGGTCTATGAAAAGCTGATGTCAGGAGAGCTTGAACACAGCGAGGAAAATCTCAGAATGGCTGAGCCACAGTTCAGGATTGTGTCAGAAGCAGCTCTGGTTCATATCGATTTCATGTGGGGATTCCACCATTTCAATAGTTCCCCGCATCGGGCCCTGGATATCTTTCATCAGGTGTGGACTCATGGCCAACTTGATCTGCTTGATGATGAACCTGCAATGTTGCCGGTTCCGCGCAGTCCTATACCGGCCCCGTTATGGGTAAAAGTAGGTCGCTGGGGAGACGGGTCTCTGTTTTCAGGACTCGCGGATCCTGTTGCTGAGATGGCGTACTTCGATGGCGGAGATGACGGTCGGGCTGCACGCGTTATACGTACTGCTGATGGTGATAAAAGAGTGGTGGCGTTTTGCCAGGAGCCTGAACTTTCGGTAGATGAAGAGGCGGCTGCATTCATCGTCTGGAGCGAATATGAGTACCTGCAGGATAAAATTCGTAACGGAGGCTGCACTCCGGGCAGTGCTGCCCAGTACTACCTGCGCTTTGGAGCCGTTCAAATCGCTGCCGGCAAAGCTGCGATGTATGATCGAATGATGCAGCGCGGACAGACACTCCACAGGATGGGGTTATCCGGGCACCAAACAATGGAGACAGTCCAGGCCAGACGAGATATCAGGGTTATCAGCCAGAAAAAGTTTCATTCTTTACTTGCCAGGACGTTAGAGGCCCAGCTGATCAGATTGCGGTGGTGGAGCGCTCTGTATCTTGTTTTGTATACTGCCCGCATGAGCTGTGCAGGTGAAGTACAGTACCTGGCCATGGCGTCCGGTATGGCTGCACGACAACATGAAGCTGCATGATAAAAACAAACTGAACAGGGTTCACCATGTTAGTCATTTTTGAGAATACAAATATCAACACCAAGGGTAATAAGAAATTCACCCTATCTGTTACACAGCTTGGTGATGTCTCATACTTAGTTACCCAACGAACTTACAATATTTTTAGAGATGGCCGTGAAATTATGCAGTATGAGAAAAATTCCACGTTTGGTAGTGCGGCTGAGCTGTTATCGGGGGATTTCACCAGAAGCAGGCAGGGTAAATTGTTCGTTGAGGAATTTGCTAAGAAACAATCAGGAATTTAAACCTCGCCAAAGTGAATAAAAAAACTCCGTTCACCGGAATTCCTCCACTGGACATTTTTTCCTGATATGCCGTTCTGTCCAGGCTGGCGACGGCGTTTTCAGGTGGTTCGGGGCCAGGG
>NZ_JADCLF010000026.1:0-26022 GCF_014982345.1 Enterobacter cloacae complex sp. P1B | reverse complement strand
GGGCGTTGTTGCTAAAGTTCTGGGCTAATTAATTATCCCTGAACAAAAAAGGACGCTTCGGCGTCCTTTTTTGTTTTCTGTACCTTTCCTTGTCACAAAATTTCGCATTTTTTACCCGCTCCCGGCCCGTATCCTGGCGTATGTGCTATTGTAATCATAACCATTCTCACTTACACTTTGCGCATATTTTGAACGGGAGTCTCTATGTACGTTTGTTTATGTAATGGTGTAAGCGACAAGAAAATTCGTCAGGCCGTTCGCCAGTTTCAGCCACAATCTTTCCAGCAGCTTCGCAAATTTGTTCCGGTGGGAAATCAATGCGGTAAATGCGTTCGCGCAGCGCGTGAGATCATGCAGGACGAACTGATGCAGATCCCGGAATTCAAAGAGATCGCGTAAGCCTCTATCTTTTTTTTGACATCCCCGTAGCCCGTTCTACGCTTCAATGAGTGGAAGCGGAGGGACTATATAATGAAAGGTGATGTTAAAATCATAAGTTATCTCAATAAATTATTGGGAAATGAGCTTGTCGCAATCAACCAGTACTTTCTTCACGCGAGAATGTTTAAAAACTGGGGTCTGACACGTCTGAATGACGTTGAGTACCATGAGTCTATAGATGAGATGAAACACGCCGATAAATACATCGAGCGTATCTTATTCCTTGAAGGCATCCCAAACCTGCAGGATCTCGGCAAGCTGGGCATCGGTGAGGATGTCGAAGAGATGCTGCGTTCTGACCTCCGGCTGGAGCTGGAAGGTGCGAAAGATCTGCGCGAAGCCATTGCTTATGCTGACAGCGTCCATGACTATGTGAGCCGCGATATGATGATCCAGATCCTTGCCGATGAAGAAGGCCACATTGACTGGCTGGAAACCGAGCTGGATCTCATTAGCAAAATTGGCCTTCAGAACTACCTACAGTCTCAGATCAAAGTGGAAAATTAATCAGATTTTCCCATCCAACGCATAAACCCGCTGCTGCCAGAAATGGTCCAAAAGGCAGTGGGTTTTTTAGTGCTCCTTTATCTGAGGTGAGAAATGAAAAAACAAGAATGCAAAGCAGCGCCATAAGCGCGGCGAGTAACGCCAGCGTAGGCAGTATGCACCAGCCATGCCACGCACCAAGTCCTGCCAGATACTTCACATCGCCATATCCCATTCCTTCCCGCCGGCAGATAAGCCGATAGCCCCAGTAAATCGTGGCAAAACCAAGATATCCAGCCACCGCTCCCATTACGGCACTCGGCAGAAAATCAGGATGGATAAAGACCTGGTAGAGCAGGCCCGTCCAGAGCAGCGGGCAGATAAATTTATCGGGCAGTAAACCGTCGCGAATATCAGCGCGTACGAGTAAGGCCGTCAGAGAAAAATAGATCATCAGGAAGGGGAGGGTGGTTAGCATGGAAAAGGCCTCAAAAGGTTTTGAGCGCATACTCGTTACAATCTGCCTGTCCGGCAATGCACAAAAACAGCAATTGCGTAGCGGCTTCAAATAAAAAATTCAGAAAGGATATACGGCGTAAAAAGTTGCGCAGTCCTACGCATACTGAGCCTTTGACGCTTAATTTCTAAACGGCACTTGCGTCTTTCTCTGATTTACGTATAATGCGCGGGCTTGTCGTAATTGACGGCGGGTTCAATCAGAACCAGAGTAGCTCATTTTGTTACTCAACAATGCTCCCAATTGGGGGGCTACGTAAGAACGGTTACACTCTCCCATCAATCGTAATGGGTTTGAGGAGTAATCATTTTCGTTTATAAAATAATTGGAGCTCTGGTCTCATGCAGAACCAAAGAATCCGTATCCGCCTTAAAGCGTTTGATCATCGTCTGATCGATCAATCAACCGCGGAAATCGTCGAGACTGCTAAGCGCACTGGTGCGCAAGTCCGTGGTCCGATCCCGCTGCCGACCCGCAAAGAGCGCTTCACCGTTCTGATCTCCCCGCACGTCAACAAAGACGCGCGCGATCAGTACGAAATCCGCACTCACAAGCGTCTGGTTGACATCGTTGAGCCAACTGAGAAAACCGTTGATGCTCTGATGCGTCTGGATCTGGCTGCCGGTGTAGACGTGCAGATCAGCCTGGGTTAATCAGGTCATCGAGCGATTGAGAGGTTGAAACAATGATTGGTTTAGTCGGTAAAAAAGTGGGTATGACCCGCATCTTCACTGAAGATGGCGTTTCTATCCCAGTAACCGTAATCGAAGTTGAAGCAAACCGCGTTACTCAGGTTAAAGATCTGGCTAACGATGGCTACCGCGCTATTCAGGTTACCACTGGTGCTAAAAAAGCTAACCGTGTAACCAAACCAGAAGCGGGTCACTTCGCTAAAGCTGGCGTAGAAGCTGGCCGTGGTCTGTGGGAATTCCGTCTTGCTGAAGGCGAAGAGTTCACCGTAGGTCAGGACATTAGCGTTGAGCTGTTTGCTGACGTTAAAAAAGTTGACGTAACCGGTACCTCTAAAGGTAAAGGTTTTGCTGGTACCGTTAAGCGCTGGAACTTCCGTACCCAGGACGCTACTCACGGTAACTCCTTGTCTCACCGTGTTCCGGGTTCTATCGGTCAGAACCAGACTCCGGGCAAAGTGTTCAAAGGCAAGAAAATGGCAGGTCAGCTGGGTAACGAACGTGTAACCGTTCAGAGCCTGGACGTAGTACGTGTTGACGCTGAGCGCAACCTGCTGCTGGTTAAAGGTGCGGTCCCGGGTGCAACCGGTAGCGACCTGATCGTTAAACCAGCTGTGAAGGCGTAAGGGGATAGCAATGGAATTAGTATTGAAAGACGCGCAGAGCGCGCTGACTGTTTCCGAAACTACCTTCGGTCGTGATTTCAACGAAGCGCTGGTTCACCAGGTTGTTGTTGCTTATGCAGCTGGTGCTCGTCAGGGTACTCGTGCTCAGAAGACTCGTGCTGAAGTAACTGGTTCTGGCAAAAAGCCATGGCGCCAGAAAGGTACCGGCCGTGCGCGTTCAGGTTCTATCAAGAGCCCGATCTGGCGTTCAGGTGGCGTGACCTTCGCTGCGCGTCCACAGGACCACAGTCAAAAAGTTAACAAAAAGATGTACCGCGGCGCGCTGAAAAGCATCCTGTCCGAACTGGTACGTCAGGATCGTCTGATCGTTGTCGAGAAGTTCTCTGTTGAAGCGCCTAAAACTAAGCTGCTGGCACAGAAACTGAAAGACATGGCTCTGGAAGATGTGCTGATCATCACCGGTGAGCTGGACGAGAACCTGTTCCTGGCCGCACGTAACCTGCACAAGGTTGACGTACGCGATGCGACTGGTATCGACCCGGTTAGCCTGATCGCCTTCGACAAAGTCGTAATGACTGCTGATGCTGTTAAGCAAGTTGAGGAGATGCTGGCATGATTCGTGAAGAACGTCTGCTGAAGGTGCTTCGCGCACCGCACGTTTCTGAAAAAGCGTCTACTGCGATGGAAAAAACAAACACCATCGTTCTCAAAGTTGCTAAAGACGCGACCAAAGCAGAGATCAAAGCTGCTGTGCAGAAACTGTTTGAAGTCGAAGTCGAAGTCGTTAACACCCTGGTAGTTAAAGGGAAAGTTAAACGTCACGGACAGCGTATCGGTCGTCGTAGCGACTGGAAAAAAGCTTACGTCACCCTGAAAGAAGGCCAGAACCTGGACTTCGTTGGCGGCGCTGAGTAAGTCGGAGGAGTAATACAATGGCAGTTGTTAAATGTAAACCGACATCTCCGGGTCGTCGCCACGTAGTTAAAGTGGTTAACCCTGAGCTGCACAAGGGCAAACCTTTTGCTCCGTTGCTGGAAAAAAACAGCAAATCCGGTGGTCGTAACAACAATGGCCGTATCACCACTCGTCACATCGGTGGTGGCCACAAGCAGGCTTATCGTATTGTTGACTTCAAACGCAACAAAGACGGTATCCCAGCAGTTGTTGAACGTCTTGAGTACGATCCGAACCGTTCCGCGAACATCGCGCTGGTTCTGTACAAAGACGGCGAACGCCGTTACATCCTGGCCCCTAAAGGCCTGAAAGCTGGCGACCAGATTCAGTCTGGCGTTGATGCTGCAATCAAAGCAGGCAACACCCTGCCAATGCGCAATATCCCGGTTGGTTCTACCGTTCATAACGTAGAAATGAAACCAGGTAAAGGCGGTCAGCTGGCACGTTCCGCTGGTACTTACGTTCAGATCGTTGCGCGTGACGGTGCTTATGTCACCCTGCGTCTGCGTTCTGGTGAAATGCGTAAAGTCGAAGCAGACTGCCGCGCTACTCTGGGCGAAGTTGGCAATGCTGAGCATATGCTGCGCGTTCTGGGTAAAGCTGGTGCTGCACGCTGGCGTGGTGTTCGTCCTACCGTTCGCGGTACTGCGATGAACCCAGTCGACCACCCACATGGTGGTGGTGAAGGTCGTAACTTTGGTAAGCACCCGGTAACTCCGTGGGGCGTTCAGACCAAAGGTAAGAAGACCCGCAGCAACAAGCGTACTGATAAATTTATCGTACGTCGCCGTAGCAAATAATTTTAGAGGATAAGCCATGCCACGTTCTCTCAAGAAAGGTCCTTTTATTGACCTGCACTTGCTGAAGAAGGTAGAGAAAGCGGTGGAAAGCGGAGACAAGAAGCCCCTGCGCACTTGGTCCCGTCGTTCAACGATCTTTCCTAACATGATCGGTTTGACCATCGCTGTCCATAATGGTCGTCAGCACGTTCCAGTCTTTGTTACCGACGAAATGGTTGGTCACAAACTGGGTGAATTCGCACCGACTCGTACTTATCGCGGCCACGCTGCTGATAAAAAAGCGAAGAAGAAATAAGGTAGGAGGAAGAGATGGAAACTTTAGCTCAACATCGCCATGCTCGTTCTTCTGCACAGAAGGTTCGCCTTGTTGCTGACCTGATTCGCGGTAAGAAAGTGTCGCAGGCCCTGGACATCCTGACCTATACCAACAAGAAAGCTGCGGTATTGGTCAAGAAAGTACTGGAATCTGCCATTGCTAACGCTGAACACAACGATGGCGCTGACATCGACGATCTGAAAGTCGCGAAAATTTTCGTAGATGAAGGCCCAAGCATGAAGCGCATTATGCCGCGTGCGAAAGGTCGTGCAGATCGCATCCTGAAGCGCACCAGCCACATTACTGTGGTTGTGTCCGATCGCTGAGACTCTGGAGACTAGCAATGGGTCAGAAAGTACATCCTAATGGTATTCGCCTGGGTATTGTAAAACCATGGAACTCTACCTGGTTTGCGAACACCAAAGAATTCGCTGACAACCTGGACAGCGATTTTAAAGTACGTCAGTACCTGACTAAGGAACTGGCTAAAGCGTCTGTATCTCGTATCGTTATCGAGCGTCCAGCGAAGAGCATCCGTGTGACTATTCACACTGCTCGTCCTGGCATCGTTATCGGTAAGAAAGGCGAAGACGTAGAAAAACTGCGCAAGGTCGTAGCGGATATCGCTGGCGTTCCTGCACAGATCAATATCGCTGAAGTTCGTAAGCCTGAACTGGACGCTAAATTGGTTGCTGACAGCATCACTTCTCAGCTGGAACGTCGTGTTATGTTCCGTCGTGCTATGAAGCGTGCTGTACAGAACGCAATGCGTCTGGGCGCTAAAGGTATCAAAGTTGAAGTTAGCGGCCGTCTGGGCGGCGCGGAAATCGCACGTACCGAATGGTACCGTGAAGGTCGCGTACCGCTGCACACTCTGCGTGCTGACATCGACTACAACACCTCTGAAGCGCACACCACTTACGGTGTAATCGGCGTTAAGGTATGGATCTTCAAAGGTGAGATCCTGGGTGGTATGGCTGCTGTTGAACAACCGGAAAAACCGGCTGCTCAACCTAAAAAGCAGCAGCGTAAAGGCCGTAAATAAGGAGCGTCGCTGATGTTACAACCAAAGCGTACAAAATTCCGTAAAGTGCACAAAGGCCGCAACCGTGGTCTGGCGCAGGGTACGGATGTTAGCTTCGGCACTTTCGGTCTGAAAGCTGTTGGCCGTGGTCGTCTGACTGCACGTCAGATCGAAGCAGCACGTCGTGCAATGACCCGTGCAGTTAAGCGTCAAGGTAAGATCTGGATCCGTGTATTCCCGGACAAACCGATCACCGAGAAGCCACTGGAAGTTCGTATGGGTAAAGGTAAAGGTAACGTGGAGTACTGGGTTGCCTTGATCCAACCGGGCAAAGTCCTTTATGAAATGGACGGTGTTCCGGAAGAGCTGGCCCGTGAAGCCTTCGGCCTGGCAGCAGCGAAACTGCCTATCAAAACCACCTTTGTAACTAAGACGGTGATGTAATGAAAGCAAAAGAGCTGCGTGAAAAAAGCGTTGAAGAGCTGAACGCTGAGCTGCTGAACCTGCTGCGTGAGCAGTTCAACCTGCGCATGCAGGCTGCAAGTGGCCAGCTGCAACAGACTCACCTGCTGAAGCAAGTGCGTCGCAATGTTGCACGCGTTAAGACTTTACTGACTCAGAAGGCGGGTGCGTAATGACCGATAAAATCCGTACTCTGCAAGGTCGTGTTGTTAGCGACAAAATGGAGAAATCCATTGTTGTAGCTATCGAACGTATTGTGAAACACCCGATCTACGGTAAATTCATCAAGCGTACGACCAAACTGCACGTACATGACGAGAACAACGAATGTGGTATCGGCGACAAGGTTGAAATCCGTGAATGCCGTCCACTGTCCAAGACTAAGTCCTGGACGCTGGTTCGCGTTGTAGAGAAAGCGGTTCTGTAATACAGTACGCCTTCTCAATACGAATAAACGGCTCAGCGATGAGCCGTTTATTTTTTCTACCCATATTGCAGAAGCGGTGTTATAATGCCGCGCCCTCGATATGGGGCTTTTTAACGGCTCTGATTTTAGAGTCTCAGGTAGTAGTTGACATTAGCGGAGCACTAAAATGATCCAAGAACAGACTATGCTGAACGTCGCCGACAACTCCGGTGCACGTCGCGTAATGTGTATCAAGGTTCTGGGTGGCTCGCACCGTCGCTACGCAGGCGTAGGCGACATCATCAAGATCACCATCAAGGAAGCAATTCCACGTGGTAAGGTCAAAAAAGGTGATGTGCTGAAGGCGGTAGTGGTGCGCACCAAGAAGGGTGTTCGTCGCCCTGACGGTTCTGTCATTCGCTTCGATGGTAATGCATGCGTTATTTTAAACAATAACAGCGAGCAGCCTATCGGCACGCGTATCTTTGGGCCGGTAACTCGTGAACTTCGTACTGAGAAGTTCATGAAAATTATCTCTCTGGCACCAGAAGTACTCTAAGGAGCGAATCATGGCAGCGAAAATCCGTCGTGATGACGAAGTTATCGTGTTAACCGGTAAAGATAAAGGTAAACGCGGTAAAGTAAAAAATGTTCTGTCTTCCGGCAAACTTGTCGTTGAAGGTATCAACCTGGTTAAAAAACATCAGAAGCCGGTTCCGGCCCTGAACCAACCAGGCGGCATCGTTGAAAAAGAAGCTGCTATTCAGGTTTCTAACGTTGCAATCTTCAATGCGGCTACCGGTAAGGCTGACCGTGTAGGCTTTAGATTCGAAGACGGCAAAAAAGTCCGTTTCTTCAAGTCTAACAGCGAAACTATCAAGTAATTTGGAGTAGTACGATGGCGAAACTGCATGATTACTACAAAGACGAAGTAGTTAAGAAACTCATGACCGAGTTTAACTACAATTCTGTCATGCAAGTCCCTCGGGTCGAGAAGATCACCCTGAACATGGGTGTTGGTGAAGCGATCGCTGACAAGAAACTGCTGGATAACGCAGCAGCTGATCTGACAGCAATCTCCGGTCAAAAACCGCTGATCACCAAAGCACGCAAATCTGTTGCAGGCTTCAAAATCCGTCAGGGCTATCCGATCGGCTGTAAAGTAACTCTGCGTGGCGAACGCATGTGGGAGTTCTTTGAGCGCCTGATCACTATTGCTGTTCCACGTATCCGTGACTTCCGTGGCCTGTCCGCGAAGTCTTTCGACGGTCGTGGTAACTACAGCATGGGTGTCCGTGAGCAGATCATCTTCCCAGAAATCGACTACGATAAAGTCGACCGCGTGCGTGGTTTGGATATTACCATTACCACTACTGCGAAATCTGACGAAGAAGGCCGTGCTCTGCTGGCTGCCTTTGACTTCCCGTTCCGCAAGTAAGGTAGGGTTACTGAATGGCTAAGCAATCAATGAAAGCACGCGAAGTAAAGCGCGTAGCTTTAGCTGATAAATTCTTCGCTAAACGCGCTGAACTGAAAGCGATCATTTCTGATGTGAACGCTTCCGACGAAGATCGTTGGAATGCGGTTCTCAAGCTGCAGTCTCTGCCGCGTGATTCCAGCCCGTCTCGTCAGCGTAACCGCTGTCGTCAAACAGGTCGTCCACATGGTTATGTGGGCAAGTTTGGGTTGAGCCGTATCAAACTGCGTGAAGCCGCCATGCGCGGTGAAGTGCCAGGCTTGAAAAAGGCTAGCTGGTAATTACCAATTGAATCACGGGAGTAAAGACAGATGAGCATGCAAGATCCGATCGCGGATATGCTGACCCGTATCCGTAACGGTCAGGCCGCGAACAAAGTTGCGGTCACCATGCCTTCCGCCAAGCTGAAAGTGGCAATTGCCAACGTGCTGAAGGAAGAAGGTTTTATCGAAGATTTTAAAGTTGAAGGCGACACCAAGCCGGAACTGGAACTTACTCTCAAGTATTTCCAGGGTAAAGCTGTTGTAGAAAGCATTCAGCGTGTCAGCCGCCCAGGTCTGCGCATCTATAAGAAAAAAGATGAGCTGCCAAAAGTTATGGCTGGCCTTGGTATCGCAGTTGTTTCTACCTCTAAAGGTGTTATGACTGATCGTGCAGCGCGCCAGGCTGGTCTTGGTGGCGAAATTATCTGCTACGTAGCCTAATCGGAGGAAAGAATGTCTCGTGTTGCTAAAGCACCGGTCGTTATTCCTGCCGGCGTTGATGTAAAAATCGACGGTCAGGTTATTACGATCAAAGGTAAAAACGGCGAGCTGACTCGTACCCTCAACAAAGCTGTTGAAGTTAAACATGCAGATAACGCTCTGACCTTCGGTCCACGTGATGGTTTCGTGGATGGATGGGCTCAGGCTGGTACCGCGCGTGCCCTGCTGAACTCAATGGTTGTTGGTGTTACCGAAGGCTTCACTAAAAAGCTTCAGCTGGTTGGTGTAGGTTATCGTGCAGCTATCAAAGGGAATGCAGTAGGCCTGTCTCTGGGCTTCTCACACCCTGTTGAGCATCCGCTGCCGGCCGGTATCACTGCAGAATGTCCGACTCAAACTGAAATCGTGCTGAAAGGCGCTGATAAACAGCTGATCGGTCAGGTTGCAGCAGATCTGCGCGCCTACCGTCGTCCTGAGCCTTACAAAGGCAAGGGTGTTCGTTACGCCGACGAAGTCGTGCGTACCAAAGAGGCTAAGAAGAAGTAAGGTAACACTATGGATAAGAAATCTGCTCGTATCCGTCGTGCGACCCGCGCACGCCGCAAGCTCAAAGAGCTGGGTGCAACTCGCCTGGTGGTACATCGTACCCCGCGTCATATTTACGCACAGGTAATTGCACCGAACGGTTCTGAAGTTCTGGTAGCTGCTTCTACTGTAGAAAAAGCTATCTCAGAACAATTGAAGTACACCGGTAACAAAGACGCCGCTGCAGCTGTAGGTAAAGCTGTTGCAGAACGCGCTCTGGAAAAAGGCATCAGCAATGTTTCCTTTGACCGTTCCGGGTTCCAATATCATGGTCGTGTCCAGGCACTGGCAGATGCTGCCCGTGAAGCTGGCCTTCAGTTCTAAGGTAGAGGTGTAAGATGGCTCACATCGAAAAACAGGCTGGCGAACTGCAGGAAAAGCTGATCGCGGTAAACCGCGTATCTAAAACCGTTAAAGGTGGTCGTATTTTCTCCTTCACAGCTCTGACTGTAGTAGGCGATGGTAACGGTCGCGTTGGTTTTGGTTACGGTAAAGCGCGTGAAGTTCCAGCAGCGATCCAGAAAGCGATGGAAAAAGCCCGTCGCAATATGATTAACGTCGCGCTGAACAACGGCACCCTGCAGCACCCAGTTAAAGGTGTTCACACGGGTTCTCGTGTATTCATGCAGCCAGCTTCAGAAGGTACCGGTATCATCGCCGGTGGTGCAATGCGCGCCGTTCTGGAAGTTGCTGGGGTTCATAACGTTCTGGCTAAAGCATATGGTTCCACCAACCCGATCAACGTGGTTCGTGCAACTATTGATGGCCTGGAAAATATGAATTCTCCAGAAATGGTCGCTGCCAAGCGTGGTAAATCCGTTGAAGAAATTCTGGGGTAATTGACCATGGCAAAGACTATTAAAATCACTCAAACCCGCAGTGCAATCGGTCGTCTGCCGAAACACAAGGCAACGCTGCTTGGCCTGGGTCTGCGTCGTATTGGTCATACCGTTGAGCGCGAGGATACTCCTGCTGTTCGTGGTATGGTCAACGCGGTTTACTTCATGGTTAAAGTTGAGGAGTAAGAGATGCGTTTAAATACTCTGTCTCCGGCCGAAGGCTCTAAAAAGGCGGGTAAACGCCTGGGTCGTGGTATCGGTTCTGGCCTCGGCAAAACCGGTGGTCGTGGTCACAAAGGTCAGAACTCTCGTTCTGGCGGTGGCGTACGTCGCGGTTTCGAGGGTGGCCAGATGCCACTGTACCGTCGTCTGCCGAAGTTCGGCTTCACCTCTCGCAAAGCAGCGATCACAGCGGAAATCCGTCTGTCTGACCTGGCGAAAGTTGAAGGCGGCGTTGTAGACCTGAACACGCTGAAAGCGGCTAACATTATCGGTATTCAGATCGAGTTCGCGAAAGTGATCCTGTCTGGTGAAGTTTCTACTCCGGTAACTGTTCGTGGCCTGCGTGTTACTAAAGGTGCTCGTGCTGCTATCGAAGCTGCTGGCGGTAAAATTGAGGAATAAGTAGCAGATGGCTAAGCAACCGGGATTAGATTTTCAAAGTGCCAAAGGTGGATTTGGCGAGCTGAAACGCAGACTGCTGTTTGTTATCGGCGCGCTGATTGTGTTCCGTATTGGCTCTTTTATTCCGATCCCTGGTATCGATGCCGCTGTACTTGCCAAACTGCTTGAGCAACAGCGAGGCACCATCATTGAAATGTTCAACATGTTCTCTGGTGGTGCTCTCAGCCGTGCTTCTATCTTTGCTCTGGGTATTATGCCGTACATTTCGGCATCGATTATTATCCAGCTGCTGACGGTCGTTCATCCGGCCCTGGCAGAGCTGAAGAAAGAAGGGGAGTCTGGACGTCGTAAGATTAGTCAGTACACCCGTTACGGTACTCTGGTGCTGGCAATATTCCAGTCGATCGGTATTGCTACCGGTCTGCCGAATATGCCTGGTATGCAGGGCCTGGTATTAAACCCAGGCTTTGCATTCTATTTCACCGCTGTTGTTAGTCTGGTCACAGGGACGATGTTCCTGATGTGGCTCGGCGAACAGATTACTGAGCGTGGTATCGGTAACGGTATCTCAATCATTATCTTCGCCGGTATCGTTGCGGGACTCCCGCCGGCCATCGCCCATACTATCGAGCAAGCGCGTCAAGGCGACCTGCACTTCCTCCTGTTGCTGTTGGTTGCAGTATTAGTATTTGCAGTGACGTTCTTTGTTGTCTTCGTTGAACGTGGTCAACGCCGCATTGTGGTGAACTACGCTAAGCGTCAGCAGGGTCGTCGTGTCTATGCTGCACAGAGCACACATTTACCGCTGAAAGTGAATATGGCGGGGGTTATCCCGGCTATCTTCGCTTCCAGTATTATTCTGTTCCCGGCAACCATCGCGTCATGGTTCGGGGGCGGTACTGGTTGGAACTGGCTGACAACAATTTCGCTGTATTTGCAGCCTGGGCAACCACTTTATGTGTTACTCTATGCGTCTGCGATCATCTTCTTCTGTTTCTTCTACACGGCGTTGGTCTTCAACCCGCGTGAAACAGCAGATAACCTGAAGAAGTCCGGTGCATTTGTACCAGGAATTCGTCCGGGAGAGCAAACGGCGAAGTATATCGATAAAGTAATGACCCGCCTGACTTTGGTTGGTGCGCTTTATATTACTTTTATCTGCCTGATCCCGGAGTTCATGCGTGATGCAATGAAAGTACCGTTCTACTTCGGTGGGACCTCACTGCTTATCGTTGTTGTCGTGATTATGGACTTTATGGCTCAAGTGCAAACTCTGATGATGTCCAGTCAGTATGAGTCTGCATTGAAGAAGGCGAACCTGAAAGGCTACGGCCGTTAATTGGTCGCCTGAGAAGTTACGGAGAGTAAAAATGAAAGTTCGTGCTTCCGTCAAGAAATTATGCCGTAACTGCAAAATCGTTAAGCGTGATGGTGTCATCCGTGTGATTTGCAGTGCCGAGCCGAAGCATAAACAGCGCCAAGGCTGATTATTTCGCATATTTTTCTTGCAAAGTTGGGTTGAGCTGGCTAGATTAGCCAGCCAATCTTTTGTATGTCTGTACGTTTCCATTTGAGTATCCTGAAAACGGGCTTTTCAGCATGGTGCGTACATATTAAATAGTAGGAGTGCATAGTGGCCCGTATAGCAGGCATTAACATTCCTGATCAGAAACATGCTGTGATCGCATTAACTTCGATCTACGGCATCGGCAAGACCCGTTCTAAAGCCATCCTGGCTGCAGCGGGTATCGCTGAAGATGTTAAGATCAGTGAGCTGTCTGAAGGACAAATCGACACGCTGCGTGACGAAGTTGCCAAATTTGTCGTTGAAGGTGATCTGCGCCGTGAAATCAGCATGAGCATCAAGCGCCTGATGGATCTTGGTTGCTATCGCGGTTTGCGTCATCGTCGTGGTCTGCCAGTGCGCGGTCAGCGTACTAAGACCAACGCACGTACCCGTAAGGGTCCGCGCAAACCGATCAAGAAATAATCGGGGTGATTGAATAATGGCAAAGGCACCAGTTCGTGCACGTAAACGTGTAAGAAAACAAGTCTCTGACGGCGTGGCTCATATCCATGCTTCTTTCAACAACACCATCGTTACTATTACTGATCGTCAGGGTAACGCATTGGGTTGGGCAACAGCCGGTGGTTCCGGTTTCCGTGGTTCTCGCAAATCCACTCCGTTCGCAGCTCAGGTTGCAGCAGAGCGTTGCGCTGAAGCCGTAAAAGAATACGGCATCAAGAATCTGGAAGTTATGGTTAAAGGTCCGGGTCCGGGTCGTGAATCTACTGTTCGCGCTCTGAACGCCGCTGGTTTCCGCATCACGAATATTACTGATGTGACTCCGATCCCTCATAACGGTTGTCGTCCGCCGAAAAAACGTCGCGTATAACGCTCGTTTTTTAGGTTAGTTGGAGATAGAAAATGGCAAGATATTTGGGTCCTAAGCTCAAGCTGAGCCGTCGTGAGGGCACCGACTTATTCCTTAAGTCTGGCGTTCGCGCGATCGATACCAAGTGTAAAATTGAACAAGCTCCTGGCCAGCACGGTGCGCGTAAACCGCGTCTGTCTGACTATGGTGTGCAGTTGCGTGAAAAGCAAAAAGTTCGCCGTATGTACGGTGTGCTGGAGCGTCAGTTCCGTAACTACTATAAAGAAGCAGCACGTCTGAAAGGCAACACAGGTGAAAACCTGCTGGCTCTGCTGGAAGGTCGTCTGGACAACGTTGTATACCGTATGGGCTTCGGCGCTACTCGTGCTGAATCACGTCAGCTGGTTAGCCACAAAGCAATCATGGTAAACGGTCGTGTTGTTAACATCGCTTCTTATCAGGTTAAAGCGAATGACGTTGTTAGCATTCGTGAGAAAGCGAAAAAGCAATCTCGCGTGAAGGCCGCTCTGGAGCTGGCTGAGCAGCGTGAAAAGCCAACCTGGCTGGAAGTTGATGCTGGCAAGATGGAAGGTACGTTCAAGCGTCAGCCTGAGCGTTCTGATCTGTCTGCGGACATTAACGAACACCTGATCGTCGAGCTTTACTCCAAGTAAAGCTTAGTACCAAAGAGAGGACACAATGCAGGGTTCTGTGACAGAGTTTCTAAAACCGCGCCTGGTAGATATCGAGCAAGTGAGTTCGACGCACGCCAAGGTGACCCTTGAGCCTTTAGAGCGTGGCTTTGGCCATACTCTGGGTAACGCACTGCGCCGTATTCTGCTCTCATCGATGCCGGGTTGCGCGGTGACCGAGGTTGAGATTGATGGTGTACTTCATGAGTACAGCACCAAAGAAGGCGTTCAGGAAGATATCCTTGAAATCCTGCTCAACCTGAAAGGGCTGGCGGTGAGAGTTCAGGGTAAAGATGAAGTTATTCTTACTCTGAATAAATCTGGCATTGGCCCTGTGACTGCAGCCGACATCACCCACGACGGTGATGTTGAAATCGTCAAGCCGCAGCACGTGATCTGCCACCTGACCGATGAGAACGCAGCTATTAGCATGCGTATCAAAGTTCAGCGCGGTCGTGGTTATGTGCCGGCTTCTGCCCGAATTCATTCGGAAGAAGATGAGCGCCCAATCGGCCGTCTGCTGGTCGACGCATGCTACAGCCCTGTAGAGCGTATTGCCTACAATGTTGAAGCAGCGCGTGTAGAACAGCGTACCGACCTGGACAAGCTGGTCATCGAAATGGAAACCAACGGCACAATCGATCCTGAAGAGGCGATTCGTCGTGCGGCAACCATCCTGGCAGAACAACTGGAAGCTTTCGTTGACTTACGTGATGTACGTCAGCCAGAAGTGAAAGAAGAGAAACCAGAATTCGATCCGATCCTGCTGCGCCCTGTTGACGATCTCGAATTGACTGTCCGCTCTGCTAACTGCCTCAAGGCAGAAGCTATCCACTATATCGGTGATCTGGTACAGCGTACCGAGGTTGAGTTGCTGAAAACGCCGAACCTGGGTAAAAAATCTCTTACCGAGATTAAAGACGTGCTGGCTTCACGTGGTCTGTCTCTGGGCATGCGCCTGGAAAACTGGCCACCGGCAAGCATTGCTGACGAGTAACCGGATCACAGGTTAAGGTTTTACTGAGAAGGATAAGGTCATGCGCCATCGTAAGAGTGGTCGTCAACTGAACCGCAACAGCAGCCATCGCCAGGCTATGTTCCGCAACATGGCAGGTTCACTGGTTCGTCATGAAATCATCAAGACGACCCTGCCTAAAGCGAAAGAGCTGCGTCGCGTAGTTGAGCCGCTGATTACTCTTGCCAAGACTGACAGCGTTGCTAATCGTCGTCTGGCATTCGCCCGTACTCGTGATAACGAGATCGTGGCAAAACTGTTTAACGAACTGGGCCCGCGTTTCGCGAGCCGTGCCGGTGGTTACACTCGCATTCTGAAGTGTGGTTTCCGTGCAGGCGACAACGCGCCGATGGCTTACATCGAGCTGGTTGATCGTTCAGAGAAAGCAGAAGCTGCTGCAGAGTAATCTGCAGTAACGTAAAAAAACCCGCCTCGGCGGGTTTTTTTATATCCGCATTATCCCCACTTCTCTACAATACCTGTATCAATTTTGTTCATCCCCTGGAGCTGATGATGTGGTTGCTTGACCAGTGGGCAGAACGCCATATTCGCGATGCCCAAAATAAAGGCGATTTCGACAATCTTCCCGGGAGCGGTGAACCTCTTGAACTGGAAGATGATTCGCATATTGCGCCTGAACTCCGGGCTGGATACCGTTTGCTAAAAAATGCTGGCTGCCTCCCGCCCGAGCTTGAGCAGCGCAGAGAGGCTGTTGAACTTGTCGATCTGCTAAAAGGGATCCGTCAGGACGATCCTCGACATAAAGAACTTAGCCGCAGGCTTGCTCTGATAGAGCTCAAGCTGCGCCAGGCAGGAATGAGCACGGAATTCCTGCATGGGGAATACGGTGAAATATTGATGAAGAAGATAAACGAGGAGTAGCGATGTACCGTATCGGTGAACTTGCAAAGCTCGCGAACGTAACGCCGGACACTATCCGATATTACGAAAAGCAGCAGATGATCGATCATGAGGTACGCACGGAAGGCGGCTTTCGGCTTTATACCGATAACGATCTGCAACGTCTGAGATTCATACGCTACGCCCGACAGCTTGGCTTCACGCTTGATTCGATCCGCGAGTTATTATCGATCCGCATCGATCCTGAGCATCACACTTGTCAGGAATCCAAAAGCATCGTGCAAGCCCGGCTTGAAGAAGTTGAAGCCCGTATTCTGGAGCTGCAAACCATGCAGCGCTCTTTGCAAAGGTTGAATGATGCCTGCTGCGGAACGGCTCATAGCAGTATTTATTGTTCAATTCTGGAAGCCCTTGAACAGGGAGCCAGTGGAGAAACTCGGGGATGTTGATTTTTAATCTACTCGGGTCTAGACTTCCGTCGTCATAAACCATGCTCAGGAGAAATTATGAGCCGCTATCAGCACACGAAGGGACAAATTAAAGATAATGCCATCGAGGCTTTACTTCACGACCCGCTTTTTCGACAGCGCGTTGAAAAGAATAAAAAAGGGAAGGGGAGTTATCTGCGTAAAGACAAACATGCAAAACGGGGTAACTGGGAGGCCAGTGGCAAGCAAGCGAAGCGCTTATTTACCACTGGCCTTCCTGTTTTTAACTGCTGATTAAACGCGGTTATTCTGCTCTTTTAACAGATCGCGAATTTCACTCAGTAACACTTCTTCTTTCGTTGGTGCTGGCGCTGCTGCTGGCTCTTCTTTTTTACGGTTGAGCCGGTTAATCAGCTTGATAGCCATAAAGATAGCAAACGCCACAATCACGAAATCAAATACGTTCTGGATAAACACGCCGTAGTGCATTACTACTGCCGGGATATCACCCTGGGCTTCGCGCAGCGTGAACGCGAACTGTTTGAAATCAATGCCCCCGATTAGCAGCCCTAAAGGTGGCATGATGATGTCCGCAACTAATGATGAAACAATCTTGCCGAATGCCGCACCAATAATGACACCCACTGCCAAATCAACCACGTTCCCGCGCATCGCAAATTCGCGAAATTCTTTAATAAAACTCATTATGTTCTCCTTGTGCCAGCTGACGACTATAAGTTTAACAAATGATTAGCTAATTGCCATGCGGGATAATTAAACGTTATGAAAATAAAAGGCACAGAAATAAAGAGGGTAAAGTGCGGGGCTCTATTGAGAGCCCCGACGTATTAAAGGAAGAATGGACTAGGCTGGAATAAACGTTCGACGTCGGTAATAAATTTTTTATCGGTAAGGAACATAATTACGTGGTCGCCTTGCTCAATACGCAAATTATCATTGGCGATCATAACGTCATTCCCGCGCACTACGGCGCCGATAATTGTTCCCGGCGGCAGCTTAATTTCGTCGATGGCGCGGCCCACAACGCGCGACGTGGTTTCATCTCCATGAGCTACCGCTTCAATGGCTTCTGCCACCCCGCGACGCAGAGATGAAACGCCGACAATGTCCGCTTTACGTACATGGCTCAGCAGAGCGGAAATGGTCGCCTGCTGCGGTGAAATGGCAATATCAATAACGCTGCCCTGAACCAGGTCGACATACGCCTTGCGCTGGATAAGCACCATGACCTTCTTTGCTCCCATACGTTTGGCGAGCATGGCGGACATAATATTCGCTTCGTCATCGTTGGTGACGGCAATAAAGAGATCAACTTGATCAATATGCTCTTCAGCCAATAATTCCTGATCCGACGCGTCGCCATAAAATACGATCGTATTTTGCAGTTTTTCCGCCAGCTCAGAAGCACGCTGTTGATCGCGCTCGATCAATTTCACGCTGTAGTCTTTTTCCAGCCTTCGCGCCAGGCCCGCGCCGATATTGCCACCGCCGACCAGCATAATGCGTTTATAAGGCTTTTCGAGACGCTGCAACTCACTCATCACCGCACGAATATGCTGAGAGGCCGCAATGAAGAAGACCTCATCCCCCGCTTCGACAATCGTGGAGCCTTGAGGGCGAATAGGTCTGTCGCGGCGGAAAATGGCGGCAACGCGCGTATCGATATGCGGCATGTGCTCACGCATTGTGGAAAGCGCATTGCCGATCAACGGGCCGCCGTAATAGGCCTTAACGACGGCAAGACTGACCTTACCTTCGGCAAAGTTCACCACCTGCAGTGCGCCTGGATATTCGATCAAACGATAGATATTGTCGATAACCAACTGTTCTGGCGCGATGAGATGGTCAATAGGAACCGCTTCTGAATTAAAGAGCTTCTCAGCATCGCGGACATAGTCCGGAGAACGGATGCGCGCGATTCGGTTAGGGGTGTTGAAAAGCGAGTAGGCCACCTGACAGGCCACCATATTGGTTTCGTCAGAACTGGTCACCGCAACGAGCATGTCTGCATCGTCGGCGCCTGCCTCGCGTAGCACGCGCGGGTGTGAGCCATGGCCCTGCACAACGCGAAGGTCAAATTTGTCCTGTAAAACGCGCAGACGATCCCCGTTGGTATCAACGATTGTGATGTCGTTGTTTTCGCCAACCAGGTTTTCCGCCAGCGTTCCGCCCACTTGTCCTGCGCCCAGAATGATAATTTTCATATCTCGTGACCTGTTCTCAACATCACTCTTTGATTAGCTTAGCGTAAAAGAAGCCATCGCCTTCTTCCGCGCCCGGCAGGTTTTGCTGACCCGGGCATTCAGGCGTTCCCGTATCGCGCAGCGTTGCGTCCGGGGTACGTTTAAGGAAGGCCGCGATTTGCTGGCTGTTTTCTTCTGGCAATACGGAGCAGGTTGCATAAACCAGCGTGCCGCCGGGTTTAAGATGTGGCCAGATTGCGTCAAGTATGTCCGATTGCAGTTGGGCAAGTTCCTTGATATCGCGATCGCGGCGCAGCCACTTGATATCCGGATGGCGACGAATCACGCCTGTTGCAGAGCAGGGCGCATCCAGCAAAATGCGGTCAAACTGGGTTTCACCACACCATTCTGCGGGCTTGCGTCCGTCGCCCTGCTTAACCTGAGCCTTCATGCCCAGACGCTTGAGGTTGTCGTAGACGCGTGACAGGCGCTGCTCATCGACATCCACGGCCATTACGCTGGCCTGCGGAGCCACTTCAAGAATGTGCGTTGTTTTTCCGCCAGGCGCGGCGCAAAGATCGAGGATCTGTTCCCCGTTTGCTGGTTCAAGCCAGGTCATGCAACCCTGAGCCGAGGCATCCTGTACGGTCACCCAGCCTTCATCAAAACCAGGTAAAGCATGTACCGGTGCAGGGGAGGCTAAACGCACGGCATCTGGATAGGCTGCATGCGTGAATCCACTCATTCCGGTTTCTTCCAGTAATGCCAGCCATGCGTCACGGGTGTGGTGATTACGGTTGACGCGTAACCACATCGGTGGACGTTGATTATTCGCTTCGGCAATGTTTTGCCATTGCTGCGGATACGCTTTTTTAAGGCGATTCAGCAGCCAGTCCGGGTGCAGAAAACGTGTTTCGCTTTGTGCAAATTCATCCAGTAGCTCATCCTGCTGACGCTGGAACTGACGCAGTACGCCGTTGATCAGCCCTTTCAACTGAGGGCGTTTAATCGCAACGGCACCTTCCACCGTTTCAGCCAGCGCGGCATGAGGTGGAATGCGGGTATGAAGAAGCTGATAAAACCCCACCATAATCAAATAATGTACGGTGCGCTGTTTGCCTGTCATTGGGCGCGACATCAGCTTATTAATGAGCCACTCAAGCTGAGAAAGGGTGCGTAGGACACCAAAGCAGAGTTCCTGGAGCAGAGCTTTGTCTTTATCAGATACCTTTTGTTGCAGGGGAGGCAGGATGTTACTCAATGACTGGCCCTGCTCGATAACCTGCTCAACGGCTTTGGCCGCCATACTGCGTAGATTTTGTTTTTTCATAACTATAAAAATAAAAATGCCCGGAAACACCGGGCTTTAAGCATATATTGGATTAGGCAAGACGATTACCCGGTATAAACCATTCGCGACGGGAATTTAATAGATCCTGAGCGCTCATGGCTTTCTTACCGGCCGGTTGCAGCGATTCAAGATTCAGGATCCCTTCTGCTGTCGCAACCTGGATACCGTTCTTGCTGGCGTCGATAATCGTGCCGGGTTCAGCAGCCGTATTGCCATTAATGACTGACGCTTTCCAGACTTTCACTGGCTGCTCATCAATCTCCATCCAGCTCATCGGCCACGGATTAAAAGCGCGGATGCAGCGTTCAAGTTGAGCGGCAGACAAGGACCAGTCGAGCCGGGCTTCTTCTTTACTCAGTTTTTCAGCATACGTCACCAGCGCCTCATCCTGAACTTCCGGTTTCGCCGTATTGTCAGCAAGCTGCTGCAGCGTCTCGATAAGCCCTTGCGGACCGAGGCCTGCAAGTTTGTCATACAGCGTAGCGCTGGTATCGTCTGCAGTAATAGGGCACGCCAGTTTATGCAGCATGTCGCCAGTGTCTAAACCTACGTCCATCTTCATGATTGTGACGCCGGTTTCAGCATCCCCCGCCCACAGGGAGCGCTGGATAGGTGCCGCACCACGCCAGCGCGGGAGCAAGGAGCCGTGCACGTTGATACAACCCAGACGAGGCATATCAAGCACCGCTTTTGGCAGAATTAAACCGTAAGCCACCACGACCATTACGTCGGCGTTCAGGTCAGCAACCAGCTGCTGATTTTCCTGAGGGCGTAAGGATGCGGGCTGGAAAACAGGAAGCCCATGCTCTTCTGCCAGCACCTTTACCGGGCTCGGCATCAGTTTTTTACCGCGACCAGCCGGACGGTCCGGCTGGGTAAAGACGCCGACAACCTGGTGACCAGAAGATAACAGCGCGTCAAGATGACGCGCTGCAAAATCAGGGGTTCCCGCGAAGATAATACGTAGTGTTTTAGACACGATGATCCTTGTATCCGGGGGGACGTTATGCGCGAGAGCGCAAACGATCCAGTTTCTCTACTTTTTGACGAATACGCTGCTGTTTCAACGGCGAGAGGTAATCGATAAACAGCTTACCGACCAGATGATCCATCTCATGCTGAATGCAAATTGCCAGCAGGTCATCTGCTTCCAGTTCGAACGGATTACCGTCACGATCCAAAGCGCGAATTTTCACTTTTTCGGCACGTGGCACCAAAGCGCGCTGTTCCGGAATAGAAAGACAACCTTCCTCAATGCCCGTTTCACCGCTCTTCTCAAGCAATTCAGGGTTGATCAGCACCAGACGCTCATCGCGATTTTCAGAAACGTCGATCACGATAATACGTTTGTGAATGTCTACCTGCGTCGCCGCCAGGCCAATGCCTTCTTCGGCGTACATGGTATCGAACATATCATCAACGATACGCTGGATTTCTGCATTCACTTCTTTAACCGGTTCAGCGACGATGCGAAGGCGCTCGTCCGGAATATGTAACACTTGCAAAACTGCCATAAATTTCCAGAGTCGTGTTCAGGAGTTGATAAGAATATTACTTCTATTCTAGACAAATCCCGGGTCGATTGACAGCATCAGTGACCAATCGCAATGATTGCGCAGGCCGCTTATGGCAGGGGGAAAGGATGACGTCTATCGAGATATGGCTACGGCTAATACACACAGGTTCATTATGTGGCGATGGAATGCTGGAAGCGGCTGCACGGCTGCACAAGCAAAAAAATATCGATGCTTCCGCTGTCAGAGACGCCGGGCTGTCAGCAAAACAGGCTGAACGGTTCTTTGCCCCAGATGAGGGTGAGCTGGAGCGTAGTCTGGTGTGGCTTGAGCAGCCGGGAAATCATTTATTGACGGCAACCCATCCGCTTTATCCTCCTTTACTTCGAGCAATTCCTGATTATCCCGGTGCTTTATTCGTAAAAGGTAACCCTGAAACGCTTAATGCTGCCCAGCTGGCGGTCGTGGGTAGCCGTGCGCCGTCATGGTATGGAGAACGATGGGGGAAAATTCTGTGCGAACAACTTTCGCAAAGTGGTATCACAATCACCAGCGGACTGGCCTGCGGTATAGACGGTGTTGCTCACAACGCCGCGCTGTCTGTAAAAGGGCGTAGCGTGGCCGTACTGGGGAACGGCCTGTTTAGCATTTATCCCCGTCGGCATCAGGCGCTGGCTATGCGGCTTATCGAAGCTGACGGGGCGATAGTGTCTGAATTCCCTCTTTCGGCGCAGCCCCGGCCGGCAAACTTTCCGCGTCGTAATCGAGTCATCAGCGGGCTTAGCCAGGGTGTATTGGTCGTTGAAGCAGCAGTGCGAAGCGGCTCGCTGGTCACTGCACGATGCGCGCTCGATCAGGGGAGGGAGGTTTTCGCCTTACCCGGCCCGATTGGTAACCCGGGGTGTGAAGGACCACACTGGCTGATAAAGCAGGGTGCAACGCCGGTAACAGAAGCGCGGGACATTCTTGAAAATTTGCAATATGGCTTGCAATGTCTGCAGGAAGATCCCGAAAAGCGACATTATTCATCAGATCAGGGAAAGGTGGCATTGCCATTTCCCAAGCTCCTGGCTAACGTAGGAGATGAGGTAACACCTGTTGACGTTGTCGCTGAACGTGCCGGCCAACCTGTGCCAGTAACGGTAGCACAGCTACTCGAACTGGAGTTAGCAGGGTGGATCGCAGCTGTACCCGGCGGCTATGTCCGATTAAGGAGGGCATGCCATGTTCGACGTACTGATGTATTTGTTTGAGACTTACATCCATAACGAAGCAGAAATGCGAGTGGATCAGGACAAATTGACACAGGATCTTACCGATGCGGGGTTTGAGCGGGAAGATATCTATAATGCGTTGATGTGGCTGGAAAAACTGGCTGATTATCAGGAAGGCCTCGCCGAACCGATGCAGCTTGCTTCTGACCCGTTGTCAGTACGCATTTATACCGCAGAAGAGTGTGAAAGGCTGGACGCCAGCTGCCGGGGATTCATCTTATTCCTTGAGCAGATTCAGGTGCTGAACCTCGAAACGAGAGAAATGGTGATAGAGCGTGTCATGGCGCTGGATACGGCAGAATTTGAACTGGAAGATCTGAAATGGGTGATTCTGATGGTTCTGTTTAATATCCCGGGCTGTGAAAATGCCTATCAGCAAATGGAAGAATTACTCTTTGAAGTGAATGAAGGTATGCTGCATTAATTCTATGTGTAGCACCAAGAGTTGTTATGGCCAAATCAGCACTATTCACGGTGCATAAAAACGAGCCCTGCCCGCAGTGCGGGGCTGAACTTGTTATTCGGTCCGGGAAACACGGCCCGTTTCTCGGTTGTTCACACTATCCGGAATGTGATTATGTCCGTCCTCTGAAAAGCCTGGCGGATGGACATATCGTCAAAATTCTGGAAGGACAGCTATGTCCTCTTTGTGGTGGTGAACTAGCGCTACGTCAGGGCCGTTTCGGTATGTTTATTGGCTGTAGCCGTTATCCGGAATGTGAGCATACGGAACAAATTGATAAGCCTGATGAAACGGCGATTGCGTGTCCTCAGTGTCAGCGCGGTCAGCTGGTACAGCGCCGTTCCCGCTATGGTAAGACCTTCCATTCCTGCGATCGCTACCCTGAATGCCAGTTCGTTATCAATTTCAAACCGGTAGCGGGCGTCTGCACTCATTGCAACTATCCGCTACTTTTCGAGAAGAAAACGGCGCAAGGTGTGAAACGCTTCTGCGCCAGCAAACAATGTGGAAAGCCGGTAACGGCGGATCAAAATAGTGAATAATAACCTGCCATCAGGCTCCATTGCGCATGCTGTGGACGTGCTGAAAAATGAAAAAGTCATCGCCTATCCAACTGAAGCTGTTTTTGGGGTCGGTTGCGATCCTGACAGCGAGACGGCTGTGAGCCGCCTGCTTGCCTTAAAACAAAGACCCGTAGAGAAAGGGTTGATTTTGATAGCTGCGAATTACGAGCAGCTTAAGCCCTACATTGATGACTCTATGCTGACACCGGCGCAGCGCGAGACTATTTTCTCCGCATGGCCCGGACCGGTGACCTTTGTTTTCCCGGCGCAGCCGACAACACCGCGCTGGCTGACCGGACGCTTTGACTCCCTCGCCGTTCGCGTCACCGATCATCCTCTGGTGGTTGAGCTTTGCCTGGCATTTGGTAAACCGCTGGTCTCAACCAGCGCCAACCTGACCGGATTGCCACCTTGTCGTACAACCGAAGAAGTGCTGGCACAGTTCGGAAATGACTTCCCGGTTGCTGTTGGAGAGACGGGAGGGCGCCTGAATCCGTCTGAAATTCGCGACGCTTTGACCGGCGAACGTTTTCGCCAGGGGTAATCTCATGGAAACCTATGCTGTTTTTGGTAATCCGATTGCACACAGCAAGTCACCGCTGATCCATCAGCAATTTGCGGAGCAGCTGCAGATAAATCATCCCTATGGCCGCGTACTGGCACCGGTAGATGCATTTATTCCAACGCTCGAGGCTTTTTTCGCCGCAGGTGGCAAAGGTGCGAATGTGACGGTTCCTTTTAAAGAGGAAGCTTTCGAACGTGCTGATGAACTGACCGAGCGCGCTTCTCTTGCTGGTGCAGTAAATACCCTAAAACGGCTTGAGGACGGACGTCTTCTGGGCGACAACACTGACGGAATAGGTTTGCTGAGCGATCTGGAACGACTGTCGTTTATTAAACCTGGGTTCCGGGTCCTGCTGATTGGTGCGGGTGGGGCATCGCGGGGAGTACTGTTGCCTCTGCTTTCCCTGGACTGTGCGGTGACCATTACCAACCGAACTTTTTCCCGGGCAGAAGCGCTGGCGGCGTTGTTTGCGCATACCGGCAGCGTAAGTGCGGTAGCGCTTGACGATCTTGCCGAACGTGAGTTCGATCTTGTCATTAATGCCACATCCAGCGGCATCAGTGGCGAGATCCCGGCGATCCCCGCTTCGCTGGTCAGCGCGCACATGTACTTCTATGACATGTTTTATCAGAAAGGGAATACGCCCTTCCTGAACTGGTGCGAACAACACGGTGCGAAACAGTTAGCCGATGGGCTGGGAATGCTGGTGGGGCAGGCTGCGCATGCGGTACTGCTCTGGCACGGGGTGTTGCCTGCAGTCGAGCCGGTCATTGAAAAGCTAAAGCAGGAGCTTTCGGCGTGAATCAGGCTATTCATTTCCCGGACAGAGAGAGCTGGGATGAGCATAAGCAGGCGGTCTGTTTTCCGGTGCTGGTGCATGGTATGCAGCTTACCTGTGCCATCCATGGAGAAGCGCTGTTACATCGTTTTGGCGGCACAGACCCGATAGCCGTTTTTTGCGAAAATCGCTGGGATCTGGAAGAGGAAGCCAGCGATTTAATCCGCGAGCAGCAGGAAGACGATCAGGGTTGGGTTTGGTTATCCTGATCCAAATAGTCATTCTTCCATTTTACGTAGTTGTTCGCCGAGTATTTTAATCCTTCTATCTCTGCCTCCTTCAGGGGGCGGATCTGTTTTACCGGGCTTCCCAGATAGAGATAACCACTTTCCAGACGTTTGTTCTGCGGAACCAGGCTACCGGCCCCAATCATTACGTCTTCTTCTACTATCACGCCATCCAGCAAAATCGATCCCATGCCAACAAGCACCCGATTACCGATAGTGCAGCCGTGAAGCATCACTTTATGTCCGACGGTAACATCATCTCCAATGATGAGGGGATTGCCCTCCGGGTTATAAGAGGATTTGTGCGTAACATGCAGAACGCTACCGTCCTGAATATTGGTACGGGCACCGATCGACACATAATTTACATCTCCCCTGATGGCGACGAGCGGCCAGATACTGACGTCATCGGCCATTCGGACATCACCAATGACCACGCTGGTGGCATCGATCATCACGCGATCGCCTTTTTGGGGGAACAGATCTTTATAAGGGCGTAATACTGCAGACATAACTACCTCTAAGGATGAGCGCTATACGGAAGACTTGATCATATTATTGGATCGAGGCAAGGCAAAATGCGTCAATATTTAAGCAGATCGGGCGGGATTTCAGCGAAAAGCGCGGAAAATCAGCAGTCGAAAAAAAAGATCTAAAAAACACTTGTGCTAAAAATTGGGATCCCTATAATGCGCCTCCATC
>NZ_JADCLF010000025.1:0-1831 GCF_014982345.1 Enterobacter cloacae complex sp. P1B | reverse complement strand
TATGCGGTGCTGTCCAGGCTGGCGTCGGGGTTTTCTGGTGGTTCGGGGCCAGGGAGGGGGCGACGGCAGCGGGGCGGACACTATATATAGTATCTGCCACAGCTGGCAGGGACACCACATGTTGATT
Source organism: Enterobacter cloacae complex sp. P1B (assembly GCF_014982345.1). Taxonomy (NCBI): domain Bacteria; kingdom Pseudomonadati; phylum Pseudomonadota; class Gammaproteobacteria; order Enterobacterales; family Enterobacteriaceae; genus Enterobacter; species Enterobacter cloacae complex sp. P1B. Next base: position 1,704 of record NZ_JADCLF010000025.1, on the reverse strand, counting down.
ATCCACAGAAACGGGGGATAAAAACGGGACGGCGCTGTATAACTGGACAGAAAGTGCGGTATGTCTGACTAAGGTAAGGATAGCCAAAAAGCGAAAAAGATTAGAGTGATGAAAATGCCACTAAAAATTTTTATCCAAATTCTCATATATGTGCCCTTCTTTAGAGTGGCGGAATTTACTTGAGCATCAAATGTTGAGCAAGAATTAATGAGAAGAGTAGGTAGTCGGTATATTGAGCTTGAGTCCAATCTCCTTTATAAGATTGTAGGTATTTTTCTTACTGTCGCCAGCAAGTATAGAGGTGATCTCATTAAGGTTTTGTGCTGCGCCAAGAACTTCAGCCTTTGATGGCACAAACTTTATACCTACATAGCTTCTTTTCAGGCAGCCGGGCAAGGCTGCATACTTTGCTATTAACAGAGAAGCAGCATCTTTCAAATCGTGTATGGTTTCATGATTAGCTCTGAAATTTGTGATTGTTGCTTGCTCACGTAATAAAAGCGCTGTAATCCTCCCTAATTGTTCTCTGAAAGATATATAAGGCTCAATGAATCTTTTTGCGATGAGCTGACCAACAACAAAAACTGTTACGCCGGTCAGAACGGTTACGGCAGCAGACGAACTCATAATTGTACCTAGCAACTGAATCATAGGGTTATCCTATCTGGAAGGCAACTGCCTGTCTACTGGGCAGAATCACCTGTACGTCCCAAGTAGCGCGGGAATTAAACTAATGGCCTGAAAAGGCCGCTTAAGCCACCTAAGAAGGGATACGAAGTCTATGACGCAATTTTGCTGCACCAGTAGCAGTCATCATGCATAGTGATATTATCTGTAAAGCAATAGCTAATATTGTTATTAGGTCATTGAACTCCAGAGCTAAAACAACCGCGAGACAAATGGAAAACCCTATCGAAACGATGCATACTGGCAAGGAACGAAATCGGTTAAACCATCCATAGAACATGTAACCAGCAGCAGCAGCAGCGAAAACTATACATAAAGCTGCAAGTGAAGTTTCAAGCCACATCGTTAACCCTCATATTACTTATAGTTTATTATCTTAGTATCGGAACTTACTTTTTTTAATCGACAAAAATTTCATATATTTACAATCAATACGCATAAAATCATTGTCGCAACAGCGTAAACCGCCGTCTTACAATGCCGTCTATAACATTATCGATATACAAGTCATATTCTTTAGAACCAATAACCTAATACTATCGATGGTATAGCCTTGTTCTGACATTTCTCTTTCTCAATCATAGTCACCATTCATCCCTGCGTTTGCTTTGAGTTTCCGGTAAAACACTAAAAGTGTGCAGTGTTATACTAGTATAAGGAGATAACAACACCATGCACCAAAGAAATTGTACCTATTATAGGTGATGAGATGAGTATGGAATATTTTAACTTGGTGAGTAATGATGTACCAACAAATTTTTCTTTCAATTGCATTTTGAACTTTTCTGAAGACATTGCGTTTGTGAATAGTAGAACATCCCATAGCATTATACTTCCCATTATAATAAACCAACCGTAATACGCCTTTTTCATCTGGGGTAATACAGTTGGCATATCATCTTTAATGCATAAAATTAAAGCAAATAATCCGAGATACATAAAAACTCTTACAATAAAAAATTTATAATAAAAACTTGCTTTGTTCATAATAGTAAATCTCCGGGCTGTGTATCTGGA
>NZ_JADCLF010000024.1:0-411 GCF_014982345.1 Enterobacter cloacae complex sp. P1B | reverse complement strand
ACACAGATTGTCTGATGAAAAACAGCAGTAAAAATCTCTGCAGGCTTGTAGCTCAGGTGGTTAGAGCGCACCCCTGATAAGGGTGAGGTCGGTGGTTCAAGTCCACTCAGGCCTACCAAACTCCTTTTAAAGGATGAGCGGTACAGAGATTGCAAAACGATGGGGCTATAGCTCAGCTGGGAGAGCGCCTGCTTTGCACGCAGGAGGTCTGCGGTTCGATCCCGCATAGCTCCACCATCTTTTACTGCGAACACAAGAAAACTTCAGAGTGAACCTGAAAAGGTGCACTGCGAAGTTTTGCTCTTTAAAAATCTGGATCAAGCTGAAAATTGAAACGACACATCTTAATGGTGTGTTCGAGTCTCTCAAATTTTCGCAATCATGATTTGAACATTGTTCGGGTGTGGTGGT
>NZ_JADCLF010000023.1:0-59038 GCF_014982345.1 Enterobacter cloacae complex sp. P1B | reverse complement strand
CATTAGGATGACTCCCTGTAAATATTTTAATTCTCACAAGAACAAGAGTTACAATGAAAAGTAAGAAATATGTCTGAATAAAAAATAAATTATAAAAACCACTAAATATTGCGCACTGCATTGCAATCGCATAAGGAAATAAACTAAAACGATATGACTTTAGCAAATTCTTATAGGCAATACTGAAAAGCAGAAGTAAACATGTAACCACAATTAGGGAGCCCGCGATGCCAAGATCGGGCATTAGCTTTTCAAACATTGTTGAAACGTTGGCATTATCATCTACTAACGCCATGGTATCGTGGAATCCTAAATCACTATAAATGAGATTTCGGATAACACTGGGGAAAAGATCCTGGAAGCTTGTAAAATCGTATACCGGCACTATATCCGCAAAGTTATAGGCGAGATTTGCAAGACCCGCAGTAACGTAGACATAAAACCATGTAAATCCTGAAGGCAGATTCGACAAAAATTGGCCTTGTGGTGACAACAAATATTGATACGGATTTTCTGCGCCCCTGATATCTCCTACTGCTCCAAAAAGTAGAACTATTGTCACAACTGACAATACAGTATAAACAAACATCTTTTTCGTGAATTTTTTATAAATAAAGAATAAAAAGAATATTTCTACGAGACCAGACATCAGAATACCACGTCTGAAGACCAGCATTTCCCAGATGCTCATTAACAGAATTACCAGAAGTATACTTTTCCGTTTTGATAAAAGAAAATGATAATATAGTGACGGAAAAACAAAAAGGAATAGCATATTTACTATCCCATGATATGTTGGTATGCCGAACTCGGTATAGTTATAGCCACCCCTAAATTGCATAATCATTGGGATCCCACCAGCAACAACCACATCAGGTATTATTGCAAAGCACCAAATGATGAGCCATATTTTAGTCGCCCGCCAGGATGGCATAATATCTTTAAGACGAACATGATTAATACTGCCAGGAGTGATAAAAGGAAGTGAAAAAATCAACCCCAGAACAACATTGATTGACAAAAACACCATCATCTCACTTGAGAGAGGGCTAATATTAGTCGTCAATCCAAGCGAATATAAGAAAATTGTAAACAGCCAAATTGAAGCATATACAAACCCTGGGGACAATAAAAAAATACTCATCCTACATCCTCAGCTGTCGAAGTCTTCCACCTTCAATATATGAAAGTGCCAATACGACCTTATATACAAAATCGGGTATTTTAATCGTTTTTGAATCTAATTTATCACACAAGCAGAGCAGAATTTTTCGTGTCGTTGTTATTGGAAGAATATGTATAGCCTTTATGAGCAGTTTACTAAGGAGTTTTGTATCTTCCAACATCACTTCGTAAGATGAAAAGAGACTGTCCTTCACGCATTCCGGGTGTTTTTCTTTCAATACAGGGAAAGATTTTGATGCATATACAACCATTCTTTCCGAAGCTCTGCGCAAAGTTGGGGTATCACTGTCTTCTGCTCTTGCATCGGGTAAAAAATAAAAGTCATACTTTGCTTTTGAAACTCGGATGCCAAGTTCCTCATCTTCACAGCCGTAATGATAGAAAGTTTCATCAAAACCGCCAATTGTGTCAATTATATCTCGCGTCAGGATAATGCCGTCACTTGCGAAGAAACGAGTGCTTATAATTCCTTCAGGCATGTTACGCGCCCCCAAATAACGACTGTCAAAATAGCGGAGGTAATTGCTGGTGTTGAGTCTGGCGGGGTCGATTCGTATGTTAATTCTGGCTGCTGTATAGCTCTTGTCATGGAAAAAAGAAACGATCTTTTTTAATGCGTTAGGTTCAAGCAGGTTGTCGATATCAATAAACATTATCAACGAATTTGTCGCGAGAGAAATACCCACGTTACGGGAAATTGCCCTGCCAGAATTTATTTGGTTCCTGTGGAATAAAAAATTTATCTTATCTTTAAACGCTTCCGCATACGAGCCTGCGATTTCTGCAAGTGAAATCGGACTACAATCGTCAATAAGAATTAATTCGACAAGGTTGTTTGGATAATCAATATTCAGTATAGCATCCATGAAGCGCTTAACTTTCGATGGTTCACAGTAAGCAGGGACCACTATTGAAATCTTATCATTGTACTGCACTAATGCACCTCGTAGAATAAATTATGTTAAAGGCGTAGACTACTGCTAAACCGATGACGATGTTACTCACCCCCATATAATGGAAAATGGCAGGAACAATAGCCACTACCAGGCAGAAGGCTATCAGCCACTTAATAGCTAATTTTTTTAACTGCTTCATTCTAATTAGAACCATACTGAGCAACTGATCTATAGCTAAAATTGGTGTTAACCAGACAAATGTTTTTAAATAACTATATGCGTAAACGAGTTTTGCACCATAAAGGACGTGAATAATCATGTCAGCAAGAACTGTTGTAAACAGTGCGCCAGCACAGGTTACTGAAAGCGTAGCGAAAATACAGAACGGCAATTTTCTTTTTATTGTTGTGATATCAATAAATTTAAATATAAAAATTGGTGCGATTGCCTGAACAAACAGAATACATATTGCATACCAGTTATCTACTAACTGAAGTGCTGCTGCATAGTTCGAATACGTTTCTCCAGAAATTTTCCCTTCGAGATATACTCGATCAAATTTCATGGTGACCTGCTGCATAATCAAACAAAACCATACGGCGACACCAATCTTAAAATACGAGAAAATCTCAGAATCAACCTTCACGAATTTAAACCCTGTAGCTTTTCTGAAAGTATAAAAGATAAAGCCACAAGGTAAAAGTGATTCAATAACCCATGCCACCCAAAGATAATTTATTGGTAATTGATTCCTTACACCAATATAAATGACAATGAGTTTAATTATTGCAGCGAACATCAGCACGAGGCAAGGTAACTTGAGACGAGCCTGGCTTTGGTACCATGTTAAACCTACAATAAAAGTTTCTCGTAATGCAACAGATATGGCCAAACCAATAATGAACTGTCTGGACAGCCCACTGGCAGCAAAGATTCCCCATGCCACCATGCACAATGCAACGAAAACTCCTGCCGCTAGACGCAATAAAATCACGTTGCTCATAGTGGAGTTTATTTTTGATGGTGCATCCAGCAATTTAGGAATAACCACCTCAGCCCCACAGATCCATGTGCCTGTCATGAATATAGCCAGAATAACGAGAGAATATTGCCAGCTACTGAAATCACCAAAATTATAATGATTTATCAATAATCTGTTAATAATAATAATGATAACGAGTTGAGTTATTCTCTCGAGGCTGAGATAAAAAAAGTTCACAAAGACTTTTCTTTTATCTTCATCCGCCACAATTTTTTTAATGGCTGATAAGAAAAAATTAGACATCTGTCATATTCTTTTTAAAGTTATCGATCATTATTTCTATATCAGACAATACATTTTTATAGACATGGCCGAACTCATTTATAGTTCTGGTATTATCCGTAGGAGGGAAATACTCTCCTTTGAAACCTTCATGCCATTTGATCGTACAGCCCGTTTTACTCGCAATTAAATCTGCAATATCAGATGCTTTGGTATTTACACCAGAAGCAATGTTATAGATGTGATGTTCATTCTTACGGCTAATGAGGTAAATCATTTCTGCAACATCCGTAACTGAAACATAATCTTTTGCATATTCAGGCGCAACATACATATCAATATGTTTATTCGAAATTGCATTTCTAATTATGCTTGGCAGGAATAACTTACTTTTTAATGCCAAACCGTAAACGTTACTAGGTCTGACAATAATCGTATCTCGGCCACTTTTAAGACATAACTCTTCACTTACCAGTTTAGTAAGGTTAAAAAGTCTTCGGTTATCGCTACTGCATACCGTAAGATTATCATTTTCCGACGCGCTATCTTGTTCCATATATACGCGCGTTGATGAAATATAAATTAATTTCGAGAATTCAGCGCGTTCCAAAATTGCTGCCAGCAACTCGGTGTTTGATTTATATACATCAAATGGTGTGTTTGCACAATCACCATTGCCAGCAGCATAGATGACAATGCCCAGATCTCTATCAAAAAGAGTCTCATCATCGCGTGGCGGGACTTCAACTTTTTCGCCCTTAGCCAGAAGGTTTTCCACGATTTCACTACCAATGAAACCACGTCCACCGATCACTGTATAATGTGCTTTCATAACGTTTTCTTGTACTCAGCGAGTGTAATTAATTTGATGTCTTTTTCAGAGAGGAGTGGTGATGTTATCGGCCAGTCAATGGCAATATCTGGATCATTCCAGATAATCCCACCTTCATCCTTTGGATCGTAAAAATCAGTACACTTATAGTGGAAATCGGCATAATCGCTTAATACGCAGAATCCATGGGCAAAACCAGGAGGAACGTACAACTGGTTATTCTTCTCGCCTGAAAGAAGTACACCAACATATTGGCCAAACGTATCAGAATCCTGGCGAAGATCCACTGCAACATCATAAACTTCACCGCTGATTACGCTAACTAATTTACCCTGAGGCTTCGTTTTCTGGAAATGCAGTCCACGTAGAACATTTCGACTCGAACGTGAGCGATTATCCTGTACAAAAGTACCTTTAATTCCTGCATCTTCATATTTTTCTTTATGCCAGGCTTCAAGAAAAAAACCGCGAGAATCACCAAAAACCTTAGGCTCAATGATCACACAATCTTTTAAAGGTGTTTGAATTACGTTCATTATAAATCCTTCGGTGGGAAAGAATCTCTTTCCCATCTACTTTGTGAGTTAATTTCAGATTTTGGTACTGACTTAAGATACTTAACTGTTTTTTTCTTTCCAGAGTAAGTCACAGATGTCATCAGTAGGATTAAATGCAGTAGGTGCATTTAGCAATATTTTGCGCACCCGTTCATAATCAAAGTTGCGACATGAGATATCCAATTCTGCAAGAATATTTTTCATTTCACTCCACGGAAGCATGACTTCATTAGCCGTTTTAATTCGTGGATGCTGTGTTATAGAGACGTTATCGCCTATTAACAGCTCTTCATAAAGCTTCTCACCAGGCCGCAGTCCCGTCGTTTTGATAGCAATATCACCATAAGGATTTTTATCATCGCGGACGGAAAGTCCCTGCAAGGCAATCATGCGGTGGGCGAGATCAATAATTTTAACCGGGTCTCCCATATCCAGCACAAAAACATCTCCCCCACTACCCATTGCTCCAGCCTGGATCACAAGCTGCGCTGCTTCAGGAATGGTCATGAAATAACGGGTGATATCAGGGTGCGTTAATGTTACCGGACCACCAGCAGCGATTTGTTTTTCAAATAGGGGCACAACCGAACCGGACGAACCTAACACATTCCCGAACCGGACCATGCTGAAGCAGGTTTTACTCGATTCTGATGCCAGGGCCTGCAGAATCAGCTCCGCCATACGCTTTGTCGCACCCATTGTGTTTGTTGGCCGCACAGCTTTATCTGTAGAGATAAGAACAAAACTTTCGACGCCACAATTTTCGGCAGCTTGAGCGCAGCACAAAGTTCCAAAGATATTGTTACGGACACCGTCAATAACATTGAATTCAACTAGCGGAACATGCTTATAGGCTGCCGCATGGTATATAGTCTCAACGTTAAATGCCTTGATTAGCCTTTCAAGATGTTCCATATCCTGAACGTTACCTAAAATTGGGTAAATCTTAGTATTCAAGGATTGTGTCAGAATTAAATTTCTTAGCTCAGAATCGATAGAATAAAGTGAGTATTCTGATAACTCGAAAAGAATTAGTTGTGAAGGTTTATTTTTGATTATTTGTCGGCATAGTTCAGAACCAATAGACCCTCCTGCGCCAGTGACCATGACCGTTTTATCAAGAATATTCTTTGAGACTAATTCAGGGATCGGTGAAACAGGGTCGCGACCTAACAGATCGGTAATCACTACTTTACGTAAAGCATCGATTCTCGCTTTTCCTTCAACCAAGTCAACCATTCCCGGAATCGAAAGCACCTCACAAGGTAGTCCTTCGAGGGTAGAAATCACCTCATTTTTTCTCGCACGGCTGGCACTTGGCATCGCCAGCAGAATTTTCTTAGCCTCATACTTCTCGATTAGCCATGCCAATTTTTCTGGCGAAAACACACTTACACCATGGATCACCTGCCCCTGTAATGAGCGATTGTCGTCAACAAACGCAACGGGATAGTATTCATCCATCTGACTCAACGCGGGAAGTAACTGTCGTCCTGAAGCTCCGGCCCCATATATGATGACGCGGGTTCCCAATTTTAAGCCACGATTAACTAGCATTCTCATTCCAAGGCGCGAGCCCGCCACAAGCAATACCCCGAACGAGAAATAAATAAAGGGGATGGTTCTTGGAAGATAGAGGTTTGTGTAAAAAGCGGCAATAATCAGGAGTAACGACGAAATTAGCATTCCAAGAGAAACAACAAGCAGTATTTTCGCGGTTATGTAACGTATTACAGCTCTATAAAGTCCAAGTTTTACAAAGATGGCAAGAGTAATTACTATTATTGATGTGAGCAGTAACCAGTGGGATACGCTAGTTAACGGTGTCATAGAATCAATACGAACCCAAAATGCAAACCAAAATGCACACGTTAACAAAACAACATCAATGGAGAGTGTAATAATCCGTTTTATTGGTCTTGGCAAAGAAATTAAATAAGTTAGCATACTAAAAACTAGTCGCCTCGTTAAAGCTTGCTATTAATTTATAAAATAGTACCGGGAGGGCATATGGCATGCTCATCCACTGTTGCACTATATCCACCCACTGTTCCCGCTTGCAGAAAAGCCGATCTCCCAATATTCGCACCACCGGCAAGATGCACGCCAACCCCTAAGTGGGCAAAATCACCAAGAGTCGAATCATGATCCACCGTCGAATGACTATTAACTATCGTACCTGCTCCTAAGGTTGAGTTTGCGCCAATAACTGCACCAGCTAAAACTACGCTCCCGCTCCCCAAGGTAGCGGACGGACTCACAAATGCAAAGGGGTGTACCAGCGTTGTAGGAGTAATACTTAAACTTTGAAGCTGATGGTGGAATACTTCTCTTAGCTTATTATTGCCAATGCCTATAGCAATATGTTTGGCAGTGTCCGCATAGAGATTAAGATCTGATGTTTTCCCAATAACATGAATCTCTGAAGTATTTAAGCACGATTCATTATCATCGAGGAATACAATATTTTCATATCCCAAAAGTCTAGCAGTTTCGTACAGCGTACGTCCATGCCCTCCAGCTCCTATAATGATCAGATCATTCATTTATGCATTCTCTTTGTCTTTGACTCCAGCCCCACATTTGAAAGCGATAAATATCAATGGTAGCCACGCGATGATGATGCCAACAATTCCATCAATTTTTGCAGAAATGATTAAGTATGCAATTGGGAACAACCACACAATATTTATTGCAATCGCCGCCAATGTTACCGGAACATGGCTCTTATATTTGCGGGCAAGAATTTGATAGCAATGGCTTGCATGTGCTTCATAAACTTTTTTACCAGCCAGTAATCTTCTAAGCAAGGTAGTAGTTGCATCCACAATAAAAATACCAAGCAGACAAAGTTCAGCGAACAAGACATGTGAATCTAGCTTTGCAAAATAAAGAATCATCAGGCCAATAGTAATACCTAAAAAACCACTTCCAGCATCCCCCATGAAGATCCTTGCCACAGGGAAGTTCCACACAATGAATCCTGCGGCAGCCCCAGCGAGAGCCAGTGCAATCATCGTCATCGCATCAGGAGAACCAGGGTTTTGGCTAAGCGTTATTATAACGACACTGCACAGAGAAAAAGTAATGGCTTGAGAGCTTGCAAGACCATTAATGCCATCCATAAAGTTATATAGATTCAACATCCACACAAGATAGACGCTTCCTATGATTATTCCAAACCATGACAAAGATACGACATAGCCAAATATATCAATATCCGGAAACGTTCCTAAGAAATAGAGACCTATTGCTGCTGCTAAGAAATGCATCAGCAAACGCCAGCGCGCAGCAATGTGTCCATGATCATCGAGAAAACCGATAACCGCAATCAATAAGCCCGGCACGAAGAAGCCTAAAAATGTCTCATAAGAGATATGTTTTGTCAGTACCAACCATAGTAATGCAGCTAATAATGTTAATACTATAGCAACCCCTCCACCGCGCGGCGTCGGCACACTATGTGAGCTTCTTTGGTTTGGCTGATCAATCACATTATTCTTGATGGCGTACAACCTTAAACCCCAGGTCATCGCGCATGAGATAAAGAATGCAAAAACGACAATCCCCAGATACAACATTATTTTTTACCTTCAATAAAATTCTTCGCTGTTTTTACCATCGTTTCCTGCAACGTAACGGGTGGAGTCCATTGAAGCTGTTCCCTTGATTTCGTTGAGTCGACTTCCAGATCGCCATACAGTTGGTCATATATACTTTTTTTCCTCATTGCTGAAAGAAAAATTTTAAGTAATGCCCGAGGGAAATAAACAATCCGCGCTGTCATGCCCATCCCGGTAGAAAATGCCGTAATCATTTCTTCAGTTGAAGGATGCTCCTGGTCAGCCAAAAGATAAAGTTCATTTTTTGACTTTTCATTTGTTGTACATTCGCTTATAAAGCTCACAACATTGTCCAGTGAAACAAGGGCGCGCTTATTTTTTACTGACTTAAAAGGCAGAGGCAGGTTTTTAGACACTAACTTTAATAAGCGTTGAATATTACCCGGAGCATTTGGACCACAGATTAAAGCCGGACGAACGATTGTTATTGCCATATTACTACCTGAAAATGCCTTGAGAAGGCTTTCCTCGGCTTCCAGCTTGGAAATAGCATAATCTGACGTTGGTCTGGCAGGTGTCGATTCACTGAAAGGGATTCCCGATGTGGAATTACCATTTACTCCAATTGAACTGACGAAGATGAAATGTTTTACGCCACAGTTTGCAGCGTCATTAGCTAATTTCATTGTCGCATCATGGTTGACACGACGAAATTCTGTCAGCGCATCTTCAGCATCATCTTTAAGGATATGAGCTCTTCCTGCGGTATGAATGACAGTATCACAACCTTGTAAAAGCGTAGTCCAATTCGTTTGAGCCGAAATATCGCCAAGATTATACATTCCCTGTTCAATATTTTCTTCTCGACGCGTAGTGAAAATTACCTGGTGACCTGCTGATCTTAACGTTTTGACTAAAGCAGTACCGAGAAATCCAGTTCCCCCAGTCACTAAAATTTTCATTGTCGTCCCCTATCAGCTAATTAACCATATAAATATCGAGGCGGACAGCCCTTAACGATTTTGATAATTTTGTACAATCCAGGTCTTATAATTCCCGCTTTTAACGTTTTCTACCCATGTCGTGTTTGCCAAATACCATTCAACTGTTTTACGAATCCCACTTTCAAATGTTTCCGCAGGCTTCCAGCCAAGCTCAAGTCCAATTTTCTCAGCATCAATCGCATAGCGGCGGTCATGGCCCGGACGGTCAGCAACATAGGTAATCTGATCGCGATACGACCCCTCTTTAGGCACAATCTCATCCAGCAGATCGCAAATCGTATGCACCACATCCAGGTTTTGCTTTTCGTTATGTCCACCAATGTTGTACGTCTCCCCCGGTTTCCCTTGGGTGACCACGGTATAAAGTGCACGCGCATGGTCTTCAACATAGAGCCAGTCGCGGATTTGATCGCCCTTGCCGTAAATAGGCAGCGCTTTGCCGTCCAATGCATTCAGGATAACCAACGGAATCAGTTTTTCCGGGAAATGGTAAGGGCCATAGTTATTTGAACAGTTGGTGACGATGGTCGGGAAACCGTAGGTACGCATCCAGGCACGAACGAGATGATCGCTCGAGGCTTTGGACGCTGAATACGGACTGCTGGGCGCATACGCGGTAGTTTCAGTAAAGAGTGGCAGCTCAGTTGATGCAGGATGCTCATCAGGATGCGGCAAATCTCCATACACTTCGTCGGTAGAGATGTGATGGAAACGAAACGCTTTCTTCGCCTGCTCATCAAGCGTGGACCAGTACGCACGGGCGGCTTCCAGAAGCACATAAGTGCCGACGATATTGGTTTCGATAAACGCTGCCGGGCCCGTAATAGAACGGTCAACGTGGCTTTCAGCAGCCAGATGCATTACCGCATCAGGCTTATGCTTTGCAAAGATGCGATCCATGGCGTCTTTGTCGCAAATATCGGCATGCTCAAAGGCATATCGGTTGCTATCACTAACTTCTGTTAGCGACTCCAGATTTCCGGCATAGGTGAGCTTATCTACATTGACGACATCGTCCTGTGTATTTTTAATAATATGTCGCACAACCGCTGAGCCGATAAAACCAGCCCCGCCCGTCACAAGAATTTTCACGTTATCTGTTCCGTCTAGTGTATATGTCTGGATACTGGGGTTCTGAAACCTGAGTGTTTAATAATGGTTTCAGAAATTGAGCACGCTACCGCCCCTGGCTTAACAGCTACCAGTGCACTGAGCGATGTTTGATTAATGATTTTGCTTGTCTGGTTACAGACAAAAACAGGCGTTAATTGTCGTCCTAAACGACCAGAGAAACAAGCACAAATCGCTACAAAGCTGCTGAGATTTGAATCAGATAACCCTATGTAATCATTAAAATTAATAACAAAAAACGGCAGTTATCATTTTGGTTATGTCTCAACACCAAAAATGATAACTGCCGTTTGTTCTGGACGCGGAAGGAATATCAGTCGTTAGCCAACAGCTTCTCAATCCGGTTTCTGAACTTCGCCCCTTCCTTCAGGTTGCGCAGCCCATAGTTCACAAACGCCTGCATGTATCCCAGCTTCTTACCGCAGTCGTAGCTGTCACCTGTCATCAGCATCGCGTCAACGGACTGTTTTTTCGCCAGTGCTGCAATTGCATCGGTCAACTGGATACGATCCCAGGCGCCTGGCTCAGTTTTTTCCAGCTCCGCCCAGATATCGGCATTCAGGACATAACGGCCAACCGCCATCAGATCCGAATCCAGCGTCTGCGGCTGATCGGGTTTTTCGATGAACTCAACGATGCGGCTCACCTGCCCTTCCGTCTCCAGCGCTTCTTTTGTCTGGATAACGGAGTACTCGGAGAGATCGCCCTTCATGCGTTTCGCCAGCACCTGGCTACGGCCGGTTTCATTGAAACGCGCCACCATTGCCGCCAGGTTGTAACGCAGCGGATCGGCTGAAGCGGTATCGATGATGATGTCCGGAAGAACAACGATGAATGGGTTATCACCCACTACCGGGCGGGCACACAAAATCGAGTGACCCAGACCCAGCGGCTGTGCCTGACGCACGTTCATAATGGTTACGCCTGGCGGACAGATAGACTGCACTTCTGCCAGCAGCTGGCGTTTGACGCGCTGCTCAAGCAGCGCTTCGAGTTCGTAAGAGGTGTCGAAATGGTTCTCAACCGCGTTCTTGGACGAATGGGTAACCAGGACGATTTCTTTGATCCCTGCAGCAACAATCTCGTCGACGATGTATTGAATCATCGGTTTGTCGACGATCGGCAGCATCTCTTTAGGAATGGCTTTAGTGGCGGGCAGCATATGCATGCCCAGGCCTGCTACCGGAATGACTGCTTTCAAATTAATCATTATTTCTTCCACCTTAAAATGGTTGACGAATTATAGCTCTTAAACCTGTTTTCGCCAGCATGATTTGCCGTAATCCTCTGACAATGTTACGCCTTAGCCCCACAAATTTCTGTAGTTGTAATCTGAATAGATCACACTTCTGTGCCAGGAATAGTCTCAAAAAAGAAAGTTGTCGATTATCTGTGCGGAAGCGCAAAATTCAGCCTTTCCACATTCACTACCTGCTGATCCACCCGGTCAATATCCACCGAACTCTGCCCCTTCTCATTCACCGCTTTGATGTTCGCCAGCGACAGCAAGGTTTCGTCTTTGGCCATAAATTTACCCCGCACATCTTTACGCAGGTCGAAGTTGATCTTCAGCGCGGGGCCAATAGCTGCCTCCTGCATCACGTTGATATTACGTAAGAAAAGATGCTGCGGCTTATTGTGCAGCTCAAGCGTCGCCCGCTTCATCTCCACGTTGGTGATCGCTACAAAGGAGGTCGCATTACCGGATGAAATTTGAATTCCGCGCAGCTTATACGCTAGCTGGCGATTATCCAGATGGATATTGTTAAGCTTGAAGTTCTGCGGGATGGACAAATAATCGCCTTTAATAACGCCATAGCCGATTAACATTCCGGCACTGTTGACCATGTCGACATTATCAATAATGAAATTATCACAGCCATAAATGGCGACCGTTGCGTTGTCTATACCCGCCTTTTTACTGAAATCGGGGGTAATATTTTTGGCCTTTATATTGCGGATAACAAAGTGTTTCCCGTTCTCAACGTGCACCAGCTGGCGACAGTTGCTGCCGGTGATATTTGCCACCACGAAGTTCTTCACGGTTTGCTTTTCCGGGTAGTCGTTATCGTAGGTGCTGCCGGCGAGGCCGATGCCGATGCCCCAGTTGATCTTGCCGTTGGTGCAGTTGATGTTATCGATCACATGATCGGAGATCAGAATATTGCGGTCATTGATGGCAACGTTCCACTCGATCGCATCGCCCTGCAGATGACTGAATTTGCTGTTGGTGATCCGGGCGCCATCAACCTGATTGTGAAAGCCCTGGCGCAGGATGGCGTAGTTGGCCTGGCTCACGCTGATGTTATCAATCACCAGATTGCGCATCACGCGCGGTTTCTTGCCGCCAATGTAAATCTGCGTCACCGGCCCAAATCCGCTCATTGCCAGCCCTTTGATCGCGCAGTCCGAGCCGCGAATGTCGAGCGTGATGTTCTCCGTGCGCCCGCTGCCTTCACCGATCACTTTGCAGCCTTCCTGCAGCACAAAACGCCCACGTCCGTTGCCGGTCAACGCTCCGCGGATCAGCAGCGTTTTACCGTCGGGAATGAAAATGCCCGTATTGATGTTTTCGCAGGTAAGTCCGGCCGGGACAACGACGGTGTCACCGTCCTTAAACGCCTGCTTAAAAGCGGCGATCCAGTCGTTGCTATTGTACTGATTAATGGAGACCGTCTTTCCGCTTGCCGCCCTCGCCATGCGGGACGACAGCAGCGGCGAGGCCGCCAGAACGGACAGAGAAGAGACAAAGGTGCGTCGGGTAATCTTTTTCAGCATACAACCTCGGCGTTACAGCGTTTGCAGCAGGCTCGCTAACTGGCGATTGATTACCTGCTGGTTAAAATCGGTTTCAACTTTTTGTCGGGCATTCTGGAGCACAGGCTCCAGCGCCTGCTGGTCGATGTCGCTGAAGGCAGCCAATCGATCCGCAAGAGCCATCGCGTTATTCTCCGGCACCAGCCAGCCGGAATGATCAGATTTGATCAGCTCCGGGATCCCGCTGTGCAGCGTCGATACCACCGGGATCCCAACGGCCATCGCCTCCATCAGCGCAACCGGAATGCCTTCCATATCGCCATCGGCGCCCGTTACCGAAGGCAGCAGGAACACGTCCGCCTCATCGAGCATGGCTTTAACCTCGTGGCTCGGCTTGAAGCCCGGCATCTCCACGACATCATCCAGCTGATACTGTTCGATAAGCGTGCGCAGACGACGTTCCCACGGGCCAATGCCGAGAATGCGATAGTGGAACGCCACCCCGCGCGCCTTCAGCTGTCGGCAGGCTTCGATGGCCACGTGCAGACCTTTCTTCTCGGTCAAACGGGCTACGGAGATGATCTGCAGCGGTTTTCCCGGCACCTTAACCGGGCGGCGAGTGAAGCGCGTTAAATCCACGCCCATACGCGACACGGCAATTTTCTCCCCCGGACAGCCCATGCTTTTCAGTCGTCCGGCCCACAGGTCGCTGATGGGCAGCATCATGTCGCCGCGGCGGAAAAGCTCCTGATACTCCGGCGTGTAGTGGTTCAGCACCTCGCGGCTGGAAATGTCGATACCGTGGAAGATAGTCGCAATTTTGCCATCAATTACGCCAAGCTCACGCAGTTTCGCGGCGGTGACCCCCGCCGGGCCAAAGTGGGCGATAAACACGTCGGCACGATACGGCTGCGCCGTTTGCCCGCAGATGGCCGACAGAATTAAATTGCGAGATTCCGATCCATAGCGGGAAACGTTCAGCGCGCGCCACGTCGACGCGCGGTGGATCCCGCGTAACGTCTGGCTGGCCCGGTAGCGCAGCTTGCTCAGCTTCCCGGCCGGTTCGTCCTGCAGCCAGCGGGTCTTGGCCTCCAGCCCATACTGGGCATACGCCGCATGGGTATTTTTGGTGTCGCCCTTTTGCAGGGCGACGATCTCGACGTCATATCCCATATCGATAAACGCGGTAATTTGGTTCAGTACAAAGGTCTCAGACGACAGCGGAAATTTCAGTAAGAAGAAACCAACCTTCATTTCCCCTCCCGCACACGGTCAAGTACCGACTTCACCATGTCTATGCCCTTCTCGCGCTCGGCTTTCACCGCCACCGCCAGGCGTTCATTGATCGCGGGCAGTTGACCCAGGGTGTCCCCCACCATTGCACCGAGCGATCCGTCCAGCAGATGACGAATATCCACGGCCATTTCCGGCATACCAAGCTGCTGCATAATCCCGGCGGACTTGTGCTCATAGTTAATGGCGATGGCCGGCGTGCCAAAGTTCATGGAGATAATTGCCGAGTGCAGACGGGTGCCCACGGTCAGGTCGCAGGCTGCAAGCAGTTTGCCCATCTCCAGGTCGTTCAGCTCATCCATCACCACGTGGTAGCGGGACGGGTCGTTCACCAGGTTGCGCAGGTTCAGCGCCACCATGCGGTCATCTTTGTTGTAGCTGTCGATGCCGGTACAGGTTGAGAGCGCCAGCACCTGATAACCGCTGTCCAGCACGCGGTTCACCACGTCGGCGAACGCTTTCTCATAGGCTGCCTGGGTGGTGCCAAGACGCTTATCGAACGGGGCGAGTTCACGCAGGGTAATCGCAACGGTTTTCTGTTTCGCCGTCACGTCGAGCCAGTGCTGCACCGCGTAACTCGGCTGGAAGTCATCGTCCTGGTGATCCACCAGCCAGGCGGTATCCACGCCGTGTTCTACTTTAGAGGTGTCAATTTCGCTACGCTTCATCATGTCGAGGCTGACCGATTCGCGCAGGATCAGCGCGTCGCAGTGGCCAAACACATAATTTGCGAGCTGGTTGAACTGCGGATCCTGGAACGGCCCGACGCTGTGGCCGATCATAAACAGCGGCTTTTTCGCCATGAACGTGCACAGCGCATGCTCAAACTGCGGCACGCCGTAGAGATCGACGAAGAACGAGCCGCCGACCTGAATAATGGCGTCATAGCCGGAAAGCAGACGCACGAAATCGGTAAAGCCCTGCGCGATCGCGATGTTGCGCAGCCTGCCGGTGTCGGTGACGCGGGAAAGCAGCACCTGATGCTGGTAGCGACGGCGCAGCACTTTCTTCACGCGCCCCATCACGCCCGCGGCGTTATTGTGCTGTTTCATCTGGCTGTAAAGCGGGTCGCCCATCACCGGGCGGTTCAGTAACCAGGATGAGCTGACCGGATAACGGCTCATCACGTCCACTTCAGTCTCAGGCTTAAGGGTGTTAATTGCATCCAGTAAACCGCGCAGGATGGCGCTGTCGCCACGGTTGCCGCAGGTATGGTTGCCAAGAATTAATAATTTCATAATGGCCTCTTAAAGAACTAGCCTGCGCGAAGCAGCGTTTTCATTTTTTCGTTACGGCAAAACTGGCGCTTCATCTCTACCACCAGCGCGTTGCGCGACAGCACAATCATCACGCCAAACGCCAGCGCGCCTGCGGCAACCTGCACCGCCAGCAGCGCGGCCAGCGGCAGATGCCCGCTGAGGATAATGCCCAGACCGTAGCTCACCGCCAGGGTCGGCAATGAGAGATAGAACGGCAGCCACAGGCTCAGGATGTACTGACGGTAGCTGGAGCCCAGCACCGGTTTGATCATGATGAAGTAGCTCAGAACGGTATTGACGATCTGCACCAGCAGGAAGCCCAGCGTGACGCCGATGGCGCCCGCCATATGCCCGCCGACGATAATCGCCGGAATAAACAGGAAAGTTTTGAACACGTTGAACTTAAAGCTGATATCCACGCGCGCCTTCGCCATCAGCAGAGAACCAATCGGATTGCCCACGGAGCGCAGCAGCCCCACCACGCACAGCAACTGCAGGATCGGGATAATGCCGTTCCACTTCTCGCCAAACACCAGCGGCACGAAGTTACTGGAAACCACCATCAGCCCCAGCAGCACCGGGAAGTTGATAATCCCCACCACGGAAAGCAGCTTGTAAAAGTTGACGCGCAGCTTCTCGGTGTCGTCCTGAATCTTGGCGAACGCTGGGAACAGCACGCGAGTGATAATGGGGTTCAGCTTCATAGGAGGAACAACCGCAACGTTATAGGCCAGGTTGTAGCCCCCCGCCACGCTCGCGCCCAGGATGCGCGCCAGCACCAGCGTCGAGAGGTTGGTATTCACATAGTTAATAATGCTGTCCGCCGTCAGCCACGCGCCAAAGCGCAGGTTGGACGAGACGGACGCGAGAGAGAAATGCAGCCCCGGACGATAAATCTTGCGGCCAAAGTAGCCGAACAGCAGCGTACGCACGGCAGAGTTAACCAGGTAACCGAGGATGGCGGTCATCGCCAGCGGCCAGAAATGGGCGCTCACCACGGTAAAGGTAAAGCCCGCCAGCACCGCGCTGGTCTCGATCATGCCGATCTTGTTGAACTCCAGCTCTTTCTGCATCAGCGCGCGGAACTGCTGCCCGTGCGGGATCACCACAAAGGCAAACGACAGCGTGCGCATCAGCGGGGCGAGATCCGGGTTGTGCAGCACGCTGGCAATCACGTCGCTCAGCAGGAACACCAGCACAAACACGAAAATGCCCAGCCCGACGTTCAGCCAGTAGAGCGTGGTCAGCTCGAGATGGCTGATCTCTTTGCGCTGGATAATCGAGTTGGCGATACCAAAGTCAGACAGCGTGTCGGCCAGCGCGATAATCACCAGCGAGACGGTCAGCAGGCCGAACTGGTGGTTATCGATAATGCGCGCCAGCACCGTCATCTGCACCAGGCCGAGACCAATGATGACGATGGTCGCCATCGCTGACCACTTGGCGCCGCTGATGGTTTTTTCACGTAAGCTCATCTTAGTACGCCGCTTTGTTCACGAAACCTTTGAAGATGGTCAGAAAAACAATCTTGATATCGAACCAGAGGCTCCACTCGCGGATGTACTCCAGATCGAACTCGATGCGTTTTTCCATTTTTTCCAGCGTGTCGGTCTCGCCGCGCCAGCCGTTGATCTGCGCCCAGCCGGTGATGCCCGGCTTCACCTTATGGCGCAGCATGTAGCCTTCAATCAGCGAACGGTACTGCTCGTTATGCGCCACCGCGTGCGGACGCGGGCCAACAATCGACATGCCGCCGGTAAAGACGTTGATGAACTGCGGCAGCTCGTCAAGCGAAGTGCGGCGCAGGAAGTTCCCCACGCGGGTGACGCGCGGATCGTTCTGCGTCGCCTGGGTCACCACCTTGTCGTTCTCCATCACCTTCATGGAGCGGAATTTCCACACCATGATTGGCTTACCGTCCATGCCGTAGCGGGTCTGACGGAAGATAACCGGGCCGGGAGAGCTCAGCTTCACCGCCAGAGCGATGCAGCACAGCACCGGGGAAATGAGCAGTAAAATCAGGGAAGAGAGTACGATATCTTCCACGCGCTTGAGCACGCGGTTAATACCCGACAGCGGCGTGTCGTACAGCGGTACCACCGGCACGCCGTTCACCTCTTCAATGCGGGAGTGCAGAATGTTGAAGGTAAACACGTCCGGGATCAGGATCACCGAACAGGTGGTGTCCGCCAGCTCGCGCATCAGCTGCTTGATGCGGGTTTCGTCTTTCATCTGCATGGCGATATAGACGTTATGAATTTTTCCGGCCTTCGCGTCTTCAATTAGCTGCGCGTAATTGCCCGCCCAGTCCGCAGGCACGCCGCCCGGCTTCGCGTCGTGGTAAATCCCCACCACTTCAAACCCTAACCACGGCTCTTTGCGGAAGCTGTCGAGCAGCACTCTCCCGACCGGTAAATCACCCGCTACGGCGACGAAACGACGGTTATAGCCGCGGTTACGCAGCCAGCCCGCGCCAAAGCGGATCAGGGAACGGCACACGACCATGCCGACGCTGGTTAGCAGGTACCAGCAGAGATAGGTCACGAAGCGGTTGTCAAAATCATGGCTGAACGCCACCAGACCGGCGCTGAAGATCAGGCTCAGAGTCCAGTTCTGCAGCAGCAGCATCAGTTCGGTGGTCATTTTCACGCCGCGCCACGAGCGGTAGAAATCGGTCATTCCGCCGATCATCTGAAACACAACCAGCGCAATCAGGGCCATCAGAAGATGCATATATAAGAACGGCAGCCCGCTGATCCGACACACCGCCCACAATCCACCGACCATGATGGTGATATCAGAAAAACGCTGCACCATAGAGATTAACGATGCATTCGTTCTCGCTCGTTCGCGTTTTTTTAGATTCGTCATCGTTGTTCCTGTATTCGGTTCCCCCTCCCGCCGGGAGGGGCAATTGTTACTGATTCAACAGCGCCAGAATGTCCTTCGTTCGGGCTTCCATCAGCGCCGTATCAGCGCGGGATTCCACGTTCAGGCGCACCACCGGCTCGGTGTTGGACGAACGCAGGTTAAAGCGCCACTGCGGGAACGCCATGCTGATGCCGTCCGTACGGTCAATCTCCAGCGCGTGAATGGCAAAGTGCTGTTCAACGCGGGCAATCGCCTCGGCCGGCTGCGCCAGCTTGCTGTTGATCTCCCCGCTCGCCGGGAAGGCCGCCATGCGGTCGCGCACCAGCTCGCCCAGGCTCTGCCCCTTCAGGCACAGGAGTTCGGTCACCAGCAGCCACGGGATCATCCCGCTGTCGCAGTAGGCAAAATCACGGAAATAGTGGTGCGCGCTCATCTCGCCGCCGTAGATGGCGTCTTCTTCGCGCATGCGCTCTTTGATGAAGGCATGGCCGGTTTTAGACATAACCGGCTCGCCGCCCGCGGCCTTCACCACGTCGACGGTGTTCCAGGAAAGACGCGGATCGTGAATGATCTTCGCGCCCGGGTTTTTCTCGAGGAACGCTTCCGCCAGCAGGCCAACGATGTAGTAGCCTTCGATAAACTGCCCTTTCTCGTCGAACAGGAAGCAGCGGTCGAAGTCGCCGTCGAAGGCGATGCCCATATCGGCACCGTGCTCAATCACCGCGTTACGGGTGTCGTCGCGGCACTCCGGCAGCAGCGGGTTAGGAATACCGTTCGGGAAGTTACCGTCCGGCGTGTTGTGAACCTTGACGAAGGTCACCGGCACGTTCAGCGCCTTAAAGCGGGCTTCCAGCGCATCGACAACCGGGCCTGCCGCGCCGTTACCGGAGTTGATGACCAGCTTCAGCGGCTTGAGGTTCGCCACGTTGATGTAGCCCAGCAGGTGGTCGATGTACTCTTTCTGCAGGTTAATCTGCTTGTAGCTGCCGCGCTTCGCGTCGTTCACCGGCGGGAAGTCGTTGGCTTCCGCGAGGCGCTGCACGTCGCGCAGACCGGTGTCGCCGCTAATCGGGCGCGCGCCCTTGCGCACCAGCTTCATGCCGTTGTAGTCCATCGGGTTGTGGCTGGCCGTCACTTCGATACCGCCGTCCACGCCGAGGTGGAAGGTGGCAAAATAGATCTCTTCGGTACCGGACAGGCCGATGTCCAGCACGTCCACGCCCGCGTCCTGCAGCCCTTTTGCCAGCGCCAGCTTCAGGGATTCGCTGGTCAGACGCACGTCGCCGCCCAGCACGATGGTCTTAGGTTTTAAATATTCGCCGTACGCGCGACCGATGCGCCACGCGATGTCTTCATTCAGCTCTTCGCCCAGCTTGCCGCGAATATCGTAGGCTTTAAAACAGGTTAATTTTTCCATGATGACCCCTTTTTCAGGCAACAGTTGGCCCTGACCACTTAATGGCCAAATTTATTTTTGTCATTCGTAGGCCCGGCAGGCGCAGCGCCGCCGGGCATGATGCTGCGTGCTACACGCGGCCGTAGCGATCCTGGAAGCGCACAATATCGTCCTCTTCCAGATACGAGCCGGAGCGCACCTCAATTAAGTCGAGAGGAATTTTTCCCGGGTTTTCCAGACAGTGCGTGGCGCCCAGCGGAATATAAATGGACTCGTTTTCACCCAGCAGCTTCACTTCGCCGTCGATGGTGACTTTGGCCGTACCCGCCACCACCACCCAGTGTTCAGCGCGGTGATGGTGCATCTGCACCGACAGCCCCTCGCCCGGCTTCACGGTGATGCGCTTCACCTGATAGCGGTCGCCCGCGTCGATGGAGTCATATTTGCCCCACGGACGGTACACTTCACGGTGAATGTGGTGTTCGTGACGGCCATCGGCCTTAATCTTCTCAACCACTTTTTTAACGTCCTGCACGGCGTTACGGTCGGCAATCAGCACCGCGTCTTTGGTCTGGACAACCACCAGATCCTTCACCCCGACGGTGGTGACGAGGCCAGACTCGGCGTAAACGTAGCTGTTTTCGGTTTTGTGGCTAATCACATCGCCGTGATGGACGTTACCCTCCGGGGTATGGGCGCTGATCTCCCACAGGGAGGACCAGGAGCCAACGTCGCTCCAGCCTGCATCCATCGGTACCACCACCGCGTCAGCCGTGCGTTCCATCACGGCGTAGTCGATAGACTCTTCCGGGCAGGCGAGGAACGCCTCTTCATCCACGCGGATAAAGTCGAGATCCGGGTCTACCACCGCCATCGCTTTTTCGCAGGCGTTCAGAATATCCGGGCGGTATTTGCGCAGCTCTTCGAGATAGCGTCCTGCGCGGAACAGGAACATCCCGCTGTTCCAGTAATATTCACCGCTGGCGACATAGGCCTGCGCGGTTTCGAGATTCGGTTTTTCGACAAACTGCGCCACGTCAAACGCCACGCTGTCGCCTTCACCCGGCGTTACGCTGCCGCGACGGATGTAACCGTAGCCGGTTTCCGGCAGATCCGGCACGATGCCGAAGGTCACCAGCTTGCCGCTCTCGGCATAAGGGATCGCGGCACGCACCGCGTCGCGGAATGCGTCTTCCTGCTGGATAACGTGATCTGCCGCCAGGACCAGCATCAGCGGGTCACAGTCAGGGCTGCTGCGTTTTGCCGCCAGCGCCGCCAGGGCGATCGCGGGCGCGGTATTACGTCCGGCAGGCTCCAGGATGATGTTTTCCGTGAGCTTGTTCAGCTGGCGCAGCTGCTCGGCAACGATAAAGCGGTGCTGTTCGTTACAAATCACCACCGGGCTTTCACACTCCACGCCGTGCAGACGGTTTACCGTCGTCTGCAGCATGGTGAGATCCCCTTTCAGGCAGAGGAACTGTTTTGGATAGAGCACGCGGGACAGCGGCCACAACCGGCTACCAGAGCCACCAGCCATCACAACCGGATACAAAGTGGTTTGACTCATGATTTATCCCCGTATATCTGCAATAAATTGGCTCAGCACGTTCTCTTTCTCGAGCGTGCGTTCGGCATATTCACGTGCCACCGTGTTCACTTTTGGCATGGCGAGTGCCTGTTCAATGCCGGTGACCAGCGCCGGGACCGATTCCGGCTCCACGCACACGGCAATCCCCGGATAGCTGCCACACAGCTGGCCTAATTCAGTTTCGGCTTCCGCCGTAATCACCGCGTTACCGCCCACTGCCAGAATGTTGGTCAGCTTGGACGGCAGCACCGCATCCGCCGCACCGCGTTTTTGCACGACCAGATGGCAATCCGCCATTTTCAGCAGCGCGGGCAGCGCGTCGTACGATTGCAGCGGGAAAAACTTCACGTTGGTCAGGCCGCGTTCACTGGCCATCTTCTCCAGCCGCGCTTTTCCCCCGCCCTGTCCGACAATCACAAACGTCCACGGCTGTTCGATCAGCAGCTGGGCCGCTTCAATCACGCTCTCCAGCCCCTGCTTTTCGCCGATGTTGCCTGAGTAAAGAATGATTTTTTGGTCATCAGGCAAACCGAGCTGGGCGCGCAGCGCCTGAGCCTCTTGCTCCGTCACGTCGCGAAAACGCGCCACTTCGGACCAGTTCGGGAAGAAGATCACCTTCTCCGCCGGGACGCCCTTCTCCTGCGCTTTGTTCATCATCGAGCGCGAGATCGTTGAGACGTAGTCCACGTTGTGTAAGCCACTGCGCTCAAAGGCGCTGGCGAGCTTCGCCACCTTGCCGCCCTTGCCTTTCCCGGCCATACCCAGACCGAGCATGGCGTCCACTTCATAATCCTGAATGTGCAGCAGGGTGCGCGCGCCGGAGAGTTTTCCCAGCAGGCGCATGCCCGGCGTGCAGAACAGTGTGGGCACCACGCCGATAATGCGATCCGGCTTCCAGCGACGCTGCGCCATCAGCGGGAAGAAACTGCTGAGGGCAAAGCTGCCCAGATGAATTAAACGTTTCAGCGTCGAGGGCTGTTTCGGCACGTAGAGCGGGCAGCGCCAGACGGTCGCGGCCCCCTCTTCACGGCGATAGCGCCAGCTGGAATAGCGTTCGCCTACCTTCCACTCCGGGTAGTACGGCGGGGCAGTAATCACCCGCACGTCATGTCCCTGGCTCGCCATCCACTCCACCATCTCGCCGGTGTATTTCCCGATACCGGTTAATTCCGGCGAGTAGTTAATTCCGTAGACGAGGATTTTCATAGTCCTGGCACCTCGGCCTGACGTTCCGCGAGGAAGTACGCCCGACTGTTGTCATGGACGTTGTCGCTTGCCAGCAGCGCCTCTGGCGCTAACCAGCGGTAATCGTCATGCTGAGAATCAGGCAGACGCAGGTCTGCCTCACTCACCTTCAGGCGGAACCCCAGCACGATGTAGTGCGTGGAGAACCCGGTGCCCGAAAAGTTATCGTCATAGAAGTGCTGCCAGACCCCGTAAAACTGGCCCGCTGCCATCGGCAGCTGCAGGCCCAGCTCCGCCAGAGTGAGACGCTCAAACGCATCAACCAGCGTCTCATCCTTCTGCACGCGCCCGCCGGGCACGAACCAGAAGCCCTGTGCAGGACGATTGGTTCGTTTCCCCAGCAAGAACTCGCCGCGTTCGTTCTCCACGATCAAATCAATCGAGATGAGCGGAGTGGAACGCACTACCGTGGCAAAATCTTCCTGACTTAAAAACATCATTACCCCCGGAAGCGGTGCTGGTTTTCCAGGAACCACTGGTAGGTGCTGGCCAGCCCCTGCTCCAGTGAGACCTCGTGATACCAGCCCAGCTGATGCAGACGGGTCACGTCCAGCAGCTTGCGCGGCGTGCCGTCCGGTTTGGTCGCGTCAAACACCACGCGGCCCTTGTAGCCCACCACCTGCGCGATGGTCTGCGCCAGCTCGCGGATGGTGCAGTCCACGCCGGTACCCACGTTAATGTGCGACAGCATCGGCTCGGTGTTTTCCTGCCACACCTCGCGATCCAGCTCCATCACGTGAATGCTGGCAGCCGCCATATCGTCCACGTGCAGGAACTCGCGCATTGGTGTTCCGCTGCCCCACACCACCACGTCCGGGGCGTTTTCGGCAGTCGCCTCGTGGAAGCGGCGCAGCAGCGCCGGGATCACGTGCGAGTTGCTCGGGTGGAAGTTGTCGTGCGGTCCGTACAGGTTAGTCGGCATCACCGAGCGATAGTCGCGGTTATACTGACGGTTGTAGGATTCACACAGCTTGATCCCGGCAATTTTGGCAATCGCATACGGCTCGTTAGTCGCTTCCAACGTGCCCTGCAGCAGCTCGCTCTCGGCAATAGGCTGCTTCGCCATCTTCGGGTAGATACAGGATGAACCGAGGAACAGCAGCTTGTTCACGTTGTGCAGATGCGCCGCGTGAATGATGTTGCTCTCGATCATCATGTTCTCGTAGATGAAATCCGCCGGGTAGGTGTTGTTAGCGACAATGCCGCCCACCTTCGCCGCCGCCAGATACACCTGATCAATGCGTTCGTTGGCAAAGAAGTCCTGTACCGCACGGCTATCGAGCAGGTTCAGCTCGTCACGGGTGCGGACAATCACCTCTACGTCACCGCGCTGTTCCAGCTGGCGGACAATCGCGGAACCCACCATTCCGCGATGACCGGCGACAAAAATACGTTGTTTTGTCATTTTCAGGACTCCAGCGCGATGGCAACCTCGTAGCCATGAGACTTGAGCAGGGAGTGTTTTTTCGCTGCTTCAAGATCTTTGGCCACCATCTCGGAAACCATCTCCTGCAGAGTGGTTTCTGGTTTCCAGCCCAGCTTCTCGTGCGCTTTGGTTGGGTCGCCCAGCAGGGTTTCTACTTCAGCAGGACGGAAGTAACGCGGGTCAACCTGCACAATCACGTCGCCTGGCTTCACGCCCGGCGCGTCGTGGCCGGTCACGGACACAACGATACCCTTCTCTTCCACGCCGGTGCCTTCGAAGCGCAGTTTGATGCCCAGCTGCGCCGCAGCCATCTCAACGAACTGACGCACGGAGTACTGCACGCCGGTCGCGATAACGAAGTCTTCTGGCTGTTCCTGCTGCAGCATCATCCACTGCATTTTCACGTAGTCTTTGGCATGGCCCCAGTCACGCAGGGAGTCCATGTTGCCGAGGTGCAGGCAAGATTCCAGACCCTGAGCAATGTTGGCGATCGCGCGGGTGATTTTACGGGTCACGAAGGTTTCGCCGCGGCGCGGGGATTCGTGGTTGAACAGAATGCCGTTACAGGCGTACATACCGTAGGATTCACGGTAGTTCACGGTGATCCAGTAGGCGTACAGTTTCGCCACAGCGTACGGGGAACGCGGGTAGAACGGCGTGGTCTCTTTCTGTGGAATTTCCTGCACCAGGCCGTACAGCTCGGAGGTAGATGCCTGGTAGAAGCGAGTTTTCTTCTCAAGACCGAGGAAGCGAATCGCCTCCAGCAGACGCAGGGTACCCATGGCGTCAACGTCAGCGGTGTATTCCGGGGACTCGAAGGAGACCGCTACGTGGCTCATCGCCCCCAGGTTGTACACTTCATCCGGCTGTACTTCCTGCAGGATACGGGTCAGGTTGGAGGTATCGGTCAGGTCGCCGTAGTGCAGGTGGAATTTCGGGTTTGCCGCGTGAGGATCCTGATAGATGTGATCCACACGTTCGGTGTTGAAAGAAGACGCACGACGCTTAATACCGTGCACTTCATACCCTTTCTCCAGCAGCAGTTCTGCCAGGTAAGAACCATCCTGCCCGGTAACGCCGGTGATGAGAGCGACTTTAGACATGTTTATATTCCTCTACTTATGAATTTAATCAGTTTCAACGCGTTCGCGTATCACCACTGCGGGGTTGCCACGGCAAACTTTATTTGCCGGTAGCGATTTAAAAACGCTGCTGCGGGCACCGACTACCGTGCCATCGCCAACAGAAATACCTGGTGCAACAAAAACATCCGTTGCCAGCCAGCACTTCTCACCGATCACAATAGGCGAAGCGGTAATATCAAAATGCGGGCTCATAAAGTCGTGGCTGCCGGTGCACAAATAACACTTCTGTGAAACCACCGAATTTGCGCCAATCGTAATCTCGCCCAGGGTATATAACACCGCGTCATCCCCTACCCAGGCGTAATCCCCGAGGGTTAATTTCCAGGGGTAGGTAATCTTTACCGAAGGTCGAATAACTACGTTTTTTCCGATTTTTGCGCCAAACAGGCGCAATAAAAAGGCTCGCCAGCGGTACAGTATTTGCGGCGACCAGGCAAATAAGGTTGCCTGAACCGCCCACCATAGCTGTACCTTAATACCGTTCCCGCCCCGAAAACCTTTCGGCACGGAGAAACCTTTTAAATCCTGCATTGCGTTTCCTTATATTCAGGCTTTGTTATATAAGGTTTTCGTTTTACCTGTCGTACGCAGGCGTAATAAATAAGACAATTCCGCCCAGAATCCCGGCACGCGTAATATTTGACGCTGCACCTTTTTTGCATCCTGGCATAATTCCAGATTATTAGACGTTGACACGCCGCCCATCGAAAATTCAGACACCAGCCCTTTAATTCGACGGAACGGGTAACCTGATTTATACAGGCTGGCGGCCAGCGCATAATCGGATGACACCTTGTACTGCAAATCGTAAGGCTGTTTTTTCAGACCGTTTACCGGGAAGAAAATGGCCTGATGGCTGGCTGGCAGGCTGTGGTAGATATACCAGCCTGGCTTGGCGCTACGGCAGACTTTATGCCCGTCGCCAAAATCGAGCAGCGCATCGCCAATATACATGGCATCCTCTTTCTGGCGCGCCAGCTGACGAGCAAACAACGCCACGTCGTCGTGGAAAATATCGCCGGAGTTGAGGAAGATGGCATAACGGCCCTGGGCCATAGAAATGCCCTTGTTCATCGCATCGTAGATGCCTTTATCTTTCTCGCTGATGTAGCGTAAGTTGAACTCACCGTTGAGTTTTTCCAGAAACTCCGCCGTGCCATCGTTCGAGCCGCCGTCGACCACGATCCACTCAAAGGTGAGGCTTGGATCGCGCGCCAGGTTGCGCAGCGAGCGCCAGGTTTTTACCACCCCTTCGTAATTACGAAAAGCGACAGTAATGACGCTAAGAAACATAAATCACCTCATTTCGTCATACGTTCGTAATATTAAGCGCCTTACGCAAAATAAACGGACAGACAATCAAGAAAGCATATTCCGGGCTAAATATTGACCCGGTAAAAAACAGCGACACCGGCGTAAAAAGATAAAGCTGCACGCGAAAGTTCTGGTTATCACCAAACGCGTTGATCATCATTTTGAAAACTTTAAACAGATACCACAGCGTCAACAGTACGGCGAACCATGAAAAATAAATAATTAACAGATACAGACCATTGTCTATGGTTTTACCGACATCCGCACCGTTAAAGATTCCGAATGATGCAACATATTCGTAAAGTGAGCCGAATCTTACTACACCATCGATATGGGTTAAGGAATAACCCACCATCACCAGCGGACCAATGATGCGATAATAGGACGATGACCCTTCCGTTCCCAAATCACCCAGACGTTCTGAAATGTACGGAAACGCGAATATGACGCCTACTAAAAATACCGTCAGAGAGATTATCGCCAGCGGCAGTTTTTTCTTAATCGCATCTTTGTTCAGGTACTGGAACGCCCACTCCAGCAGGTAAAACAGGATAAATGTCATTACCCCTGAGAACGATCCAGACAGAACGATTCCTGCAAGAATCATAGCATCGGTCTTAGGCGTTTTGATACCAAACTGTTTGATGCTGAGCCAAATTGAGATTAACGCCAGAGCGAAAAACGCCGGTTCAAAATAGAGCGCCGTTGTACGCTTCCCACCAAACTTAATGAAGTTCAGTACATAGCTGTTACTGTAAATGAGATATTTCGAAATTATCTCCATCAGGCTGCTGCCACCGGTCAAAATAATCTGCGCCATTTCCAGTGCGGCAAGCATAACAATTAACGCAACGGCAATATAAAAGAACCTGAGGATTT
Organism: Enterobacter cloacae complex sp. P1B; assembly: GCF_014982345.1. Taxonomy (NCBI): domain Bacteria; kingdom Pseudomonadati; phylum Pseudomonadota; class Gammaproteobacteria; order Enterobacterales; family Enterobacteriaceae; genus Enterobacter; species Enterobacter cloacae complex sp. P1B. The sequence continues at coordinate 31,433 of NZ_JADCLF010000023.1, read as the reverse complement.
TCCGATAATTGTGCGGTGAAATAGTTTTGAAGCGAATACTCCAGACCATGCCAATAATAATAACGATATAAACAAACAGCATGGTTGAAGTGACGTATTTACTGGCATCCAGCGACTGGCCAAAGATGTAGTTAAACAGCGTCAGGCCCGTGCCCAGTCCCAGGGCAATCATCAGCTTCTTCAGGTTGATTTTATCGACATACAGCAGAAGCAGAACGGGCAAAAAAGTCACGATGGTTATCGGGAAGCTTTCGCCGAGCTGGGCAATTTTAACGTTGACCAGCAGGTAGATCAGCGGCAGCAGCAGATAACTACAGATTCTGATAGAACGAGACATACTCCTCCAGCATCTGTTGTCCACTGTAGGCCTTGCGGCTGCGGTTGCGGAACGATTCCAGGTCAGTGCCAAAAACGGCCTCGGCGATCTGCGCCTTCGGCAGCTGCACCAGAGGCAGGACCTCGTGCCCGGCGAAGGTTTTTCCGCCAGATTTTTCCAGCACTTCGCTCGCTGCATCGCTGTGGGTGGCAATCACCGGCACGCCGATGGAGAGCGCCTCGCAGAGGATCAGCGGGTAATTATCCACGCGGGAGCTGAACACCAGCGCGTCCATACCATTCAGGGCGCTCATCAGCTTGCGCTTGTCGGTTTCAAACCCGTGATTCACCACGTTAGCGCCTTCGAACGGCGAGAATTTACCAAAGGTATGCAGTTCAATTTTGTCGCCGAGCGCCATCATGTCGCGCACCAGCTGCTGGTTGGTTTTGCCGTCGTAGCGCAGATCGTGCGCAACGATGGCAATTTTCGGTTTGCCCGCGGTTTCCGCCACCGGCGTCAGCTCGGCCAGGATGGCTTCCGTCGCCACGTCGATACCGTTGTTGATAATCTGACAGCGCCCTGCCCCATACAGGCTGTTGAAGGCGTCGGCCACGTGCTGGCTCGGGGAGATAAACGTGCAGCCGAGCGAAAGCATGTCGCGGAACAACTGACGCTTTCCGTCTACCAACTGATGCGCGCGATCCACCTTCACCGGCGGATAGTTGCTCAACGTCGGGCATTTCTGGCAGCTATCTTTCCAGCCTTCGCAGCCGTCGGTAAACGCGCAGCGTCCGGTTACGCTCCAGTGATCGTGCAGCGTCCAGACGAAGCGGGTGTCGGGCTTGTGGGCCTGCACCTTCTGACAAAACGCCACCACCTCTTCCAGATTCAGCCAGTAGCTGTGCAGCACGTGAAAATGCAGCACAACCGGGCCGCTGGTGCGGGTCACGGTGCGATAAAGACTGTTCAGGTTGCCAAACAGATCGCGGTTAAACAGGCGGAACAGCGCAATGTTGGCAACAGAGGTCAGACGCGGCGTGTGCTTGTGCACCTGCGGGAAGTTATCATGGCTGACGCTTTTCTTGCCGCCTTTGCCGTAGCCGTAAATAAACCGGGACTGAAGTCCTTTTTGCAGGGCACGCTGGTGCAGATCCAGCGCCACGCCTGCCGCTCCGCCTTCTGCGAGGCGTACGTTAAATTGCAGAATGTTCATTTAATCACCTTCACGCGGGCTTTTTCTCCCACCACCAGCGCGTTATCCGGAATGCTGTCCAGCACCACGCTGCCCGCCCCGATCGTCACGTTATTGCCAATCGTAATGTCACCAATCATCACCACGTTCGCCCCCAGCTCGACGTTATTGCCGATCACCGGGCAGGCCAGGCTGTCCGGCCCGCGGTTGCCGATCGTCACCCCGTGGCGAATGGTGAAATCATCGCCCGCAACCACAAACTTGTTGATCACCACCGCATAGCCGTGGTGGATGGTAAAGCGGCGGCCAATGGTGGCAGCGGCCTGGATTTCATAGCCAAAAAAGCATTCGGTGATGATGCGGTACAGCACCAGAATCGGTGCCGCCCAGATATTGTTCAGTACGTTTTTCTTGCGCCACACCGAGCAAAAGTGCGCGATGCGGTACGCCAGAACCATGCAGCACGGGCGCAGGCTCCAGCTGTTTGCGCGGCAATCTTCCAGAAACATTATTTCCCCCGAAGCCCGTCAGCCAGACGCTTGCCGTTACGCACCGACAGCAGCGTCAGCAGGGTGCGCCAGTTCATGCGCTTATTGCGGATCTGATACAGGGTAAAGAGCTGATACTTACGGCTGGCACGGTCAAACTTGTCCTTGTGCTTGCGGTAAAAATGGAAGTAGCCTGAAAACTTCTTCGGTGAGGAGGTGATCTGCATCTCCCCGTGGTTGATGTGCAGGATCTGCGTGGCCTCTTCCACTTTCCACGGCTCGCCGTACTCCACCACCATCCGCAAGAAGATGTCGTAATCCTGCGCGGCCTTCAGTTCGGTATCGAACAGGCACTCCTTAAAGCGCCACGCCCAGGTAAAGACCTGATTACCGATAATGTTGCGCTTGTAGAACAGGCGACGAGAGTACGGTGATTTCGGGTACAGCGGCAGGCTCGCGGGCTGCGAGTAAACCTCGCCCTGGCAGACATAGTCGTTGGCATACAGAAAAGCGTGCGTGACCAGCTGCTCTTTATGCGAAAGGAAGACGGACAGGCGGTTCGGCGTCCATTCGTCGTCATCGTCGATGCCGGTCAGATACTGCCCTTTGGCCTGCATAATCGCCTGATTACGCACCGCGCACGCCCCGGAGTTAATCGGGTTATGGGTATACATCACGCGCGGATCGTTGAGTTCGGTGACAAATTTTTGCAGCTGTTCATACGAGGAAGAACAGTCATCCACGATGATCAGTTCCCAGTTATCGTAATCCTGACGTAAGACCGACTTAATAGCGCGGATCGCCAGCTGCTGACGGTTCCATGTCGGCATATAGATAGAAACTAAAGGGCGTTGTGTGGTCATCTTTTCCTCCTACCCCTCACCCCGGCCCTCTCCCCTGAGGGGAGAGGGTGAAAGGCGGCACCGGACAGTTCCCTCTCCCCTCTGGGGAGAGGGTTAGGGTGAGGGGGGGTGTTTTGTTATTTGCTGTCAGACTTGTATTCGTACTCGTAATAGCCGTAATCCTGGTACCCGGTCGCACGACGGAAGATGGAGTTCAGGATGACCCCTTTCACCTCAATGCCGTTCTGCTCGAAGCGGCTCAGGCTGGTTTCCACTTCCTTCAGGGTGTTCACCGCATAGCGCGCCACCATCAGCGTGGTACCCGCATGACGGCCAACCACGGCGGCATCGGTCACGGCCAGAATTGGCGGCGTATCGATCAGCACCAGGTCATAGTTTTTGCTTGCCCACTCAATCAGCTGGGTGAAGCGTTCGCTCATCAGCAGTTCAGACGGGTTCGGCGGCACCTGACCACGCGGGATCAGGTCGAATCTCGGAATCGAGGTCGGCTTGGCGCTCTGGCTAATCTCTCCCTGACCCAGCAGGATTTCCGACAGACCGTTCACGTTGTTGGTGCCCAGCAGTTCGTGGGTATAACCCTTACGCATATCGCAGTCGATCAGCAGCACGCGCTTGTTGGTCTGGCTCACCACGGCCGCCAGGTTGGCACAGACAAAGGTCTTACCGATTGACGGGCTGACGCCGGTTAACATCAGGACGTTGTTTTTAGCCTGCATCATGGCGAAGTGCAGACTGGTACGCAGGCTGCGGATCGCTTCAATCGCCAGGTCGGTTGGGTTACCCACGGCCAGCAGCTGGCTCTGTTTGTAACGCTTAACGCCCTTGATGGTCTTGACGCTGTCACGGGATTTTTGCCACTCAGACAGCGGAATGCTGGCATAGACGTTGATACCACTCTCTTCCAGCGCCTGCGGGCTTTCGATACCGCGGTTGAACAACGAGCGCAGCAGGACGCCAACGATAGAGAGCATCAGGCCAAGAATGATGCTGCCGAGAATAATCAGCGCTTTCTTCGGCTTCAGCACGCCAGGCTGGGTAATGGCCGGGTCGACGATGCGCACGTCGCCCACGGTGCTGGCCTCGGTGATTTTCAGCTCCTGCTGTTTGTTCAGCAGCTGCATGTAAACCTGCTGTCCGGACTCCACGTCGCGGGTCAGGCGCACAATCTCCTGCTGCGTTTTCGGCATCGCGGTCACGCGGTCGTTCAGCTTCGCCTTCTCTTCTTCGAGAGTGCGGCGCTTCTCCAGCAGCGTGCGGTAGGCCGGGTGGCGTTTGGTGTATAGCTTGGAAATCTCTGCCTCTTTGAAGGTCAGCTCGTTGAGTTGCGCATCAATATTTACCATCGAGTCGAGAACCGATTTCGCCTCCAGCGGCAGGTCGACGGAGTCTTTATCCTGACGGTAGGCATTCAGCTTGTTCTCGGCATCATCCAGACGGGCACGCACTTCCGGGAGCTGTTTAGCGAGGAACGCCAGGCTTTTCGCCGCTTCCGCCGACTTGCGCTCGACGTTCTGCTCAAGGTAGTTGCGGGTAATGCTGTTCAGGATGTCGCGAATTTGATCCTTATCTTCACCGGTAAAGGTCATGCTCAGCACGCCGGTGTCCTTACCGTTTTCGGTGACGGTCAGGTTGTTCTGCAGATTGTTGATCATCCCCAGCGTGGAGAATTTGGTGACGGTGAATTCACCGCCCTCCTGGGCGTGGATCGCGCTAACCATCATGCTAACGCCGTCTTTGTTCAGCATCTGCCCCACTTCGCCGCGTGCGCTAAAGCCCGCATCGCTGGTCAGCTGATACTGTTTCGGGCCCAGCACCGTCAGGGTAAAGGTTTGATCCCCCGCCCCTTTCGGCAGCACAAAGTCAGTGACCTTTACGGTGTCATTGCTGCGCCCCATCAGACGGTCCCAGCCGGCACCGAAGATCGGGAACGTATTTTTGGTGACGGAGATGTCGAGTCCGAGGTCGTGAACCGTTTTACCCAGCACCAGACGCGACTGGATCAGCTGAATTTCAGCGTCGGATGCTGGCGGTTTGTTCGCCAGCGCGGAGCCGATATCCTGCACCAGCGAGTTGCCGGTATTCTGCTCGATCTGCACCAGCGCGTCGGCGCTGTAGATAGGTGTGGCGAACAGCGTATACACGACGGCCGCTGCGGCAAACACGGCAGTAATGCCAAGCACCCACCACTTTGCCTCGATAACCGTGCCGACCAGGCGACCAATATCAATTTCATCACTGCCCGAAGTCGGGGCGGCAGAAGGTCTTGTTTTTTCTGTCATTGTTATCCCTGCTGAGCTTTCAGTGCCTGCGCCCACTGTTGGGCAGACTGGTCAAGTAAGGTGTAAACCGCCTCGAAGGCTTCATGGCTCTTGCGATACGGATCGGGGATTTCGCGTTCGTTGTCCCAGTGACCAAACAGCATCACCTTGCCGCGCATCTCCGGAGCGATATCGCACAGCGCATGAATATGGCGTTTTTCCATTGCCAGAATCAGGTCATACTCCCGGCACATGCGGCCGGTGACCTGGCGGGCGATATGCCCGTCAAGAGAGAGGTTGTGATCGCGGGCCACGCTCGCGGCGCGCTCGTCGGCACCTTTGCCCACCAGCGCGCCCAGCCCTGCGGACTCGACCGTTAACTCGGGCTGGTACTGTTTCAACAGCCGTTCAGCCGTGGGGGAACGGCAAATGTTCCCCACGCATACCACCAGAATTTTGTTAAACATCGCGGATTACCAGGTATGAATGTCGCGCGCCGTATCCGTCATGTAGCGAACGCCACTGATGGTTGGCAGCAACTGGTTGATCAGACGGTTCCAGCGGGCAACCGGCGCGGTGGTGACGTAAACCACATCGTATGGCTGGAGACGGAACTCCGTCGCCATCACCAGAGACGTCGCATCGGACATATCCAGCTGGTAGATGTTGGCAATCTTGCCCTTCGCGCTGCCTTCACCCTTCAGCGGACGGATGACGAAGATACCGGTCGCGTTAGAGGTGGTCAGATCGATACCTTCAGCATTGCCCAGCGCTTCGGTCAGGGTCATGCCGCTGAAGTCCATTTTGAGGGTGCTCTGTTTCTTCACTTCACCCATCACGAAGACTTTCAGATCGTCGTTGCGCGGTACGTAGAGAATATCGCCCGGATAGAGCAGGCGGTTCTGGGTCAGGTCGCCGTTTTGCATCAGCGCCTGCAGCGAAATGCGCTGCTCTTTGCCGTTGTGGGTCAGCACCACGTTGCGCCAGTCGGCGCCGTCGGTTAAGCCGCCCGCGGCGTTAATGGCGTCCAGAACGGTGAGCGGAACGTTGGTGATGGCCTGCTGGCCGGATTTGTTCACCTGACCGGAGATATAGGCTTTTTGCGAGCGGAATGCGGCGATATTAACGTCCACCTGCGGGTCGGCGATGTACTGCGCTAAGCGGCCGGTAATATCACTACGGATCTCGGCAAGCGTTTTTCCGGCGACATGTACTTTACCAATGTACGGATAGAACATGGTGCCATCTGACTGTACCCAGTTCCCGGTGTCGCTTGAGCTACGGTACTGGCCCGCTGGCGTGGTCAGTTCAGGGTGGTCCCAGACGGTCACGTTGATCACGTCGCCCGGCCCCACGCGATACTGATAGGAGGCAATTTCCTGGTCCAGAGACATATTCGGCTGGGCAACATTCGGACGTGGACGTAATTGTTCGACCAGACGTGGCGTAAGTGGATAAACATTCACCATTTTGTCGAGATCAAAATCGGCATCCTGTTGCTTGATCACATCCTTACCCATTGTTGACATATTGCTGCCGGGAAAGACCGTGCAACCACTCATCAAGGTCACAGACACCAATAATGGCATCAATTTCATTTTGGATTTCATCATTGATTATTTATCACTTTGGCAGAGTAATTATCCTGTGCAATTTAAATAAGCCTGAGACGTATTGGGTTTCAGCATGCAGTTAATCAAATAGAAATATAACTGGCATCAGTCCTAAAAAAAGCTTATTCATCCATTGGCTATTGACAGAATAATCGAGGCTGATTCACACGCTTCCAGGCACGCTACCGCCCTTGGCTTTCAGTTACCAATCCACTGACTAAACAATGTGTTATGGACAGACACCCTCTTGAGTAAGGTCTTCTGGAAATATATCAGCCGCTTGAAATACACAACGGATAATGAATGACCATTCCGAAGACCAAAACAATAATAGCAACAACAAGATTTAACATTTGATGCTGGGAGAATTGTTGCAGCTAACCTAATAGCAGGCAAGGAGACAACTGTCCTAATATCTGTTTTTAAGATTAATATTAAGAGCAAAGTTTTGACCTTTTAGGATTTTCTTTATATTGACAAAAAGAGAGTAAAAACCATTATCTGCGATATATCCTAAAAAGCACTCAAAATAATAAAATATACGTATTTTGCTTATTTACACTCACCTGAGACTGCTCTCTTTTTTACGCATCGTATTAAGAGAAATCTCAGCCCGACATTGCATTTTCCCCCAGCTTTATCCATGATCGAAGTGTGACATTCGTCATATAACAGAAGGTATTGCTATTACTATGGAATGGATTGCCGATCCATCAATCTGGGCCGGGCTGGTGACGTTGGTCGTCATCGAATTAGTGCTCGGTATTGATAATCTGGTGTTTATCGCCATCCTCGCTGAAAAACTGCCTCCTTCCCAGCGCGACCGCGCGCGCGTGACGGGTCTGCTGCTGGCGATGGTGATGCGTTTACTGCTGCTGGCCTCTATCTCCTGGATGGTCACGCTCACTCAGCCTCTGTTCTCCGTTCGCGGCCTGAGCTTTAGCGCGCGCGACCTGATCATGCTCTTCGGCGGGCTGTTCCTGCTGTTCAAAGCCACGGTGGAGCTTAACGAGCGGCTCGAAGGCAAGGACAGCGAGAACCCGACCCAGCGACGCGGGGCGAGATTCTGGCCGGTGGTGGCGCAAATTGTGGTGCTCGATGCGGTCTTCTCCCTGGATTCGGTGATTACCGCCGTCGGGATGGTGGACCATCTCGCCGTCATGATGGCCGCGGTAATTATCGCCATCACGCTGATGGTGATGGCGAGCAAAGCACTGACCCGCTTTGTGAACAGCCACCCGACAATCGTGATCCTCTGCCTCAGCTTCCTGCTGATGATTGGCTTTAGCCTGGTCGCCGACGGTTTCGGCTTCCACATTCCGAAAGGCTACCTGTACGCCGCCATTGGCTTCTCCGTCATGATTGAAGCGCTCAACCAGCTGGCGATATTTAACCGCCGCCGGTTTCTCTCCGCGAATCAGACCCTGCGCCAGCGCACGGCCGACACCGTGATGCGCCTGTTGAGCGGCAGGAAAGAAGATGCCGAGCTGGACGCCGAATCCTCTGCCCTGCTGGCCGATCACAGCGACGGGCAAATCTTTAACCCGCAGGAGCGGCTGATGATCGAGCGCGTGCTCAACCTGAATCAGCGCACGGTCAGCAGCATCATGACCTCCCGGCATGACATTGAGCATATTGACCTCACGGCACCGGAAGAGCAGATCCGCGCCCTGCTGGATAAAAACCAGCACACCCGGGTGGTGGTCACCGGCGGTGAAGAGGAAGAGGAGCTGCTGGGGGTGGTACACGTGATTGACCTGCTCCAGCAGCAGCTGCACGGCGAGCCGCTCAACCTGCGCGCGCTGGTACGCCAGCCGCTGGTCTTCCCGGAAGCGCTTCCGCTGCTCTCCGCGCTGGAGCAGTTCCGCAACGCGCGCACCCACTTCGCGTTTGTGGTGGATGAATTTGGTTCGGTGGAAGGGCTGGTCACGCTCAGCGACGTAATGGAAACCATCGCCGGTAATCTGCCAAACGAGGTGGATGAGATTGATGCCCGCCACGACATTCAGAAAAACGCTGACGGCTCGTGGACGGCCAACGGCCACATGCCGCTGGAAGACCTTGTGCAGTACGTGCCGCTACCGCTGGATGAAAAACGGGAATACCACACCATTGCCGGTCTGCTGATGGAGTATTTGCAGCGCATCCCGCAGCCGGGAGAAGAGGTTCAGGTGGGCGACTATCTGCTTAAAACCCTGCAGATTGAAAACCATCGCGTGCAGAAAGTGCAGCTTATTCCACTGCGGGATGAGGAAGAGCTGGATTTTGAGGTCTAGGTAAACCAAAACGGCAACCCCGTTGCCGTTTTAGTGTTTGCTCCCTCTCCCGTGGGAGAGGGTCCGGGTGAGGGCATCAGGCCGCACCGCCGTCAAAGCTTATCCAGAAGCTTCTTCACATCCTTGCCGTTCTGGGAATCTTTATTACGATCCGCCCAGCTGTTGAGCCGGCGCTTCGCTTCATCCTGCAGATGCTTACGCAGGATCTGATCTACCTGAAGGCTGTAGTTCAGCGCCTGCCATTTGCCGTATACGCTAAGCGGAACCGGCGTCTCTTTGAGGAAGTCAATCAGCTTGCTTTCGCCCTGCCAGCCGGAAAGCACCCGGACGTTAAAGCGCGTGTCCGCCGTCTCTTTGACCAGATCCAGCGAGCCTTCTCCGGTTAACGACAGCATAGATGAAGTTCCCTGCATCCCGGCCAGCGTCAGCACCCCGTTATCCAGCGTCAGGTCAGTGGTGAAGCTGTCGAGGCGAGTTGCGCTGTCGTAGTTTTCCTGGGCTTTAACATCGCTGCTGCGCTCCACCGCCTGCTGAACCAGCTGCTGGAAGTTGAGCCCTTCCATTCGCGAATCTTTCAGGTCAACATGCGCCTCGCCCTGCCACTCACGGCGGAAGGCGTTGGCATCAATTTTGGTGCCTGAGAAATCGCCCGCCAGCGTCAGCTGACCCGTCAGGGATATCGGATAGTTAAAGGCTTTGAGGATGCTGCCAATCTCCACGTTGTCGAGACGCGGCTGGAATTCAGCGCTGGCAACGTCCTTACGCACGTCCAGCGTACCCGGAAGTGACAGGTGACCCGCCCCCATTTTGCCGCTCAGTTCTGAAATTACCAGCAACCCGTTGTGGTTGAACATTTGGCCGCTCACGTCGGTAAAATCAATACCGCGCCAGCGCACGCTGTTGGCTTTCAGCAGAATATCCGCCGTGAAGCCGCGCAGCACGTTATAGTCAGGCTGTTCAAGGTTGGACGAGATAACCGGACGCGACACCGGTGACTGGCTTTGCCCCGTCTGCACGGCATCGCTGTCCGTTGCGCTTGCCGGCACCGGTGGCAGGATGTTCTCCAGGTTGAGCTTGTCAAACTGCAGGTTCAGCACCCACTTCGGCTTATCGTCGAGCGTGACGCTCGCCTGCCCTTTCAGGCTGCTGTCGTTGGCCTGCAGGTTAAGGTTATCCAGCGCCAGCTGTTTTTGCTCTTCGCGCCATACTGCCTGCAGCGTCCCCTGCCCGGCGATCCCCTGGGTCGGGAGATCCGCCCCCGTCAGCTGCCAGCTAAGCTGCTGGATGTCGGCCGTCAGCTGATGCGGGTAGTCCGACGCATTCACGTTTGCATTCAACGAGAGGGACAGATCGCGCTGGTCGCGGTTTATCCGTCCGCTAAATTCCAGCGACGCAAGATGGTGTTCATCCTGTTCCATCTGCAGGCTGATGTTACGAACGGTGACCTGCTCCTGATCCTCATGCTGGAACACCAGCACGCTATCGGCCACTTTCAGTTTGCCTATATCAAAGGACCAGCCCGTATCGGACGGTTCATCCGGTAAGGTATTCTCGCGCGGCGCAACCGGCGCATTCGCGTCGCGCACGGCTTCGGTCTGCGGGGTAAGCTGAATGACCGCGCCCTTCAGCATCACCTGATTAACCTGCAGCTGATGGGAGAGGAGCGGGATCAGCGCCACATCGAGACGCATGTTGTCCGCAGAGACCAGCGGCTGTGCCGCGCCCGGCGCGGTTAACGACATGCGGCCAGAGAGAATGCTGAGCTGCGGCCAGACGTGCCAGCGCAGCGGCCCGTCAAGCTTCAGTTGGTAACCACTGCGTGCCTCGACCTGCCGCACCATGTAAGCGCGGAAATCATTCGGGTTAACCAGCAGAACCAACGCCGAAAGGCCAGCAACCAGCACTACCAGCAAAATCATCAGCGTTGTCAGAACTCTTCTCATGGCATCCTCAATGGACTTAACGATCAGTCTTTATCAATACGGCTGGCAACCGCACCCTGCTGGTCGCGGTATTTTGCGTCCTGGCGGCGGTTATAAGGCCTGTCTGCCGGGCCTGTCAGCGGTTCAAAGCTTAACGCACCGATCATCATTCCGGGGCGCAGCGCCAGCGGCAGTTTACCGGCGTTGAAGAACTCCAGCACGATACGGCCGGACCAGCCTGGGTCGATACGGTGCGCGGTCACGTGAACCATCAACCCCAGGCGGGCCAGAGAAGAACGGCCATCAAGCCAGCCGACGAGATCCGCAGGCAGGGTCACGGATTCATACGTCACCGCCAGCGCCAGTTCACCCGGGTGCAGATAAAAAGCTTCACCTTCGTCAATGATGATTTCATCACTCATGACGCGATCGAGCGCGGCGCTGACTTCATCCTTCGGCCCGCTGAGGTCGATGAACGGCGCAGTATGGCCGCTAAAGGTGCGGAATTTATTCCCCAACCGTACATCAACGGTCACCCCATTGATACGCTCCACGGGGGGACGTGGGGTAATAGACAAGCGGCCTTCATCCAGCCAGGCTTCAATATCACGATCGCAAAGACGCATGGTACTTTCTCCTTTCATGCATCGTACCCTGAGCCGTTGAACGCTCAGGGTAAAACCAGGTTATCTCTGAACGGTACACAATTCGCGCGGCTTATTCAAAAAACTGGCTGATTTTCGCTTTTAAGATATCAATAGCAATGCGGTTTTTGCCCCCGCGAGGCACGATGATATCGGCGTATTGTTTGGATGGTTCAATAAACTGCAGGAACATCGGACGGACCGTTTTCTGGTATTGCGCCATGACGGAGTCCATCGAACGGCCGCGCTCGTTAACGTCACGCTTGATGCGGCGCATCAGGCAGATATCCAGCGGGGTATCGACAAAGATGGAGAAGTTCATGGATTCACGCAGGCGAGCATCGGTCAGGAGCAGGATGCCTTCAAGGATAATGACCTTCTTCGGCTCGATGCGGATCGTTTCCTGGGTACGGGTGTGTTCTACGTAACTGTAAACGGGCAGTTCGATCGCCTGGCCGCTCTTAAGCGCTTCTAAATGCTGGAACAGTAAACTGTGATCCATCGCATTCGGGTGGTCGTAGTTGGTTTTTACACGTTCTTCCATCGACAGATGGGATTGATCTTTGTAGTAGCTGTCTTCGGGAATGACGCCGATATGCTCATCACCTACCTGTTCACGCAGTTCGCGATAAAGCGTACTGGCAATTAGACTTTTACCTGAAGCCGATGCGCCGGCGATGCCTATAATGACGCACTGATGAGACTTATCAGTCATAAATTTAGCGACCTGAATAACCTGGATGTTAAGGAAGGACGACGCCGGAGCGTCAAACGCGGCAATTATAGGGATTTCGCGGGCGTGATACCAGTCGAATGCGCAGGTTCTGCGAGACAGGCTGAAAAGTGGCGCATTGCTCCCTGAGAGAAATTTTAATGACCGTTTTTTCAGCGTTTAACAGGAATTTTTTAGCGAGTAACTATTTAATAAGTCTATGATGTCAAATTATGAGCAGTCGCCATATGAATTGTAAATTGTTTGTACTAGCATAAACCAAATTATCAAATTCACTCGTGCGCACTTCTCTCCTGACGGCATGGCGTCTCTGGATAAAGCGGTAATGAATAAACAATACCAGCGGGTTTTGGTTACCACCCCACATCCTTTATTACGACTTGTCTGTCTGGGCCTGGTCACCTTTATCTTTACCTTATTTTCGCTGGAGCTTACCCGCTTCGGTACCCTGCTGGCGCCACTCTGGTTTCCTACCGCCATTATGATGGTGGCGTTTTACCGCCATGCAGGAAAAATGTGGCCCGGGATAGCCCTGGCCTGTTCATTTGGCAATATTCTGGCCTCGTGGATGGTGTTCTCCTGGGCGTCGATAAACCCCACCTACACCGCAATAAACGTTATTGAGGCCATCATCGGTGCCGTGTTACTGCGCAAGCTGCTTCCGTGGTACAACCCGCTGCAAAATTTAAACGACTGGATCCGCCTGGCAATAGGCAGCGCGCTGGTGCCGCCGCTGGTGGGCGGTATTCTGATGACGCTTCTGATCCCCGGCCCTGAGCCGCTGCGTAATTTCATCGTCTGGGTGCTATCTGAATCCATTGGCGCGCTGGCGCTGGTGCCGCTGGGGCTGCTGTTTAAATCCCATTACCTGCTCCGCCACCGTGATCCGAGATTGCTGCTGGAAACCCTGGTTACCATGGCCGTAACGCTGGCCCTCAGTTGGGCATCCATCACCTGGCTGCCGTGGCCCTTTACCTGCGTGATTGTCCTGCTGATGTGGAGCGCTGTGCGCTTGCCGCGGATGGAAGCGTTCATGGTGTTTCTGGTTACCGTGATGGTCGTTTCACTGATGATTGCCCATAACCCTTCGGCGCTGACCACCCAACATGCCGGGCCGATGATGAACGCGCCGTGGCTGCCGTTCCTGATGCTCCTCCTCCCCGCTAACGTGATGACCATGGTGATGTATGCCTTCCGTGCCGAACGCAAACACATCACCGAGAGCGAAGAGCGCTTTCGTAATGCAATGGAGTATTCCGCCATCGGTATGGCGTTAGTCAGCATGGAGGGCCAGTGGCTTCAGGCCAACAAGGCGCTGTGCAATTTCCTCGGTTACAGCCAGACCGAGCTACAGTCGCTCACCTTCCAGCAGCTCACCTGGCCGGAAGATTTGCATACCGACCTGGAACAGCTGGAACAGCTGGTCAACGGCGAGATCAACACCTACACCCTTGAAAAGCGCTATTACACGCGCAACGGAGAGGTCGTCTGGGCGCTTCTGGCCGTCTCCGTCGTGCGCCATGCCGATGGCTCGCCGCTCTATTTCATCGCCCAGATTGAAGACATTAACGATCTGAAGCAGACCGAGTGGGTCAATAAACGGCTGATGGAGCGCATTACGCTGGCCAACGAAGCGGGCGGCATCGGCATCTGGGAGTGGGATCTGGAGCCAGACATCATCAGCTGGGATAAGCGGATGTTTGAGCTGTATGAAATTCCGCCCCACATCAAGCCCACCTGGCAGCTCTGGCACGAAAGAATATTGCCGGAGGATCGCGCCCATGCGGAGCAGGTGCTGCGGGATTCACTGGTTTCTCGTCTGCCGTTTAAGCTTGAATTCCGTATCCGCGTGAAGGAAGGCGTGCGCCATATACGCTCCCTGGCAAACCGGGTGCTGAATAAAGAGGGTGAAGTCGAACGTTTGCTCGGCATCAATATGGACATGACCGAAGTGAAGGAGCTTAACGAAGCGCTGTTTCAGGAAAAAGAGCGTCTGCACATCACGCTCGACTCCATCGGCGAAGCGGTGCTCTGTACCGATATCGACATGAACGTCACCTTTATGAACCCGGTCGCCGAGAAGATGAGCGGCTGGCTGCAGACCGAGGCCATCGGCCAGCCGATCCTGAAGGTGTTACACATCACCTTTGGGGAACGGGGCCCGCTGATGGAGAATATTCACAGCGGCGATATGTCACGCTCCGATATCGACCAGGATGTAGTGCTGAACTGCCGCACCGGCGGATCGTTTGATATCCACTACAGCATTACGCCACTCAGTACCCTTGATGGGCACAGTATTGGCTCGGTGATCGTTATTCAGGACGTCACCGAGTCGCGCAAAATGCTGCGTCAGCTAAGCTACAGCGCGTCGCACGATGCCCTCACCCACCTGGCAAATCGGGTCAGCTTCGAAAACCATCTCAAACGGCTTCTGCAAACCGTTCGCGAGACGCGTCAGCGTCATGCGCTGGTCTTTATCGATCTGGACCGCTTCAAAGCCGTCAATGATAGCGCAGGCCATGCGGCGGGAGATGCCCTGCTGCGGGAACTCTCTTCCATGATGTTAACCATGCTTCGCTCCAGCGACGTGCTGGCGCGCCTGGGCGGCGACGAGTTTGGGCTGCTGCTGCCGGACTGCAATATTGAGAGCGCGCGCTATATCACCGGTCGTTTGATCCATACCATCAATGACTATCACTTTATGTGGGAAGGTCGCCTGCACCGGATTGGCGCCAGCGCAGGGATCACGCTGATTGATGAGCATAATAACCAGGCGTCAGAAGTGATGTCGCAGGCGGATATTGCCTGTTATGCCTCGAAAAACAGCGGCCGCGGCATCGTGACGGTGTACGAACCGCAGCAGGAGCGGGATCGGAGCGCGCGCAGCATGATGTCGCTGGACGAACAGTGGCATATGATCAAAGACAATCATCTGATGATGATAGCCCGCAGCGTCGCCTCACCGCGCATACCGGAAAGCTGTAACTTCTGGCTGATTTCACTACGCCTGTGGACCAGCCAGGGTGAAGTCCAGGAGGAGCACGCCTTCCGTTCTGGTCTGGCGGAGCCCGAACTGCTGCACGCCCTCGACAGACGTATCTTTGGTGAGTTTTTCCGCACCTCTGCCGCACAGGTCGCCCGTAAAGGGATGGGGGTAGCACTGCCGCTTTCTGCCGCCGGTTTAGCCAGCGTAACGCTGGTCGATGAACTCCTCGACCTGCTCGATAACAGCCCCATGCCGGGCCGTCTGCTGCATCTGGTTATCGCGAGCGACGTGGTGTGTAATCCGGATGAGAACCTGCAGCGAGGGCTGCAAAAGCTTCGCCAGGCGGGCTGCCGGGTGATCTTCAGCCAGATAGGGCGCGACATGAACGTCTTCAGCCACCTGAGCCCGAACATGGCCGATTATCTGATGCTCGACGCCGAGGTGGTGAGCAACGTGTATGGTAATCTGATGGATGAGATGATGGTGACCATCGTTCAGGGCCACGCCCAGCGTCTGGGGATGAAAACCATCGCGGGCCCCTGCAACCAGCCCATCATGATGGATACGCTTTCCGGCATCGGCATTGATTTTATCTATGGCGACACCATCGCCGAGCCGCAGCCGCTGGATCTACTGCTCAACACCAGTTATTTCGCCATCAACTGACGGCGTCCAGCCGTCGGTATACCAGATGTGCAGCAGCGCGTAGGAGCGCCACGGCTGCCAGCGCTCGGCGTAACGACGGATCTGCGCGGGGGTCATCCCGGCGAAGCGTTGCTTAATCAGATAATCGTCCGGCAGGAACACATCTTTCGCCTGCCAGCCTCTCAGGGCCAGGTAATTTGCCGTCCAGCGCCCGATGCCCGGCCGCTGCTGTAGCGCCTTCATGCCCGCCTCAACGTCCTCGGGCGGCGTCAACGGAAACGTCCCGTCAACAACCGACTGCGCCAGATGAATCAGCGCCTCCGCGCGTTTTACCGGCATCCCGAGCGCCTTGAGCGCCAGCGGATCGGCAGCGGCCAGCGCTTGCGGGGAGGGAAAGCAGACATAACCCGGTGCATCCTTCACCGGCTCACCGCACAGGGCGACAACGCGGGAAGCCAGTTTCGCCGCCATCGCCACGCTGACCAACTGCCCGAGAATGGCCCGTACGCCCTGCTCGTACGCATCCATCGCCCCCGGCAGACGCAAGCCGGGGCGGGCAGCGCCGAGATCCCCCAGCGTATTCGCGATGTGCTGCGGGTTACAGGCGAGATCGAACAGGCGCGCGATGCGTTCAAGACACGTCTGCGCAACCGGAACCAACCCCGGGCTGAGCGTCACGGTCAGCGTATGGGTAGCGATATCCGGTGTCACGCGAAATATCCCCTGATGGCCGTCGCAGGCAAAGCTGCGCTCGTAGTAGTCGCTCGTGACGGTTTCAATGCCCGTCACCGCACGCGCGCCGAGAAAGCCAAACATCCACTGCCAGTCGTAAGGGGGTTGCCACGTCAGGGTATACATCGCTGCTCCTTTTTTATTTTTATCAGCATAAACGGAAAGACCTTGTTTTGCCTTGCTTTCATATTCCTGTTGTCGCGATGCAGACATTTCGTTAAAGTCTCGCCCCTTCTCACCGGCATGGGGATTAATCGTGTTTATTGGATTTGACTACGGTACGGCAAACTGCTCGGTTGCGATCATGCAAAACGGCCAACCGCAGCTTCTGAAAATGGAAAAAGAGAGCACGCTGCTGCCGTCAATGCTCTGCGCGCCGACGCGCGAAGCGGTGAGCGAGTGGCTGTTCCGCCACCATCAGGTTCCGGCTACCGCGGCGGAGACCCAGGCGCTGCTGCGTCGGGCGGTCAGCTTTAACCGCGAGGAAGACATCGACGTTACCCCTTCCAGCGTGCAGTTTGGCCTCTCCTCGCTCGGGCATTACATTGAAGACCCGGAAGAGGTCTACTTCGTTAAATCGCCAAAGTCCTTCCTCGGCGCGAGCGGCCTGAAGCCGCAGCAGGTGGCGATGTTTGAAGATCTGGTGTGCGCCATGATGCTGCATATCCGCAATCAGGCGCAGTCGCAGGTGCCGGATACTATCACCCAGGCGGTGATTGGCCGCCCGATCAACTTCCAGGGGCTGGGCGGTGACGAAGCCAACCAGCAGGCGCAGGGGATACTTGAGCGTGCGGCGCACCGGGCGGGATTCCGCGACGTGGTGTTTCAGTACGAGCCGGTTGCGGCGGGGCTGGATTTTGAAGCCACGCTGACGGAAGAGAAGCGCGTGCTGGTCGTCGACATCGGGGGCGGTACAACGGACTGCTCGCTGCTGCTGATGGGACCGCAGTGGCATCACCGTCGTGACCGCGAAAACAGCCTGCTCGGGCACAGCGGCTGCCGCGTAGGCGGTAACGATCTGGATATCGCCCTGGCCTTTAAGAGCCTGATGCCGCTGCTGGGCATGGGCGGGCAAACGGAAAATGGGATCGCCCTGCCGATCCTGCCGTGGTGGAACGCGATTGCCATCAACGACGTTCCGGCGCAGAGTGATTTTTACAGCACCGCGAACGGGCGCTTCCTCAACGATCTGGTGCGCGACGCGCAGGATGCCGAGAAGGTCGCCCTGCTCTATAAAGTGTGGCGTCAGCGCCTGAGCTACCGCGTGGTGCGAACTGCGGAGGAGTGCAAAATCGCCCTTTCCGACCGTCCTGAACATGCGGTCTCCTTGCCGTTTATCAGCGAGGATCTGGCAACGGCGATTTCACAGGAGGGGCTGGAAACGGCGCTTGCTCAGCCGCTGCAGCGCATTCTGGAGCAGGTCCAGCTGGCGCTGGAGAACGGCAAAGAGAAGCCGGATGTGATCTACCTGACCGGCGGTAGCGCCCGTTCACCGCTGATCAAGAAAGCGCTGGCGGAACAGCTACCGGGCATTCCGATTGCCGGTGGGGATGACTTTGGCTCCGTTACCGCAGGGCTGGCGCGCTGGGCGCAGGTGATGTTTAGCTAATGCGGTTGTGCCGGGTGGCGGCTTCGCCTTACCCGGCTAAAACGATCGCCACACTCAGACCATTCCTGACAGTCTTCCATATTTCCTCCATTTTTCCGCTGTGTTAGCTGACTAAACTAGTATCATTCCCCGAAGTATTCAGGATGAGAACGTATAACGATGAAAGGCAGTAACAAATCCCGCTGGGCAATCGCCGCTGGCATCATTGTGGTGGTCCTTGCCGCCGCCTGGTACTGGCACAGTCAATCTGCAAACTCCGCCGCTCCCGCTGGCGCCAGCAGTCAGGCCCAGCGCCCGGCTGGCGGCGGCCGTCACGGCATGCGCGGCGGCGCGCTGGCACCGGTTCAGGCGGCAACGGCGGTGAGCAAAGCCGTTCCGCGTTATCTGACAGGACTCGGAACCATTACCGCCGCCAACACCGCCACGGTGCGTAGCCGCGTTGACGGTCAGCTCATCGCAATCCACTTCCAGGAAGGTCAGCAGGTCAAAGCGGGCGATCTGCTGGCGGAAATCGACCCGAGCCAGTTTAAAGTCGCCCTTGCTCAGGCGCAGGGGCAGCTCGCGAAAGACAAAGCCACCCTCGCCAACGCCCGTCGCGATCTGGCGCGCTACCAGCAGCTGGTGAAAACCAACCTTGTTTCTCGTCAGGAGCTGGACACCCAGCAGTCGCTGGTCAGCGAAACGCAGGGCACCATCAAAGCCGACGAGGCCGCCGTCGCCAGCGCGCAGCTGCAGCTGGACTGGAGCCGCATCACCGCGCCGATTGACGGACGCGTGGGCCTGAAGCAGGTCGATATCGGTAACCAGATCTCCAGCGGCGACACCACGGGCATCGTGGTGATCACCCAGACCCACCCGATTGATTTAGTCTTTACCCTGCCGGAAAGCGATATCGCAACCGTCATGCAGGCGCAAAAAGCCGGTAAAGGCCTGGTGGTGGAAGCCTGGGACCGCACCAACAAGCAGAAGCTGAGCGAGGGTTCCCTGCTTAGTCTGGACAACCAGATCGATACCACCACCGGCACCATCAAGCTGAAGGCGCGCTTTAACAACCAGGACGATGCTCTCTTCCCGAACCAGTTCGTCAACGCGCGAATGCTGGTCGCTACCGAAGAGAACGCGGTAGTGATCCCCACCGCAGCGCTGCAGATGGGTAACGAAGGAAGCTTTGTCTGGGTGCTGAACAGCGACAATAAAGTGAGCAAGCATCTGGTGAAAACCGGGATTCAGGACAGCCAGACGGTGGTCATCAGCGCCGGGCTCTCCGCCGGCGACCGCGTGGTCACCGACGGCATCGACCGTCTCACCGAAGGCGCGAAAGTTGAGGTGGTTGAACCTGCGAAACAGGGAGCGACCTCCTGATGCAGGTTATGCCCCCGAGCTCTACAGGTGGGCCGTCACGCCTGTTTATCCTCCGCCCTGTCGCCACCACGCTGTTGATGGTGGCGATCCTGCTGGCCGGGATCATTGGCTACCGCTTTCTGCCCGTGTCGGCGCTGCCGGAGGTGGATTACCCAACGATTCAGGTTGTCACTCTCTATCCTGGCGCCAGCCCGGACGTGGTGACGTCCGCCATTACCGCCCCGCTGGAGCGCCAGTTTGGCCAGATGTCCGGGTTAAAACAGATGTCCTCCCAGAGTTCCGGCGGGGCATCCGTCGTGACGCTGCAGTTCCAGCTAACGCTGTCGCTGGACGTCGCCGAGCAGGAAGTGCAGGCCGCCATCAACGCCGCCACCAACCTGCTGCCGTCGGACCTGCCTAACCCGCCGGTCTACAGCAAGGTGAACCCGGCGGATCCGCCGATCATGACGCTGGCCGTCACCTCCTCCGCCATGCCGATGACCCAGGTCGAAGACATGGTCGAAACCCGCGTGGCGCAGAAGATTTCTCAGGTCTCCGGCGTCGGCCTCGTCACGCTGGCTGGCGGCCAGCGCCCGGCCGTGCGCGTCAAGCTTAACGCACAGGCGATTGCCGCGCTGGGGCTGACCAGCGAAACCATCCGCACCGCCATCAGCAGTGCCAACGTCAACTCGGCGAAAGGCTCGCTGGACGGCCCGACCCGTGCGGTCACCCTCTCGGCAAACGACCAGATGCAGTCCGCCGACGAATACCGTCAGCTGATTGTGGCCTACCAGAACGGCGCGCCGATCCGCCTGGGCGACGTCGCCACCGTGGAACAAGGCGCGGAAAACAGCTGGCTCGGCGCGTGGGCGAACAAGCAGCAGGCGATCGTGATGAACGTGCAGCGCCAGCCGGGCGCCAACATCATCGAAACCGCCGACAGCATCCGCACCATGCTGCCACAGCTGATTGAAAGCCTGCCGAAATCGGTCAGCGTAAAAGTCCTTTCCGACCGCACCACCAACATTCGCGCGTCGGTCACCGATACCCAGTTCGAGCTGATGCTGGCGATTGCGCTGGTGGTAATGATCATTTACCTGTTCCTGCGCAACGTTCCGGCAACCATTATCCCCGCCGTCGCTGTGCCGCTATCGCTGGTCGGGACCTTTGCGGTGATGGTGTTCCTCGACTTTTCGATTAACAACCTGACGCTGATGGCGCTGACCATCGCCACCGGGTTCGTGGTGGATGACGCCATCGTCGTTATCGAGAACATCTCGCGCTATATCGAGAAAGGTGAAAAGCCGCTGGCCGCCGCGCTGAAGGGCGCAGGGGAAATCGGCTTTACCATTATCTCGCTGACCTTCTCGCTGATTGCGGTGCTGATCCCGCTACTGTTTATGGGCGACATCGTCGGGCGGCTGTTCCGCGAGTTTGCCGTGACGCTGGCGGTCGCCATTTTGATCTCTGCCGTGGTGTCGCTGACCCTGACGCCGATGATGTGCGCCCGCATGCTAAGCCACGAGTCCCTGCGCAAGCAAAACCGCTTCTCCCGCGCCTCCGAGCGGATGTTCGAGCGAATTATTGCCGCCTACGGTCGCGTGCTGGCGAAAGTGCTGAACCATCCGTGGGCAACGCTTGGCGTGGCGCTTGGCACGCTGGCGCTCAGCGTAATGCTGTGGATTTTTATTCCGAAAGGTTTCTTCCCCATCCAGGATAACGGCATTATTCAGGGCACGCTTCAGGCTCCGCAGTCGGTCTCCTTCGCGAACATGGCGCAGCGCCAGCAGCAGGTGTCTGAGATCATCATGAAAGACCCGGCGGTGGAGAGCCTGACGTCCTACGTGGGGGTGGATGGCACCAATCCGTCGCTCAACAGCGCGCGTCTGCAGATCAACCTCAAGCCGCTGGATGAGCGCGACGACCGCGTGAACGCCGTCATCGAGCGCCTGCAAAGCGCCGTGGCCCGCGTGCCGGGCGTTGAGCTTTACCTGCAGCCGATTCAGGATTTGACCATTGATACCCAGGTCAGCCGCACGCAGTATCAGTTCACGCTCCAGGCTACGTCGCTTGACGCCCTCAGCACCTGGGTGCCGCAGCTGGTTGAAAAACTTAACACCCTGCCGCAGCTCGCCGACGTCAGCAGCGACTGGCAGGACAAGGGGCTGGCGGCCTACGTCAACGTTAACCGCGACACCGCCAGCCGTCTGGGCATCACCATGTCGGACGTGGACAACGCCCTGTATAACGCCTTCGGTCAGCGCCTGATCTCCACCATCTACACCCAGGCGAACCAGTACCGCGTGGTGCTGGAGCACAACACCGAGCACACCCCCGGCCTGGCCGCGCTGGACTCGGTGCGCCTGACCAGCAAAGACGGCGGCATTGTGCCGCTGAGCGCCATCGCCACGGTGGAGGAGCGCTATACCCCGCTGTCGATTAACCACCTGGATCAGTTCCCGTCCACCACCATTTCCTTCAACGTGCCGGACGGTTACTCGCTGGGCGAGGCGGTGGAAACCATCCAGGCTGCTGAAAAAGCGCTCAGCTTCCCGTCCGACATTCAGACCCAGTTCCAGGGCAGCACGCTGGCGTTCCAGGCCGCGCTGGGCAACACCGTCTGGCTGATCGTCGCGGCGGTCGTGGCGATGTACATCGTGCTTGGCGTGCTGTACGAAAGCTTTATCCACCCGATCACCATCCTCTCTACCCTGCCAACGGCGGGCGTGGGGGCGCTGCTGGCATTGATGCTGGCGGGCAGCGAGCTGGACGTTATTGCCATCATCGGCATCATCCTGCTTATCGGGATCGTGAAGAAAAACGCCATCATGATGATCGACTTTGCGCTGGCCGCCGAGCGCGAGCAGGGCATGTCGCCGCGCGATGCCATCTTCCAGGCCTGCCTGCTGCGTTTCCGCCCGATCCTGATGACCACGCTGGCCGCCCTGTTGGGGGCGCTGCCGCTGATGCTCAGCACCGGCGTCGGCGCGGAGCTGCGCCGCCCGCTGGGTATCGGTATGGTCGGGGGCCTGCTGGTGAGTCAGGTGCTGACGCTCTTCACCACGCCGGTGATCTATCTGCTGTTTGACCGCCTGGCGCTGTGGACCAAAAGCCGTTTCCCGAAACGTGAAGAGGAGGCGTAAGTGAAGTTTTTCGCCCTCTTCATTTACCGTCCGGTGGCGACGATTTTACTCTCCGTCGCCATTACACTGTGCGGCGTGCTGGGCTTCCGGCTGCTGCCAGTAGCCCCCCTGCCGCAGGTGGATTTCCCGGTGATCATGGTCAGCGCCTCGCTGCCAGGTGCGTCACCGGAGACCATGGCCTCGTCCGTTGCCACGCCGCTGGAGCGTTCTCTTGGGCGGATTGCGGGGGTCAACGAGATGACCTCCAGCAGCTCGCTGGGCAGCACACGCATCATTCTGGAATTCAGCTTCGACCGGGATATTAACGGTGCCGCCCGTGACGTGCAGGCGGCCATCAACGCCGCGCAAAGCCTTCTGCCGAGCGGGATGCCGAGCCGTCCGACCTACCGCAAGGCCAATCCGTCCGACGCGCCAATCATGATCCTGACGCTGACTTCGGACACCTATTCTCAGGGGCAGCTCTACGACTTTGCGTCGACCCAGCTGGCGCAGACGATCTCACAAATCAACGGCGTGGGTGACGTGAGCGTTGGCGGCAGTTCTCTGCCCGCCGTGCGCGTGGGCCTGAACCCGCAGGCGCTGTTCAACCAGGGCGTGTCGCTGGACGACGTTCGCTCCGCCATCAGCAGCGCCAACGTGCGTAAACCGCAGGGGGCGATTGAGGACGGCAGCCACCGCTGGCAGATACAGACCAACGACGAGCTAAAAACCGCCGCGGAATACCAGCCGCTGATTATTCACTACAACAACGGCGCGGCGGTACGCCTGAGCGACGTCGCCAGCGTCACCGACTCGGTGCAGGACGTGCGCAACGCCGGGATGACCAACGCTAAACCGGCCATCCTGCTGATGATCCGCAAGCTGCCGGAGGCGAACATTATTGAGACGGTGAACAGCATTCGCGCCCGCCTCCCGGAGCTGCAGGAGACCATCCCGGCAGCAATCGATCTGCAGATTGCCCAGGATCGCTCCCCGACCATCCGCGCTTCGCTTGAAGAGGTGGAGCAAACGTTGATTATCTCCGTCGCGCTGGTGATCCTGGTGGTGTTCCTGTTCCTGCGCTCCGGCCGCGCGACGCTGATCCCGGCGGTGGCCGTGCCGGTGTCGCTGATTGGGACCTTTGCCGCAATGTACCTGTGTGGCTTTAGCCTTAACAACCTGTCGCTGATGGCCCTGACGATTGCGACGGGCTTCGTAGTGGATGACGCCATCGTGGTGCTGGAGAACATTTCCCGCCACCTTGAAGCGGGCGTGAAACCGCTGCAGGCCGCGCTGCAGGGCACGCGCGAGGTGGGCTTTACGGTACTTTCCATGAGCCTGTCGCTGGTGGCGGTATTCCTGCCACTGCTGCTGATGGGCGGGCTGCCGGGCAGGCTGCTGCGGGAGTTTGCCGTCACGCTCTCGGTCGCCATCGGGATTTCGCTGGTGATTTCCCTGACGCTGACGCCGATGATGTGCGGCTGGATGCTCAAGCGCAGCAAGCCTCACTCGCAGCCGCGCCGCAAAGGCTTTGGTCGTTTTCTGATGGCGATGCAGGAAGGCTACGGCAAATCGCTGAAGTGGGTGCTGAACCACACGCGGCTGGTCGGTCTGGTGCTGATCGCCACCATTGGGCTCAACGTCTGGATGTACATCACCATCCCGAAAACCTTCTTCCCGGAGCAGGACACCGGCGTGCTGATGGGCGGCATTCAGGCGGACCAGAGCATTTCATTCCAGGCGATGCGCGGCAAGCTGCAGGACTTTATGAAGATCATTCGTGAGGATCCGGCTGTAGACAACGTCACTGGCTTTACCGGCGGCTCGCGCGTTAACAGCGGGATGATGTTCATTACCCTTAAGCCGCGCGGCGAGCGCAACGAAACGGCGCAGCAGGTGATTGACCGCCTGCGGGTGAAGCTCGCCAAAGAGCCGGGCGCAAACCTGTTTTTGATGGCCGTTCAGGATATCCGCGTCGGCGGGCGGCAGGCGAACGCCAGCTACCAGTACACGTTGCTCTCGGATGATTTAGCCGCCCTGCGCGAGTGGGAGCCGAAGATCCGTAAGGCGCTGGCCGCCCTGCCGGAGCTGGCGGACGTAAACTCCGATCAGCAGGACAACGGCGCGGAGATGGCGCTCACCTACGACCGTGAAACCATGTCGCGGCTGGGCATTGACGTTGAAGCCGCCAACAGCCTGCTGAACAACGCCTTCGGCCAGCGGGAGATCTCCACCATCTATCAGCCGATGAACCAGTATAAGGTGGTGATGGAGGTCGACCCGCGCTACACCCAGGACATTAGCGCGCTGGATAAAATGTTTCTGATTAACAGCGACGGCAAGGCGATTCCGCTCTCGTACTTTGCCAGCTGGCGGCCAGCCAACGCGCCGCTGTCGGTGAACCATCAGGGGCTGTCGGCGGCGTCGACCATCTCCTTTAACCTGCCCGCCGGTTCGTCGCTTTCCGAGGCCAGCGACGCGATCAACCGCGCGATGACGCAGCTCGGCGTACCGTCCACCGTGCGCGGCAGCTTTGCCGGGACCGCGCAGGTGTTCCAGGAGACGATGAATTCGCAGGTGATTTTGATCCTGGCGGCCATTGCCACGGTCTATATTGTGCTGGGCGTACTGTATGAGAGCTACGTTCATCCGCTGACAATCCTCTCGACGCTGCCGTCGGCGGGCGTGGGGGCGCTGCTGGCGCTGGAGCTGTTTGGCGCGCCGTTCAGCCTGATCGCGCTTATCGGGATTATGCTTTTAATCGGCATTGTTAAGAAAAACGCCATCATGATGGTGGACTTTGCGCTGGACGCCCAGCGCAACGGCAACCTCTCGCCGGAAGAGGCCATTTTCCAGGCCTGCCTGCTGCGTTTTCGTCCGATCATGATGACCACCCTGGCGGCGCTGTTTGGCGCGCTGCCGCTGGTGATCTCGGGCGGCGACGGCTCAGAGCTGCGCCAGCCGCTGGGGATCACCATTGTCGGCGGCCTGGTGATGAGCCAGCTGCTGACGCTGTACACCACGCCGGTGGTCTATCTGTTCTTCGACCGCCTGCGGCTGCGCTTTTCGCGTAAAAACAGAGAAACGGTAAACGGGTAAATGACTGAGCTTCCCAGCAACGTTCGCTGGCAATTGTGGATAGTCGCCTTCGGCTTCTTTATGCAGTCGCTGGATACGACCATCGTCAACACCGCCCTCCCCTCCATGGCGAAAAGCCTGGGGGAGAGCCCGCTGCATATGCATATGGTAATTGTCGCCTACGTGCTGACGGTGGCCGTGATGCTGCCTGCCAGCGGCTGGCTGGCGGACAAAGTGGGCGTGCGGAATATCTTCTTTACCGCCATCGTGCTGTTTACCGCTGGCTCGCTGTTTTGCGCCCAGGCCAACACCCTCGACCAGCTGGTGACGGCGCGCGTGCTGCAGGGCGTCGGCGGGGCGATGATGGTGCCCGTCGGGCGGTTAACGGTGATGAAGATTGTGCCACGCGAGCAGTACATGGCGGCGATGACCTTCGTCACGCTGCCCGGCCAGGTGGGGCCGCTGCTGGGCCCGGCGCTGGGCGGGATGCTGGTGGAGTACGCCTCCTGGCACTGGATCTTCTTGATCAATCTGCCGGTGGGCATCATCGGCGCTATCGCCACCCTGACGCTGATGCCGAACTACAAAATGCAGACCCGACGATTTGATTTCTTCGGCTTTATTCTGCTGGCGGCGGGCATGGCTACGCTCACCCTGGCGCTCGACGGGCAAAAGGGGCTGGGGATCTCCGCCCTGACGCTCGGGGTGCTGGTGGTTATCGGCATCACCGCTATTCTGTGGTATCTGTGGCATGCTCGCGGGAATGACCAGGCGCTGTTCAGCCTGAACTTATTTAAAAATCCCACCTACCGCCTTGGCCTGTTCGGCAGCTTCGCCGGACGTATCGGCAGCGGCATGCTGCCGTTTATGACGCCCGTGTTTCTGCAAATTGGCATGGGGTTTTCGCCGTTTCACGCGGGCCTGATGATGATCCCGATGGTGCTCGGCAGCATGGGGATGAAGCGCATCGTGGTGCAGGTGGTGAACCGCTTTGGCTACCGTCACGTGCTGGTGGCCGCCACGCTGGGGCTGTCGCTGGTCAGCCTGCTGTTTATGACCGTGGCGCTGATGGGCTGGTACTACGTCCTGCCGCTGGTGCTGTTCTGCCAGGGGATGATCAACTCCATGCG
This sequence comes from Enterobacter cloacae complex sp. P1B, assembly GCF_014982345.1. Classification (NCBI taxonomy): domain Bacteria; kingdom Pseudomonadati; phylum Pseudomonadota; class Gammaproteobacteria; order Enterobacterales; family Enterobacteriaceae; genus Enterobacter; species Enterobacter cloacae complex sp. P1B. The sequence goes on along the minus strand of NZ_JADCLF010000023.1, from coordinate 4,482 downwards.
CTTCTCATCAATGAATACCCTGACGCTGAAAGACCTGCCGGACGATCTGGCGAGCAGCGGCAACAGCCTGCTGTCGATGATCATGCAGCTCTCCATGAGCGTCGGCGTGACCATCGCGGGTTTACTGCTCGGCATGTACGGCCAGCATCACCTCAGCGTCGACACGCCGGTGGCGCATCAGGTCTTTTTATATACCTATCTCAGCATGGCGGTCATTATCGCCCTGCCCGCTTTCATCTTCGCCAGAGTGCCGGATGATACCAGCAAGAACGTCGTGATTAGGCGCGGCAAAAGGAGTGGCTCATGAAATTCTGGCGTCCGGGTATTACCGGCAAGCTTTTTGTGGCGATTTTTGCCACCTGTATCGTCCTGCTGATCACCATGCACTGGGCGGTGCGGATCAGCTTTGAGCGCGGTTTTATTGATTACATCAAGCATGGCAATGAACAGCGTTTACAGGGCTTAAGCGATGCGCTGAGTGAACAGTACGCCCAGCACGGCAACTGGCGTTTTCTGCGCAATAACGACCGCTTTATTTTCCAGATCCTGCGCTCGCTGGAGCACGATGCCGGCGACGATCGGCCTGGCCCGGGCATGCCGCCGCACGGCTGGCGCACCCAGTTCTGGGTGATTGACCAGGATATGCGCACGCTGGTTGGGCCGCGCGCGCCGATACCGCCGGACGGCACCCGCCGGGCGATTAAGGTGAATAACGCGACCGTCGGCTGGGTTATCGCCTCACCGGTGGAGCGCCTGACGCGCAACACCGATATCAACTTTGACCGCCAGCAGCGCCGGACCAGCTGGCTGATCGTCGCTCTCTCCACCCTGCTCGCTGCGCTCGCCACCTTCCCGCTGGCGCGCGGTCTGCTCGCGCCGGTGAAACGGCTGGTGGAAGGCACGCACAAGCTGGCCGCCGGGGATTTCACCACCCGCGTCGACACCCGCAGCCAGGACGAACTAGGCAAGCTGGCGCAGGACTTTAACCAGCTCGCCAGCACGCTGGAGAAAAACCAGCAGATGCGCCGCGACTTTATGGCCGATATTTCCCACGAGCTACGCACCCCACTGGCGGTGCTGCGCGGCGAGCTGGAAGCCATTCAGGACGGCGTGCGCCAGTTTACGCCCGAATCGGTGGCCTCCCTGCAGGCGGAGGTGGGCACGCTCACCAAGCTGGTGGACGATCTCCACCAGCTCTCCATGTCCGACGAAGGCGCACTGGCCTACCAGAAGGCGCCCGTCGATGTCATTAACGTGCTCGAAGTTGCCAGCGGCGCCTTCCGGGAACGGTTTGCCAGCCGCAACCTGAAAATCGACCTCTCCCTGCCGGACAGCGCGGTGGTATTTGGCGACAAAGACCGGCTGATGCAGCTGTTCAACAACCTGCTGGAGAACAGCCTGCGCTACACCGACAGCGGTGGCGGGCTGCATATCTCCGGCAGGCAGGACAACGGGCGCTTCGCCCTCACCTTCGCGGATTCCGCCCCCGGCGTGCAGGACGCACAGCTGGAAAAATTGTTCGAGCGCTTTTACCGCACCGAAGGCTCCCGCAACCGCGCCAGCGGCGGTTCCGGCCTGGGGCTGGCGATTTGCGTTAACATCGTCGAGGCGCATAATGGCACCATTCGCGCCGCCCATTCGCCTTTTGGCGGGGTTAGCATTACAGTAGAGTTACCTCTGGAACGGGATTTATCGAGAGAAGTATGACCGAGTTACCGATTGACGAAAACACGCCGCGCATTTTGATCGTCGAAGACGAACCCAAGCTGGGACAGCTGCTGATCGACTATTTACGCGCGGCCAGCTATGCCCCGTCACTGATCAGCCACGGCGACCAGGTGCTGCCGTACGTGCGCCAGACTCCGCCGGATCTTATCCTGCTGGATTTAATGCTGCCTAGCGTTGATGGCCTGACCCTGTGCCGGGAAATTCGTCGCTTCTCCGACGTGCCTATTGTCATGGTCACCGCTAAAATCGAAGAGATTGACCGCCTGCTGGGACTCGAAATCGGCGCGGACGACTACATCTGCAAGCCCTACAGCCCGCGTGAGGTGGTGGCCCGCGTGAAAACCATTCTGCGCCGCTGCAGGCCGAAGCGCGAGCTTCAGATGCTGGACGCCGAAAGCCCGCTGATTGTGGATGAGAGCCGCTTCCAGGCGAGCTGGCGCAGCAAGCTGCTGGACCTCACCCCTGCGGAGTTCCGCCTGCTGAAAACCCTCTCCCACGAGCCGGGAAAAGTCTTCTCCCGCGAACAGCTGTTGAACCACCTGTACGACGATTACCGCGTGGTGACCGATCGCACCATCGACAGCCACATCAAAAACCTGCGCCGCAAGCTGGAGGCGCTGGACGCCGAGCAGTCATTTATTCGCGCGGTGTACGGCGTGGGGTATCGCTGGGAAGCGGATGCGTGCAGGATTGCGTGATTTTGCAATGAGTATCGGTGGAAAACAATCCACACGATACTCATTTCTTAGAGACTTAATACAATAATTTGCTTAAATATTTTTTGGGTATACATATTCAATAAAATAATATTTTCATATTGAACTTAACGTAATGACTTCAAAATTGTGTTTTGTTCAGTTACCATACTATCATAATCAGTTTCAATTATTTTATTAATAAATACTCTTTCCCTGTCAACTTGAAGCGGGTATACATTAACTTTCTCGTGTTTTTTGAAATCATTTACTTGTATAGGTTCTTCAAAAGATCTAATTATATCCATTGCAGATAAGACCTCCCCTTCCCATTGATTTATTATTGCTCTCGACTCCGACATCTTAAACCTTTCCTCATGTGAAATCATTGTTGCATTTATATACTTTGACTTTATTAATCGACTAAATGAAGATGAATCGGTCACATAAACACCATTAATTTTCCCTGGAATTGAATGGGGGAGATTATTCATAATAACAGGGATTATTTCATAATTATGCAGATCAAAACCAAAGTATTCTTCGAATATTTCCGGATATATCTCAAGACCTTTAACGAGCCTCTTGACTTGATAGGTGGTTTCAAAAAGAAATTTTTTCCTCTGATAGGCTCTAGTAACGGATCCAGAAGATAAATTAGTATTCTTGCATTCTAGAACAAATAACTTATCATCTAATAAAAATACAGCGTCATATTCATATTCTTCTTTATCTCGAGTAAATTTAAATTTTTTAACATTTAAGCCATGATCTTCAAGCGTACTTATTATATCCTTTTCAAATCCATATCCTTTTGCCGTAAGATCTGCTTCTTCAGAGGCGAATTTTGATAGTATGATGTTACTAATTAAAGGGGATGTATAAGCAGGAGTGAATAATACATATGTATTATCCTCAACTTTAATTAATGGCGAGTCATATATATCTCGACTTTTCATACTGAATGTAAGCTTATCAATAAATGTTTTCGCACTACTCTCTGACAAACCTCCAAGACGCAGAATGCCTACAAGAGCACTGTGACTATAATGCATTTTTTTCTTTTTATTTTTGGAAATATAAGTAATAACAGAATATCCCCTAACCCACTCACGGATGGTGAGCCCTAGAACTACAGTATTAACATCATTACTCGAAATTACATCAAAGAGAGAAACCAAGGCAGGTAACTCTTCAAGGATTACCATCCTATGGTCAATTTTTCCAGGCCACTCTGTAATATCTTTAAGTAAATTTCCCTCAAGATTATACTTAGCGACTCCTTCCCAAAAATTCTGGCTAATTTTTCTTGAAAGTCTTTCATTGGAGATCACATCATACCTCTCAAGACTATCAATTGTTCTATCAAAAACTACAACTGATTCAATCCCCTCTCTCTTGTAATCTTCTGGAATATCCTTTGACTCCATCGTTAATAATTGATTATCAAAATAGATACAGCTTTTTGTACATGTGAGAAGTTCATTCCAAATGAGAGCATAGTAAAAAACAGGGATTGCTTTTTTTATATCCTCTTCAACCATTACAATATTTTCCGGCAAGACAATTACGTCCCCTTTGCAGAGTTTATTCTCATAGGAAAACATTTTTAACGTAAGAGTCAAATAGTTCACTATTTTATCTAATGCTGAATCAGGAGAGAACGACTTTCCTTCATCATTTTTAATATTCCGAGCATTTGTAGTAAGCATTGATTCTTTGAAATCAAAGCTTTGTATATTTTTCTCTATCAAATCCTGGAGAAAATACCCCTCATCCAGAGCATGGCTAATTACGGACCAACATTGTTCCCGTACCGATTTTTTCATGATCTCTAAATTATGTAATCCATCCTTGATGCCATCAAGTAGATTTTCAGAAATTTGACATGTTGTTAATACTTTTTTCGTCAAGTCTATTATTTCCTGACTACTACAATTTTTAATAATTGATTCTAAAAAAACATTTCTTTTCTCTCTTTTATCAAAGTCATGCATTTGGAAATTTTTAAAATTTTTAACATGATACTCAAGAAAGCTATGTAACCCTCCTTCATTTC
>NZ_JADCLF010000022.1:0-225 GCF_014982345.1 Enterobacter cloacae complex sp. P1B | reverse complement strand
TCCAGATTTTTAAAGAGCAAATATCTCAAACATGACTCGTAAGTCAGTTTTGAGATATGACGGCAGGTGACTTTCACTCACGAACCAGCAAGTGGCGTCCCCTAGGGGATTCGAACCCCTGTTACCGCCGTGAAAGGGCGGTGTCCTGGGCCTCTAGACGAAGGGGACACTGAAGTCTCAATCGCAAGACGCCTTGCTGTTTACTTTTCATCAGACAATCTGTGT
>NZ_JADCLF010000021.1:0-28824 GCF_014982345.1 Enterobacter cloacae complex sp. P1B | reverse complement strand
GGGCGTTGTTGCTAAAGTTCTCGGCTAATCGCTGATAACATTTGACGCAATGCGCAATAAAAGGGCATCATTTGATGCCCTTTTTGCACGCTTTCACATCAGAACCTGGCTCATCAGTGATTAATTTTGTCATAATCATTGCTGAGACAGGCTCTGCGGAGAGCGTATAATACGAAAAGCGAATAGCATTTCGATTGGTTTGCCTCGCACTCGCGGGGTGAAAATGTTTGTAGAATACTTCTGACAGGTTGGTTTATGAGTGCGAATACCGAAGCTCAAGGGAGCGGGCGCGGCCTGGAAGCGATGAAATGGGTAGTTGTAGCCGTGCTGCTGATTGTGGCGATTGTCGGCAACTATCTTTATCGTGACATGATGCTGCCGCTACGCGCGCTTGCAGTGGTAATTCTGATTGCTGCGGCGGGTGGTGTCGCGCTGTTGACGACAAAAGGCAAAGCGACCGTTGCGTTTGCCCGCGAAGCGCGTACCGAAGTCCGCAAGGTCATTTGGCCGACTCGCCAGGAAACATTGCACACCACGCTGATCGTAGCGGCGGTAACCGCTGTAATGTCACTGATCCTGTGGGGACTGGATGGTATTCTGGTTCGCCTGGTATCCTTTATCACTGGCCTGAGGTTCTGAGATGTCTGAAGCCCCTAAAAAGCGCTGGTACGTCGTTCAGGCGTTTTCCGGTTTTGAAGGCCGCGTAGCAACGTCGCTGCGTGAGCATATCAAATTACACAACATGGAAGAGTTGTTTGGCGAAGTTATGGTTCCGACCGAAGAAGTGGTTGAGATCCGTGGTGGCCAGCGTCGCAAAAGCGAGCGCAAATTCTTCCCGGGTTACGTGCTGGTTCAGATGGTTATGAACGACGCGAGCTGGCACCTGGTGCGCAGCGTGCCGCGTGTGATGGGCTTTATCGGCGGCACGTCTGACCGTCCGGCGCCAATCAGCGACAAAGAAGTTGATGCGATTATGAACCGCCTGCAGCAGGTGGGTGATAAGCCGCGTCCGAAAACGCTGTTTGAACCGGGTGAAATGGTTCGTGTTAATGACGGTCCGTTTGCTGACTTTAATGGCGTGGTTGAAGAAGTGGACTATGAGAAGTCCCGCCTGAAAGTTTCTGTTTCTATCTTCGGTCGTGCGACCCCGGTAGAGCTGGACTTTGCCCAGGTAGAAAAAGCCTAAGCAGCGATCAAAAAAGCGACGATTTAATCGTTGCACAAGGCGCGGGATTGGAATACAATTTCGCGCCTTTTGTTTTTATGGGTCCCGGCCCGTAAAACGAATTTTATTCACGGGGAGCCTCCCTGAGGCGCTATTACCCAATCAGAGGATTTTAGAATGGCTAAGAAAGTACAAGCCTACGTCAAGCTGCAGGTTGCAGCTGGTATGGCGAACCCAAGTCCACCAGTTGGTCCAGCTCTGGGTCAGCAGGGTGTGAACATCATGGAATTCTGTAAAGCGTTCAACGCAAAAACTGAATCCCTGGAAAAAGGTCTGCCAATCCCAGTCGTAATCACTGTTTACGCTGACCGTTCTTTCACTTTCGTTACCAAAACCCCTCCAGCAGCAGTTCTGCTGAAGAAAGCGGCTGGTATCAAGTCTGGTTCCGGTAAACCGAACAAAGACAAAGTGGGTAAAATTTCCCGCGCTCAGCTGCAGGAAATCGCGCAGACCAAAGCTGCCGACATGACTGGTGCCGACATTGAAGCGATGACTCGCTCCATCGAAGGTACTGCACGTTCCATGGGCCTGGTAGTGGAGGACTAAGAAATGGCTAAACTGACCAAGCGCATGTCCGTGATCCGTGACAAAGTTGATGCGACCAAACAGTACGACATCAACGAAGCTATTGCTCTGCTGAAAGAACTGGCGACTGCTAAGTTCGTTGAAAGCGTTGACGTTGCCGTTAACCTGGGCATCGATGCTCGTAAATCCGATCAGAACGTTCGTGGCGCAACTGTACTGCCACACGGTACTGGCCGTTCCGTTCGCGTAGCTGTATTTGCTCAGGGTGCAAACGCTGAAGCTGCTAAAGCTGCCGGCGCTGAACTGGTAGGTATGGAAGATCTGGCTGATCAGATCAAGAAAGGCGAAATGAACTTTGACGTTGTTATTGCTTCTCCAGATGCAATGCGCGTTGTTGGCCAGCTGGGCCAGGTTCTGGGTCCACGCGGCCTGATGCCAAACCCGAAAGTGGGTACTGTAACCCCTAACGTTGCTGAAGCGGTTAAGAACGCTAAAGCAGGTCAGGTTCGTTACCGTAACGACAAAAACGGCATCATCCACACCACCATCGGTAAAGTGGACTTTGACGCTGACAAACTGAAAGAAAACCTGGAAGCTCTGCTGGTTGCGCTGAAAAAAGCTAAACCAACTCAGGCGAAAGGCGTGTACATCAAGAAAGTTAGCATCTCCACCACCATGGGTGCAGGTGTTGCAGTTGACCAGGCTGGCCTGAGCGCTGCTGCAAACTAATGCCTTTACGTGGGCGGTGATTTTGTCTACAATCTTACCCCCACGTTTGCTAACGAAAGTTAGCGGCTAAAAGATTTGTTCGTTGGAGCCTGGCCTATCCAGGCCTCCGTCGAAGACCGCAGGTGTTTCGCAAGAAACTTAATCCCCTGCGTAGACGGTGACAGAACGCTAAGATTATTTTTAATACTCTGGCTTGTTTCTGCTCACCGTATTAAGACGCTCTTCCCGTTGGGTTGAGTGAAGTGAGTTCCGGAACATGAGTTCCGGCAAACATCCAGGAGCAAAGCTAATGGCTTTAAATCTTCAAGACAAACAAGCGATTGTTGCTGAAGTCAGCGAAGTAGCCAAAGGCGCGCTGTCTGCAGTAGTTGCGGATTCCCGTGGCGTTACTGTAGACAAAATGACTGAACTGCGTAAAGCAGGTCGTGAAGCTGGCGTATACATGCGTGTTGTTCGTAACACCCTGCTGCGTCGCGTAGTTGAAGGTACTCAGTTCGAGTGCCTGAAAGACACGTTTGTTGGTCCGACCCTGATTGCATACTCTATGGAACACCCGGGCGCTGCTGCTCGTCTGTTCAAAGAGTTCGCGAAAGCGAATGCAAAATTTGAGGTCAAAGCTGCAGCCTTTGAAGGTGAGTTGATCCCGGCATCGCAAATCGATCGCCTGGCAACCCTGCCGACCTACGAAGAAGCAATTGCACGCCTGATGGCAACCATGAAAGAAGCTGCGGCTGGCAAACTGGTTCGCACTCTGGCTGCTGTACGCGATGCGAAAGAAGCTGCTTAATCGCAGTTATCTTTATAAAGCATTTGCTTACGTATAAACTTATTCTGATTTTCAGGAACAATTTAAATGTCTATCACTAAAGATCAAATCATTGAAGCAGTTGCAGCTATGTCCGTAATGGACGTTGTAGAGCTGGTATCTGCAATGGAAGAAAAATTCGGTGTTTCTGCTGCTGCTGCTGTAGCTGTAGCTGCTGGCCCGGCTGAAGCTGCTGAAGAAAAAACTGAATTCGACGTAATTCTGAAAGCTGCTGGCGCGAACAAAGTTGCTGTTATCAAAGCAGTACGTGGCGCAACTGGCCTGGGTCTGAAAGAAGCTAAAGACCTGGTAGAATCTGCTCCAGCTGCGCTGAAAGAAGGCGTGAGCAAAGACGACGCAGAAGCACTGAAAAAATCTCTGGAAGAAGCTGGCGCTGAAGTTGAAGTTAAATAAGCCAACTTTTCTGGTTGCAGCCTAAGCAATTAGGCTGATGGCTGGTGACTTTTTAGTCACCAGCCTTTTTGCGCTGTAAGGCATCAGTAGCATTTCACACTGTTTGACTGCTGATTGTCCTGACAATGCTTGTTTCTATCGACGACTTAATATACTGCGACAGGGTGCTCGCTCTGTGTAAATCGCAATGAAATGGTTTAAGCGTGATAGCAACAGGTATTGCGGAAAGTATTCAATTTTCCGGTCCACAAAATGGTGTTGCACAAACTGTCCCTTCGTCGGGCAGATGGGTCGACTTGTCAGCGAGCTGAGGAACCCTATGGTTTACTCCTATACCGAGAAAAAACGTATTCGTAAGGATTTTGGTAAACGTCCACAAGTTCTGGACATTCCATATCTCCTTTCTATCCAGCTTGACTCGTTCCAGAAGTTTATCGAGCAAGATCCTGAAGGGCAGTACGGTCTGGAAGCAGCCTTCCGTTCCGTGTTCCCGATTCAGAGCTACAGCGGTAACTCCGAGCTGCAGTACGTCAGCTACCGCCTTGGCGAACCGGTGTTTGACGTTCAGGAATGTCAGATCCGTGGCGTGACCTATTCCGCACCGCTGCGCGTAAAACTGCGTCTGGTGATCTACGAGCGCGAAGCGCCGGAAGGCACCGTAAAAGACATTAAAGAACAAGAAGTCTACATGGGTGAGATTCCACTCATGACAGACAACGGTACTTTCGTTATCAACGGTACTGAGCGTGTTATCGTTTCCCAGCTGCATCGTAGCCCGGGCGTCTTCTTCGACAGCGATAAAGGTAAAACACACTCTTCCGGTAAAGTACTGTATAACGCACGCATCATTCCTTACCGTGGTTCATGGCTGGACTTCGAGTTCGATCCAAAAGACAACCTGTTTGTCCGTATCGACCGTCGTCGTAAACTGCCTGCAACCATCATTCTGCGTGCACTGAACTATACCACTGAGCAGATCCTGGACCTGTTCTTTGAGAAAGTGATCTTTGAAATCCGCGACAACAAGCTGCAGATGGAGCTGGTGCCGGAACGTCTGCGTGGTGAGACCGCGTCGTTCGACATCGAAGCCGACGGCAAAGTGTATGTGGAAAAAGGTCGCCGTATCACCGCGCGCCACATCCGCCAGCTGGAAAAAGATGATATCAAACACATCGAAGTTCCGGTTGAATACATTGCAGGAAAAGTAGCCGCGAAAGATTACGTTGATGAATCAACTGGCGAGCTGATCTGCCCGGCGAACATGGAGCTGAGCCTGGATCTGCTGGCTAAGCTGAGCCAGTCTGGCCACAAACGTATCGAAACGCTGTTCACCAACGATCTGGACCACGGTCCGTACATCTCTGAGACTGTACGCGTCGACCCAACCAACGATCGTCTGAGCGCGCTGGTAGAAATCTACCGCATGATGCGTCCTGGTGAGCCACCAACTCGCGAAGCGGCTGAAAGCCTGTTCGAGAACCTGTTCTTCTCCGAAGACCGCTACGATCTGTCCGCGGTAGGTCGTATGAAGTTCAACCGTTCTCTGCTGCGCGACGAAATCGAAGGTTCCGGTATCCTGAGCAAAGACGACATCATTGAAGTGATGAAGAAGCTCATCGATATCCGTAACGGTAAAGGCGAAGTGGACGATATCGACCACCTCGGCAACCGTCGTATCCGTTCCGTTGGCGAAATGGCGGAAAACCAGTTCCGCGTTGGCCTGGTACGTGTAGAGCGTGCGGTGAAAGAGCGTCTGTCTCTGGGCGATCTGGATACCCTGATGCCTCAGGATATGATCAACGCCAAGCCGATTTCTGCAGCAGTGAAAGAGTTCTTCGGTTCCAGCCAGCTGTCCCAGTTCATGGACCAGAACAACCCGCTGTCTGAGATCACGCACAAACGTCGTATCTCTGCACTCGGCCCAGGCGGTCTGACCCGTGAACGTGCAGGCTTTGAAGTTCGAGACGTACACCCAACTCACTACGGTCGTGTATGTCCAATCGAAACGCCTGAAGGTCCAAACATCGGTCTGATCAACTCCCTGTCCGTGTACGCACAGACAAACGAATACGGTTTCCTTGAGACCCCGTATCGTAAAGTGACCGACGGTGTGGTTACCGACGAAATTCATTACCTGTCTGCTATCGAAGAAGGCAACTACGTTATCGCTCAGGCGAACTCCAACCTGGATGACGAAGGCCACTTTGTAGAAGATCTGGTTACCTGCCGTAGCAAAGGCGAATCCAGCTTGTTCAGCCGCGACCAGGTTGACTACATGGACGTATCCACCCAGCAGGTGGTATCCGTCGGTGCGTCCCTGATCCCGTTCCTGGAACACGATGACGCCAACCGTGCATTGATGGGTGCGAACATGCAACGTCAGGCCGTTCCAACTCTGCGTGCTGATAAGCCGCTGGTTGGTACCGGTATGGAACGTGCTGTTGCCGTTGACTCCGGTGTTACTGCAGTTGCTAAGCGTGGCGGTACCGTTCAGTACGTTGACGCATCCCGTATCGTTATCAAAGTTAACGAAGACGAGATGTATCCGGGCGAAGCGGGTATCGACATCTACAACCTGACCAAATACACCCGTTCTAACCAGAACACCTGTATCAACCAGATGCCTTGCGTATCTCTGGGTGAGCCAGTTGAGCGCGGCGACGTGCTGGCAGACGGTCCGTCCACCGACCTTGGTGAACTGGCGCTCGGTCAGAACATGCGCGTAGCGTTCATGCCGTGGAACGGTTACAACTTCGAAGACTCCATCCTCGTCTCCGAGCGTGTGGTTCAGGAAGATCGTTTCACCACCATCCACATTCAGGAACTGGCCTGTGTGTCCCGTGACACCAAGCTGGGGCCAGAAGAGATCACTGCCGACATCCCTAACGTGGGTGAAGCTGCGCTCTCCAAGCTGGATGAATCCGGTATTGTTTACATCGGTGCGGAAGTGACCGGCGGCGACATTCTGGTAGGTAAGGTGACGCCGAAAGGTGAAACCCAGCTGACCCCAGAAGAGAAACTGCTGCGTGCTATCTTCGGTGAGAAAGCGTCTGACGTTAAAGACTCTTCTCTGCGCGTACCAAACGGTGTTTCCGGTACGGTTATCGACGTTCAGGTCTTCACTCGTGATGGCGTTGAGAAAGATAAGCGTGCGCTGGAAATCGAAGAGATGCAGCTCAAACAGGCTAAGAAAGACCTGTCTGAAGAACTGCAGATCCTCGAAGCAGGTCTGTTCAGCCGTATCTATGCGGTGCTGGTTGCCGGTGGCGTTGAAGCTGAGAAGCTCGACAAACTGCCACGCGATCGCTGGCTGGAACTCGGTCTGACCGACGAAGAGAAACAAAATCAGCTGGAACAGCTGGCTGAGCAGTATGACGAACTGAAACACGAGTTCGAGAAAAAACTCGAAGCGAAACGCCGCAAAATCACTCAGGGCGACGATCTGGCACCAGGCGTGCTGAAGATTGTTAAGGTGTATCTGGCCGTTAAACGTCAGATCCAGCCTGGTGATAAGATGGCAGGTCGTCACGGTAACAAGGGTGTTATCTCTAAGATCAACCCGATCGAAGATATGCCGCACGATGCTAACGGTACGCCGGTAGATATCGTACTGAACCCACTGGGCGTACCGTCTCGTATGAACATTGGTCAGATCCTGGAAACTCACTTGGGTATGGCTGCGAAAGGTATCGGCGACAAGATCAACGCCATGCTGAAACAGCAGCAGGAAGTCGCGAAACTGCGCGAATTCATCCAGCGTGCCTACGATCTGGGTACCGACGTGCGTCAGAAAGTCGACCTGAACACCTTCAGCGATGAAGAAGTGCTGCGTCTGGCAGAGAACCTGCGCAAAGGTATGCCAATTGCAACGCCGGTATTCGACGGTGCAAAAGAAGCTGAAATTAAAGAGCTGCTGCAACTGGGTGGTCTGCCAACGTCTGGTCAGATTACGCTGTTTGACGGCCGTACCGGTGAACAGTTTGAGCGTCCAGTAACCGTAGGTTACATGTACATGCTGAAACTGAACCACCTGGTCGACGACAAGATGCACGCTCGTTCTACCGGTTCTTACAGCCTGGTTACTCAGCAGCCGCTGGGTGGTAAGGCACAGTTCGGTGGTCAGCGCTTCGGGGAGATGGAAGTGTGGGCGCTGGAAGCATACGGCGCGGCATACACCCTGCAGGAAATGCTCACCGTTAAGTCTGATGACGTGAACGGTCGTACCAAGATGTATAAAAACATCGTGGACGGCAACCATCAGATGGAACCAGGCATGCCAGAATCCTTCAACGTACTGTTGAAAGAGATTCGTTCGCTGGGTATCAACATCGAACTGGAAGACGAGTAATTCTCGCTCAAACAGGTCACTGGTGCCGGGTTAACCCCCGGCACCGGATTGTGCTAACTCCGACGGGAGCAAATCCGTGAAAGATTTATTAAAGTTTCTGAAAGCGCAGACTAAAACCGAAGAGTTTGATGCGATCAAAATTGCTCTGGCTTCGCCAGACATGATCCGTTCATGGTCTTTCGGTGAAGTTAAAAAGCCGGAAACCATCAACTACCGTACGTTCAAACCTGAGCGTGATGGCCTTTTCTGTGCGCGTATTTTCGGGCCAGTAAAAGATTACGAGTGCCTGTGCGGTAAGTACAAGCGCCTGAAACACCGCGGTGTGATCTGTGAGAAGTGCGGCGTTGAAGTGACCCAGACCAAAGTACGCCGTGAGCGTATGGGCCACATCGAGCTGGCGTCTCCGACTGCTCACATCTGGTTCCTGAAATCTCTGCCGTCCCGTATCGGTCTGCTGCTGGATATGCCGCTGCGCGATATCGAACGTGTTCTGTACTTCGAATCTTATGTAGTTATCGAAGGCGGGATGACGAACCTGGAACGTCACCAGATCCTGACTGAAGAGCAGTATCTGGACGCGCTGGAAGAGTTCGGTGACGAATTCGACGCGAAGATGGGTGCGGAAGCTATTCAGGCCCTGCTGAAGAGCATGGATCTGGAGCAAGAGTGCGAGCAGCTGCGTGAAGAGCTGAACGAAACCAACTCCGAAACCAAGCGTAAAAAGCTGACCAAGCGTATCAAACTGCTGGAAGCGTTCGTTCAGTCTGGTAACAAACCAGAGTGGATGATCCTGACCGTTCTGCCGGTTCTGCCGCCAGATCTGCGTCCGCTGGTTCCGCTGGATGGTGGTCGTTTCGCAACGTCCGATCTGAACGATCTGTATCGTCGCGTTATCAACCGTAACAACCGTCTGAAACGTCTGCTGGATCTGGCTGCGCCGGACATCATCGTACGCAACGAAAAACGTATGCTGCAGGAAGCGGTAGATGCCCTGCTGGATAACGGTCGTCGCGGTCGTGCGATCACCGGTTCTAACAAGCGTCCTCTGAAATCTTTGGCCGACATGATCAAAGGTAAGCAGGGTCGTTTCCGTCAGAACCTGCTCGGTAAGCGTGTTGACTACTCCGGTCGTTCTGTAATCACCGTAGGTCCATACCTGCGTCTGCATCAGTGCGGTCTGCCGAAGAAAATGGCACTGGAGCTGTTCAAACCGTTCATCTACGGCAAGCTGGAGCTGCGTGGCCTGGCCACCACCATCAAAGCCGCTAAGAAAATGGTTGAGCGTGAAGAAGCTGTCGTTTGGGATATCCTGGACGAAGTTATCCGCGAACACCCGGTACTGCTGAACCGTGCACCAACCCTGCACCGTCTGGGTATCCAGGCATTTGAGCCAGTCCTGATCGAAGGTAAAGCTATCCAGCTGCACCCGCTGGTTTGTGCGGCCTATAACGCCGACTTCGATGGTGACCAGATGGCTGTTCACGTACCGCTGACGCTGGAAGCCCAGCTTGAAGCGCGTGCGCTGATGATGTCTACCAACAACATCCTGTCTCCAGCGAACGGTGAACCAATTATCGTTCCTTCTCAGGACGTTGTATTGGGTCTGTACTACATGACCCGTGACTGTGTTAACGCCAAAGGCGAAGGCATGGTGCTGACTGGCCCGAAAGAAGCTGAGCGTATTTATCGCGCTGGCCTGGCCTCTCTGCATGCGCGCGTTAAAGTGCGTATCACCGAATACGAAAAAGATGCAAACGGCGAATTCGTTGCGAAGACCAGCCTGAAAGACACGACCATTGGCCGTGCCATTCTTTGGATGATCGTACCGAAAGGTCTGCCTTTCTCCATCGTCAACCAGGCGCTGGGCAAGAAAGCGATCTCCAAAATGCTGAACACCTGTTACCGCATTTTGGGTCTGAAGCCGACCGTTATCTTCGCTGACCAGACTATGTATACCGGCTTTGCTTATGCAGCGCGTTCAGGTGCATCTGTTGGTATCGATGACATGGTCATCCCAGAGAAGAAACACGAGATCATCTCTGAAGCGGAAGCTGAAGTTGCTGAGATCCAGGAGCAGTTCCAGTCTGGTCTGGTAACCGCGGGCGAACGCTACAACAAAGTTATCGATATCTGGGCAGCGGCGAACGATCGTGTATCCAAAGCGATGATGGATAACCTGCAAACCGAAACCGTGATTAACCGTGACGGCGTCGAAGAGCAGCAGGTTTCCTTCAACAGCATTTACATGATGGCCGACTCCGGTGCGCGTGGTTCTGCAGCACAGATTCGTCAGCTGGCAGGTATGCGTGGTCTGATGGCGAAGCCAGATGGCTCCATCATCGAAACGCCAATCACCGCGAACTTCCGTGAAGGTCTGAACGTACTCCAGTACTTCATCTCCACGCACGGTGCGCGTAAAGGTCTGGCGGATACCGCACTGAAGACAGCGAACTCCGGTTATCTGACGCGTCGTCTGGTTGACGTTGCGCAGGATCTGGTTGTGACTGAAGACGATTGTGGCACCCTCGAAGGTATCACCATGACCCCGGTTATCGAGGGTGGTGATGTTAAAGAGCCGCTGCGCGATCGCGTACTGGGTCGTGTGACCGCGGAAGACATTCTGAAGCCGGGCACCGCAGACATTCTGGTTCCACGCAACACCCTGCTGCACGAACAGTGGTGTGACCTGCTGGAAGCGAACTCTGTTGACTCTGTGAAAGTGCGTTCCGTTGTATCCTGTGACACCGACTTTGGTGTGTGTGCGCACTGCTACGGTCGTGACCTGGCGCGTGGCCACATCATCAACAAAGGTGAAGCCATCGGCGTTATCGCGGCACAGTCCATCGGTGAGCCGGGTACACAGCTGACGATGCGTACGTTCCACATCGGTGGTGCGGCATCTCGTGCGGCTGCTGAATCCAGCATTCAGGTGAAAAACAAAGGTAGCATCAAGCTCAGCAACGCGAAGTCTGTTGTTAACTCCGCAGGCAAGCTGGTTGTGACCTCTCGTAACACCGAGCTGAAGCTGATCGACGAATTCGGTCGTACCAAAGAGAGCTATAAAGTGCCTTACGGTGCGGTTATGGCGAAAGGTGATGGCGAGCAGGTTGCCGGCGGTGAAACCGTTGCAAACTGGGATCCACACACCATGCCGGTTATCACCGAAGTAAGTGGTTTCATCCGCTTTACTGACATGATCGACGGCCAGACCATTACTCGTCAGACCGACGAGCTGACCGGTCTGTCTTCTCTGGTGGTTCTGGATTCTGCTGAACGTACTACCGGCGGTAAAGATCTGCGTCCTGCACTGAAAATCGTTGATGCTCAGGGTAACGACGTTCTGATCCCGGGTACCGATATGCCTGCGCAGTACTTCCTGCCGGGTAAAGCGATTGTACAGCTGGAAGATGGCGTACAGATCAGCTCTGGTGACACCCTGGCGCGTATTCCTCAGGAATCCGGCGGTACCAAGGACATCACCGGTGGTCTGCCACGCGTTGCGGACCTGTTCGAAGCACGTCGTCCGAAAGAGCCTGCAATCCTGGCTGAAATCAGCGGGATCATCTCCTTCGGTAAAGAGACTAAAGGTAAGCGCCGTCTGGTTATCACCCCAGTAGATGGCAGCGAGCCGTACGAAGAGATGATTCCTAAGTGGCGTCAGCTCAACGTGTTCGAAGGCGAACGTGTAGAACGTGGTGATGTGGTTTCCGACGGTCCAGAAGCGCCGCACGACATCCTGCGTCTGCGTGGTGTGCATGCTGTTACTCGTTACATTGTTAACGAAGTACAGGACGTATACCGCCTGCAGGGCGTTAAGATTAACGATAAACACATCGAAGTTATCGTTCGTCAGATGCTGCGTAAAGCAACCATCGAAAACGCGGGCAGCTCCGACTTCCTGGAAGGCGAGCAGGTTGAATACTCACGCGTTAAGATCGCTAACCGCGATCTGGAAGCGAACGGCAAAATCGGTGCGACCTTCGCACGCGATCTGCTGGGTATCACCAAAGCGTCTCTGGCAACCGAGTCCTTCATCTCCGCAGCATCGTTCCAGGAAACGACTCGTGTCCTGACCGAAGCCGCTGTTGCTGGTAAACGTGATGAACTGCGCGGTCTGAAAGAGAACGTCATCGTGGGTCGTCTGATCCCTGCCGGTACCGGTTATGCGTACCATCAGGATCGTATGCGTCGTCGCGCAGCGGGCGAACTGCCAGCTGCACCGCAGGTTACTGCTGAAGATGCATCCGCGAGCCTGGCAGAACTGCTGAACGCAGGTCTGGGCGGTTCCGACAACGAGTAATCGTTGATGCCGTAAATAAAAAACCCGCCTCGGCGGGTTTTTTTATATCTGCATTTCTTCAATTCACTAGCGGGATGCGTCGATAAAGCTCAATCATATCGCCCGCCAGATCCTGAATAACCATTGCGTTCATCAGGTGGTCCTGAGAATGAACGGTGATCAGGTTAACAGGCAGTTTCCCGGTCCCTTCGTCAAGTCCAATAAGCTGCGTCTGGATCGTATGCGCGTGCTTCACATATTCGCGGGATTCTTCCATCGCTTTTTCAGCTTCGTCAAACTCACCTTTACGCGCCATCTGCAGAGCCGTCAGGGCCGCACTGCGGGCCGCACCGGCGTTGACCAGCAGTTCCATGATTGTGGTTTCTAAGTCTTCCATTATGACTCCAGCAGTTTAAGCGCTTTTTCCAGTACGGCATCGCCTTTCATCATGCCGTAATCCATCATGTCGATCACCGCGACCTTTTTACCCAGCGGGTCGGCCTGTGCCTGCAGTTTAGCCTGCTCGTATTTGACCTGTGGCCCCAGTAATACGATGTCGGCCGTCGCGATATTGTCTTTAAACTCCGCAACCGGAACGGCTTTAATGGTGACTTCAACCCCTTTTTTCTGCGCGGCATCTTTCATACGTTGAACCAGCATGCTGGTTGACATTCCCGCTGCACAGCATAAAACGATGTTCTTCATAATCAGCCTCGATCTACATGTGTTTATTGATAATTATCCTGCGCAGAGAGCTTCAACAACCGCTTTACCGCGATTGTGTGTCAGGCATCACAAAGAAAGCGGCATTTTTCTGAAACCGGTTACAATTCTTCGAGTAAGAGAGAAAGTCAGCCGACGGCATTGCGAACAATACGGTTTTTTCCCTGCTTTTTAGCACTGTAGAGCGCGTTATCAACGCTACCTACAAATTGTTCCAGCGGTTCGAAATGCCATTCACCCAGACCCGCGCTGAACGTGACGTGCAGATTTTCTTCCCGCCATGCGCGTCTTTCAACGGCGGTGCGCCATGCGTCAAGCAATGAAAATGCGGCAGCGATCTGCTCGGCCTGGAAAATTACCGCGAACTCTTCACCACCATAGCGATAGACCGAGACGTGGTGGGGTTGCATTATCTGGATCCCCTCGCGCGCCACGTTACGCAGGACAATGTCGCCGCTCAGGTGTCCCCACGTGTCGTTAATTGACTTGAAGTTATCAATATCAACCAGCGCCATCGCGAAAGGCTGGTGGGCATTTAATAATTCCTCCACATCGATATCGAACGCACGGCGGTTTTTGCAGCCGGTCAGCGCATCGTGAGTGGCCTGACGAACATACGCCATCTCACGCTCTTTATTGGACTGAATGGTGCGGCTCAGCATCGCTTCCAGACGCGGCGCCTGGCTCACATCGCCCGTTTTGATCGCATTGATAATGGTCATCAACACGGTACGCGAGGCATGACGCAGATAGAGGCCGAAGAGAATGATAATGATGGCCGCCAGCGCGAAACCCCAGCCTACGATAGTCGTTTCGTGTCGGGTGATATCGGTAAGCGTTGCGCCAGAGACCCTGTAGATGACAAACCAGTCCGGATTGGTAAATGAGTAGTAGTAATACCAGGCGTCGGTTTTCTTATCGTAAAGGTGGCCTTCGCCGCTGGTCATTTTATCCATCAGCGCTTCGCTGACGTACTGTTTGAAAAGCACGCCCGTATCAGGGTGCAGCACGACGGCGCCATCGCGTTCGACGACGAAGAATTCCCCCTGAACAGGGGCGACCATCTGACGCAGGGTGTAGCCCATTGACGTTAAGTCGAGATGAAACGCAATCGTACCTTTAAGTCGACCTTCTGGTGAAATTAACGGTTTATAGAGTGTGACCGTCGGATGACCGTTGAAGTAGTCCATATAGGGACGGGTGTAGTGGCTGAATATACTGGCTTCAGCATGGGCGACAAACCACGGACGCGTCCGGGGATCGAAGGTTTTACTCTTTTCCGTCTGGAGCACTTCCGGCGCGCGCAGATAATGTCCCTGCGTGTCTGCCAGCGAGATGGATGACACGGTCGGCATCAGGTTTTGCAAATGCATCATCATCTGCAGCCCTTGCGTCGGGTTGACGTTGAGGGTCTCGTTTAGCCTGTCATCGCGTGCAAAATACATCGCGGAGCGGCCCAGGATATAGTCGTTTTCACGCAGGATTGACTCGGTGTAGTTCACCGCAAGGTTATGGGTGAAATTGCCATTAATCTTATGATAGTCCTCAAGGAAATCCTTTCGTTGTGAAAGAGTTACCACGACCGCGATCAGCGCAAAACTGCACAGAATCCCCGCGAAGCTGAGCATAATGGGTCGGGTGAAAGAGAGCTTTTTGCTGTGAAGTGCCATGAGTTGTACATCGATCCTGATGGTGAATATTTTTCGTCTGCCGATATCCTCTCAGCATAGTCGCTGTCCTGCGGTTAGCGGTGAATTATACGGAACACGATTTCAGGCGAGATGATTTATCTTAAGAATCACTAAGAAATTCCTTATCCATACTTTTGCGCCCCTCTTATGCACGGAATCGGAGGCAGGGCGAAACGAGGAAGAAGCTTTTCGCCCTGGTCAGCATCCGTTGCTGACCTGATGACAATAAAAAACCGGACGATCGCTGACAATCATCCGGTTTTACCTTTCCGTAACGCCTCGATAATTTTCTACCGTGTTGCAGTGCGTTACATCGTCATTGCGAGGCTCTTCCCAGCCAGCTGTCCCAGTCTTTCCAGACAGGCTGTAAACCCTGTGCCGTCAGGGCGGCGGCAACAGCTTCCGGACGCCGTCCGTCATGCGGTGCAAACTGCTCCAGCTCCGGATGATCGTCTGCATACCCGCCAGGCTGCGTTTTGGAAAATGCGCTGACGTTGTTAATCGCCAGCGGGATGACGCGATCGCGAAACGCCGGGGATTCACGCGTTGAGAGCGATAACTCCACTTCCGGAGCCAGCAGGCGAAACGCGCAGATGGTCTGCACCAGCTGGCGTTCATCCATCAGCGAAGCCGGTTCAATGCCGCCTGCGCAGGGGCGCAGGCGTGGGAAGGAGATGGAGTATCGGGTCTGCCAGTAGTGCTGTTGCAGCCACAGCAGATGTTCTGCCACCATGTAGCAATCTACCCGCCAGCTATCGGAAAGCCCAATTAGCGCACCCAACCCGATTTTGTCGATCCCGGCGCGGCCCAGCCTGTCTGGCGTTTCCAGCCGGAAGAAAAAATCCTGCTTCTTCCCTTTCAGGTGATGCCGCGCGTACGTCGCCTCGTGGTAGGTTTCCTGATAGACCATAACGCCGTCCAACCCGAGCGTTTTTAACTCCGCATACTCGTCCTGCGACAGGGGCTGAACCTCCATCTGCAACGACGCAAACTCCCGACGTATCGCAGGCAGATGCTGGCGGAAATAGTCCATTCCCACTTTCCCCTGATGCTCGCCCGTGACCAGCAGAAGATGTTCGAACCCCATTTCACGAATAGCAGCACACTCGCGTGCGATCTCCTCTTCATCGAGCGTTTTCCGCTTGATGCGGTTGCTCATGGAAAAACCACAGTAGGTACAGTCGTTGGCGCACAGGTTCGAAAGATAGAGCGGGACGTAGAAGCTCACTGTGTTGCCAAACCGCTGCCGGGTGAGGCGCTGGGCGCGCTGCGCCATTGGTTCAAGGTAGGCGCTGGCTGCCGGCGAGAGCAGGGCCATTAAATCCTCCCGGTTCAGATGACGGGCATTCAGCGCGCGCTCCACGTCAGCAGTCGTTTTGCTGTTGATGCGCAGGGCAATATCGTCCCAGTTAAGCTCGCGCCAGCGCTCGGTAAACGTTCTCATGAGAGCGCCTCCAGAAAACCGGTCAGCGGGCTGGTGGCCTGTGCCTGAAAACTGCGCGAGCCGGGGCCGGACTCTCTGGCCAGTACGCCAGCCTCCACGGCGAGACGAAACGCACGCGCCATCATGACCGGGTCGTCGGCCACCGCAATGGCGGTATTCACCAGCACCGCGTCGGCACCCATTTCCAGCGCCTGCGCGGCATGGCTGGGCACGCCGATCCCCGCATCCACCACCACCGGCACGGTCGCCTGCTCGATGATGATCTCCAGCATCGCGCGGGTTTCCAGCCCCTGATTGGAGCCAATGGGCGCCCCCAGCGGCATGACGGCGGCGCAGCCGACCTCTTCCAGACGCTTACACAGCACGGGATCCGCGCCGCAGTAAGGCAGAACGGTAAACCCCTGCTGCACCAGCTTTTCTGCGGCTTTCAGGGTCTCGATCGGGTCGGGCAGCAGCCAGCGGGCATCCGGGTGAATTTCCAGCTTCAGCCAGCGGGTGCCGAGCGCTTCCCGCGCCAGCTGCGCGGCGAAAATCGCCTCCTCGGCCGTTTTCGCGCCGGAGGTGTTTGGTAAGAGCGTCACGCCTGCCTCCAGTAGCGGCGCAAGTATGGCATCGTTGTGCTGGCGCAGATCCACGCGCTTCATCGCCAGCGTCACCAGCTGGCTGCCACTTTCACGAATAGCATCCACCATCAGCTGCGGCGAGGCGAATTTGCCAGTTCCGGTAAACAGATGTGAATCAAATACTTTATCAGCAATACGTAACATCTCAGCCCCCTGCGATAACCTGAAACAGCAGGATCTGGTCGCCTTCATTGACCTGCTGAAGTTCCCACTGCTCGCGCGGCAGGATCTGTTGATTGAGCGCCAGCGCCGTTCCCGGCTTGAGCTGGCGCAATTTGTCGAGCAGGGCGGCAACGGTGAGACCGTCGTCGCACGTCATCGGCTCATCGTTAAACAGAATGCGCATTGCGGCCTCCGCATACCGGGCAGTGGCTGGCGCGGTGTAGTGCCAGATGGCGCCAGCCGCTGGAGCGGGCGTCGAACAGCCGGAGCGTGTTGCGTTCCGTCTCCATGCCGCTGAGCAGCTTGATAGCCTCCAGTGCCTGAAGGGTACCCATCACGCCCACCACCGGGCCAAGAATGCCTGCCGTGCGGCAGTTACGCTCCGGTTCAGCCTCGTCCGGCCACAGGCAGCGGTAACAGCCCTGCGCCCACGGCGGCGTAAGCACCATTATCTGCCCGCCGAAACCGACCGCGCTGGCGGTGATCAGCGGCGTGTTCTGTGCAACACAGGCCGCGTTGATGGCCTGACGCGTCGCCATGTTGTCCGTGCAGTCCAGCACCGCGTCGGCAAGGGCAACTTCACGTTGCAGCTCGTCTCCGCTAAGCCGCGTCTGGAGCGCAATCAGTTCGATATCCGGATTAAGCTGGTTAAGCCGCTGCCGGGTGATCTGCGCTTTAGGCTGGTTAACATCTTCAGTCGTGAAGAGGATTTGCCGTTGCAGGTTGCTGAGGTGCACCTCGTCGTCATCGGCCAGCACCAGCGTGCCCACGCCCGCACCGGCCAGATACAGCGCGGCAGGTGCGCCTAATCCGCCCAGGCCGACAATCAGTACCCGGCTGGCGAGCAGCTTTTGCTGCCCGTCAATGGCAATATCCTCCAGCAGGATCTGGCGGCTGTAGCGCATAAAATCGCGGTCATTCATCGCCTGCTCCTGCCAGCTGTAAAAGCTGCGCGGTGGCGGACCGCCAGTCTGCCGCCTGGGTGATAGCGCTGACGACGGCGATACTGCCGACGCCGGTCTCCAGCACCGCCGGGGCGCGTTCAAGGCTGATTCCACCGATGGCGACGGTCGGGTAATCGGCAAGGCGCTTAACGTGGCTCGCCAGCTGCGTCAGACCCTGCGGTGCAGACGGCATCTGCTTGGTTTGCGTCGGGAAAACGTGACCGAGGGCGATGTAGGAGGGGCGGGCCGCCAGCGCCACGTCGATTTCCATATCATCGTGTGTTGAAACGCCAAGGCGCAGGCCAGCCTGGCGAATGGCGTTCAGATCGGTGGTTTCCAGATCCTCCTGGCCCAAATGCACGCCGTACGCCCGGTGCTTAACGGCCAGCCGCCAGTAGTCGTTGATAAACAGGCGAGCAGTGTAGCGATGCCCCAGCGCGATGGCGGCGACGACGTCGGCCTCCACCTCTTCATCACGCTTATCTTTGATGCGCAGCTGGAGGGTGCGAACGCCGGCCTCCAGCAGGCGTTCGATCCACTCCACGCTGTCCACCACCGGGTAAAGTCCTAAGCGAAAGGGCACGGAGGGGAAATCGGGCTTGTACATTACGCCTCCTCTTTTTTGAGGTAAATTTCGCCGCCTCTGGCGCGGAAGGTTTCCGACATGTCCGCCATACCGACTTCAATGGTCTGCGCGGCGGCGTAATCCCGCACTTCCTGGCTGATTTTCATCGAGCAGAATTTTGGCCCGCACATGGAGCAGAAGTGCGCCACCTTGCCCGACTCCTGGGGCAGGGTTTCGTCGTGATAGGCGCGGGCGGTGAACGGATCCAGCGCCAGGTTAAACTGGTCTTCCCAGCGGAATTCAAAGCGCGCTTTGGACATGGCGTTGTCGCGGATTTGCGCGCCCGGGTGGCCTTTCGCCAGATCCGCCGCGTGGGCGGCAATTTTATAGGTAATCAGTCCCTGCTTTACGTCCTCTTTGTTGGGCAGGCCGAGGTGCTCTTTCGGCGTCACGTAGCAGAGCATGGCGCAGCCAAACCAGCCGATCATCGCCGCGCCGATCCCGGAGGTGAAGTGGTCGTAGCCCGGTGCGATATCTGTGGTCAACGGCCCCAGAGTGTAGAACGGCGCTTCGTGGCAGTGCTCCAGCTCCTCGGTCATGTTGCGGCGGATCATCTGCATCGGCACGTGGCCCGGGCCTTCAATCATCACCTGCACGTCATACTCCCAGGCGATTTTGGTCAGCTCGCCCAGGGTGTGCAGCTCGGCAAACTGTGCTTCGTCGTTAGCATCGCGGATGGAGCCAGGACGCAGGCCGTCGCCCAGCGACAGGGAGACGTCGTACGCGGCGCAGATTTCGCAGATCTCGCGGAAGTGCTCGTAAAGGAAGTTTTCCTGATGATGGGACAGGCACCACTTCGCCATGATGGAGCCACCGCGTGAGACGATGCCGGTCAGACGTTTCGCCGTCATCGGCACGTAGCGCAGCAGCACGCCCGCGTGGATGGTGAAGTAGTCCACGCCCTGTTCCGCTTGCTCCAGCAGCGTGTCGCGGAACGCTTCCCAGGTGAGGTTTTCGGCGATGCCGTTGACCTTCTCCAGCGCCTGATAAATCGGGACGGTGCCAATCGGTACCGGGCTGTTACGCAGGATCCACTCGCGGGTTTCGTGGATGTAGCGGCCAGTGGAGAGGTCCATCACCGTGTCCGCACCCCAGCGCGTGGACCAGACCAGCTTTTCCACCTCTTCTTCGATGGACGAGGTGACGGCAGAGTTGCCGATGTTGGCGTTAACTTTCACAAGGAAGTTGCGGCCGATAATCATCGGCTCCGATTCCGGATGGTTGATGTTGGCAGGGATAATCGCGCGCCCGGCGGCCACTTCGTCACGCACAAACTCCGGCGTGATGTTCTCCGGCAGGCGAGCGCCAAAGCCTTCACCCGGATGCTGGTGGCGCAATATTTCGCTGCGGATGCGCTCGCGCCCCATGTTTTCGCGGATGGCGATGAACTCCATCTCCGGCGTGACGATACCCTGGCGCGCGTAGTGCAGCTGGGTTACGCACTTGCCCGCTCTGGCGCGTTTTGGCGTCAGCAGGCCGGTAAAGCGCAGCTCGTCCAGGCCGTCGTCGGCCAGGCGTTCTTTGGTGTACGCAGAACTGCGTACGCTCAGTTCTTCGCAGTCGTTACGCGCCTCAATCCACGGCTGGCGCAGCTTTGCCAGACCTTGCTGCACGTTGATAGCAACATCAGGATCGCCGTATGGGCCGGAGGTGTCATACACCGGCACGGCTTCGTTGTCTTCATACTGGGGGTTCTCTTTGCTGCCGCCGATAAGCGTCGGGCTGAGCTGGATTTCGCGCATCGGCACGCGGATATCGGCCTGTGAACCGGTGATGTAGATGCGTTTCGAGTTCGGGAAAGCGGTGCCTTCCAGGGTGTCGATGAAGTGTTGGGCCTGTGCACGCTGTTCGCGGCGGGTCAGTTTTGTTGTAGACATAGCTCATTCCAGAAGTGAAGGACATGGCTTGTCAGACGACGGATGAAGCAAGAGGAGATCGCCCCAGGGGCGATACAACAGCAGCGTGACTCTTGTTCCCTTCGCAGGTATTAACCTGATCAGGTTCCGCGGATCCCGAATTAACGGTCTCAGCCCGTGCTTACACACTGGGCACTCCGACAAGAAAAATCCCCCTCCGCAGAGGGGCGACTGGTTGTAAATTACTCGTTAACGGTTAAGAACTCAAGCAGGGCGCGCAACGTTATCGCTGCTGCTGATATTCAGGTTGTTATCCAGTACGAGGGCGATGAGCTTATCTTCCAGCGTGAATCGCTCTTCCAGCGCTTCGCCCAGGTCGGACAGCGCCTGCTGGAACTCAAGATAGTTATCGTGATCGATGGCGTTCTCGAGCGTGGAATCGTAATAGTCCATGATCTGCTGGGTATTGGCTTCCAGCTGCGGACAGAGTTTGCTGGCCGCTAAATACGGCGTTGTCCCTTCCATTTCGCGGATAATGCGTTCATAAATGTTGAAATGGCCGTCGGAGAGGTAGTCGACAAGGCTCTGACAAAAATCATCCAGCGCTTTTTCGTTCAGCCGCATAAAGGATTCTTTGCCAGGCTTAAGACCGACCAGATTGTAATACGCCACAAGGAGATGCTTGCGCACATGTAGCCAGCGATCCACCAGGGTGTTACTTCCTCCAACGCGCTCAGTCAGGCTTTCCAGCTGGTTTAACATGGTCGACTCCATAAGGTTTAGAATGGGATCTGCTTATCCAAAATGTAACCACAATGCTAACAACATGTCAGTGAAGCGAAGGTAGTGCAATAGATATGGATCGTATTATTGAAAAATCAGATCTGGGTTGGTGGATCGTCAGCCACGAACAAAAATTATGGCTGCCCTCAGGAGAGTTGCCCTACGGTGCCGCGGAAACGTTCGATCTGGTGGGCCAGTCCGCGCTGAAGATCGGCGAGTGGCAGGGCGATCCCGTGTGGTTGATCCAACAGGCGCGCCGTCAGGATATGGGATCCGTACGTCAGGTGTTAGATCTTGACGTCGGCCTGTTCCAGCTGGCGGGGCGGGGCGTGCAGCTGGCGGAGTTTTACCGTTCGCACAAATATTGCGGTTACTGCGGCCACACCATGCACCCAAGCAAAACCGAATGGGCGCTGCTCTGCGGCCACTGCCGTGAACGCTACTACCCCCAAATCGCGCCGTGCATCATCGTTGCCATCCGCCGTGATGATTCCATCCTGCTGGCGCAACATACCCGTCATCGCAACGGCATTCATACCGTCCTCGCCGGGTTCGTCGAAGTAGGCGAAACGCTGGAGCAGGCGGTGGCGCGCGAGGTGATGGAGGAGAGCAGCATCAAGGTGAAGAACCTGCGCTACGTGACCTCCCAGCCGTGGCCGTTCCCGATGTCTCTGATGACCGCGTTTATGGCGGAATATGACAGCGGCGAGATTGTTATCGACCAGAAAGAGCTGCTGGAGGCGAACTGGTACCGCTACGACAATTTACCGCTGTTACCCCCTCCGGGAACGGTGGCGCGTCGCCTGATAGAAGATACCGTGGCAATGTGTCGGGCCGAGTATGAGTAGTGTTACACTGACGGACTGACGCAATAAGGAACTGCAAAATGACCGAACTGAAGAACGATCGTTATCTGCGTGCGCTGCTGCGCCAGCCCGTTGATGTCACCCCGGTGTGGATGATGCGCCAGGCGGGACGCTATCTGCCAGAGTACAAAGCCACGCGCGCGCAGGCGGGCGATTTTATGTCGCTGTGCAAAAACGCCGAGCTGGCCTGTGAGGTGACGCTCCAGCCGCTGCGCCGCTTCCCGCTGGATGCCGCCATTCTCTTTTCGGACATTCTTACCATTCCGGACGCGATGGGCCTGGGGCTCTATTTCGAAACCGGCGAGGGCCCGCGCTTTACCTCGCCGATCAAAAGCAAAGCCGACGTCGATAAGCTGCCGATCCCCGATCCGGAAGGCGAACTGGGCTACGTGATGAACGCCGTGCGCACCATTCGCCGCGAGCTGAAGGGCGAAGTGCCGCTGATTGGCTTCTCCGGCAGCCCGTGGACGCTGGCCACCTACATGGTTGAAGGCGGCAGCAGCAAAGCCTTCACCATGATTAAAAAGCTGATGTACGCCGAACCGCTGGCGCTGCATGCGCTGCTCGACAAGCTGGCGAAGAGCGTTACGCTCTACCTCAACGCGCAGATTAAAGCGGGCGCGCAGTCGGTGATGATTTTCGACACCTGGGGCGGCGTGCTGACCGGACGTGATTATCAGCAGTTCTCCCTGTACTACATGCACAAAATCGTCGATGGCCTGCTGCGTGAAAACGAAGGTCGCCGCGTGCCGGTGACGCTGTTCACCAAAGGTGGCGGCCAGTGGCTGGAAGCGATGGCGGCCACTGGCTGCGACGCGCTGGGCCTCGACTGGACCACCGATATTGCCGATGCGCGTCGTCGCGTGGGCGACAAAGTGGCGCTACAGGGCAACATGGATCCGTCCATGCTCTATGCTCAGCCTGCCCGCATCGAAGAGGAAGTGTCGACTATACTGTCTGGTTTCGGCCAGGGTGAAGGCCACGTCTTTAACCTCGGCCACGGCATTCATCAGGATGTGCCGCCTGAACACGCAGGCGTATTTGTGGAGGCGGTGCATCGGCTTTCTGCCCAGTATCACAAGTAAGGAGTGATTATGGATCTCGCGTCGCTACGCGCTCAGCAAATCGAACTGGCTTCATCGGTGATCCGCGAGGATCGTCTGGATAAGGATCCCCCGCAGTACATTGGCGGGGCGGACGTGGGGTTCGAGCAGGGCGGTGAAGTGACGCGGGCGGCGATGGTGGTGCTGAAATACCCGTCGCTGGAGCTGGTGGAGTACAAGGTGGCGCGTATCGCCACCACCATGCCCTATATTCCCGGCTTTCTCTCCTTCCGCGAATACCCCGCGCTGCTGGCCGCGTGGGAGCAACTCTCGCAAAAACCTGACCTCCTGTTTGTTGACGGGCACGGTATCTCCCATCCGCGTCGCTTAGGCGTCGCCAGCCACTTTGGTCTGCTGGTGGACGTGCCGACCATCGGCGTGGCGAAAAAACGCCTGTGCGGCGCGTTTGAGCCGCTTTCTGCCGAACCGGGCGCGCTGGCGCCGCTTATCCATAAAGGCGAGCAGCTGGCGTGGGTCTGGCGCAGTAAAGCGCGCTGTAATCCGCTGTTTATCGCCACCGGGCATCGGGTGAGCATGGACAGTGCGCTGGCGTGGGTGCAGCGCTGCATGAAGGGCTACCGGTTACCGGAGCCAACCCGCTGGGCTGACGCCGTTGCCTCTTCACGTCCGGCATTCATTCGTTGGCAGGAAATTCAGCCGTGATTCAGGTAAACTGCGGCTAATTTTCGATTCGAGACATCATCATGTTACAAAACCCGATTCATCTGCGCCTTGAGAAGCTGGAAAGCTGGCAGCACGTGACGTTTATGGCTTGCCTGTGCGAGCGCATGTATCCCAACTATGCCGCGTTCTGTAAGCAAACGGAGTTTGGCGAAGGCCAGATTTATCGACGTATCCTGGATTTGATCTGGGAGACGCTGACGGTGAAAGACGCAAAGGTGAACTTCGATTCACAGCTCGAAAAGCTGGAAGAGGCGATCCCGGCGGCGGACGATTACGACCTGTACGGCGTTTATCCGGCTATCGACGCCTGCGTGGCGTTGAGCGAGCTGATCCACTCCCGTCTGAGCGGTGAAACGCTGGAGCACGCCATTGAAGTCAGTAAGGCATCCATCACGACCGTCGCGATGCTGGAAATGACGCAGGAAGGCCGCGAAATGACCGACGAAGAGCTGCGTGCTAACCCGGCGGTTGAACAGGAATGGGACATTCAGTGGGAGATTTTCCGCCTGCTGGCAGAGTGTGAAGAGCGTGATATTGAGCTGATCAAAGGGCTGCGCGCGGACCTGCGTGAGGCCGGTGAGAGCAATATTGGTATAATTTTTAACCAATGAGACAACAAAACGTGATTTAACGCCTGTTTTGTCGCACCTCGACTCTTCCCTTCTGCCCCCCGTCTGGTCTACATTTGGGGGGCGAAAAAAAGTGGCTATCGGTGCGTGTATGCAGGAGAGTGCTTTTTTGGCATTTTCGTCGCACTCGATGCTTAGCAAGCGATAAACACATTGAAAGGATAACTTATGAACAAGACTCAACTGATTGATGTAATTGCGGACAAGGCTGATCTGTCTAAAGTGCAGGCTAAAGCTGCTCTGGAATCTACCCTGGCTGCTATTACTGAGTCTCTGAAAGAAGGCGATGCTGTACAACTGGTTGGTTTCGGTACCTTCAAAGTGAACCACCGCGCTGAGCGTACTGGCCGCAACCCGCAGACCGGTAAAGAAATCAAAATCGCCGCAGCTAACGTGCCGGCATTTGTTTCTGGTAAAGCACTGAAAGACGCAGTTAAGTAAGACGCGTGGCAGTGAACAGTTTTAACGAAGGGGCGGCAACGCCCCTTTTGTCATTCTGGCGTGGCACGCTCGCGCTGGCAGGCGTACTGTTGCTGTCTGCCTGTAGCCATGACTCCTCACTCCCCCCGTTTACCGCCAGCGGCTACGCTGACAACCAGGGCGCGGTCAGGATCTGGCGTAAAGATTCCAGCGATGAAGTCCATATGCTTACCGCGTTCAGCCCGTGGCATAACGGCAACACCTCGACCGCAGAGTACCGCTGGCAGGGCGATGCGCTGTCGCTGATTGAACTGAACATCTACAGCAAGACCCCCGAACACGTGAAGGTGCGTTTCGACGACCACGGCGAGCTGAGCTTTATGCAGCATGAAGTCAGCGGATTGAAACAGCAGCTTTCCAGCGATCAGGTCGCCCTTTACCGCTACCGCGCCGAACAGCTCCGTCAGACCAGCGACGCGCTGCGCCAGGGCCGCGTGGTGCTGCGCCAGGGGCGCTGGCATGCCGATGGCACGGTGACCACCTGCGAAGGGCAGACCGTAAAGCCTGAACTTGAATCCTGGGCAACCGAACACATTCAGCGCCGTCAGCGGCATTCGTCTATGGAAGTGAGCGTGGCGTGGCTTGAGGCGCCGGAAGGCTCTCAGCTGCTGCTGGTGGCGAACGAAGACTTCTGCACCTGGCAGCCGACAGAGAAAAGTTTTTGATTTAAGTTCCCTCTCCCTTGAGGGAGAGGGTTAGGGTGAGGGGAAATTACTCCCCCTGCTCCCGCGCAATAGCACGATAACCGATATCCTGACGGCTGAAGCTGCCGTTCCAGTGAATATCCGCCATCAGCGCATAGGCGCGTTTCTGCGCTTCTGCTACGGTCTGACCCAGTGCGGTCGCACACAGTACGCGGCCGCCGTTGGTGAGCACGCGGTCATCGTCAGCCAGCTTCGTACCGGCGTGGAACACCTTCGCGCCGTCAATCTCTTCCAGCGGCAGGCCGTGGATCTCATCTCCGGTGCTGTAGTTCCCCGGATAGCCACCCGCAGCAATCACCACGCCCAGAGACGCACGCTCGTCCCACTCTGAGGTTTTCTCGTCCAGCTTGCCTTCGCAGGCCGCCAGACACAGATCCACCAGGTCGGATTTCATGCGCAGCATGATGGGCTGGGTTTCCGGATCGCCGAAGCGGCAGTTGAATTCAATCACCTTCGGGTTACCCTGCTTGTCAATCATCAGGCCCGCGTAGAGGAAACCGGTGTAGGTATTGCCTTCCGCCGCCATGCCCTTCACGGTAGGCCAGATGATGCGGTCCATGGTGCGCTGATGCACCTCATCGGTAACAACGGGAGCAGGGGAGTAAGCGCCCATCCCGCCAGTGTTGGGGCCGGTATCGCCATTGCCCACGCGCTTGTGATCCTGGCTGGTGGCCATCGGCAGAACGTGCTCGCCGTCGACCATTACGATAAAGCTCGCCTCTTCGCCGTCGAGGAACTCTTCGATCACGATGCGGTGGCCCGCGTCGCCAAAGGCGTTGCCTGCCAGCATATCCTGAACGGCCGCTTCGGCTTCTTCGAGCGTCATCGCCACGATAACGCCTTTCCCGGCGGCCAGACCGTCGGCTTTGATGACAATCGGCGCGCCTTTTTCACGCAGGTAAGCCAGCGCGGGCTCGACGTCGGTGAAGTTCTGATACTCCGCCGTCGGAATGTTATGACGCGCGAGGAAATCTTTGGTGAAGGCTTTGGAGCCTTCCAGCTGTGCGGCACCTTCCGTTGGGCCGAAGATTTTCAGGCCCGCAGCGCGGAAGGCGTCAACCACGCCAATTACCAGCGGCGCTTCCGGGCCGACGATGGTCAGATCGATGTTCTCGGTCTGGGCAAAGCTCAGCAGCGCCGGGATATCGGTCACGCCGATAGCCACGTTCTGCAGCGCGGGTTCCAGTGCGGTACCGGCGTTACCCGGTGCCACGAAGACGGTTTTAACCTGCGGAGACTGCGCCGCTTTCCACGCCAGAGCGTGCTCGCGCCCGCCGTTACCAATCACTAATACTTTCATTTTCTGCTCCGGGAATTAATGGCGGAAGTGGCGCATGTCGGTGAAGATCATTGCGATGCCGTGTTCGTCGGCAGCGGCAATCACCTCGTCGTCGCGGATAGAGCCGCCAGGCTGGATCACACAGGTGATGCCCACCGCAGCCGCAGCATCGATACCGTCACGGAACGGGAAGAAGGCGTCAGAGGCCATGGCGGAGCCTTTGACTTCCAGACCTTCGTCACCTGCTTTAATACCCGCGATTTTCGCAGAGTAAACGCGGCTCATCTGGCCTGCGCCTATCCCGATGGTCATGTTCTCTTTGGCATAGACGATGGCGTTGGATTTCACGAACTTCGCCACTTTCCAGCAGAACAGTGCGTCACGCAGTTCCTGTTCGGTTGGCTGACGTTTGGTCACCACGCGCAGGTCGGCTTCTGTCACCATACCCAAATCGCGATCCTGAACCAGCAGACCGCCGTTCACACGCTTGAAGTCCAGGCTCGGCACGCGCTCCGCCCACTGGCCGCAAACCAGTACGCGCACGTTCTGTTTCGCCGAGATGATTTTCAGCGCTTCTTCGGACGCGGATGGCGCGATGATCACTTCGACAAACTGGCGGGAGATAATGGCCTGCGCGGTCTCGGCATCCAGCTCGCGGTTGAAGGCAATAATGCCGCCGAATGCGGAGGTCGGGTCGGTTTTGTAGGCGCGATCGTAGGCATCCAGAATAGAGGAGCTTACCGCAACGCCACATGGGTTGGCGTGCTTGACGATAACGCAGGCCGGCTCGCTGAACTCTTTCACGCATTCCAGTGCGGCGTCGGTGTCGGCAATGTTGTTATAGGAAAGGGCTTTGCCCTGAACCTGCTGTGCGGTCGCAACGGAGGCTTCCTTGACCTCTTCTTCTATATAGAAGGCAGCCTGCTGGTGGCTGTTCTCACCGTAACGCATATCCTGCTTCTTAATGAAGTTCAGGTTCAGGGTGCGCGGGAAGCGGCCAGAAGGATCTTTGCTTTCACCGTGGTAGGCAGGAACCAGGCTACCGAAGTAGTTGGCAATCATGCTGTCGTACGCGGCGGTGTGTTCGAACGCCTTAATCGCAAGGTCGAAGCGGGTTTCGAGAGTGAGGGAGCCGTCGTTAGCATCCATCTCATTAATAATGGCGCTGTAGTCGCTGCTCTTCACCACGATGGCCACATCTTTATGGTTCTTCGCCGCGGAGCGCACCATGGTTGGGCCGCCGATATCAATATTCTCAACCGCATCTTCCAGAGAGCAGCCTTCGCGGGCGACGGTCTGGGCAAACGGGTAGAGGTTAACGACGACCATATCGATAGGCGCGATATCATGCTGTTCCATAATGCCGTCGTCCTGACCGCGACGGCCCAGAATGCCGCCGTGCACTTTCGGATGCAGGGTTTTGACGCGTCCATCCATCATTTCCGGGAAACCGGTGTAGTCGGACACTTCGGTTACCGGCAGACCTTTATCTGCTAACAGGCGAGCGGTACCGCCTGTAGAAAGCAGCTCTACACCACGTGCGGAAAGTGCCTGAGCGAATTCGACGATACCGGCTTTATCAGAAACACTGAGCAGAGCGCGGCGGACTGGACGACGTTGTTGCATGGTAAATCCCCTGGATTTCACGATTACAGAGAGCGTTAGATGAATTTTCCAGCGAAAAACTCATCTAACACACCTGACGAGGCCTCCTTGTTAAGCGCGAGCATTTTAACGAAAACGTTTGCGCAACGCTCGCATATTTTCACTTTTTCGAAGCGCTGTGGATAACTCTGTGTGTAAAAGGGTATAAGGCGGGGTTTTGCTGGGGAATGCAGCAGTCAGTCATTTTTCTGTCATTTAGCGGTTGCGGCCCGCGGAGAACTCCCTATAATGCGCCTCC
>NZ_JADCLF010000020.1:0-3146 GCF_014982345.1 Enterobacter cloacae complex sp. P1B | reverse complement strand
TTTGCTCTTTAAAAATCTGGATCAAGCTGAAAATTGAAACGACACATCTTTAATGGTGTGTTCGAGTCTCTCAAATTTTCGCAATCATGAAGTGAAACATCTTCGGGTTGTGAGGTTAAGCGACTAAGCGTACACGGTGGATGCCCTGGCAGTCAGAGGCGATGAAGGACGTGCTAATCTGCGAAAAGCGACGGCGAGGTGATATGAACCTTTGACCCGTCGATGTCCGAATGGGGAAACCCAGTGTGATCCGTCACACTATCGTTAACTGAATACATAGGTTAACGAGGCGAACCGGGGGAACTGAAACATCTAAGTACCCCGAGGAAAAGAAATCAACCGAGATTCCCCCAGTAGCGGCGAGCGAACGGGGAGCAGCCCGGAGTCTGAATCAGCTTGTGTGTTAGTGGAAGCGTCTGGAAAGTCGCACGGTACAGGGTGACAGTCCCGTACACGAAAATGCACAGGTTGTGAACTCGAAGAGTAGGGCGGGACACGTGGTATCCTGTCTGAATATGGGGGGACCATCCTCCAAGGCTAAATACTCCTGACTGACCGATAGTGAACCAGTACCGTGAGGGAAAGGCGAAAAGAACCCCGGCGAGGGGAGTGAAAAAGAACCTGAAACCGTGTACGTACAAGCAGTGGGAGCACCTTCGTGGTGTGACTGCGTACCTTTTGTATAATGGGTCAGCGACTTATATTCTGTAGCAAGGTTAACCGTATAGGGGAGCCGCAGGGAAACCGAGTCTTAACTGGGCGTTAAGTTGCAGGGTATAGACCCGAAACCCGGTGATCTAGCCATGGGCAGGTTGAAGGTTGGGTAACACTAACTGGAGGACCGAACCGACTAATGTTGAAAAATTAGCGGATGACCTGTGGCTGGGGGTGAAAGGCCAATCAAACCGGGAGATAGCTGGTTCTCCCCGAAAGCTATTTAGGTAGCGCCTCGTGAACTCATCTTCGGGGGTAGAGCACTGTTTCGGCTAGGGGGCCATCCCGGCTTACCAACCCGATGCAAACTACGAATACCGAAGAATGTTATCACGGGAGACACACGGCGGGTGCTAACGTCCGTCGTGAAGAGGGAAACAACCCAGACCGCCAGCTAAGGTCCCAAAGTCATGGTTAAGTGGGAAACGATGTGGGAAGGCACAGACAGCCAGGATGTTGGCTTAGAAGCAGCCATCATTTAAAGAAAGCGTAATAGCTCACTGGTCGAGTCGGCCTGCGCGGAAGATGTAACGGGGCTAAACCATGCACCGAAGCTGCGGCAGCGACGCTTATGCGTTGTTGGGTAGGGGAGCGTTCTGTAAGCCGTCGAAGGTGTGCTGTGAGGCATGCTGGAGGTATCAGAAGTGCGAATGCTGACATAAGTAACGATAAAGCGGGTGAAAAGCCCGCTCGCCGGAAGACCAAGGGTTCCTGTCCAACGTTAATCGGGGCAGGGTGAGTCGACCCCTAAGGCGAGGCCGAAAGGCGTAGTCGATGGGAAACAGGTTAATATTCCTGTACTTGGTGTTACTGCGAAGGGGGGACGGAGAAGGCTATGTCAGCCGGGCGACGGTTGTCCCGGTTTAAGCGTGTAGGTGTGTGTTCCAGGCAAATCCGGTTCACTTTAACACTGAGGCGTGATGACGAGGCACTACGGTGCTGAAGTGATAAATGCCCTGCTTCCAGGAAAAGCCTCTAAGCATCAGGTAACACGAAATCGTACCCCAAACCGACACAGGTGGTCAGGTAGAGAATACCAAGGCGCTTGAGAGAACTCGGGTGAAGGAACTAGGCAAAATGGTGCCGTAACTTCGGGAGAAGGCACGCTGATATGTAGGTGAAGTCCCTGCGGACGGAGCTGAAATCAGTCGAAGATACCAGCTGGCTGCAACTGTTTATTAAAAACACAGCACTGTGCAAACACGAAAGTGGACGTATACGGTGTGACGCCTGCCCGGTGCCGGAAGGTTAATTGATGGGGTTAGCGGCAACGCGAAGCTCTTGATCGAAGCCCCGGTAAACGGCGGCCGTAACTATAACGGTCCTAAGGTAGCGAAATTCCTTGTCGGGTAAGTTCCGACCTGCACGAATGGCGTAATGATGGCCAGGCTGTCTCCACCCGAGACTCAGTGAAATTGAACTCGCTGTGAAGATGCAGTGTACCCGCGGCAAGACGGAAAGACCCCGTGAACCTTTACTATAGCTTGACACTGAACACTGGTCCTTGATGTGTAGGATAGGTGGGAGGCTTTGAAGCGTGGACGCCAGTCTGCGTGGAGCCGTCCTTGAAATACCACCCTTTAATGGCTGGTGTTCTAACGTGGACCCGTAATCCGGGTTGCGGACAGTGTCTGGTGGGTAGTTTGACTGGGGCGGTCTCCTCCCAAAGAGTAACGGAGGAGCACGAAGGTTAGCTAATCCTGGTCGGACATCAGGAGGTTAGTGCAATGGCATAAGCTAGCTTGACTGCGAGAGTGACGGCTCGAGCAGGTGCGAAAGCAGGTCATAGTGATCCGGTGGTTCTGAATGGAAGGGCCATCGCTCAACGGATAAAAGGTACTCCGGGGATAACAGGCTGATACCGCCCAAGAGTTCATATCGACGGCGGTGTTTGGCACCTCGATGTCGGCTCATCACATCCTGGGGCTGAAGTAGGTCCCAAGGGTATGGCTGTTCGCCATTTAAAGTGGTACGCGAGCTGGGTTTAGAACGTCGTGAGACAGTTCGGTCCCTATCTGCCGTGGGCGCTGGAGAATTGAGGGGGGCTGCTCCTAGTACGAGAGGACCGGAGTGGACGCATCACTGGTGTTCGGGTTGTCATGCCAATGGCACTGCCCGGTAGCTAAATGCGGAAGAGATAAGTGCTGAAAGCATCTAAGCACGAAACTTGCCCCGAGATGAGTTCTCCCTGAGACTTTAAGTCTCCTGAAGGAACGTTGAAGACGACGACGTTGATAGGCCGGGTGTGTAAGCGCAGCGATGCGTTGAGCTAACCGGTACTAATGAACCGTGAGGCTTAACCTTACAACGCCGAAGCTGTTTTGGCGGTGAGAGAGACAATCAAATTTCAGCCTGATACAGATTAAACAGAATTTGCCTGGCGGCTTTAGCGCGGTGGTCCCACCTGACCCCATGCCGAACTCAGAAGTCAA
>NZ_JADCLF010000002.1:0-154198 GCF_014982345.1 Enterobacter cloacae complex sp. P1B | reverse complement strand
AGTTAATACAATATTCCCTAACCTATTGTAAAACTTATCGGCAATAAGTTGATCTGGCCAATGCTGCTGCCACCAGCCTGCATCACGACTATTTTGCGGTAAAATATGCTCCATAGAGTCTTTTTTCTTTTCATCTGCATTAGCCCATGGTAAAGGCTTAACATTTTTAGAACATTTACTTAATTCATATTCATATAAAAAATAATATAAGTTATTTCGCCATGAATTATAATTAAGTTCTCCAGAAGCAAGTTTTTCAATACTATCTTTTAAGGTGCCATTTTCTTCAAGCAACCCTCCGATTTTAGACGTAACATATTCATAACCACGCCCATTTCTAAGGATTTGATTAGCTAACTCAAGAATATTTTTAGAGTTTTTATCTACTCGGAAGCGACATAAAGCATGCATTCTAAAAGTATAAATTTCACATAAACGACAAATTTTCTCAAAATCTTCAGAGAATTTATAATTAAGTAAATATGAAGCCGTGATAACTCTTTTAGTAACACCTTGTAAGCCAAGATTATCTAAAGAATCTAGCCATCTTCCTGCTTCAGTTGAGCAGAGATTACCATAATATTTATTTTTATTTCGAGAGTTGATAAAGCCATATGCTTCAGAATACTGAACCCAGTAGTCAATGAATCCTTTAAAGAGTATTTCTATTTGCGGATTGTTCCCTTCTAATAACAAACGGTATTCTTTAACAAAATGATCATGCACATCATTGGTAGGGACATTAACACAATGATAAATTGAATAGAGTTCTGCAATAAATGCATTTTCATTGGTACGGCTACTAACTTGAAATTTTTCGAGATTACTTATTGCAGTATACCACTTATCCTCAGGTGAGCAATCGAGACCTCTTTTTTCGCATATAAGAATGCAAAAATTTTTAATTTTATCAAACTCTGTAAGAGGCAAACCTCTTGAATTAATAGCATCGAAAGTCAAATACCTATCAACTCTAGCATCAGCTAAGTCTACATCAATTAATTGAACCTGGTTACAAACTTTATTTTTTAGCTCAACCAGCTTCTCCCTAATTACAATGTCTTTAATTTTACCACGTATGAACAATTGTGCATTTTCAATACATCTCATGGGAGGTGTTTTTTCAGGGGATAACGCTGGCTTACCAAGAATATAATGACTTAAACATTCCTGTAAAAGAATGTTTTCATTCTCGATTCTTATATTTTCAACACCAGTATCACCATTCTTATATTTAATTAGATTCATCAAATACTCTGTATCTAATGTTTCCTTGCCATCCATCTCAAGAAATTGTTTCCTGATTTCATTAATCAAAATTAAGAAAGTTGTTAGTCTCTGCTGACCATCCTCTAGAATATACTTAAATGTTGGTCTTCTTGATATGCCATCAATGAAGCTAACATCACGTGTACATATTACAGTCCCAAGATAATGTGACTTATCTCCCATCAATTCGAGATCACTGAAGAGATCGTTGATTTCTTTTGATGTCCAGCTGTAACCACGTTGATTTTTAGGTATTACATATGTCCTACCACCGAACATAGTTTCAAGACTTATCATCGTCACAGAGAGTCCTTGCAGATTTCAGGGGGAATTTTACAAGAAGATATAAGTTAGTTCACTCAAATGCAATGAGCTGTACAATTTTATGCGAGAGATTGGTGCCGAAGGCCGGACTCGAACCGGCACGTATTTCTACGGTTGATTTTGAATCAACTGCGTCTACCGATTTCGCCACTTCGGCACTGAAGGGGATGCGGAAACGTTGTGGATTATACCTGTCGCGCGCCGCCATGCAAGCGACGACGCGCTAAACCCGCGCTAAGTGCCCAAAAAAACAGCGCCCTTTGTCACTCCAGCTCAGACACCGCCAGACGAATCACCCCCGCCGCCTTTTGCTCCGGCAGCGCCAGCACCTTCGCCCACATCGCCTGCACCATATCGCAGGAGAGCTTCTCTTTGCCCGCCGCCTTCTCCGGCATCTGCAACAGCTGGATGTCCTCGCCGTACTTATCGGCAAGCGCCTTCATAATCGGTCGGACATCCTCTACAGCCGCCTCGCGTTCGGCCTGGGTCACGGTGTGGCGATTTTTGCCGTAGGCCGCGCGCATCATGTCGGCGTCGGCCTGCATGCGCCGGGTCATCAGGTCTTTATCCAGCATGCGCATCGGGTTGATGCCGCCCTTCACCATCGGGTAGAGGAAGCGGAAGCAGGCGTCGTCGCTCACCTTCTGGATGGCGGCGGTCTGCTCCATGTTGATGGTCATGTAGTTCACCACGTTGGCGTCCGGGGCGTTTTGCAGGCGCGTCATCTGCAGATGCAGAATCTGCGGCTGGATGGTGTCGATAATGTGCTGCTCCGGCTCGCCGGCCTTTTGCAGGGCGGCCATCTGGTCGAGGATGCGCTGATGCAGCACAGGCTCCTGCTCCTTGATCACCTGCCAGGCGGGCATCGCGTTGAGGGCGGTATCAATTTGCGCTTCCGGAGCGCGCTGCCTGTCGAAGAAGACCCAGAACGCCACGGCGGCAGCCGCGACAACAACAATGACCGTACTGATCCACGTTTTTTTCATCTCGCATCCTTATCCTTGCGTTATGCCGGTTTACACCGGCACGCCGCTGTGGAAGCGAAACTCGTGGTCCGGTGTCGAGATAAGTGTGGCTTCAATTTCGCCAAAATGCTGTATGCGCGGTGAGATATCGTCGTCGCTTACCTGCTGGGCCAGCGTCAGGTAATCCTGGTAGTGGCGCGCTTCCGAGCGCAGCAGCGAGAGATAAAACTTCTGCAAATCGTCGTCGAGGAACGGGGCCAGCGCGGCGAAGCGTTCGCAGGAGCGGGCTTCGATGTAGGCACCGCAGATGAGCTTGTCGATCAGCGTCAGGGGTTCGTGAGTGCGCACTTCCTTCAGCATCCCTTTGGCGTAGCGGCTGGCGGTGATTTTGACGTACGGAATGTCGCGCGCCAGCATCGCCTCGCGCACCTGCCAGAAGTGGTGCAGCTCCTCTTTGATCAGCAGCACCATGCTGTCGATGAGCGCCTGGCCCCACGGGTCGTCGGTTTTGGGCATTACGCTTTTGCCAATCTGCTTGTGCAGGGCGATGAAGTCCGGCTCCGGACCGTCGCGGAAGGTGAACTGTTCGTAGGGCTTGAGCCAATCAAGCAGCGCGTCGGCACCGCTTTCGTCGGCGACGTATTTGCGCACCAGCAGCAGCGCGGTCTGGGCGGCCTTGAGCTCGCACACCATGTGGTCGGTGAGCAGCAGCGACAGGTTTGCCGGGTCGCGGGCTTTATCAATCCATGCTTGCGGGGTCGGGCACAGGAGGAAGTTGAGTACGGGGGCGAGTATCTGCGGGTAATCCATGGTTCTGCCTTGAAAAAAGCGGTGGCGCGCGCCACCGCCTGAATCACTTAGTGACGCACGCCGTCGTCGTCTTCGTCGACGTAATCTTCGTCGTCGCCTTCTTCGCCGTCTTCACCGTTCGGATCTTCGAAGTAGGTTCCCCAGCCGTCGTATTCCACCTCAAACTTCTCGGCCAGGTTCATCAGCTGTTCTACCTGCGCGTCGATCAGCTCCGCCTTCAGCGCGCCTTCGCTCAGGATGTCGCAGCAAATGACGGTGTCGCCCTCTTCCACTTCCAGCTCTTCCGGCTCGGTCACTTCGTAACCCAGCTTGAAGGCTTCTACGGCCATTTTTTCCAGCGCGTCGAAATCATCCGCAGAGAAATGGTGCTCGATGGTGTACAGCGCGTCCGGATCGCTACCGTCTTCCAGCAGTTCTTCAATAATCAGACGCGTCTCTTCGCGTTGCTCTTCCAGTAATTCCGGGTTTGCCATGGCTCAATCCTCTTTAAAGTGCGGCAGATACTTCTATTTTCACACACGGACGGGTTTGCCTCCACCTTTGTTGGAAAGATTTGTGAAACGGGGTTGCAAATGAATAATTACACATATAAAGTGAATTTTAATTCAATAAGTGGCGTTCGCCATGTGAGGATAAAATGTCTGATCTGTACAAGAAACACTTTCTGAAATTGCTCGACTTTACCCCTGCACAGTTCACTTCTCTGCTGACCCTTGCCGCACAGCTCAAAGCCGATAAGAAAAATGGCAAGGAAGTACAGAAGCTTACAGGTAAAAACATCGCGCTCATCTTCGAAAAAGACTCGACCCGTACACGTTGCTCTTTCGAAGTTGCCGCATTTGATCAGGGCGCACGCGTCACGTATTTAGGGCCGAGCGGCAGCCAGATTGGGCATAAAGAATCAATTAAGGACACCGCGCGCGTGCTCGGGCGGATGTACGACGGCATTCAGTATCGCGGCCACGGCCAGGAAGTCGTCGAAACGCTGGCGCAGTATGCGGGCGTGCCAGTGTGGAACGGGCTGACCAACGAGTTTCACCCGACGCAGCTGCTGGCGGACCTGCTGACCATGCAGGAACACCTGCCGGGCAAGGCGTTTAACGAGATGACGCTGGTCTACGCGGGCGACGCGCGCAACAACATGGGCAACTCGATGCTAGAAGCGGCGGCGCTGACCGGGCTGGATCTGCGCCTGGTGGCCCCGAAGGCCTGCTGGCCGGAAGAGAGCCTGGTGGCGGAGTGCAGCGCGCTGGCGGAGAAGCACGGCGGCAAAATCACCCTGACGGAAGACGTGGCGGCGGGCGTGAAGGGCGCGGACTTTATCTATACCGACGTCTGGGTGTCGATGGGCGAAGCCAAAGAGAAGTGGGCGGAGCGGATTGCGCTGCTGCGGGGGTATCAGGTGAACGCGCAGATGATGGCGCTGACCGGCAATCCGAACGTGAAGTTCCTGCACTGTCTGCCCGCGTTCCATGACGACCAGACCACGCTCGGCAAGCAGATGGCGAAGGAGTTCGACCTGCACGGCGGGATGGAGGTGACGGACGAGGTGTTTGAGTCGGCGGCGAGCATCGTGTTCGATCAGGCTGAAAACCGGATGCATACGATTAAGGCGGTGATGGTGGCGACGCTTGGGGAGTGATTGGGTCCTCTGCGGTCTGGTGCCCTCACCCCGGCCCTCTCCCACAGGGAGAGGGAGAACACCCACCCCGTAGGCCCGTGCAAGCGAAGCGCCGCCGGGCAAACCGACTCCCCTTCATTGATTTTTCACCCCGAAAAAGGTACGTTTTCGCCTTCATTCCAGCGTGGACATGCCAGCATTATGCCGATTATTCAGTCTGTTGAACGTGCGTTGCAGATCCTCGACCTGTTCAACGAGCAGGCCACCGAGCTTAAGATCACCGACATCAGCAAACTGATGGGGCTGAGCAAGAGTACCCTCCACTCGCTGCTGAAAACCCTGCAGCTTCACGGCTATATCGATCAGAACCCGGAGAACGGCAAATATCGCCTCGGCATGAAGCTGGTCGAGCGCGGTCATTTTGTCGTGGGCTCCATCGATATTCGCCAGAAGGCGAAAGGCTGGCTGACGGAGCTGTCCCAGCGTACCGGGCAGACCACCCATCTGGGGATCCTGGACGGGCGTGAAGGGGTCTATATCGAGAAGATTGAAGGCAAGCTGGCCGCCATCGCCTATTCGCGTATCGGCCGCCGCCTGCCGGTGCACGCCACCGCCATCGGCAAGGTGTTGATTGCCTGGCTGGGCGAGGCCGAGCTGAACGCCCTGCTGGAGGGCTATCAGTACACCACCTTTACACCCGCGACCCTCGCCTCCCGCGAAGCGTTAATGACCGCCCTGGCGCAGACCCGCGAGCAGGGCTATGCCCTGGACAGCGAAGAGAACGAGCAGGGCGTGCGCTGCGTGGCGG
The DNA here is from genome assembly GCF_014982345.1 of Enterobacter cloacae complex sp. P1B. Taxonomy (NCBI): domain Bacteria; kingdom Pseudomonadati; phylum Pseudomonadota; class Gammaproteobacteria; order Enterobacterales; family Enterobacteriaceae; genus Enterobacter; species Enterobacter cloacae complex sp. P1B. The sequence continues at coordinate 148,401 of NZ_JADCLF010000002.1, read as the reverse complement.
TGCCGGTGTGGAACCACGAATCCCGCGTGATTGCCGCCCTGAGCCTGTCGACGCTGACCTCCCGCGTGGATGACGCCGAGCTGGCCCGCTTCCGCGAGGAGCTTCAGCAGGCCGGGCTCGAGCTCTCACGTGCGCTGGGCTATACCGGCTCGTAGGTGAAGTAGTCGAAGTCCGCGTGACAGCCGTCACCGCTGATGTCCTCGCAGTGCAGCCCCACAAACGCGCCGGTAAAGAAGCCGCGCCCTCCGATGTAGTCATCCGACAGCTTCCACGCTTCATAGGTCACCGGCACGGCGTGCCACGTCTCGCCGTCGAACGAGTAGCTGTAGCGGTAGACCAGCGTATCCACGTCCACCCGCAGCCAGACGCTCTCCGCATGTTCCGGCACCGGAATGGGCTGCTCGTGCAGCGGCCACGACGGCACGTTGTGGTCGAGCTGGATCACCTTGATGGTTCTCCCCTGACCCTCCTCGTAATCCATAAAGCAGTAGCTCCAGTTTTTGCTGTTGTAGTAGCAGGTCAGCCCCGCGCTCTGCTGGAAGTGAACCGGTGAGAACTGCATCCGCGTCTCGGCCCGGAAGGTGAAGTGCTGCCAGCGGCGCGCCACGGTCGACTGGGTAAAGGTCGAGTTGAGCGAGTCGTTGCCGTAGAGCCGTAAGTAACCCGGGCGGGCGGTGAGCGAGCCGAGGGTGTCGTCGAACGGAATGCGCAGGGTCTGCAGCTCCGGGTCAAGCGTACTGCCGTCGAAATCCTCCCGCCAGTTACCCTGAGCGGCTGCGGGCTGCTCCGCCACCTGTGGGCCGGGCACGGTCAGCTGCGCGTGTTTGCCGCCTTCCACGTACGGCCAGCCGTCGCGCCACGCAATGCGGGCGATGCCGGTCTCGCGCCCCAGCGGGCAGTAGCCGCGCCCGCCGGAGGCCAGCAGCGGCACGCCGGGCAGGCGCAGCGGGCGGCTGGTGAGGTAGGCCATATACCATTCTCCGGTGTGGGTCTGCAGCAGCGAGCCGTGGCCGCTCTTTTGCAGCGGGTTCTCCGGCAGGTGCCAGCTGGTCATCATCGTTACGTCCGGGTGCAGCTCGTACGGCCCGTCGATATTTTTGGAACGCAGTACCACGACCGCGTGCTCGTAGCTGGTGCCGCCTTCGGCAACCATCAGGTAGTACCAGCCCGCGTGGCGATAAAGATGCGCCCCTTCGGTGTAGCAGAGCGGCGTGCCGGTAAACAGCGTTTTGCGCTCGGGCGAGAGCGTGCCGGTCTGCGGGTCAAACTCCTGCATCACAATGGTGTTGTGCGGGTTGCTGTGGTGACGCGGCCCCCACGGACGGTAGAGGTAGTATTTGCGGCCATCGTCGTCGTGGAACAGGGACGGATCGAACCCACCGTTGCCCATCGGGATCGGCTCGCTCCACGGCCCCTCAATGGACTGCGCGGTGACGAGGAAGTTGCGGCCATTTTTCCACGGTGAGTCGACAATCTTCACGTCGGTATAGAGCAGCCAGAACTTGCCGTCGGCGTAGCTCAGGCAAGGCGCCCAGATACCGCCGGAGTCCGGGTTGCCCTTCATGTCCAGCATCGACACGCGGTCCAGCGGCGTGCTGACCAGCGACCAGTTTTTCAGGTCGCGGGAGTGGTAGATGCGCACGCCCGGGAACCACTCAAAGGTCGAGGTGGCGATGTAGTAGTCCTCGCCCTGACGGCAGAGAGACGGGTCCGGGTTGAAGCCGGTCAGGATCGGGTTAGTAATTTCCATGTTGCCTCCGGTTAATGGGATGCGGCTGTCGCGGCGTCGGGTACGGCCTCGCCCTGCGCCGCGCGGTGTTTGATCAGCTGCTGGCTGATGGCCTCCACGCGGTCGTCGGTGAGCTTGTAGAACGACAGCATGATGAACATGCCCGCGTAGAGCACCACCGGCACCACGCAGAACAAAATTTTGATGGTGGTGAGCACCTCAACCGGCTGCACGCTGCTGCTGGCGGAGTAGTTCACCCAGGCCAGGATCCAGCCCACCACCGCCCCGCCAATCGCCAGGCCAATCTTCAGGCTGAACAGATAGGTGGAGAACACCAGCCCGTCGAGGCGACGCCCGCTGCGGCTCTCCTCATAATCCACCACGTCGGAGGCCATCAGCCACTGTAGCGGCGTGGTGGTGTTAAAGACGAACAGGAACAGGATGTTGAGGGCGAAAATCAGGGCAATATGCTCTGCTGGCGTAAAGAAAATCAGCAGGCTAATGAGCGAGTAAGCGACGATGATCCACTTAAAGGCGATGACGCGGTCGAAGCGGCCCAGCAGGCGGGAGGAGCAGAGCGAGCCGAACATGGTGGCGAGGCTGCCGTAAAGTAAGAACTGGGTCGCCATCTCCGGATGATCCATCACGTATTTCACGAAGTAGAGCGTCGCCCCGCCGCGCACCACGTTGGAGCAGGTCGCCATCATCTTGAACGCGCACATGATGCGCCACTGGCCGTTGCCGAGCAGCAGCCTGAGATCTTTCGCCACCGACGAGCCCGGCAGCACCTCAAAGGTGTAGCGCTCTTTGGTGGTGAAGAAGCAGACGTAGAGGAGCACCACGCCGGTCAGCCCCAGCACGCACATGGCGCCGAAATAGCCCACCTGCTCATCCCCCTTGCCGATGATGCTGACCAGCGGCAGCGCGATGCCGCTGATGGCGAGCGATCCCGCCGCGGCGAGGAAGAAACGCCAGGACTGAAGGGCGTGGCGCTCTTTCGGGTCGGCGGTGATCACCCCCGGCATGGCGCAGTACGGGACGTTAACGAAGGTGTAAACCAGGGTCAGGAGAATGTAGGTCGCGCAGGCGTAGATGATTTTGCCCTGCGCGGAGAAGTCCGGCGTGTAGAAGGTCAGCATGCAGACGATGCCAAACGGGATGGCGCCCCACAGCAGGAACGGGCGGAACTGACCGTGCCGTGTGCGGGTGCGGTCTACCAGCAGCCCCATCAGCGGGTCGGTCACGGCGTCGAGCACGCGGGAGACTAAAAACAGCGTGCCCATAATGCCCGCGGAGAGACCAAACACGTCGGTGTAGAAATAGGCCAGCAGGAACATGGTAGCCTGCCAGACAAAGCCGCAGGCGGTGTCACCCAGCCCGTAGCCAATTTTGTCTTTCATGGTTAATTGCGTCATCAGAATTACACCCTTATTTAGTGTGCTGAATTACAACATCGTGTTAATGGAGTGTAATGAGCTGTTCAATTAACCAGCAATGGTCATATCTTATTTCTGAATTACGTTATTTTGCTTTTGTGACGCCAACGATATATCACAAGGTATTGTTTATATTAACAAATTACAGATGCGTAAAAAACCGCCCACGGAATATATTCCGTAGACGATAATCGCGTGAAAAATAATTAAATGCCGAGCGCTTTTTTACCGGCGTTAATTACCTCAACAATTTTATCGGTGTCATAAATACAGCCTTTCCAGGTGCCGCCGCTCACCGACTGCAATGCCGCCCACAGCCGGGTATCGTCCGGCAAAAAGTCGTGGGCGTGCAGGTCCGGGTGCGTCTGCCGCCGAGCCAGCTCGCACGCGCCCTCCTCCGGCGTCAGCGGGTTATCCGCGGTGCCGATAAAGTTCACGCTGCCCGTGAGGGTCAGTCGGTCGACGGCAATCTCGATGATGTCGTTGTCGCGCAGCTTGCCAATCGGCCCGCCCGCCAGCGCCTCCGGCGACACGTGGCCGAAACAGGCGCCCGTCGATACGCCCGAGAAGCGCGCATCGGTGATTAACGACACCGTCTTGCCCCACGAGATATGCTTCAGCGCGGAAGTGAGCTGGTAGGTCTCTTCCATGCCGGTGCCGGACGGCCCGCCGCCGATCACCACCATGATATCGCCCTGCGCAATCTCTTCCCGCTTGATGGCCTTGATGGCCTGCGCTTCCGAGACAAACACTCGCACCCGGCCGGTGTGGCGGTAAACGCCATCGTCATCCACCACCGACGGGTCGATCGCCGTGGCCTTGATTACCGAACCTTCCGGCGCGATGTTGCCCGTCGGGAAGCAGACCGTCGAGGTCAGCCCTTTCGCTCTGGCCTTCTCCGGCGGGAGGATCACGTCATCCGGCTCCACGCCGTCCTGCTCTAGCAGGCACTGGCGGAAGCGCTTACGGCGCTCGGACGTCTGCCACCAGTCGAGGTTCTCGCCCACCGTCTGGCCGGTGACGGTCATGGCGTCCAGATGCAGCAGGCCGAGATCGCGCAGGTGGAGCATCACTTCCGGCACGCCGCCCGCGAGGAACGCGCGTACGGTCGGGTGGTAGTCCGGTCCATTGGGCAGCACGCTCACCAGGCGCGGCACCTTACGGTTGACGCGCGTCCAGTGCTCTACGTCCGGAATAGTGCAGCCCGCCGCGTGGGCGATGGCCGGGATGTGCAGCAGTAAGTTCGTGGAACCGCCGAACGCCGCGTGGATCACCATGGCGTTTTCGATGGCTTTATCGGTGAGGATATCGCGCGTGGTGATGCCGCGGTTATCCAGCTCGCTCACCGCCCGCGCCGACTGGCGGGCGATCTCCAGCCACACCGCCTGCCCGGACGGCGCCAGCGCGGAGTGCGGCAGCGCCAGCCCCAGCGCTTCCGCCACCACCTGCGAGGTGCCCGCCGTGCCGAGGAACTGACACCCGCCGCCCGGCGACGCGCAGGCGCGACAGCCGAGCTCGGCGGCCTCCTGCAAGGAGAGCTCGTGGTTGGCAAAGCGCGCGCCGATGGTCTGCACCTTGCCCGCATCTTCCCCCACGGTCGGCGGCAGCGTCGCCCCGCCCGGCACCAGAATGGTCGGCAGATCGTGCATGGAGGCCAGCGCGATCATGGTGGCGGGTAGCCCTTTATCGCAGGTGGCCACGCCGATCACCGCCCGGCGCGTGGGCAGGGAGCGGATCAGACGGCGAAACACGATCGCCGCGTCGTTGCGGTACGGCAGAGAGTCGAACATGCCGTACGTGCCCTGCGAGCGCCCGTCGCACGGATCGCTGACGAAGGCCGCAAACGGGATCCCGCCGTTGCGGGTGATCTCCTTCGCCGCCGCCTGCATCTGCATGCCGATTTCCCAGTGTCCGGTGTGGTAGCCCAGCGCAACCGGGCGTCCGTCCCCGGCGCGAATACCGCCCTGGGTGCCGATGATCAGCACCTCTTTGCCGGTCAGCTTGTTGGCGTCCCAGCCCATCCCGGCGTTCTGCGTCATGCCGAACAGGTTGCCGCTGGGGGATTCCATCAGCATCTGCGGGGTCAGCGGCAGCGCGCCCTGCGGCCCCGCCGCGTGGGTGATCACCGCATAAAACGCATCGTCCTGTGGGGTGAAAATTTTCTCAATGGTCATCGTTATCGTCCGGCTCAGCAGAGCTTGAGCTGTTGCAGCAGGGTTTTCAGCTGCGCCTTACGCGGCTCGTCCAGCGGCGTGGCGGGCGGCAGCACGTGCGTGGAGACAGGACGACCACAAAGCACGATCGCCTCTTTAATGACGTTCACAAACGGCGTATCCAGCTGATACATCTGCGGGATTTGCAGCAGGGTCTGATGATACTCAGCCGCTTTCGCCACGTCTTTATCCCGCCAGGCTTTCAGAAGATTCACCGATACCTGCGGAGCAAAGTTGCCGCTCGCCGAAATCGCCCCGTCGCCGCCGAGCAGCAGGGTATTAAACAGATGATCGTCGTAGCCGCACAGCACGGTGAAGTGCGGATGAGCAGCTTTAACGGTGAGGATCATGCTGCGCAGGTGGGCGACGGAGTCGATGGTGTCTTTGATGCCGATAATATTGCTGCGCGAATCGGCGAGGGTTTTCACCAGCGCCGGAGTCAGATCCTGCCCGGTCAGCGCCGGGAAGTTATAGAGCATCACCGGCAGGGTGACGCTGTCGGCTACCTGCTCGAAATAGCGGATCAGGTTTGCTTCCGACACCTTCCAGTAGTAGGGGTTGATCACCACGATGCCGTCCGCGCCCGCCTGCTGCGCGTGCTGGCTGAGTTCAATGGTTTCCCGGGCGTTGGTGCCGCCGGTGCCGATCAGCACCGGCACACGACGATCGACATGATCGATGGCAAAGCGGGCAATGGTTTTACGCTCTTCGGCGCTGAGCTGGGAGAACTCGCCGCCGCTGCCCAGGAAGAACAGGCCGTCAACGCCCGCAGCGATCAGATCGTCGATCAGCGCGGCGGTGCCCTGCTCATCAAGCTGGCCGTCGGCGGTAAAAATGGTGGAGACAGGGGGAATGATTCCCGTGAACAACGCGGAATGCGGCATGAGATCTCCTTGTTGAATCATTTTGTTCTACATTATAGAACATCGTTCATTAATTTAACGATCATACTATGACGCAGAAAAAGGGGAGGTAAATGGGAGATGAGGAGGGAGTGCGGGAAGTTTAAGCTGGATCACATTATGCGTGGGTGCGGTCTGGTGCCCCAGCCCTCTCCCTGTGGGAGAGGGCTGGGGTGAGGGGAAATTACTCCACCAGCATTTTAACAACCACTTTTCTGACCTTAGCAGGCTCCCCCACCGCGCACAGCGGCTTATGCACTTCACCCGGCCAGAACACCACAAAATCCCCTTCACTCAGCACCACGGTTTTCTCCTGCTCGCCTTCCGGCAGGAACGCGATGTCTTTATCCGCCAGCCAATCGGTGTCCGGCGTGCCGTGCGGCAGGGTGCTGAACGTCATCCCTTCCTGGCCCTTCAGCACAATCTGGATATCCAGATAGCGCGCGTGGTACTCGGCGCGGCGCTCGGCGAACGGCTGGGTCATGTCTTCTGACACCAGATAAAACAGGCTGTTGCCGTTGATGTCATGCTTGCCGAGCGGCGTGGCGTCGGTGACGTGGGCTTTAACGTGCTCAATGGCCTGGCGCAGCGCGTCAGGCAGCCAGGACTGCAGATGGTGGATGTTGCCGATAATCATGTTTCAATCCTCAATATAAAACAATGTTTCATTTTTATCTTTTATACGAGAATCCAGGCTGCCATACCAGCCCTTTTTGGACGAGGCTTGCGCGAGCGCATGTTTATCGGGAAAGATGTTAATTTGCTGTTAACCCTGCCCAGGCAATTATGCAGAGGTTATGCATAACCTCATTTCGCGCACACTAAGGCTCTCACATAAACCACTGAAATAAAGAGCTTAATAACAAAACCCGCTGCCGTATCACATTTTACGACTTTGATAATTTCCGTTATAAGCCCATAATTATTTATGGATTTTCCTTAAGTCAAAAATAGTTAATTGTCATTATTGCATAGCCATTCCTTCCATTTTATTTAATCGTTTAAAATCAAATGGATAACTAATAATTACAAAATGTATAATTCTACAAAATAATAACAACCTCAAATAATGCCACCGGATCCTGCTTAGCTATTCAACTCCCAATAATATGAAATTAATCATTATCTGATGCGAATCATGCAAATGAAAAAAAACTCGTTAATATCCATTTTCGCGTGAGCAATATCACATTACGGATTATTTAACTGCCTACTATAAATCACGAAATCAATTGAGCTTAGCCGCCATGTAATTAAACACACCACATGGCGCATGCCCTTTTTATTCTGAAAAACAGTTAAAGGAATAATTATGGAAAAGCATTACGTCGGTTCTGAAATTGGTCAATTGCGTAGCGTTATGCTGCACCGCCCTAATTTAAGCCTGAAGCGGTTAACGCCCTCAAACTGTCAGGAGCTGTTATTTGATGATGTACTGTCGGTTGAACGGGCGGGTGAAGAGCATGACATCTTCGCAAACACGCTGCGCGAGCAGGGTGTGGAAGTCCTGCTGTTGACCGACCTGCTCACGCAAACCCTTGATATCGCAGAAGCGAAAGCCTGGCTTCTTGAAACACAAATTTCCGACTATCGCCTCGGGCCAACCTTTGCCGGCGACGTGCGCGGCTGGCTGGCGGATATGCCGCACCGCGAACTGGCGCGGCGATTAAGCGGGGGATTAACCTACGGCGAAATTCCGGCAGCCATTAAAAATATGGTAGTGGATACCCACACGGCGAATGATTTTATTATGAAGCCGCTGCCGAACCATTTATTTACCCGCGATACCTCCTGCTGGATTTATAACGGCGTGTCCATTAACCCGATGGCGAAACCCGCCCGCCAGCGTGAAACCAATAATCTGCGCGCGATATATCGCTGGCACTCGGCATTTGCCGACGGCGATTTTATTAAGTATTTCGGCGACGAGAATATTAATTACGACCACGCCACCTTAGAAGGCGGCGACGTACTGGTGATTGGCCGCGGGGCGGTATTGATCGGCATGTCCGAGCGCACAACGCCGCAGGGCGTGGAGTTCCTCGCCAACAGCCTGTTTAAACACCGTCAGGCCGAACGCGTGATTGCCGTTGAGCTGCCCAAACATCGCTCCTGCATGCACCTCGACACGGTGATGACCCACATCGACGTGGACACTTTCTCCGTCTATCCGGAAGTGGTGCGCAAAGACGCCCAGTGCTGGACGCTCACGCCGGACGGACGCGGCGGCCTGCTGCGCACGCAGGAAACCGACCTGCTGCACGCCATTGAGAAAGCCCTCGGCATTAACCAGGTCCGCCTGATCACCACCGGCGGCGACGCCTTTGAAGCCGAACGCGAGCAGTGGAACGACGCCAACAACGTTCTGACCATCCGCCCGGGCGTAGTGATCGGCTACGAGCGCAACGTCTGGACCAACGAGAAGTACGACAAAGCGGGCATCACCGTGCTGCCGATCCCCGGCGACGAACTGGGACGCGGTCGCGGCGGCGCGCGCTGCATGAGCTGCCCACTGGAACGCGACGGAATTTAAGGAGCCATCATGGAACGAAAACCCACTCTGGTTGTGGCCTTGGGCGGCAACGCGCTGCTCAAGCGCGGCGAGCCGCTGGAAGCGGATATCCAGCGCCAGAACATCGAGCAGGCCGCCCGCATCATCGCCGGATTAACAGAACAGTGGCGCGTGGTGCTGGTGCACGGCAACGGGCCGCAGGTCGGGCTGCTGGCGCTGCAGAACAGCGCCTACGACAAAGTGACGCCCTACCCGCTGGACGTTCTCGGCGCGGAAAGCCAGGGGATGATCGGCTACATGCTCCAGCAGGCGCTGAAAAACAGCCTGCCTCAGCGTGAGGTGAGCGTCCTGCTCACCCAGGTGGAAGTGGACGCCGCCGATCCGGCCTTTAGCAACCCGGCCAAGTACATCGGTCCGGTGTACAGCGAAGCGCAGGCGAAAGCGCTGGCCGCAGAAAAAGGCTGGACGTTCAGGGCCGACGGCACCTATTTCCGCCGCGTGGTGCCCTCTCCGCAGCCCAAACGCATCGTTGAGAGCGACGCCATCACGGCGCTGATCCAGCGTGACCACCTGGTCATCTGCAACGGCGGCGGCGGCGTGCCGGTAGTGGAAAACGCCAACGGCTATCGCGGCGTTGAGGCGGTGATCGACAAAGACCTCTCCGCCGCCCTGCTGGCGCGCCAGATCGAGGCCGACGCCCTGCTGATCCTCACCGATGCCGACGCGGTGTACCTCGACTGGGGCAAGCCGACCCAGCGCCCGCTGGCGCAGGTGACGCCGGAACTGCTTAAAGACATGCCGTTCGACGCCGGATCGATGGGGCCGAAGGTCGCCGCCTGCCGCGAGTTTGTTGAGACCTGCAACGGCATTGCCGGGATCGGCGCGCTGGCCGACGGCGCGGAGATCCTGGCGGGCGAGAAAGGCACGCTGATTCGTAACTGATCACTCATTTTAAAAAGGATTTAGCCATGACCATCAACCTGAAAAACCGCAACTTCCTCAAACTGCTGGACTACACTCCGGCGGAAATTCAGTACCTGATCGACCTCGCCATCGAGCTCAAGGCGGCCAAAAAGGCCGGGCGCGAAAAGCAGACGCTGGTCGGGAAAAACATCGCCCTGATCTTTGAAAAAACCTCCACCCGCACCCGCTGCGCCTTCGAAGTGGGCGCGTTTGACCAGGGCGCGCAGGTCACCTACCTCGGCCCAAGCGGGTCGCAGATCGGCCATAAAGAGTCGATGAAAGACACCGCCCGCGTGCTGGGCCGCATGTATGACGGCATCGAGTACCGTGGCTACGGCCAGGCCATCGTCGAGGAGCTGGGCGAGTACGCGGGCGTGCCGGTGTGGAACGGCCTGACCGACGAGTTCCACCCGACGCAAATCCTCGCCGACCTGATGACCATGCTGGAGCACTCCCCGGGCAAAACCCTGCCGGAGCTGAGCTTTGCCTACCTGGGCGACGCGCGGAATAACATGGGCAACTCCCTGATGGTCGGCGCGGCCAAGATGGGGATGGATATCCGTCTCGTGGCACCGAAATCCTTCTGGCCGGAAGCCGGGCTGGTTGAGCAGTGCCGCGCCATCGCCAAAGAAACGGGCGCGCGCATCACCCTCACCGACGATGTGGAAGAAGGCGTGCACGGCACCGATTTCCTCTACACCGACGTGTGGGTCTCCATGGGAGAGCCGAAGGAGGCCTGGGCCGAGCGCGTCAGCCTGATGAAGCCGTATCAAATCAACGCGGACGTGATGAAGGCCACCGGCAACCCGAACGTCAAGTTCATGCACTGCCTGCCCGCGTTCCACAACGAGCACACCAAAGTGGGCCGCGAGATCGAGATGGCGTACGGCCTGAAGGGGCTGGAGGTGACGGAAGAGGTCTTTGAATCACCGAACTCCATCGTCTTTGACGAAGCAGAAAACCGCATGCACACCATTAAGGCGGTCATGGTGGCGACACTCGGCGACTAATCACCGCCCGGCGCGCCGCGGGGTGCGCCGGGTTTCAGGAGAACATCATGGGCAAGTTCAAGTTTCCCTCCGCTTACACCATTCTCTTTTTTCTGATTGCCGTGGTTGCCGTGCTGACGTGGATTGTTCCGGCCGGGCAGTACCATATGGCGATGAACGAGGCGCTCGGCAAAGAGGTGCCGGTTGCCGGCACCTATGCGCACGTGGCATCGCACCCGCAGGGGCTGGTGTCGGTGCTGATGGCCCCGATTGCCGGACTGTACGATCCGGAGTCCGGCCAGGCCGGGGCGATCGACGTCGCGCTGTTTATCCTGATCATCGGGGGATTTCTCGGGATCGTCACCAAAACCGGAGCGATTGACGCCGGGATCGAGCGCGTCACCACTAAGCTGCGCGGGCGCGAAGAGTGGATGATCCCGATCCTGATGGCGCTGTTTGCCGCAGGCGGCACGATTTACGGCATGGCCGAAGAGTCGCTGCCCTTCTATACCTTACTGGTGCCGGTGATGCTGGCGGCGCGGTTCGATCCGGTGGTTGCCGCGTCCACCGTACTGCTCGGGGCGGGGATCGGCACGCTCGGGTCCACCATTAACCCGTTCGCGACGGTGATCGCCGCCAACGCCGCCGGGATCCCCTTCACCAATGGGATCATGCTGCGCATCGCGCTGCTGGTCATCGGCTGGATCATCTGCGTGGCGTGGGTGATGCGCTATGCCCGTAAGGTGCGCAAAGATCCGTCGCTGTCGATCGTGGCGGATAAACAGGAGGAGAACCTCGCCCACTTCCTCGGCAACAAGGGCGAGCAGTCGCTGGAATTTACCCCGGTGCGCAAACTCATCCTGGTGATTTTCGCCCTCGCTTTCGCGGTGATGATCTACGGCGTGGCGGTGCTGGGCTGGTGGATGGCGGAGATCTCGGCGGTGTTCCTCGCCAGCGCCATTATCGTTGGGCTTATCGCCCGCATGAGCGAAGAGGAGCTGACGTCGACGTTTATCAACGGCGCGCGAGATTTGCTGGGCGTCGCGCTGATTATCGGCATCGCGCGCGGTATCGTAGTGATTATGGATAAGGGCATGATTACCCACACCATTTTGCACAGCGCCGAGGGGATGGTCACCGGATTGTCGACGGTGGCGTTCATTAACGTGATGTACTGGCTGGAGGTGGTGCTGTCGTTTCTTGTGCCTTCTTCGTCCGGCCTGGCCGTTCTGACGATGCCGATCATGGCGCCCCTTGCCGATTTCGCTAACGTCAACCGCGACCTGGTGGTTACGGCTTACCAGTCGGCGTCCGGCATCGTTAACCTTATCACCCCCACCTCTGCCGTCGTGATGGGCGGGCTGGCTATCGCCCGCGTGCCCTACGTGCGTTATCTGAAATGGGTCGCGCCGCTGCTGGGGATTTTGACGGTGGTGATTATGGTGGCGTTAAGCCTGGGCGCGTTGTTGTGATTTGCCGGATGGCGCTGCGCTTATCCGGCCTACGGATCGGTGCGGTGCCACCGGTTATTTCGGGAACTGATATGGGAACTATGATGGATTACGAAGAGTACTCTCCCAAAGAGCAACTACAGCTAACGGTCTGCCAGCGTCTGATCGCGGAAAAGAGCTATCTCTCTCAGGAAGAGATCCGCCGCGACTTGCAGGAGCGGGGTTTTGAGACCATCAGCCAGTCCACCGTTTCACGTCTGCTCAAGCTGCTTGGCGTCATAAAAATTCGCAATGCCAAAGGGCTAAAGATTTATTCGCTGAATCCCCAGCTGCGCCCTGCCCCCGACGCCGCGCGTACCGTCTCCGAAATGGTGGTGAGCGTGGAGCACAATAGCGAATTTATCCTTATTCATACCGTTGCCGGATATGGCCGCGCGGTGGCGCGTATTCTGGATTATCACCAGTTACCGGAAATTTTAGGCGTGGTGGCGGGAAGCAGTATTGTCTGGGTCGCGCCCCGGGTGGTGAAGCGTACCGCGCTGGTGCATAAGCAAATTAATTATTTACTCAGAATGCATTAATATTCATAAAGAACCGTTTGCATTGAGTAAAGCGTGCATTAAATCGCTTGATCCCAAAAACGAGCTGCGTATAATGCCCGACAATTTGCCGGGAGGAAGCATGGTCAAGCGTGTACGACATAACGTCTTACCGCGTCTGAAATCAGACGCTGGCCTGCCGTTTTTCTTCCCGTTGCTAAACCTATTCCCAGAGCCCCTCATTTGAGGGGCTTTTTTTTGCCCGGCGTCAGGAGATAAACATGAATCCGCTTTATCAAAAACACATCATTTCCATAAACGACCTCAGCCGCGAAGAGCTGGAACTGGTTCTGGAAACCGCGGCAAAACTGAAGGCCAATCCGCAGCCGGAGCTGCTGAAGCACAAGGTGATCGCGAGCTGTTTCTTTGAAGCCTCGACGCGCACCCGCCTCTCCTTTGAAACCTCCATGCACCGCCTGGGCGCGAGCGTGGTGGGCTTCTCGGACAGCAGCAACACGTCGCTGGGCAAAAAAGGCGAAACCCTGGCGGATACCATTTCAGTGATCAGCACCTACGTGGACGCGATTGTGATGCGCCACCCGCAGGAGGGCGCGGCGCGTCTGGCGACCGAGTTTTCCGGCGGCATTCCGGTGCTGAACGCCGGTGACGGCGCCAACCAGCATCCGACGCAGACCCTGCTGGACCTGTTCACCATTCAGGAGACCCAGGGCACGCTTGAAAACCTGAACATCGCCATGGTCGGCGACCTGAAGTACGGCCGCACCGTCCACTCCCTGACCCAGGCGCTGGCGAAATTTAGCGGCAACCGCTTCTTCTTCATCGCCCCGGACGCGCTGGCGATGCCGCAGTACATCCTCGACATGCTGGACGAGAAAGGCATTACGTGGAGCCTGCACGCCAGCATCGAAGAGGTGGTGGGCAACGTGGATATTCTCTATATGACCCGCGTGCAGAAAGAGCGTCTGGATCCGTCCGAATACGCCAACGTGAAGGCGCAGTTCGTGCTGCGCGCCAGCGACCTCGACGGCGCGCGCGACAACATGAAGGTGCTGCACCCGCTGCCGCGCATCGATGAGATTGCCACCGACGTGGATAAAACGCCGCACGCCTGGTACTTCCAGCAGGCCGGGAATGGCATCTTCGCTCGCCAGGCGTTACTGGCACTGGTTCTGAATCGCGAATTAGCTCTGTAAGGGGAGACGACCATGACACACGATAACAAACTCCAGGTTGAAGCCATCAAGCGTGGCACCGTGATTGACCACATCCCTGCGCAGGTGGGCTTTAAGCTGCTGACGCTGTTCAAACTGACCGAAACCGACCAGCGCATCACCATCGGCCTGAACCTGCCGTCCGGCGAAATGGGCCGTAAAGATCTGATCAAGATCGAGAACACCTTCCTGACCGACGAGCAGGTCAACCAGCTGTCGCTGTACGCGCCGGACGCCACGGTTAACCGCATCGACGATTACGACGTGGTGGGCAAATCCCGCCCGAGCCTGCCGGAGCGCATCGAAAGCGTGCTGGTCTGCCCGAACAGCAACTGCATCAGCCACGCCGAGCCGGTTTCGTCCAGCTTTGCAGTGAAAAAGCGCGCCAACGACATCGCGCTCAAATGCAAATACTGCGAAAAAGAGTTTTCCCATTATGTGGTGCTAGCCAACTAATTGAGGTTGGTAATGAAATCCCGGCTGTTATAATGGCCGGGAACATTCTTAACGCTGTAATTCTGGAGAAAAAATGAGCAAAGTACTCGCGACGGAAAATGCACCAGCGGCTATCGGCCCATACGTTCAGGGCGTTGATCTGGGCAGCATGATCATCACCTCTGGCCAGATCCCGGTAAACCCGAAAACCGGTGAAGTACCGGCCGACGTGGCGGCGCAGGCGCGTCAGTCGCTGGAAAACGTGCAGGCTATCGTTGAATCTGCGGGCCTGAAAGTGGGTGATATCGTCAAAACGACGGTGTTCGTGAAAGATCTGAACGACTTCGCCACCGTTAACGCTACGTATGAAGCGTTCTTCACCGAGCACAACGCCACCTTCCCGGCGCGCTCCTGCGTGGAAGTGGCGCGTCTGCCAAAAGACGTGAAAATTGAAATTGAAGCGATCGCCGTACGTCGTTAATACATTTCAATAAACAGAAGGCAGCTCGGGCTGCCTTTTTTATTTCGGTTATTTTTACTCTCCGGGTAAAATGACACAGAGCCAGATCCATTATTAGACTCTCCCTCGCCTAGTAATATTCTCTAATAATGGATGAGTAATGAAACTTTCAAAAATTGCACTTGCCCTCGCAACAGTGACCGTTGCATCTTCGGCATTTGCTCACGGATATATTGAATCTCCTGCCAGCCGCGCCTATATGTGTAAGCTGGGTCAAAATATTGATTGCGGCTCCGTACAGTATGAACCGCAGAGCGTAGAGAAAACCTCCGGCTTCCCGACCGGGGCAGAGCCAGCAGACGGACACCTCGCCAGCGCGGGTATCTCTCAATATTCTCAACTGGATAAGCAGAGCCTGAATGCGTGGACTAAAAACCCGATGACCGCGGGCCCGCATGAATTTGTCTGGCACCATACTGCGCCGCACAAAACTACCAACTGGCGTTATTACATTACCAAACAAAACTGGGACCCAAATAAACCGCTAACTCGCGATCAGTTTGAATTAACCCCGTTCTGTACAATTAACGGAAATAGCCAGGCGCCAGCCGTAACTAAATCCATGACCTGTAATGTTCCTGAACGCACAGGTTATCAGGTAATTTACGGCGTATGGGAAATTGCAGATACCACAAACAGCTTCTATCAGGCTATCGACGTTGATTTCGGGAATGGCGGCAACGTTACCCCGGACGAAACACCTGCGGTTGTGTCCGAGTGGAGCAAAACCCTGAGCGGCCAGATTGCCGGTAATAACCTGAACGTGGGCGATAAAGTTATCGCACGCTTCTTCGACGCCCACGGCGAAGTGACCGCCATGCGCACCGAGATGACCATCGGCTCTGCTGAACAAGGCGACGCTAACCAGTGGTCCTACGATCTGGCGCAGAAGATCAACACCGCGCAGCACGACGTGCGCGTCGGCGTGAAGGATGAAGCCGGTGACATCAGCCCGGTTCACGGCGCCAACAGCGTATTCGTGAAAGACGGCAGCACGCTGCAGTCCGTTGCTATCTCTTATGAAGAGCAAAAAGCGCAGGTGAATGAGACCATTGCCGTTACCGATCTGCAATACAGCAAAATCGAACATGGCAACGCGACCGTGACCTTCCACGTGAATACGCAGGGTGACGTGAATTTTGAAGCACACGTGATGAACCACCACGGTGCGGAAAAAGGCTACCTGAAGCAGGACATGAACAACAGCAATCAGGACGTCACCATGACCCTGACCGACGTGACCGCCGGTCACCACATGCTGAAATACTACGCGACCAATAAAGACGGCACCCTGTTCGCGCAGGACGTCCTGAACCTGATGCTGGAAGGCGATGCCGCTGCGGATAGCACCGGCCACCACGACTTTACCTTCCCGGACAATATCGCGTCGTACAAGGCAGGTACCGTGGTGCTTCAGCCTAAAGACGGTAAGACCTACGAATGTAAGCCTTTCCCGTACAGCGGCTTCTGCGTGCAGTACAGCCCAACCGCAAACCAGTATGAGCCAGGCGTTGGCGCACACTGGAAAGAGGCGTGGGTTCTGAAGAACTGAGTGGCCTTTACGCCCGGCGGCACTTCGTTTGCCGGGCCTACACACCACGCAGGCCCGGCAAGCGCAGCGCCACCGGGCATGCGTGTTACTGATTTCGCGTGGCGCGTAGCAGCGTCTCCAGCGGATAGACCGCCGCAATCACCACCTCATCCTGCACCTTCGCCGCGCTGTCCAGCTCGCTCTGGATCGACGCGATCTCTTTGTCGTCCAGCGTCCCCTGACGCGCCACCAGATCCGTCAGCCTCAGGCCAATCGAGGCCAGCTTATCCACCTCCAGAATGACCGGCTTAATGGCCTTCAGCTGATAGCTGTTTTCGCTCAAGGCCAGCACGTCGCTGGTGTTGTTCTGCCAGCGGTTAAAGACGTGGCGCAGCGCCTCGGCGCTCTCCGTGTCTTCCGCGTCGCTCACCAGGCGGTCCGCCCACTTGTGCATCTGGCGCACGGTGGCGCTTTCGGCGTTCAACGCATCTGCAAGTCTGTTAAGCGGCTCAAACTGATGGTAGTTTCCGGCCTGGAACTTCAGGTGCTGGCGGGTGTAATACTGGGCCGGCTCGAGCGCCTGGGCGAGGATTTGCAGCGGCAGGGTGTCGGCATTGTTAGCGAGGCGCGTGAACTGCACCTGCTGCTGGGTATGCTGCTGCAGCCCGACGGACACCGTCGACCAGCTGTCCATCGCCTGCAGGCGGGTATACATATTATCGACGTCGTTGACGTCCTGCGCGGACCACAGCCGCTCCGCCACCGCAAAGGCGCGCGGCCACAGGCGGATGTCCAGCACCGGCGCGACCACGTTTTCCGCCCACAGCGCGGCTTCGCCGCCGAGCAGGTTGGCCTGATTCGCCACGTCCGGCACGACCGGAGGGGTACCTATCGGCACGTCGTCCAGACGCGCGCCGCTAATCGGGTAGCGGGTGTTTCCCACCAGGAAATAGCCGGTGAGTTTGTCGTTATCAACGTTGACCACCGGGCGCGTTTCACCCATCCAGGTGTCGACGGTAAAGGTCACCTGGTTGTCGTCGCGCCACTGAATGTTATTCACCGCCCGACGCGATTTCCCGGCAAAATCAATAAAACCGCGCCACCCGGCGTCGCCTTTCACCAGCGTAAAGCTGCCTTCCACAGGCTTGCCCTTCAGGCGCGGCATGGAGAAAGCCCAGCTCTGGACGCTGTCGGTGTCCGCTATCACGTCCACGCCATTCAGCCCCTGCGGCACAATTTCGTTGCGGTAGTGATAGGCGGTGGACTGGGGCTGGTCGAGGTAGAAGCCGGTTGAAAGAATGCCCTTATAGCCGTTCTGCGCCACCTGCCCCAGCGCGTCTTGTCCCTGCCAGGACTGGATCAGAATGCTTTTCGGCAGATCGGGATGGTAGATCTCATCCCAGCCGACCATCTGCCGGTGGTGCTTCTCAAGGATCGACTCCAGCTTGCGGTTGAAATACGCCTGCAGCGCGTGGCTGTCCGCCAGTTTGTTGTCGCGCATAAATCTCTGGATCGCCGCGTTTGCCTTCCACTGGCTGTCGTCCACCTCATCGCCGCCGATATGCAGATACGGATCGGGGAAGATCGCCGCCAGTTCGCTGACCATCGCGTCGGCAAAGGTGTAGGTCGCCTCTTTGGTGGGATCCAGCACCGGCTTCAGCACGCCCCAGTGGCGCTCCATAGCGTACGGCCCCGGCGCGCTCATCAGTTCTGGATAGGCGACGGCAATCGCTGAGGCGTGGCCCGGCATATCGATTTCCGGCACCACGCGTATGCCGCGTTCGGCAGCGTAACGCACAATCTCGCGCATCTGCTCAGGGGTGTAGAACAGCCCGTCGCTGGCAAGCTGGGTTAATTTTGGATAACGCTTCGAGGTAAAGCGCCAGCCCTGATCGTCAGTCAGATGCCAGTGCAGGACGTTGAGCTTGGCCGCAGCCATGCCGTCGATCTGACGCTTGATATCGGGTAACGGGATGAAATGGCGCGCCGAATCGAGCAGCAGCCCACGCCACGGGAAGCGCGGCGAATCTTCGATGGTGACCCACGGAATCGAGGTGTTTTCGGCACCGTTCTGCATCAACTGGAGCAAGGTTTCCATTGCGCGCAATGCGCCAAAGCGGGTGTTAGCGGAGATGTTCACGCCGTTGGCATCCACTATGAGTTTGTAGCTCTCATCGCTGTCCGGCAGCGGCTGCGGCTTCACCTTTTTAGCGATGGCGATACGGATGGTCGGCTTGTCAGGTTTTTCGGCCTGTGGCTGTAGCGTCCAGCCGGTTTGCAGCGCAATGCGCTGGCGCAGGCGGTTGACCGCGTCCCCCAGATCGTCGCCGCTGACGCTCACGGAGAGTTGATTGTTAAGCACCAGCGCGCCCTGCGTCGTCGGGCGTTCAACCTTCGCAGGCCAGGGCATCAGGGGAAGATCGCCTGCCGGCGCGGCAAAAGCGGAGGCGCCGAGCATAAGCCCGGCGGTTAAGAGACTGTACCGTAACATGAATGTTCCTTATCTGACGGGCCAAATACAGGCAAAACATTCTGTTAACATGCGTACAAATTGTCGTCAAGCGAATGCGCCGACGGAGATCACAGGTTGTTGAATTTGGGAGGAAAGCCAGATGCCGGGTGGCGGCTTCGCCTTACCCGGCCTACGTTTGGATTGTGGCAAAATGAGCTTACTGCCACCCATATCGACGCGCATAGAACCCTTTCACCATCTGGGTCAGCACCATATAACCCGCAAGAATCGCCACCAGCCACGGGAAGTAGCTCAGCGGCAGCGCCTGCAGCTGCAGGTAGCTTGCCAGCGGCGAGAACGGCAGCGCGATACCCAGCGCCATCACAATGCCCGTCATTACAATCAGCGGCCACGCGGCACGGCTCTGGATAAACGGAATGCGGCGCGTGCGGATCATGTGCACAATCAGCGTCTGGGACAGCAGCCCTACCACGAACCAGCCGGACTGGAACAGCGTCTGGTGTTCCGGGGTGTTGGCGTGGAACACAAACCACATCAGGCAGAAGGTCAGAATGTCGAAGATGGAGCTGATCGGCCCAAAGAACAGCATGAAGCGGCCCAAATCGGCCGGGTTCCAGCGCTGCGGCTTCTGGATCTGCTCGTCATCCACGTTATCAAACGGGATCGCTACCTGAGAGACATCGTACATCAGGTTCTGGATCAGCAGGTGCAGCGGCAGCATCGGCAGGAACGGCAGAAACGCGCTCGCCACCAGCACGCTGAAGACGTTACCGAAGTTGGAGCTGGCGGTCATTTTGATGTATTTGAGCATGTTGGCGAAGGTGCGACGCCCTTCGATGACGCCCTCCTCCAGCACCATCAGGCTCTTTTCCAGCAGGATGATATCCGCCGCTTCACGGGCGATATCCACGGCGCCGTCCACGGAGATGCCAATGTCCGCCGCACGCAGCGCGGGCGCATCGTTGATGCCGTCGCCCATAAAGCCCACCACGTGCCCTTCACGACGCAGCAGCGTCACAATGCGCTCTTTGTGCATCGGCGTCAGGCGGGCAAACAGCGTCGTGCGCTGGGCAAGCTGCGCCAGTTCGTCGTCGGTGAGGTGCTCAATGTCGCTCCCAACCACCACGTCGCCCGCGTCCAGCCCCACTTCGTGACACACTTTGGCCGCCACCAGCTCGCTGTCGCCGGTGAGAATTTTGACGGTGATGCCGCTCGCCTTCAGCGCCTTCAGCGCCGGTGCGGTGGTCTCTTTCGGCGGATCGAGGAATGCGATGTAACCCTCGAGGATCAAATCGGATTC
Source organism: Enterobacter cloacae complex sp. P1B (assembly GCF_014982345.1). Taxonomy (NCBI): domain Bacteria; kingdom Pseudomonadati; phylum Pseudomonadota; class Gammaproteobacteria; order Enterobacterales; family Enterobacteriaceae; genus Enterobacter; species Enterobacter cloacae complex sp. P1B. The sequence continues at coordinate 128,176 of NZ_JADCLF010000002.1, read as the reverse complement.
GTCGATACGCTGATAGTCCCCCTCCCGCGCGGGCAGGAATTTGCTCGCCACCGCCACCACGCGCAGCCCCTGACGATTCAGGTTGTCGGTGACGCGCTTGATGCGGCGCAGCATGGTGTCGTCCAGCGGCACGATCTCCCCGTTATGGCGCACCTGCGTGGAGACGTTCAGGATCTCCTGCAGCGCGCCTTTGCAGATCAGCTGGTGCACGTCCGGCTGCTCGCTGACCACCACCGACATGCGGCGGCGCTCGAAGTCGAACGGGATTTCGTCCACCTTCTGCCAGCGGCCGGAGAGCGTACGGGCGGCCTCCTCGTCCACGCCTTCCAGCACCGCCACGTCGAGCAGGTTTTTCAGCCCGGTCTGGTAGTGGCTGTTCAGCCACGCGCTGTGGAGCACGCGCTCGCTGGTTTTACCGGCGATGTCGGTGTGGTTCTCCAGCACGATTTTATCCTGCGTCAGGGTGCCGGTTTTATCGGTGCAGAGAATGTCCATTGCGCCAAAGTTCTGGATGGCGTCGAGGTGTTTGACGATCACCTTTTGTTTAGAGAGTTTGACCGCCCCGCGCGCCAGCGTGGAGGTAACAATCATCGGCAGCATTTCCGGCGTCAGGCCGACGGCCACGGAGAGCGCAAACAGCGCCGCCTCCCACCAGTCGCCCTTGGTGTAGCCGTTGATCAGCAGCACGATTGGCGTCATAACCATCATAAAGCGGATCAGCAGCATGCTGACGCGGCCAATCCCTTTCTGGAACGCATTCGGCTCGCTCTCCTGCTCGCTGACGCGCCCGGCAAGCTGTCCAAACCAGGTATTGCCGCCGGTGGCGGTGACAATCGCCTGCGCCGTGCCGCTGACCACCGTGGTGCCCATAAAGCACAGGGTGTCGCACTCGAGCGGGTTCATCTGCTGCGGGTCGCGGCTGCGCGATACCTTCTCAACGGGCAGGGACTCGCCGGTCAGGGAGGCCTGCGCCACGAACAAATCGCGCGCCTGGATGATGCGTAAATCCGCCGGGATCATGTCTCCCGCCGCCAGCTTCACCAGGTCGCCCGGCACCAGCTGGTCAATGGGCAGCTCAACCCAGGCGTTTTCGCCGAGGTCGTTAATCACGCGCGAGACGGTCGCGGTGTTGCTGACCATCGCCTTCAGGGCGTCCGCCGCTTTGGTGGAGCGGGCTTCCTGAATGAAGTTCAGCAGCGTGGAGATACCCACCATCAGGGCAATCACGCCCGCGGCAAAGAGATCTTCCGTCGCGTAAGAGATGATGCCGAGCACGGTCAGCAGCAGGTTGAACGGGTTGCGGTAGCAGAGCCACAGGTGCACCCACCACGGAGAGGGCTTCTGCGCCGGGATCTGGTTATCGCCGTGCATGGCGCGGATTTTTTCCACTTCAGACGCGTTCAGCCCTTCCGGATGGCCGCCAAAGGCGCGCCAGACTTCGTTTTCATCCATCGCCGCCACGTTCAGGCAGCGTTCGGTCAGGGACGCCGGGATCGCCGCTCCTGCCATGTTTTTGGCATTGGGCAGCGGGTCGCGCTGAACAAGACGGTGTGGCAGATGGCGGCTCAGCAGCGCCTGCAGCTGCCGGGTGATATTTTTAAACATAGACATTCCTCCGCATCCGCCAGGCGGACGCAGCATTCCCTTCAGGCGTGGCAAAGCCGTACCTGTCAGGCACTCAATTTTTCAAGCAGGAACGTTTGGGACGTTGCTGCCTCACATTACCGGTGAGACAGCAAAAGCTGGCTTACCGGAAAGAACAAATTCTCCCATTCAGGAGAGGTGCGGGATCGGGATCCATAAAGCCTCCGGTAAGTAAAAAAACAGGGTGTCGCCGCGCAGTATAAAGATTTAAGCGTACCCTTTGTGACGATTCGGGCGGTATTATACGCGCCTGCAAATAAACAGTACGTAAACCAGACTTTGCCCATAGCGAAATCGCGCTATAGCATTAGGCTCAATTGACCATTTTGTCGTTGTTACAGGGAATACAGCATGCAGAACCGCCTTACGATTAAAGACATCGCGCGTTTAAGCGGCGTGGGGAAATCAACCGTCTCACGCGTGCTGAACAACGAAAGCGGCGTCAGCGAACGCACCCGCGAGCGCGTTGAGGCGGTCATGAATCAGCACGGTTTTTCCCCTTCCCGCTCCGCGCGCGCCATGCGCGGGCAGAGCGATAAAGTGGTTGCGATCATCGTTTCGCGTCTGGATTCCCTCTCCGAAAACCTCGCCGTTCAGACCATGCTGCCTGCCTTCTACGAGCAGGGCTATGATCCGATCATGATGGAGAGCCAGTTCTCGCCACAGCTGGTGGAAGAACATCTCGGCATGCTCCAGCGCCGTAACATTGACGGCGTGGTGCTGTTTGGTTTTACCGGCATTGACGAGGAGATGCTGAAACACTGGCAGCCGTCGCTGGTGCTGCTGGCGCGCGATGCCCACGGCTTTGCCTCCGTCTGTTATGACGATGAGGGGGCGATTATCACCCTGATGCAGCGCCTGTACGAAGAAGGCCACCGCCACATCAGCTATCTGGGCGTGCCGCACGCGGACGTTACCACCGGCAAGCGCCGCCACGAGGCCTATCTGGCCTTTTGCAAAAAGCACAATCTTCCTGCCGTGGCCTCCCTACCGGGGCTGGGCATGAAGCAGGGCTACGAGCAGGTCGCCAGCGTCCTGACGCCGCAGACCACCGCGCTGGTGTGCGCCACGGACACCCTTGCGCTGGGTGCCAGCAAGTATCTGCAGGAGCAGCGCATTGATAACCTGCAGGTGGCGAGCGTCGGCAGCACGCCGCTGATGAAGTTCCTGCACCCTGAAATTATCACCGTCGATCCGGGCTACGCCGAGTCCGGCAGACAGGCCGCCGCGCAGCTGATCGAGCAGATCAACGGGCGGAGCGAGCCGCGCCAGATCGTTATTCCTGCCCGTCTCTCATAACCCCCCTGAATCGTTTATTGTGATCTTCGCCCGATTTCGGGAACGTTCCCATTTTCGCCGTCACGCTGAAGGAGTAGGCTTGCGCTCAGGTCATTACCCCCCTCAACATCTGTCATGAGGTTTCATGATGAGTAAAGTCAAACAAGCAGATATCGATCGGCTGATCGTCCTGGTCGGCGGCCGCGAAAACATCGCCACCGTCAGCCATTGCATAACCCGCCTGCGCTTCGTGCTGAACGATCCGGCCAAGGCCAACCCGAAGGCGATTGAAGAGCTTTCCATGGTGAAAGGCTGCTTCACCAACGCCGGACAGTTCCAGGTGGTGATTGGTACCGAAGTGGGCGATTACTATCAGGCTCTGCTGGCGACCACCGGACACTCTTCTGCCGATAAAGAGCAGGCGAAGAAGGCGGCGCGCCAGAATATGAAGTGGCACGAGCAGCTGATTTCCCACTTTGCAGAAATCTTCTTCCCGCTGCTGCCGGCGCTGATCAGCGGGGGCTTAATTTTGGGCTTCCGTAACGTCATCGGCGATGTGCCGATGAGCGACGGTAAAACCCTGGCGCAGATGTACCCGGCGCTGCAAAGCATCTATGACTTCCTGTGGCTGATTGGCGAAGCGATTTTCTTCTATCTGCCGGTGGGGATTTGCTGGTCCGCCGTGCGCAAGATGGGCGGTACGCCAATTCTCGGTATCGTACTGGGCGTCACGCTGGTCTCTCCGCAGTTAATGAACGCTTACTTACTTGGTCAGCAGGTGCCTGAGGTATGGAACTTCGGCCTGTTTACCATCGCCAAGGTGGGCTATCAGGCGCAGGTCATTCCGGCCCTGCTGGCGGGTCTGGCGCTGGGCTTTATTGAGACGCGTCTGAAGCGCATCGTGCCGGATTACCTCTACCTGGTGGTGGTGCCGGTCTGCTCGCTGATCCTGGCCGTCTTCCTGGCGCACGCTTTTATCGGTCCGTTTGGCCGCATGATCGGCGACGGCGTGGCCTTCGCGGTGCGTCATCTGATGACCGGCAGCTTCGCGCCAATCGGTGCCGCGCTGTTTGGCTTCCTGTATGCCCCGCTGGTGATCACCGGCGTGCACCAGACCACGCTGGCCATCGATATGCAGATGATTCAGAGCCTCGGCGGTACCCCGGTCTGGCCGATTATCGCCCTCTCTAACATCGCACAGGCCTCTGCGGTGACCGGCATCATTATCGTTAGCCGTAAGCACAACGAGCGTGAGATCTCCGTTCCGGCGGCCATCTCCGCCTATCTCGGCGTCACCGAACCGGCGATGTACGGCATCAACCTGAAGTACCGCTTCCCGATGCTCTGCGCGATGATCGGCTCTGGCCTGGCGGGCCTGCTGTGCGGCCTGAACGGCGTGATGGCGAACGGGATTGGCGTCGGCGGCCTGCCGGGGATCCTCTCCATCCAGCCTACTTTCTGGCAGGTGTTTGCCCTGGCCATGGCGGTGGCGATTATCGTCCCCATGGCGCTCACCACCGTGGTTTACCAGCGTAAGTTCCGTCAGGGCACGCTGCAGATTGTTTAACTTCATCTTTCGGGGCGCAATTGCGCCCCTTCGCATTTGCAGGAACGCACTATGAATACCCTTCCTCACTGGTGGCAGAACGGCGTCATCTACCAGATTTACCCAAAGAGTTTTCAGGACACCACCGGCAGCGGCACCGGCGATCTGCGCGGCGTGACGCAGCGGCTGGATTACCTGAAAACCCTCGGCATCGACGCCATCTGGCTGACGCCGTTTTATATTTCCCCGCAGGTGGATAACGGCTACGACGTGGCGAATTACACCGCCATCGACCCGTCCTTCGGCACGCTGGATGACTTTGACGAGCTGGTTGCCGAAGCGCACGAACGCGGCATTCGCATCGTGCTGGATATGGTGTTTAACCATACTTCCACGCAGCACGCATGGTTCCGCGAGTCGCTGAACAAAGAGAGCCCGTACCGCCAGTTCTACATCTGGCGCGACGGCACGCCGGAGCAGCTCCCCAACAACTGGCGCTCCAAGTTTGGCGGCAACGCCTGGCGCTGGCACGCCGAGAGCGAGCAGTATTATCTTCACCTTTTCGCGCCCGAGCAGGCAGATCTCAACTGGGAAAACCCGGCGGTGCGCGCCGAGCTGAAAAAGGTATGCGAGTTCTGGGCCGATCGCGGCGTGGACGGCTTGCGTCTGGACGTGATTAACCTCATCTCTAAAGATCAGGATTTCCCGGACGACACCATTGGCGACGGTCGCCGCTTCTACACTGACGGCCCGCGCATCCACGAATATCTCCAGGAGATGAGCCGCGACGTCTTCACCCCGCGCAACCTGATGACGGTGGGCGAGATGTCGTCAACCTCGCTGGAGAACTGCCAGCAGTACGCGTCGCTCGACGGGCGCGAGCTGTCGATGACCTTTAACTTCCACCACCTGAAGGTGGACTACCCCGGCGGCGAAAAGTGGACGAAGGCAAAGCCGGACTTTGTGGCGCTGAAAACCCTCTTCCGCCACTGGCAGCAGGGGATGCACAACAAAGCCTGGAACGCGCTGTTCTGGTGTAACCACGACCAGCCGCGCATCGTGTCGCGCTTTGGCGACGAAGGGGAACACCGCGTTCACGCTGCAAAGATGCTCGGCATGGTGCTGCACGGCATGCAGGGCACGCCGTACATCTATCAGGGTGAAGAGCTGGGCATGACCAACCCGCACTTCAGCCGCATCACCGACTACCGCGACGTGGAAAGCCTGAACATGTTCGCTGAACTGCGGGCCAATGGCCGTGAGCCGGATGAATTACTGGCGATTCTGGCGAGTAAATCCCGCGATAACGGGCGAACCCCAATGCAGTGGGACGCGTCGCACAATGCGGGCTTTACCGAGGGCGAGCCGTGGATTGGGGTCTGCGATAACTATGAAACCGTGAATGCCCGTACGGCGCTGGACGACCCGGATTCAGTGTTCTACACCTATCAGTCGCTGATTCGTCTGCGCAAAGCCCTCCCGGTGCTGACGTGGGGAGATTATGAAGATCTCCTGCCGGAACACCCTTCCCTGTGGTGCTATCGCCGCCAGTGGCAGGGCCAGACGCTGATGGTGGTGGCAAACCTGAGCCGAGAGCGCCAGCAGTGGCAGCCGGACCCGGTACAGGGCGCATGGCAGGTCTCACTCAGCAACTATGAGGACGTCCCCTCTCGTCCCGATACGCTGCAACTGCGTCCGTTTGAAGCCATCTGGTGGGTGCAGGAATAAACGACAGGAGATACAGCATGCTGTATCTCCTTTTTTTATGTTTAGCGATACGCTAAATGTACGACGATAACTTTTACATCACGGCGTACCGAAAATAAAAATAGTCTTGCCAATTAAATAACCTCGGCAGGACATGATGAAAAAGACAATTATTAAAGTAACGTGTATTAGCGCATTATTATTGAGCACACAGGGATGGTGCGGAAATACGTCCGTCGACCTTCGCTTTGGCCATAATACGCGCTCTGACGTAAATGATTCTCGTATTAAGGTTATGCATCAGGCGGATAACGGTTTTTACTTCTCCGTTGAAGCCGCACAAAACCATAACGACACCTTTTTTGGTGATACCGACCGAAATAATCCCGATGACAAAGGATTAACGGAGGCGGCACAGGAGATTGAAACGCGCTGGCGCTTCAATCTGGGCAATGGCTTTGCCGTTGCGCCTGGCATGGTGACGGTTTTCACCCCCAGTAATACCCACTATCGCCCCTTCATTCAGGGCTGGAAAGCGTTTGATAACGGTCTGAACCTCTCTGCCCGTTACCGTTATAACACCATCAATGACGCGCACAGCGACAAAGAACTCGACGGCAGCGGCTATACCCGCCGCCAGTCACACCAGTTCGACATTTGGTTCGCGTACAACATTGGCAAATTCGGTATGTCCTACAACCCGCGCTTCCGCTGGCAGGATAATGTCGATCAGGGAACCGGGGATGATACCTACTGGGAGCATACCGTTGCGTTCAACTACCAGCTCGACGATGGCTGGACGCCTTACGTCGAGCTGGTGTCACTGGATAAAACCTATATCAACAATGACGGCAACCATGAAAATGATTATGCCGTACGTCTGGGGATAGTGAAGCAGCTCTGACGGCCTGACTACACCGTATCGTGCTGCAGCAGCCTGCAGCCGATACGGTCCACGGCGCTTAACAGTTCAAGCTGGCCCTCCCGCTGATACAGCGATACCGCGTTAATGTCGATCGATAACGGCCAGCATAGCGTTGAGATCGACGCCAGCGTCGCCCCCTGACGGGTAATTGCAATAATCTTTAAGCCCTTGCGCAGCGCGTTTCGCGCCATTTCTATCAGCGACTGTGTCTCCCCGGATTTGCTGATCAGCACCAGCGTCCCCTTCGATACCCGTGTCAGCTGGTGCATGTCATTCAAAATAAGATGCGGCAGGCTCGCCAGCGATAAAAAGCGCGACAGGTAGTTGAGGCTGGTAAGCGAGGCGCCGCGTGCGTACAGATAGATATGGCTGGAATGGATGAGCAGTCTGGACACCTCCGCCACAATGTCGTCCGCCTGCGGACCCGCGTCGGGCACTGCAGGCGCAGAGGTAAAATGATCGCGTAAAAAACGATACCGAAGCTCGGTATAGCTTTTATATCCCATTTTTTTACACACACGATTAACGGATGTTGTCGTTGTAAAGGTATCACGGGCAATCTCTTTTGCCGAAATATTAGAAATATTACACGCGTGATGCTGAATGTATTCAAATATCAAGCGTTCACTTCCCTGGAATGAATTCATATATTACACCCTGTTTAATCCCGGCATGATATTAACACAACAGAGAAATAGTCTCTGGAAGGCGCTTCACACATTGCATTTACGCGTATCACGATACGTAATTAGTATTAGCAAACGTTAAAAACTGTTTTAGGTTCTCTTTATACTTTCCCTGTTTTCACATCCAGGGAATTATGACAATGACGAAACAAAAAGTTGTCGCGGTGACGGCGTGCCCGACGGGCATTGCACATACCTTTATGGCGGCGAATAAAATTATTGCATGGGCTAAAGAGCACAATATTGAGGTTAAGGTCGAAACGCAGGGCAGCGACGGCGTTAAAAACCGCTTAACGAAGCAGGATATCGCCTCCGCCACGGCCATTATTCTGGCAACCGACGTCCCCATTCAGGATGCCGAGCGCTTTGAAAACATTCCCCACCTTCAGACCCGCACGCAAGAGCTGATCAAGCATACCGATCGCTATCTGCGTCAGGCGCTTGCCATGGAAAAAAACGTCACGACTGTCGTACATGAAGACGAACTCCAGCCTTCGGCTTACCAGATTTTTATTGGCCATATCATGGCGGCCATCAGCTATATGCTGCCGGTGGTGGTCATGGGCGGGCTGATGATGGCAACGGCCAAAATTACCGGCCAGTTTATTAACATCGACCATTCGCCGTTCAGCGTGCTGGATAAAGTGGGCTTTATGACCATTAAGTTCATGTATCCGGTTTTCGCCATGTATCTGGCGTTTTCCATTGCCGGCAAACCGGCGCTGATCCCCGGACTTATCGGCGGCATCATGTCAGACGAGGTCTACAAGCGCTTCTTTGATATCGAAGGCTTTATGCCGTCCGGCTTTTTCGGCGCGATCGGCATTGGCTTTTTTGTGGGCTATCTGGTGCGCTGGCTGAATGATTCCATTCACGTCCGCCAGCAGCTCACCACCATCAAGACCATGCTTGTCGTCCCGCTTATCACCGGCATTACGCTGGTGATGGTCATGGAATATTTGATTAACCCGATTTTCGGCTCGCTTAACCAGCTGATGGTGGTCTTTTTTACCTCGGCAGGTGACACCGGGCGCGGATTCTATTCCGCGATGATCGCCGCAGGCACCGCGTTCGACCTGGGCGGCCCGGTCAACAAGGCGGCAGGCTCAGTCGCGCTCGGCCTGAATGGCATGAGCGAAACGTTTGATCTCACCGCCCGCGAACTCTCCATCGTGATCCCCTCTATTGGTGTCGGCTTTGCCGCGTTCCTCAACGGCCGCTTTGGACTACCGGATGTTTTTAGCCGGGAAGAGAAAACCGTTGGCAGCACCTCGTTGCTGTTGGGCGTGATTGGGATCTCCGAAGGCGCGATCCCGTTCATCCTGAAAAACCCACGTCTGATCCCGGTGTTCATGACCGGTGCCGTCGCCGGCGCGCTGGTCGCCATTGCACTCGGCGTGAAGCAGACGCTGCCGCTGCCTGCCATCTGGGGCTGGCCGCTGGCAACCAACGTGGCGGGCTACCTGGCGAGCGTCTTTATTGGCGCACTGATTTGCGCCCTGGGCGTGCTTTACGTCAGCCCAAAGAACGCCAGCTAAGGGGAAGGTCATGAATCAGATCCACGTCATTGCCCATACGCACTGGGATCAGGAGTGGTATTTCACCCGTCAGGACAGCATGGTGCTGGCGTCATATAACTTTGCGGACGTCATCGACACGCTGGAGCAGGACCCGGCTTACAGCTGCTATCACCTTGACGGACAGATGGCGGTGGTAGAGGACTTTCTCGCCATCAATCCCGAGTATCGCACCAGGCTGGAGACGCTGGTCAGAGCGAAAAGGATTTTTGTGGGGCCGTGGTATACCCAGACGGACACCTACAACGTGCATGGCGAATCCATTATCCGCAACCTCAAATACGGCATCTTCTCTGCCCGTAAGCTGGGGCACGCCATGCAGGTTGGGTATCTTCCGGATACCTTCGGCCACAATGCGCAGATGCCCACGATTTTGCAGGGCTGCAATATCGACAACATCGTCTTCTGGCGCGGCATCGATCACGACAGACAGGCGAAAAGCAGCCAGTTCCTCTGGCGCGCGCCGTCAGGGGAGACAGTTATCGCCTGCGCGATGGCGCTCGGTTATGGCGCGGCTAAAAACATCTCTTCAGACGCGAGCCATTTGCAGGGAAAAATCTATCCGATGGTCAATCTCCTGCGCTCGCGGGCCGGAATAAATGACCTGCTGCTGCCCTGCGGCGGCGATCAGGTCAGCATCGACCCGGCGCTGCCGAAAATCCTGCAGGTCGCCAGCGCACGCTCCCCGGATGAGGACCGGTACGTCATCAGTTCGCTGGAGCGATACGTCGACATTCTGCGCGCGCAGCGTGAGCAGTTTGAATTCTGGGAAGGAGAGCTGAAATCGCCGCGCTACACCCGCATCCATAAAACGATCGGCTCCGTGCGCTACGACATTAAAAAGAAAAATGATGCAGTTGAGCAGTTCATCCTGCGGCAGCTGGAGCCGACAATCGCCATGGCGCGTCACCAGGGGCTGCCGGTCAACCTCTCGGTGGTCGATACGCTCTGGAAGAAGCTGTTGCGAAGCCATGCCCATGACTCCATCGGCGGCTGTAACAGCGATGCCACCAACCGTGATATTTTGCATCGACTGGAGCAAACCGAACAGCTGTGCCACAGCCTGTGGAATCTGGTGGTGAAAACCCTGGCCGCCGCCTGCGCTCGGGAAGGCGATCTGCTGATTTTTAACCCGCTGGGCACGCAAACGCAGCGCGTGGTGAAAACCACTCTCTATAGCCGCGCTGAAAATATCGCCCTGATGTATCAGGGGCAGGCCATCCCCTTCGACGTCCTGAAAAGAGACGTGTTGCCCGGCGGAACGGCGATCTCCCTTAACGCCGAAGGCGAGTGTGAAACGCCCCTTCCCCCTTATTACCGCTGGCACGTTGCTGTGAAAACACCGGTTCTGCCGCCGGTCGGCTATCTCAGCGTTAACGTTGAAGATGACCCGGCGCCTTTCCGGCAGCCTGAACAGACAACGGGCAGCGAGATAGAGAATGCACAGTATCGATTAACGCTGGACGACGGAACGCTAACCCTGCACGACAAACGCAGCGGCAGATGCATCCCCTCGTTCTTTACCCTTGAAGACTGTGCGGATGCCGGCGACAGCTACGATTTCTCACCGCTTGCGGGCGATACGCCGACGCGATGCGACCATTTCACACTCGTCGGCTGCCTGAAAACGCCGCTTGTCGAAAAGCTGATCGTTGAAGCCATCCTGTTTCTTCCGCCAGATCTCGCCGGACGCCAGGATACTGCCCGAACGCCGTTATCCATTCGTCTGGAGTGCACATTACGCGAAGACGATCCGAACCTGTACGTCGAGGCTTCGCTGGAAAACAGCCACTGCGATCACCGGCTACGTTTACTGATCGGCAGCGATATTCGCACCCGTCACGCTATCGCCTCCCAGCCCTTCGCGATAATCCAGCGCGATACGGGGTGTGAGAGTGGAAACTGGCAGGAGCGCTATCGCGAGATGCCCGTGGATATCGAAACCACCGAAGGCATTATTGCTGTCGCGGAAGCGGGCAAAGCGCTGGTGGTGAATAGTCGCGGTATGAAGGAATTTCAGATTATCGGCAGCGAACCCGCGACGATTGCCCTGTCGTTATTTAAAGCGACGGGCGTGCTCGGGCGCAACGATCTCGACTGGCGACCGGGCCGGGCGTCCGGCATTAATAATACGGTGGTTGAGACCCCCGACGCCCAGTTACTGAAACCGCTGCACTTTTCATTTACCGTCGCGCTGGCCGACAGCGCCGATCATCTCACGCTTCGCCAACTGGAAAATCAGGCGGCCGGACAGCCTTTCACCTACCAACGGCAATCGTTACACACGCTCGATCACCGTCTTGAGCGCTTTGCGTTGCGTCTGCCCGAGCATCAGCTTCCGGCACAATTCTCATTATTGACCCTGCCGGAGCCGCTAGTCCTTTCTGCCCTGCCCCATGCGCAACGGTCGAATGGCACCGTCGTCCGGGTGTTTAACGCCGGGACGCAGCCGGTTCCCGTCCCGGAAAGTCTGGTGGGGCTACGTCAGATCAACTATCTGGAAGAGCCTGTGCCGCCGGTAACGGCAATCCCCCCTTTCGCAACCTGCGATTTTTTGATGGAGGCTTAATATGAACTTGCTTGCATTGACGCACCCCGATCTGGTTTTTATCAACCCGCCGCACCGTACGCCTGAAGCGCTGATCCGCTGGCTCGCCGAACCGCTCGCCAGGCGAAAAATCATCTGCGATGAAGAAACATTCATCCAGAGCGTGTTACAGCGCGAAAGCGAAGGCCCTACCGCGCTGGGTGAAGCGCTCGCCGTTCCGCACGGTAAAACCGAGGCGGTGCAGCAGGCGGCGTTTTGTGTGGCACTCTTTGACGACCCGATACGCTGGCCGGGGCTGGACGGTGATGAAGAGGTCAGAATGGTTTTCCTGCTCGCCATTCCGCCCGCGGAAGCAGGCAGTACCCATATGCAGCTGCTGACGACGCTGACCAGTTTATTGACAGAAGATCGAGTGCGCGCGCAGCTTCTGGCGGCGCGCACCCGGGAAGAGGCGATGTCCGCCCTGAGTGCTGAAGAACCTCAAAAACAGGATGCGGCCCCTGACCGCTCCCTTCTCATTCCGGTGATACTGGGCAGTATCGCTACCGCAGCCTTTTTACAGGCAGGATTGAGCTGGGCCTGCGCGGTGAGTTAACCGAACGGCGCTCAGCATGTACCACGTTGAGCGCTTGTTTTTGTTGAATAATTAATCAGATTTTTCCTTCGCGTCTTTACAAAGGCTGAAGCGCCCGCCGTTTGTACTCTCGTCTTTTTACTTTGTTCTGCATCAAATAAATCGCAAACTTGTTTGATGCAAATCACTATATGTAGAACTTAAAATGCACGCCGACCCAACATCTTGTATTAATCGTCTACTATTCCAACAACAAGACGGCGCTTACGCTGGCCGGAATTGTGGATAACACGAGCTGGGAACGGGGGAAGTCTTTGGCCTGACGGGGAATACGTCCGGTGAATACTTCTCCACCTCTGTGGATAACCTGTTTTTAAAAATGGAGTGATCATGACACCGCATGTGATGAAACGTGATGGCTGTAAAGTGCCGTTTAAATCAGAGCGCATCCAGGAAGCCATTCTGCGTGCAGCTAAAGCAGCGGGAGTCGATGACGCAGATTACTGCGCCACCGTCGCAGAAGTCGTTAGCAGCCAGATGACTGAACGCAGCCAGGTCGATATCAACGAGATCCAGACCGCGGTTGAAAACCAGCTGATGGCTGGCCCCTACAAACAGTTAGCCCGCGCCTACATTGAGTATCGCCACGATCGCGACGTGCAGCGTGAGAAGCGCGGTCGCCTCAATCAGGAGATCCGTGGCCTGGTGGAGCAGACCAACTCTGCCCTGCTCAATGAAAACGCCAACAAAGACAGCAAAGTGATCCCGACCCAGCGCGATCTGCTGGCCGGTATCGTCGCCAAACACTATGCCCGCCAGCATCTGCTGCCGCGCGACGTGGTCTCGGCACACGAGCGCGGCGAGATCCACTATCACGACCTCGATTACTCGCCGTTCTTCCCGATGTTCAACTGCATGCTGATCGACCTTAAAGGCATGCTGACCCAGGGCTTTAAAATGGGTAACGCCGAGATTGAACCGCCTAAGTCGATCTCCACGGCGACAGCGGTAACGGCGCAGATCATCGCTCAGGTGGCGAGCCACATTTATGGCGGGACCACCATTAACCGCATTGACGAAGTGCTGGCCCCGTTCGTGACGGCGAGCTTCAACAAGCATCGGAAAACTGCCGAAGAGTGGCAGATCCCGGACGCGGACGGCTATGCGCACTCCCGTACCGAAAAAGAGTGCTACGACGCGTTCCAGTCGCTGGAATATGAAGTGAACACGCTGCACACCGCCAACGGACAGACGCCGTTTGTAACCTTCGGTTTTGGCCTGGGCACCAGCTGGGAATCACGCCTGATCCAGCAGTCCATTCTGCGCAACCGTATTTCCGGCCTCGGCAAGAACCGCAAAACCGCGGTGTTCCCGAAACTGGTGTTTGCCATCCGCGACGGCCTGAACCACAAGTTTGGCGATCCGAACTACGACATCAAACAGCTGGCGCTGGAGTGCGCGAGCAAGCGCATGTACCCGGACATTCTGAACTACGACCAGGTGGTAAAAGTCACCGGTTCGTTTAAAACGCCTATGGGCTGCCGCAGCTTCCTCGGGGTGTACGAGGATGAAAACGGCGAGCAGATCCACGACGGGCGTAACAACCTGGGCGTCATCAGCCTGAACCTGCCGCGCATCGCGCTGGAGGCCAAAGGCAATGAAGCTGAATTCTGGAAACTGCTGGATGAACGCCTGCAGCTGGCGCGTAAGGCGCTGATGACCCGTATCGCACGCCTTGAAGGGGTGAAAGCCCGCGTGGCGCCCATCCTCTATATGGAAGGGGCCTGCGGCGTGCGCCTGAAGGCGGACGATGACGTGTCCGAGATCTTCAAAAACGGCCGCGCGTCGATTTCGCTGGGCTATATCGGCATCCACGAAACCATCAACGCCCTGTCTGGCGACGCGCATATGTACGACAGCGCGGCCCTGCGCGAAAAAGGCATTGCGATTGTCCAGCGCCTGCGCGACGCGGTTGACCAGTGGAAAGAGGAAACTGGCTACGGGTTTAGCCTTTACAGTACGCCGAGCGAGAACCTGTGCGACCGCTTCTGCCGTCTGGACACCGCCGAGTTCGGGATTGTGGAAGGCGTGACCGACAAAGGGTACTACACCAACAGCTTCCACCTCGACGTGGAGAAAAAGGTAAACCCGTACGACAAGATCGACTTCGAAGCGGCCTATCCGCCCATCGCCAGCGGCGGCTTCATCTGCTACGGCGAGTACCCGAACATCCAGCACAACCTGAAGGCGCTGGAAGACGTGTGGGATTATAGCTATCAGCACGTGCCGTATTACGGGACCAATACGCCAATCGACGAGTGCTACGAGTGCGGCTTTACCGGTGAGTTTGAGTGCACCAGTAAAGGCTTTACCTGCCCGAAATGCGGTAACCACGATGCAGCCCGCGTGTCCGTGACCCGCCGCGTGTGCGGCTATCTCGGCAGCCCGGATGCCCGTCCATTTAACGCTGGCAAGCAGGAAGAGGTGAAGCGCCGGGTGAAACATCTGGGGAATGGGCAGATCGGTTGAGCCACTGCCACATTTATGCCCGGTGGCGTTACGCTTACCGGGCCTACAATCCGCACTCACACTGTACCCGGCTTGGTTAACCGCTATGAACTACCATCAGTACTACCCCGTCGACATCGTCAACGGCCCCGGCACCCGCTGCACCCTGTTCGTTTCAGGCTGCGTACATGAGTGCCCCGGCTGCTACAACAAAAGCACCTGGCGCGTAAATTCCGGCATGCCGTTTACCGCTGAAATGGAAGACCGCATCATCAACGACCTGAACGACACGCGCATCAAACGCCAGGGGATTTCGCTCTCCGGCGGCGATCCGCTCCATCCGCAAAACGTGCCGGAGATCCTGAAGCTGGTGAAGCGCATCCGCCGCGAGTGCGCGGGAAAAGATATCTGGGTCTGGACGGGATATAAGCTGGATGAGCTGAATGCAGCTCAGAAGGAAGTTGTGGATTTAATTAACGTGCTGGTGGACGGCAAGTTCGTGCAGGATTTAAAAGATCCGGCCCTGATCTGGCGCGGCAGCAGCAACCAGGTTGTGCATCATTTGCGGTGAATGAAGGCGGATAACCTCTATCCGCCTGGCCTCAAAACCGGCTCAAACTCTCCATCGCCTCAGCCTTAAACGCCGCAAAATCCTCGCACTGGCACAGGCGCGTCATTGCGCGTTCTCGCAGGAAAGTGACGAAGATGTCGTAAATCGCCATCGCCTCTTCGTACTCGCTTTTGCTGATGGCGAGCAGGAAGATGACGTGCGCCGTTTCATCCCCCCACTGAATACCCTGCGGAGCCAGCACCGTATAGACCACCGTTTTCTGTGCCAGCAGGCCGAGGGAGTGCGGCAGCGCGATACCGTCGCCGAGCATGGTGCTGACGATAGCTTCACGCTCAACGACCGAATCCTGAAACTCCGCGCCGACAAAGCCTTCGCGTTCAAGCTGGTCACACAGCTCGCGGAACAGCGTTTGCTGGTCAACAGGCTTGTCGAGAATGCGAAAATGGGCCGCGTCGAAGTATTTCTCTAGCATCCACGGGCGGGTGCGGTCCACCAGCACCAGCTTGCCGATCTGCTCTAACTGATAATCGGTCGGGAACGGGGCGATCGTCACCACCGGTTTAGATTTTTCACTCACGCGGGCGGTGGAGATGACAAAGTCTTCACCGATGGCATCCGCCAGCTCGTATTCGCGCAGAGTGAGCGTGCGCGTCACCTCGATCTGCGGGTATTTGCGCTGGAGCACCGCCTCGATCATGCGCACCATCGCATTACCGGCGTCGCACACCAGCAGCACGCGCGGCTGGCGCTGGTAGCCGATGTTGTAGTGGCGCTCCAGCCCCACGCCGATGTGCAGCACCAGAAAACCAATCTCGTTTTCGCTGATCGCATACGGCGTGTATTTGCCCCAGCTCGACACCGCCGCGAGTGTCATATCCCACGCCATCGGATAGTGCTGCTTGATGTTGTCCAGCAGCGGATTGGGGATCATGATTTGATAGCGCACGCGGGTGATCATGGTTTTGATGTGCGTGAGCAGATCGGCGTGCAGCTGCGCGTCGCTGAGCAGGTTGTAGTTATAGTGGGTGTTGATGTAGCGCAGGATATAGTTGACCAGCGCTTCGTCGTCGTCGGCGTTAATCGCGCTGGGGGCAATCTCCTGAATCTGCCGCGCCGCGATGTGGACGCACAGCCAGCTCTCTTCCGATGGCGCAAGCGCCTTGCCCGCCAGCTCCTGAATGGCCACCGCGATATCCTTCGCCGCCTCGCGCACGTTCTCTTCCACATCTTCCGCGTGGAATTCCGGCAGCGGATACCCCTCGCTGATGCGCCGCACCGACACCGCGCAGTACAGGCGCAGGAACAGTTCGCCTTCGTCGGTCAGACGAATGTGATGGCGGGTGAGCGCGTCGTGAAGCACGACCACCATCTGCTCCGGTACCCCGGCGTTGAGCGCGACCTCCGTCACCAGCGGGTTAAGGCTGTCCTGCTGCGCCAGCTCCCACAGAAGATCGGTCAGGCAGGCGCGGACCGACATCTCGCTGCCAAACAGCTTCATGCCGTGGCGCGGGCGGGTTTCCAGCGTCAGGTTATAGCGCTGGAACCACTCGCGCACTTCCACCATGTCGCTCTGCAAGGTGGCGCGGCTGACAAACCACTCGTCGGCCAGATCTTCAAGCTTAAGTGAAAACGCCGACGTCAGGAAACGCACCACCAGATAGTGCACGCGCTCCGGTCCCGTTCGGGGAATACGTAGCGCGCGCGGGTGCGATGCCTGCAGCTGCTGATAGCGCTCGGCATCGTCAATTTTAAGCTGGTAGCCGTTACCCCGGCTCAGAATAAACTGCGCGCCGTGGCTCGCCAGCAGCGCGTTCAGGGCGGTGATATCTGCGCGGACGGTTCGCGTGGAGACCGACAGCCGCTGCGCCAGCTCGTCCTGCGGCAGCGTCTCGTTTTGCAACAGATCGAAAAGTTGCGCTAAACGTTGGTTCGGAAATCGCACGTCGTTGTCCTCTTACTGCTCAGGGTGAAATGACCATCTGGGATGGGCTGCCGACCGGGGTATAGTCTGGCTCGGCGCTCAGCTTGCCGTCCGGCGCCACGCGGAAACGGGTAATGTTGTCGCTGCGCTGGTTCATGACGTACAGCCAGCGGCCCTGCTGATCGAGCGTCAGGGTGCGCGGGTAGTCGCCGCGCGTCCAGACATCCTCCTGATGCGTCAGCGTGCCCTCCGCTGTTACGGTAAAGTGCCCGATGCTGTTATGCAAACGGTTCGCCACATACAGCTGTTTACCATCGGCGCTTAGCGCCAGCCCGGCAGCAAAACTGGTGCCTTTGTAACCGTCCGGCAGGGCAGAGACCGTTTTGCCCTCTTTCAGCCTGCCGCTGCTGTCCAGCGCATAATGGGTGAGCGTCGACGCCTCTTCGTTAATCAGCCACAGGGCATCGCCTTTCGGCGTAAAGACGAAGTGGCGCGGACCGGCACCTTTCGAAGAGGCGCTAATAAACGGCGGATCGTTCGGCGTTAGCTTTCCGGTTCGATCGTCAAAGCGGTACTGATAGATACGATCCAGCCCAAGATCGGTGGAAAAAACGTACTTCCCGCTCGGATCGGCGGCGATCATGTGCGCATGCGGGCCGTTGTGATCGCTGATGGCAAAGCTACCTTCGACAGCCGCTTCCGGCTTCGCCGCGCCCGGTTCGCCCTGGTCCTGATGTCTGTCCGTCGCGTCACCCAGGCTGCCGTCCGCGTTGACGGGCAAAACGGCAATCGATCCGCTGACGTAGTTCGCCACCAGCAGATGCTTGCCGTTTGGCGTTAGCGAAAGATACACCGGCCCGGCGCCACCGGAGGCCACCTGATTCAGCTCGCTCAGCTCACCGTTATCGCCGACGCGCAGCGCCTGCACCACGCCCTGCTCCACTTCGCTTGCCAGATACAGCGTTTTACCGTCTTGCGAAAGGGTCAACTGCGCCGCATTCGGCAGTTTGCTCACCAGCGTTTTATCGTCCAGCGCGCCGGTTTGCGGGTCGACGGTAAAACGGTACAGCCCTTCACCATTCGGATTATAGGTGCCCACCCAGGCGTATTGCGTCTGGGCGATGGCGGCGGTGGCGAGCATTGAGAGTGAAGCGACAAGCAGGTTACGGGTGTGCATGGTGGCTCCTTTATATGTGTGAGTTCTACTTCACCAGCTTCTTCGTCATCGCCAGCAGCGTACGCACATCTTCGGGACGCGTATCGCCGCTGGCTTTGTCGATAATTGAACTGTAGATATGCGGGATGATTTTGCTCACGCCCGCGTCGAGGGCGATCTGCAGGATCGCCTCATAGTTTTCCAGCTCGATACCCCCCGTCGGCTCCAGCCAGAAGTCGTGACGGGCGCAGGCTTCCGCCACCGCCTGGTATTCGTCACGGCACTTGAGGCCGCCCATCGGGAAGTACTTGATCGAACTGCCGCCGAAGTCTTTCAGCAGGGCAATCGCCGTTTCAACCGGCACGATGCCATCCGGCGCTTTGCTGCTCAGCGGGCCGGTGGAGATTTTCACCATGCCGACGGTACCGGTCGGAGAGACCAGGCCATTGACCACCGATTCATTCTGCCCCAGCAGCGCGCGGCTCGCGGCTACGCCGGTGAAGACCTGATTAACGTGCTGCGGCTGCACCTGTCGAGAGATTTCGCTTACCATCGCCGACTGGTTCGGATCGCCCGCGCCGAGGCCCACGGAGAGCGCGTTATCAATCAGCGCCGCGTATTCACGCATATCCGCGACCGCGCTCGCCACGTCCGGGTAATTTTTGGAGAGCACGCCCACCAGCACGTGACCTTCCGCCGCCTCGTAAATGGCGCTGGCGTTGGCCTTTGAGCCGGCCAGCACGTTCAGGCAGACGCGGTCACGGTAAAAATTGGGGGTCAGTTTCATGCGTTTTTCTCCTGTCCTAATACTTCGCTAATGCGGCGGTAGACGATGTTCAGCTGGTCAGCACTTACGCTGCGCACGTCCGCTTCGATAATCCCTTCGTTGGCCTTGTAGCCACGGAAATAGATGGCGTATTCGCCCTGCTTGAGCGCGTTCACCAGGTCACCCGTGCCGACGCCTGTGGTAGCTTCGTCGAACTTAATTTCGGTGCGGGCGATATCGCGACCCGCGCTGTCCCAGACCACGCGGGCGGTGACGCCGTTCAGGGTGTTGAGCGCGTCGATAAACGGTGTCATCTTCGCCACCATCTCGGCACCGCTTTCTTTGGTGGCCGTCAGGTAGTGTTCAATGGCGCAGGTCAGGCCGAGGATCCCCTCTTTACCCACCTTCATGGCGCGGCCAATGCCCGCCGTCTGGCGCTTCACCCACTCGACGTACTGGGTTTTGCCGATTACCAGGCCGCTGGTTGGCCCCTCGATCGCCTTCGCGCCGCTGTAAATCACCAGATCCGCGCCGGAGCGGTAGTACACGTGCAGATCTTCTTCCGCCGCAGCATCAACGATCAGCGGCAGGGAGTGTTTACGTGCGACGACTGCCGCCTGCTCGACGCTGAGCATGCTTTTCTGCACGCAGTGGTGCGATTTGATGTAGAGGATCGCCGCCGTGCGCGGGGTGATGGCCGCCGCCAGCTGGTCGGCGGAGCATTCGTTGGCGTAACCCGCTTCCACCAGCTTGCCGCCGCCCAGCGCCACCATGGTGCCGACCGGCGCGCCAAAGTTAACGTTGTGGCCTTTCGGCAGGACGATTTCATTGTTCTCGATTGGGGTGACGTGCAGGTTTTCCAGCAGCCAGTCGCTGTCTTTTACCAGCACCGCCGCCACGGACTGGGCGATGCCCGCCGACGCGCAGGAGACCACCGTCGCGCCTTCCACATCCAGCAGCTTCGCGATGTATTCCCCGGTTTTGTTAACCAGATCCTTCATCTCGAAGTAATGATTCATGCCGTCCATCGCCGCCTGCACTACTTCCGGGCGCGGCGTGGAGACGCCCAGCGCCGTCATGCGGCCAGAGGTGTTGATAACCTGCTTTAAATTATACTTCTCATAAATCGAAGGCATGTTCCGTGCTCCCTTGTTCGGTCATGTAGCCCTTGCCCGCGCGGATCGCGGCAAGCGGCACCAGAATGTGTTCAGCCTGCAGGCTGTCGTTTTCAGCGTCCGTCAGCACCGTTGGCTGGCGTTTAATCGTGAACAGCGTCAGGTCGGCGTCGAGACCCGGCTGGATGCGACCCTTGCGCGTCAGGCGCAGGCCGTCGGCGGCGTTCGAGGTCACGCAGTCAATCACCTGCGGCAATGACATGCCAATGGCGAGAAACTTCGACATCACGCTTGCCAGCGAGCCAACCGGGCCGTTGATGCGGTTGCGGCAGTAGATATCCGAGCTGATGGTGTGCGGCAGAATGCCCATCGCGATGGCGCGTTTCGCCACCTCAAAGCTGAAGCTCGCCGTGCCGTGGCCGACGTCCAGACGCACGCCGCGCTTAAGGGCGGAGGTGATGGAGGCGCGCAGCTCGCCGG
Source organism: Enterobacter cloacae complex sp. P1B (assembly GCF_014982345.1). Lineage (NCBI taxonomy): Bacteria > Pseudomonadati > Pseudomonadota > Gammaproteobacteria > Enterobacterales > Enterobacteriaceae > Enterobacter > Enterobacter cloacae complex sp. P1B. The sequence goes on along the minus strand of NZ_JADCLF010000002.1, from coordinate 107,174 downwards.
ACGGCGTCAGAATGCGGTTAGGCTTGCCGTTATAGCAGTGGGTAATGATGTCGCCGGAGCTTAACAGCTCGGCGATTTCGTCGAGGTTCGGCGGGTTATTGCCGATGTGCACCATCAGCGGCAAATCGCCATTCTCTTTCTGGATGGCTTTGGCGCGCTCCAGCGGCGTAATGCCGTTTTCACCGACCACGCTGCTGCTCATGCGCGCCTTCAGGCCGACGATAAAATCAGGGTGGCGCTTCACCGCCTGCTTCACCGCATCGGCATCAATGTTTGCCATGTTAGCCAGCTCGTTCTGGGCAATCAGCCCCACGCGGGAGATATTCAACAGGGCAAAGACGTCGGTGGAGGCTTTGCGGGTGATTTCGTAAAAATCGTCCACGTCGTCGGCCCCGGTACTGCCCGCGTCCACCACGGTAGTGACGCCGGTGGCAATACCCACGCTGTCCGGCTCGTCGTGGTAAATCGGTGAGTTCGGGTAGCAGTGAACGTGGGAGTCAATCCAGCCCGCGCTAACGTACACGTCACCGTTAAGCTCAACCGTTTTACGGGCGGGAGCGTCAATTTCGCCCGTCGCTGCGATCTTCCCGTCCTGAATGGCGATATCGGTCAGGGTATCGTCGGCGAGGCGCGCACGGCGCAGGAGTAAATCAAACATGAGGATCTCCTGATAGGGCGGGCGCCGGAGCGCCCGCGGGTATTAAAGGGCGACCGGGAACAGCCAGCCCAAAATCATTGCGCCGAGGATGGCGCCACCGGTAATCGGCTTCTGCCAGATGTAGAACAGCAGCGCGCCTACCAGCGAACCGACGCCGATTGGAATGGAGGCGGTCATCGCGCTGAGGATAATCAGCGGCCCGAGGAAGCGGCCGGAGGCGTTACCCGCGCCCATCATCACGTCTGCGCCGTAGGTGGAGTTGCTCTGGTTGATGGTGAACTTACGCGCCAGGATGATGACGTAGCCAATCGCCAGACCAATCACCAGGCCGGTAATCAGCGAGGCAATGAAGTTGGTCACCGGGAACATGATCCCCGCGCCCAGCAACAGCGCCGGTACGCCGAGGCCCACGCCGGTTTGGATCGCCCCACCGATGTCGAGAATACCCACCAGCGACCCTTCAATAATGCGGGCGAACAGGAAGCTCGCGCCGAACGCCGCCACCGCGCCGTAGACGCCGGTATCGATGCCCGCTTTCAGCATCGCCACGAAGGCCACTTCGTTAAACGCGCCGATGCCGTAGAGGTAGTACATGTGCGTCCCGGCGAAGACGCCGGAGGAGAGCAGGCCAACGAAGATCGGGAACGACCAGTCGGCATACCAAAAACCTTTATTCTGTTCCATTTAGAGGCTCCTGTTATTTACCGCTGAGCGAGTTGTGGATCATGTCGAGCCAGTTCGGCACGGTCAGATGGAAGGATTCGATCATCTTCATGTCGAAGCCGCGGAAGAAGCCGCTCAACACGAACAGCAGCACGATCGCCGCCATCATCACTTTGGTGACGTGGTTCCAGCCGCTCTCCTCAACGCCTTTACCGATCAGGATGCCGAGAACCAGACCCGGTACGGCGTTCCCCATGATCAGCTGCGCCGCGCCGCCGAAGATGGTGGCCCAGAAGCCCGATTTTTTACCCGCGTCGATGGCCGCCAGCCAGAAGATCACCGGCATCACGGTGTTAACCAGCAGGTTCGCGGCAGGCACCAGCACCTTCACGGCGGTGACCTGCAGCGCTGCCGGCACGGAGGAGGCGGTCAGGTTCAGGAAGGTGACGACGAGCATGCCAATCACGCCGCAGGCAATCGCCATTTTGCGGGGATCGTGCAGCGTTTCGCCGACGTTACGGTTTTTGATCATCAGTGCAGCAGCACCCCAGTTCGGGATGATGCGGTGGTCAACGTCCTGTGTGAAGGCACCTGCAGCCACGGAAGAGGCCCAGGCGTTAAAGAAGAAACCTAACCCAAAGGAGAAGTGGGACGCCGGATCCCCTTCACAGGAGTTCAGTTCCCCCAACGTACGAAACGCGCCCATACCCTGAGTGGTAGGCGCATGAAACATGCGTGCAGCCCCGGCTCCGACACCGACGCCAACCAGGCCGCCAATGATGAGCGATTTTATTAATATAATTAAGAACATCAGTCTGCCCTTTTATGAATAATCAGCGTTGCGTGACGAAATCCACCTGGTCGAGATTGATGGCAGTCACGTTGACGGTCACATCCAGCTCCACGCTGTAGGTGCGTCTTTCCCGGCGCAAAAAGAAGAACAGAAACGCTTCTTTACGCACCGCTTCTTGCGCCTGAACAACCTGCACATCCTGTGGCTCAATACGCAGTAAGATATGCGGTGAGGCTTTCATCACCGCTGCCTGAACGTGGTTGAGGGCGTCGGCAAAGGCGCGCGCTTTGGCATCGCCCTTCCCCTTCACTCTCACCGTGGTTGTGAACTGTTCTTTCATGCTTATGCGCCGTATTTCTTCTGCCACGCCTGCACCAGACGCTCGCCCAGCTCTTCTTTATCCATAAAGCCAAAGCCCAGCACGTTGCAGCCTTCGTTGATGGCGGTCACGCCCTCTTCCACGGAACGCATGCCGTATTTGGCCTTGTAGCCATATTTGGTTTGGGCGGTGATGGCACCCGCGCCGCCGCTGCCGCAGAAGGAGATGCCGAAGGTGGCGTTTTCCGCTTTCATTACGTCGCCGAGCTTCATGTCCGCCGCCATGCCCGGCACAACCACTGCGCGTCCACCTGCTTTTTCCACACCCGCAGCCACTTTCTGACCTTTACCCAGGCGATCGCCAATCACGACTGTAATCTGTTCCATGTGTTGCTCCTTAAAGGTTGTCTTTCGCGACTTCAAAGTGAACGGAGAGCAGCCAGGCCTCTTCATCAGGAAGGTTGCCAAACTGCGCCACCACTTCACGGGCAAGCTGCATTGAATCTGGTGAAATTTCGTCGAACAGCTCTGCTTCAACCTCCGGCAGCGGCTCGCCGGTCACGGACCGGTGCGCCATTGCGCGAACGTGGGAGGTGAGCATCTGCTCCTGTACCGCATTGGGGATGATGTTGTGCCGGGCCAGCAGGGCATAAACCTGCTGCAGCATGGTGTTCGCGAGCTGTTCTGTTTGCACCGCCTGTTCCCCAACGTCGTTCATTACCGCTCCGTTAATCACTCGTCTTACCCCGTTAATGGCTCTGGAATAAAACTAACGTTGGGCGTGAAGGGTTTGTAGCGAGTTGTTTTCCACTTCGAAGTGGAAAGGCGAGCCGCAGCAGTGATCTGTGCCACATAAATATGGTGAATCTGGATTAACGGCCGCATTTGCGTGATGAATATCACGCTATTAAGCGGCACTAAACAGGTAAGCGGAGTGGAAAAGTTTACGAGCAGGCTCGTAGAAATGTGACGTGGATAAGGTTTTCTTATGGGGATTCGCTAGAGTGGCTGCGGGTGCTTGAGACTGACCGTCTCAGGCATGGGACGGAAAGTGGAAAGCCCCGCCTGATAGAAAATCAGGGCGGGGGCTCGAAACGACACGTCACGACCGTGGAGTTCGCTACCTCGCCCGCTTTAAAGCAAGGAGGCATCCATGAAACGCCAATCCCCAATTATCCGGGTTTCGATGATTGTTGCTTTGACAATAATCATCTTAACGCTGGTGACGAGGAAAACACTGTGCGAGATCCGTTTTCGAAACGGCTCGCTTGAAGTGACAGCGCGGATGGATTGTCGCTCCGGCCAGTAGGGAGCAAGGATGCGGGGGCGCTTAGTGCGCCTCCGCATACGGAGGAAGGACGTACAGCTCAGGCACCCAATTAACGGTATTTCTTGTGATACGTGTTGCGCGTCGCCACAAACTGGTCGGCCGCCGCCTGGGCTTCCTTCACTTTGCCTTCGTTAGCCAGCTTCAGCGCGCCGTCGATCTGACCGACCAGCACGTCAAAGCCGTGGCGATAGTCTTTCATCTCTGCGCTGTCTGCCGCTTTGCTTTCCAGCTTTGGCGGCGTCGCTTTTTGCGCGTCCAGCGCCGCTTCACGCATTTTGGTCAGTGCGCCTTTCATTTCCGCCGCATTGTCCGTTTTCTGCACTACCTTCAGGTTTTGACTGAGGATGTCCATGTTGTCTTCGAGATCGGCAGCAAACGCAGAAGAGCCAAGAACCAGCGTTGAAGCCGCGACGATCGCTAACAGGTGTTTACGCATTGCTCACTTCCTTTTTTATTATTAAAACGCCTTTACGGGTATTACTGGCCGGCGATTTTCATTTCCGGCAGTAACACAGAACCACACTGTATATTGCTACGTGTTTCAATATCGTTACCGACCGTAACGATATTGCGCCACATGTCCTTCAGGTTGCCGGCGATGGTAATTTCGCTTACCGGATACTGGATTTCGCCGTTTTCGACCCAGAAGCCTGCCGCACCGCGAGAATAGTCACCTGTGATGCCGCTTACGCCCTGGCCCATCAGCTCGGTGACCACCAGACCGGTGCCCATCTCTTTCAGCATCTGCTCGAAGTTCAGGCCCTGACCGGCAATGCGCCAGTTGTGGATCCCGCCCGCATGTCCGGTGCTTTTCAGCCCCAGCTTGCGCGCGGAGTAGTTGGTCAGCAGCCACTGGGTCAGAATGCCGTCTTTAACGATATCGCGGCGTTCAGTGCGCACGCCTTCGCTGTCGAATGGCGTGGAGGCCAGCCCTTTCAGCAGGTGCGGATGCTCTTCGATGGTCAGCCATTCCGGCAGGATCTGCTTGCCCAGCGAGTCGAGCAGGAAGGTCGATTTACGGTACACCGAGCCGCCCGCGATAGCGCCCACCAGATGACCAAACAGACCGGTCGCCACTTCATTGGCAAAAATGACCGGGGCCTTCATGGTGGAGAGCTTACGCGGCGACAGGCGAGACAGCGTGCGTTCGGCACACTCTTTGCCCACCCATTCAGGAGACTGCAAATCCCCCAGCGCGCGGCCAATGGTGTAGGCGTAGTCACGCTCCATGTCACCGTTCTCTTCGGCAATCACGCAGCTTGAAAGCGAGTGACGGGTGGAGCAGTAGCCCTGCAGCATGCCGTGGCTGTTGCCGAAAACTTTGATGCCGTAGTGGCTGTTGAAGCTGCCGCCTTCGGTATTCGTGATGCGCTTGTCAGCCTGCAAAGACGCCTGCTCGGCGCGCGCGGCCAGCTCAATCGCTTCATCCGGCGTGACTTCAGCCGGGTGGAACAGATCGAGATCCGGCGCGTCAAACGCCAGCAGATCTTTATCCGCCACGCCTGCGTAAGGATCCGGAGAGGTGTAACGGGCGATATCCAGCGCCGCCTGCACCGTGCGGGCGATGGCATCCGGGCTGAGATCGGTGGACGACGCGCTGCCTTTGCGGTTCTGGTGATACACCGTGATCCCAAGCGCGCCATCGCTGTTAAATTCTACATTCTCCACTTCGCCATAGCGGGTGCTCACGCTAATGCCGGTGGTTTTGCTGACCGCCACTTCGGCGCCATCTGATTTACCTGAAGCGAGCGTCAGCGCGGTGGAGACGGCTTCTTCCAGAATCTTACGCTGCGCTTCAACTTGTGAGGTTACTTTCATCGCAAATGCCATACTGTAAGAGAGAGTTAAGTGAAGTCTAACAGAGAACCGTTTTTCAGTGCGCGTCTTAACTGGTAACATTAGCCTCTTTTTTTAAGGAGCCTGACATGACTAAGCAGCCCGAAGACTGGCTCGACGACGTTCCCGGTGATGACATCGAAGACGAAGATGATGAGATCATCTGGGTCAGTAAAAGTGAAATTAAACGTGACGCCGAAGAGTTAAAACAGCTTGGCGCAGAAATGGTAGAACTGGGTAAAAACGCGCTGGATAAGATCCCGCTCGACCAGGATCTGCGTGATGCCATTGAACTGGCACAGAAAATCAAGAAAGAAGGCCGTCGTCGCCAGCTTCAGCTTATTGGTAAAATGCTGCGTCAGCGCGACGTGGATCCGATCCGTCAGGCGCTGGACAAGCTGAAAAACCGCCACAACCAGCAGGTTGCGCTGTTCCATAAGCTGGAGCAGATCCGCGATCGTCTGATTGAACAGGGTGATGATGCGGTACCGGAAGTGCTGAACCTGTGGCCGGATGCCGACCGCCAGCAGCTGCGTTCTTTGATCCGCAACGCGAAGAAAGAGAAAGAGGGGAATAAGCCGCCGAAATCCGCGCGTCTGATTTTCCAGTATCTGCGCGAGCTGTCTGAGAACGCAGAGTAAGCCCCTCACCCCAAAGGGGAGAGGCAGAAGAGATAATGTAGGCCCGGTAAGCGCTAGCGCCACCGGGCTTTTTTTACTCTGCGGCCGCGGCTTTCTTCGCCAGACCGTCCAGCAGCTTCTGATGGATCCCACCGAACCCGCCGTTGCTCATCACCAGAATGTGGTCGCCAGGCTGTGCGGCTTTCACCACCATATCCGCTAAGACATCCACGTCCGCGCTCCAGTGCGCAGGCTGAATGCAGGCGTCGGCCACTTCAGCCACCTGCCACGGAATATGCTGCGGCTGCAGCAGGAAGACTTCGTCGGCACGTCCCAGGGACGGTGCGAGGTCGTCTTTGCAGATGCCCATTTTCATGGTGTTCGAGCGCGGTTCCAGCACCGCCAGAATGCGCGCGGTGCCGCCAACCTTGCCACGTAACGCAGCAAGCGTCGCCAGAATGGCGGTTGGGTGGTGCGCGAAATCGTCATACACCGTCACGCCGTTCGCTTCGCCGCGCAGCTCCAGGCGGCGGCGGGCGTTGATAAACGTCCCCAGCGCATTGGCCGCATCCGCAGGCAGTACGCCCACGTGGCGCGCCGCGGCGATCGCCATCAGGCCGTTGTGCATGTTGTGCTCGCCCACCAGGCCCCACTTCACCTCGCCCACTTTCTCACCGTCGAGCAGTACTTCCCACTCGGAGGCATCCGCGTTGAGTTTTTTCGCCTGCCAGTGGCCCTGCTCGCCCACCAGCTCCTGCTCGCTCCAGCAGCCCATCGCCATGGTCTGCTTCAGGTTGATGTCGTTCTCCGGCAGGATAATGCGGCCCTGGCCCGGAACAATGCGCACCAGGTGGTGGAACTGTTTCTGAATGGCTTTCAGGTCGTCAAAGATATCCGCGTGGTCAAACTCAAGGTTGTTGAGGATCAGCGTGCGCGGGCAGTAGTGCACGAATTTGGAACGCTTGTCGAAGAATGCGCAGTCGTATTCATCCGCTTCAATCACAAAGAACGGGCTGTCGCCGAGACGCGCAGAGACGTCGAAATTACCCGGCACGCCGCCGATCACGAAGCCCGGCTTGTAGCCGCAGGCTTCGAGGATCCAGGTCGCCATGCCGGCGGTGGTGGTTTTGCCGTGGGTACCGGCTACGGCAACCACCCAGCGGTCGCGCAGCACGAAATCATGCAGCCATTGCGGGCCGGACATGAACGGAATATTGCGTTCCAGCACCGCTTCAACGCACGGGTTACCGCGGGTCATGGCGTTGCCAATGATGACCAGATCCGGCTCGGGATCCAGCTGGCTGGCATCGTAGCCCTGAATTAAAGAAATGCCCTGTTTTTCCAGAAGTGTGCTCATCGGCGGATACACATTGGCGTCCGAACCTGTCACTTCATGGCCCAGCGAGCGCGCCAGCATTGCCAGTCCGCCCATGAAAGTGCCACAAATCCCCAATATATGAATGCGCATACGTCACTATCCTTCTTTAATGTGGCGCACATTTTACTCACATGTTAGCGGCTGTGAAACGCATTTCAGGTAAATCCGTATGTTGCTGGCGCGATTCACCTCTGCGCTACTATTTGAATATTTGTTAAGATTGTTGGGCTTTAGTCGTTTTAGTGAACATACAATCGCTCTACTCACAAAGATGCAGGGAAAGTGTTATGAAAACGTTAGGTGAATTTATTGTCGAAAAGCAGCACGAGTTCTCTCATGCTACGGGTGAACTCACTGCTTTGCTGTCGGCAATAAAGCTGGGCGCTAAGATCATCCACCGTGATATCAACAAGGCCGGTCTGGTCGATATCCTGGGTGCCAGCGGTGCCGAGAACGTTCAGGGCGAGGTTCAGCAGAAACTCGATCTGTTCGCAAATGAAAAACTGAAAGCTGCACTGCGCGCGCGCGACATCGTTGCGGGTATCGCCTCCGAAGAAGAAGATGAAATTGTTGTATTCGAAGGGTGTGAACACGCGAAATACGTCGTACTGATGGATCCGCTCGACGGCTCCTCCAACATCGACGTTAACGTTTCTGTCGGTACCATTTTCTCCATCTACCGCCGCGTCACGCCTGTTGGTACGCCGGTAACCGAAGAAGATTTCCTGCAGCCGGGCAGTAACCAGGTTGCGGCCGGTTACGTCGTTTATGGCTCGTCCACCATGCTGGTCTACACCACCGGATGCGGGGTTCACGCCTTTACCTACGATCCGTCGCTGGGCGTCTTCTGCCTGTGTCAGGAACGTATGCGCTTCCCGGAGAAAGGCAGCACTTACTCCATCAACGAAGGCAACTACATCAAGTTCCCGAACGGCGTGAAGAAGTACATCAAATTCTGCCAGGAAGAAGATAAAGCGACCCAGCGCCCTTACACGTCCCGCTACATTGGCTCTCTGGTCGCGGATTTCCACCGTAACCTGCTGAAGGGCGGTATCTACCTCTATCCAAGCACCGCCAGCCACCCGGACGGGAAGCTGCGCCTGCTGTACGAATGCAACCCGATGGCGTTCCTGGCCGAACAGGCGGGCGGCAAGGCGAGCGACGGTAAACAGCGTATTCTGGACATCGTGCCGGAAAGCCTTCACCAGCGTCGTTCGTTCTTCGTTGGCAACAACCATATGGTTGAAGACGTTGAACGTTTTATCCGTGAGTATCCGGACGCGTAATATCTCTCCCGGGGAGCCAGTCTGGCTCCCCAACACATTTATATATTTTACCGTATAAGTGTTTATAAAAATCACGCTTTAATCTTCACCCCTGCTCCTGCATTATTTCCATAACAGTTTGACATTTATTTCCTGGAGCAGAATTGCAATGAAAAATTATTCCCGGGCTAATACCGGCATTGATTTAAATCTTATCCCTGTATTTATTGAAGTCGTCCGCTGCGGCAGTATGGCAAAAGCCTCTTTGCGCCTGGAGATGTCCCGTCCTGCGGTAAGCCTGGCGTTGAAGCGTTTTAATCAACTGTTTGATGAGCCGTTATTTTTTCGCAAAGGTTTATATCTCGAGCCGACTGAAAAAGCGTTAGCGTTAACCAACTCGCTGGAATTATTAATGGGTGATATTCACGATAATATTGCGGCGGTAAATTCCGCGAAAAATAAAGCCCCGGCACAGAACGCACCGGGGCTGGGAAATATTATGCCGCAGTCTGAGCCGTCACTTTAAATGATGACATGGCTTCCATCAGCTGACGCGACTGTTCCTCAAGGGAGCGGGTCGCGGCGGAGGATTGCTGCACCAGCGCCGCATTCTGCTGCGCGGTTTCATCCATCTGGTTCACCGCAATATTCACCTGCTCGATGCCGCGGCTCTGCTCCTGAGACGCGGTGGCAATTTCGCGCATCAGTTTGGTCATGCGCAGCACTTCGGTGGCAATCTCATCCATCGTTTCACCCGCCTGCTGGGCCAGCTCGCTGCCCTCGTTAACGTGGGCCTGCGAATCGCCGATCAGAGAGCGGATCTCTTTCGCCGCGTCGGCGCTGCGGCTGGCAAGGTTGCGGACTTCACCCGCGACCACGGCAAACCCGCGCCCCTGCTCGCCCGCGCGCGCCGCTTCCACGGAGGCGTTAAGCGCCAGAATGTTGGTCTGGAAGGCAATACCGTCAATCACGCTCAGGATGTCGGCGATGCGCGCCGAACTGCCGGAGATATCGCGCATTTTTTCAATCACGTAGCAGACCATTTCGCTGCCGTGATCGGCGGTGTCGGAAACAGACTTCGCCAGCTGGTGCGCCTGCTCGGCGTTGTCGGCGTTAAGCTTCACCGTGGCGGTGATCTGCTCCATGCTGGCGGCGGTCTGCTCCAGCGACGTGGCGGTGGATTCGGTGCGCTCGGCAAGATCCCGGTTCCCCGCCGTCAGCTCGCGGCTGCCGGTATCAATTTGCGAGCTGGCATCGCGAACCCGCAGAACCGAGCTCATCAGCGACTGACGCATCTCCTCTATCGCCGCGTTGAGGCGGTTAAACTCCTGGCTCGCCGGGGCATTCAGCGTGTGGGTTAAATCGCCCGCTGCCACGTTCTCCAGCTGAGCAATCGACGCCGAGAGCGGCTTGAGCAGCATATGGCGCAGCGCCAGCCAGGCGAGCGCGATAATGCCCGCCGTCAGCAGCGCAGCGACAATAATCAGGATCAGCACGCGGGTTTTACTCGCCTGTACGGCACGCACTTCCGCCTGACCTCGCGCTTCGCTCCATTTCTGAAACGCCTGCACGTCGTTATCGAACTGCTTCGCCACCGGAATCAGCGTGTTCTCCAGCAGATCGTAATAGCTGTCTGCGCTCTGGTCATTCAGGGTTTTCAGCATCGGGCCGATCCCCTGCTGGTTATACGTCGCCAGGCTGGCCGCGACTTTGTCGAGGAGCTGCTGCCCCTGTTCGTCAGCCACGCCGCCGTCAATCACGCCTTTTAACGTTTTCCGGGCCAGGGCGACTTCCTGATTGATGTTTTTTACCGCTTTGGCCGCATCGTCCAGCATGCCGATTTCCATCATGCGGACGGCCTGACCCGCCTCATTGCGCGCGCGCAGGATCAGCGTATAGCCGGTGTTCAGCTGCACCATCTGCTCACCCTGAAGGTGATTAATGCGCTGCAGTGAGGAAGAACTCTGTGTGAGGGCATAAATGCCGATGCCGCTGACAATCAGCAGCAGAAGGGTCATAACGGCCAGTAAAGAGAGCAAGCCGGTACGAATCGATAGCGTTTTAAGCATGATATTATTTCCGGTAGCGAGATATTTCTGGGCATAAAAGAAGAGTATCGGCCGCTACCGGAAAATGTTTAGACTTTAAGCAAATTCAGCGTGTTATCGCTCTGTTACCGATGTGTTTACGCGGGTAACAGGCGAGCTTTGACGGTTCTCCCAGAGCACCGTCAGCCCCCGCTGCAGGGCAATAAAAATAAACAGCAGAATGCCAATGGCGATCTTCGTCCACCACGAGCTGAGCGTGCCGTCAAAGTTGATATAGGTTTGTATCAGCCCCTGAATCGCGACGCCGAACAGCGTCCCCAGCACCGTCCCTACCCCGCCGCTGAGCAGCGTGCCGCCGATAACCACAGAAGCAATTGCATCCAGTTCCACGCCGACGCCTGCAAGGGCATAGCCCGCCTGGGTATACACCGAGAAGACAATACCCGCCAGCGTTGCCAGGCCGGTCGAAAGCATATAGATGCGGATGGTGGTGCTGCGGGTTGAGATCCCCATCAGGTTGGCCGACGTGGCGTTGCCGCCAATGGCGTATACCTGATTGCCGAACCGGGTGCGGTGGGCGAGGAAAATGCCAATCACCACCACGCCCAGCATCAGCAGCCCCATCGCACTTAAACGCCCGCCGCCGGGAATTTTCCACGCCAGGCTGGAGAGCGTGTCATACACCGGATGGTTAATCGGAATCGACTCCTCAGAAACCAGATAACTTACGCCGCGCAGGAAAAACATCCCGGCCAGCGTGATGATAAAGGCCGGAATTTTCAGCGCGTCGATCAGAAGCCCCATAAAGGCGCCAAACGCGCAGCCCATCACCAGCACCAGCGGAAACGCCACCAGCGGCGAGATGCCCCAGAAACCGATCGCCTTCGCGAGGAATACCCCCGTGAACGCGATCACCGAGCCGACGGAGAGATCGATCCCGCCGGAGAGGATCACAAAGGTCATGCCGACGGCGATAATGCCTAAAAAGGCGTTGTCCGTCAGAATGTTGCAGATCACGCGCGTTGAGGCAAAACCGGGGAACTGCGTGAGGCAGTAGAGATACCCCAGCACAAACACGCCCAGCGTGATCATTAACGGTAAATTACGTTTTATCATGGCCACGGATCCCCTTAATGATGCTGACAAAGCGCGGCGACTGGACGATCAGCACGCAGAGTACAACTACCGCTTTTACCACCTGGTTGAGTTCCGGCTGGAATCCCGAGAGCAGGATCCCGGTGTTCATGCCCTGAATGATCAGCGCGCCGATCACCGAGAGCAGCAGGTTAAAGCGCCCGCCCATCAGCGACCCGCCGCCGATCACCACCGCGAGGATCGCATCCAGCTCCAGCCAGAGCCCGGCGTTATTGGCATCGGCCCCGCGAATATCGGCGGCGACGATGACACCGGCAATGGCGGCGCAGACGCCGCTCAGCACGTAGGTCAGCATCACCATCAGGCGGGTGTTGACCCCGGCGTTGCGCGCGGCGCGAATGTTGATCCCCACCGCCTCAATAAACATGCCGAGTGCCGTTTTGCGGGTGAAGAGCCAAAAGACAACAAGCGTGACCAGGGCAATAATCACTGGCGTCGGGAAGAACAGAAGGTTGCCGCTGCCAAGCCATGCCAGGCTCGGAGAGTTGAAGGTAACAATCTGCCCCGAGGTGATCAGCTGTGCGACCCCGCGCCCGGCCACCATCAGGATCAGCGTAGCGACAAAGGGCTGAATTTTCAGCACCGCCACCAGAATGCCGTTCCATAGTCCGGCCAGCACGCCGGTGCCTAAGGCCGCCAGCAGTACCACCGGCAGGCTGTGACCGGCCACGGTCATTGAGGCTGCCGTGGCCCCGGCGATAGCCATCACCGCGCCGACGGAGAGATCTATTCCGCCGGTGGCGATCACCAGCGTCATCCCAATCGCCAGCAGCGCCACGGGCGCGGCGCGGTTTAAAATATCGATCGGGCTGCCAAACAGGCGGCCATCCTGAACAATAATCTGGAAGAAATGCGGTGCGACAAGGCTATCTACCAACAGCACCACCAGCAGCGCTGCAATTTGCGGCGTGCCGGTTGGCCAGCTAAAGCGGCGCTTTGACTCACCGGTTTGCGAAAGCGAACGGGACATCACGATTCACTCCTTACGCCGCGATGGCATTCATGATTGCCGGAACGGACAGTTTATCCAGCGGGATCTCTGCCACCTGTTTGCGATCGCGCATGATGATGACGCGATCGGCATAGCCCACCAGCTCCTCCAGCTCGGATGAGATAACCAGCAGGGCCAGCCCGTCCGCACAGAGCGTTTCGATAAGCCGGATAATTTCGGCGTGCGCGCCCACGTCGATACCGCGCGTCGGCTCGTCAAGGATCAGGAACTGCGGTTTGGTCAGCAGCCAGCGGGAGAGCAGCACCTTCTGCTGGTTACCGCCGGAGAGAAATTCAATCGGCTGTTCCGCGCTCGGGGTGCGGATGCCGAGCTGGCGGATAAAGCGCTCGGCGATGGCGTTTTGCTCTTTACGGGGGATCGGGCGCAGCCAGCCGCGCTGGGCCTGCAGGGCCAGGATGATATTTTCCCGCACCGAGGCGGCGGCAATGATGCCGTCCGTTTTTCGGTCTTCCGGGCAGAAGCCAACGCCCAGACAGGAGGCCTGATGCGGCGATCGCAGGGTTTGCGGTTTGCCCTTGATCAGCGCGGTGCCGCTGTCGGCAGGCTTGATCCCGAAGATCACCTCGGCGGTTTCGGTTCGGCCCGAGCCCAGCAGGCCCGCCAGCCCGACAATTTCGCCGGGACGCACCTCAAGGTTAAACGGCGATATCACGCCTTTCTTGCCGTAATCGCTGAACGCGGCAACCGGTTTTTCGCTCAGCAACGTGCGGCCCGCGCGCTGGAGCGCGTTGGTTTCCAGCTCGCGGCCCAGCATCATTTTCACCAGCTCGATCTGCGGCAGCTCGCGGGTTTCGCGGCAGCCGACAAAGCTGCCGTTGCGCAGCACCGTAATGCGGTCGCTCACCTCATACACCTGATCGAGAAAGTGCGTGACGAAGATCAGGCTCACGCCCTGATCGCGCAGCTGGCGCATCAGGGTGAAGAGCATCTCCACTTCCTGGGTATCGAGGCTGGCGGTGGGTTCATCGAGGATCAGCACCTTCGCAGAGAGATCGATCGCGCGACAGATGGCGACGATCTGCTGCATCGCCACGGAAAAGCGGTTCAGCGGCTCGCGAACGTCGAGGGAGAAGCCGTAGGACTCCATCAGCTTCGTGGCGCGCGCCTCCATCTCTTTGCGGCGCAGCAGGCCAAAGCGGCGTGGCTCGCGGCCAATAAACAGGTTGTCCGCCACCGACATATTCGGCAGCAGGTTCACTTCCTGGTAAACCGTCCCGATCCCCAGCTGCTGGGCGTGGGCGGTATTTTTTGGCGAAATGGCGTTGCCTTCCAGCCAGATGGTGCCGCGATCGGCGTGATAAACGCCGGTCAGCGATTTAATCAGCGTCGATTTTCCCGCGCCGTTCTCGCCCAGCAGCGCCATGATTTCACCGCGCCGCAGGCTGAAATCAACGCTATCCAGCGCCTTTACGCCGGGGAAGAATTTACTCAAGCCCTCTGTGCGGAGGATTTCCTGGTGTTGTTCAGTTTTCATATTCACGTCCCCGGCACGTTCCCGTAGGCCGGGTAAGCGCAGCGCCACCCGGCAATTTCACTGGATCAGTAGCCCATATTTTTCTTCTTCTCTAACTCTTCTTTCGCTGTATCAGGCAGGTAGAGCGTGGACTTGGTGACGGTCACCTTCTCAGGCATCGTTCCGTCTTTCTTGAATTTCTCCAGCGCGTCGAATGCCGGGCCCGCCATGTTCGGCGTCAGCTCGACGCTGGCATTGGCTTCACCGTCGATCATCGCTTTGTAGATGTCCGGCACGCCGTCGATAGAGCCGGTGAGGATATCTTTGCCCGGCTTCAGGCCCGCTTCTTTAATCGCCTGAATCGCCCCGATCGCCATGTCATCGTTGTGGGCGTAAACCATGCAGATATTCTTGCCGTTGTTTTCAGCCTTGATAAAGCTCTCCATGACCTCTTTACCCTTACTGCGGGTAAAGTCGCCGGACTGGGAGCGGATAATCTTGATGTTTGGCGCTTTGGCAATGGCCTCAGCAAACCCTTTCTTACGGTCGATGGCCACGCTCGCGCCGACGGTGCCCTGCAGTTCAACGACGTTACACGGCTTGCCGTCGACCTGTTTAATCAGCCAGTCGCCAATTAACTGCCCTTCAAGCACGTTATTAGCGGTGACGGTGGTCATATAGAGAGATTTGTCTTTAACATCGATGGAACGGTCGAGCAGGAAGACCGGAATTTCAGCGTCTTTCGCTTCCTTCAGAACCGGTTCCCAGCCGGTCGCCACCACTGGTGCAATAAAGATGGCATCCACGCCCTGGGCGATAAACGAGCGCACGGCTTTGATCTGGTTTTCCTGCTTTTGCTGACCATCGGCGATTTTCAGGGTGATGCCGCGTTTCTGAGCCTCGCTTTTCGCAACGTTGGTTTCCGCCGCACGCCAGCCGGATTCAGAGCCAACTTGCGAAAAACCTACGGTTAAGGGAGCGGCCATCGCCATAGACGACATGGCTGCCGAAACTGCTGTGACAAGAAGTAAGCGCTTCCACATATGAGCGTCCTCGTAGGGGTGTTTATTGTTGGTTAAAAGATGTTCTGCGAAATGACTATAGCCAATGAAATATGTAACGAATTGCGTTACATCACACTTCAGGAAAGTGAATAAAATGTTAATCACAAGTTTGTAATCGCTTTCATTTCACCATTAAAAATGCGGCTGAGTTTATGGATTTTCCTGTCATGGAAACGGTCTGAAAAGTGGGGCTTGCGGGGAGAGAAAGCGAAAAGAGGCGGAGACATTCAGCGTGAGTTGGCTATAATACCTGCCACTTGTTTACCATCCATTTTAAAGGACACCGACATGAGCTTACTCAACGTCCCAGCGGGTAAAGAACTGCCAGAAGACATCTACGTTGTTATTGAAATCCCGGCCAACGCAGATCCAATCAAATACGAAATCGACAAAGACACCGGTGCGCTGTTCGTTGACCGTTTCATGTCTACCGCCATGTTCTATCCGTGCAACTACGGCTACATCAACCACACCCTGTCTCTGGACGGTGACCCGGTTGACGTGCTGGTTCCAACGCCATACCCACTGCAGCCAGGTTCCGTCATTCGCTGCCGTCCTGTTGGCGTGCTGAAGATGACTGACGAAGCGGGTGAAGATGCGAAGCTGGTTGCGGTACCGCACACCAAGCTGAGCAAAGAGTACGATCACATTAAAGATGTGAATGACCTGCCAGAGCTGCTGAAAGCGCAGATCGCCCACTTCTTCGAGCACTACAAAGACCTCGAAAAAGGTAAATGGGTTAAGGTTGACGGCTGGGACAACGCAGAAGCGGCGAAAGCAGAAATCATCGCCTCCTTCGAACGCGCTGCTAAGAAGTAATTCTTACTGTCGATTGATGAAAGCCCCGCATACAGGGGCTTTTTTTATCTTTGTTAAAAGCAGCATACATTAGCTTTTAAGATAAATCCCATTCCCTTTGGCTTTCATGTTAATACAACAAAGACACCCTCTCATTTATGGTGGGAGTGGTTGAATAGGCTGTCAATTAATCACATACTGTCATAATGAGCATTAATCCCCATTGATTACAGGATTCATATGTCATCCATTAACATTGACGTTGCCCGCCCAACTGGAATTTACTTTATTATTGAAAGGCTATATTCCCGCGATGGACTTATGCCTTCCGTTGGGGAAATCAGCCCCTCTTTGACACAGGTACACCGCACTGTCATTCAGCTAAAACGCAAGCAAGATATGTTTATGGATGGTGTTAAGGTTACCCCAAAAGATATTACACTTTGGCAACAGATAAAATATCTTACGGGCTCGAAAGTAACGACCAAAGATACAGATACGTTAGTGTATACGACTGATTTTATCGGCTCTCTTGTTGCCACTACACCTTTAGGCAATATTGAGCATGAAAATATTCCTCGCTTCCTCACGACAGAGTCTATTCACTCCCTTCCTCAGGCGGTGAGCTATGGGCGTGATCCCATCCCACAGGTCCTTCTTTATGGTCGTAAGGATATTGTCTTCTTTATGGACAATGGTGGTAAAGGAACGCCAACCGCTATTGCAAAATATAATCACAACAATCGTGACCTTGCCATAATCAAAGATCAACTGGAGGCCAGTAAAACGATGAAGGAACTGCTTTCTAAGGGAGCAAAATTATGAGTAAGAAAATCCATATCGTAAGTCTACTCGTCATTATTATTGCCTCCTTTATCTTTGGCAGAAGTACGTATACTCAATATCTGGCATGGTATTATGGAAGCGATAATTTAATATTCAGAGAAATAAACAGCTCCTTACTATCCAGTTTATTTAACGGGCTTTACTTCGCTCTTTCAGCAAGTATTATTTATACGTTACTCACTCTGTTAAAAAGAATTCCAGCGAATATTGTCACTTCTTGTCTGCTTCAGTTCTGTATTAACATCGGGCTATATACGCTTTTTGTTGCAGTAGATAGAGGATATAGTAAATTACATACTTTAAGCTCGGGTGCTACTGATATCACCCACAGCTATTTTTTAGGAGCGTTGCTGACGAGCACGCTTCTGACCGTCGCGATCGTGAGCGTTATACATGCTAAGTTTCTTTCTTCAAAGCATAAAGATGGGCTACATAAAGGCGTTTGACTGTTACGGCAAAGACAGCAAATGGCAGTATCTCTGCATCCTGACATTCCAACTTGCCTGGTTTTTGTTTTACTTATGGATCCCTTATCGAAGCGATTATGCGATTTTGCTGTTTTTACTGTTTTTCCTGCCCGTCATATCAAGCAATACGCGATGCATAAACTACTATGGCCGTTCACGCGCCTTGTGTTTTTTATGGCTTATTGCCCCATACATCATGCTGTTCGTTCCTCTTTTTTTAACCCGAAGCAGGGATACAGAAGAGAATTGAAAGTGAAAAAAACAACGCCACCTCACGGTGGCGTTGTCGTTTTTCAGTACTGGTCTCTGTCTAACCAGTTACCGCTTACAATCCGCGTTAACCCGTCGACCGGACGCTGGTAGACATACATCCACGCGCTTCCGTACGGTGTCTGGATCAACTGGCGAGCGTATTCACCGCCCCTGGTGCGCAAGGCATCAAGTTCGGCAAGTGTAGCATTATCAATACGATAAACTTCACCCTGTACTGTTCCTTCGCCGGGAACCGCGCCTGGATAGTGGCCCAGGCTGTACAACTGGTAGTTCTCGATATTGTAATTCCCCAGTAGCTGGGCATTGGTCATCCAGTGACTGTTGCCTTGCCTGGTTCGTAAACTGCCGTAGACAAATATTCGCATTGCTAAAACTCAAACTGATAGAGCAGATCAAGTGCCTGGTCTACGCCGGACACTGCTTCCAGATATAGCTTAGGCATCAGGCGATAGCGTAACGTGAGTGTTGCCAGTGAGTCAAAGATCCCCACACCATATTTTACCTGCAGACCCGGCAGTACATAGCCGCTGACCACCACCTGCGAGGAGTCACCCACGCCCTGGGTGTCCAGCGCCAGATTGCTTACGCCGAACGTCTCGCCGATTTTACCCACAACCTGCCCACTTTGTGCAACCCCCAGACCGACCAACATTGAGGTCATCGCCGCACTGTCGCTTTGTCCGCTGTCCAGACCTTGTCCGCGCAGCAGATAAGAGAGGGCTTCCTGCTGCGACATCGCCGGGTCGGAGAAGATCTCCGCCTTCGGTTCGTCGGCAGAGCCGGTGACGCGTACGCCAGCAATGACGTCGTTTTCCGTCGCTTCCGGGTTACGAATCGCTTCGATGTTCAACAGCGGTTGATCCGGTGGACCGGAGAACAGCAGCTCGCCTTTACGGACAATCAGATCCTGACCATAGGCATGAAAACGCCCTTCAGGAATATTGATCTGCCCGTTGAGGCCAAGCCCTTGTTTATCCTGCGCCACTTTCAGGTCGCCCGTGAGCCTCGCCTTCAGCCCAAACGCATCCAACCGCACGTTATTTCCCACGTGCACGATAAGGTTACTATTAATCGGTATGCCAGCGCTCTTCTCTTCGGCAGGTTTCAGATTTTCATTGAGCATAACTTCATCACTGGAGACGCCAACCGCGCTTTCCGGCACCTCGTGAACCACGATGCGCGCCCACGGCACGTCCACGCGGCCATCCAGGGTGAAGAGGCTTGGCGTCGCTTCAAAGACCACGTCCGGCGAGACGTCCAGGCGCACCATTGGCGGTACGGTGATGCGCACCTTACTGCCTTTCGCGGCAATACGGGCGCGCCAGTTGTCGAGCTGGCTCCAGTCCGCGTCGCCGCTCAGGTTGATTTGCCCCTGCTGAGTTAATACCGAGCCGTTCAGCGTCGAGCTCATGCCGTTGAAGTTCATCGCAATCTGGCTGGGCTGCATATCGAACGGCATAAAGTTACCGTCGATATCCACACCGCTGAGCCGCAGCTGACCGAACAGCTGAGGGCTTTGCGCGTTGCCCGCCAGGCGCAGGTTGGCATTCACCATGCCCTCGGCTTTTTCCCCGCGGGCGAAGATCGGGTTGACCATCGCCAGGTTGAAGTTACGAATATTGACGTTGCCGCCCAGATTGCGCCGCCCCTGCGGATCGGTAATCTGTATCTGCCCGTCCATCTGGCCGTTGTTGGTCAGACGGATAAGCCACCCCAGCTCCGCACGGTTGTTATGCAGGTCTGCACTCACATTCAGGGTGTCGAAGGCCACCGGCAGCGGCGCGTCGTTGACTTCCTGCGTCACCTTCACGTTGCGCCCGGAAAGCGTGACGCTGCCCTGCGGCAGCCCTTCTTTGGTGGTGTCCCAGGCGACATCGGCTTTCCCGCTGAAGACGCCGCTGGCCTGCGTGGTGTCCGGCATAAACGGTTTCAGCATCGCCAGATCGAAGCGGTTCAGGTTGATCTGCGCGCGCCCTTCCGCCCCCGCATCAATGGTCTGCGGCACGCACAGCTCCGCGTTCGGGTTGGTCCAGCAGTGAGGCCCGATGCTGATCTTCTGCTCGGCGTTGCGGTAGTCCAGCGCAATGGAGCGCGACAGCGACAGCGGCCCCACCGGGGTGTTGAAGCGGGTGTTGTCCAGCGTTCCTTTCCAGCGCGTTTCCTTCCGGTCGAAGCTGCCGGTCAGGTGAAGCTGGCCGGAGACGGGCTCGCCCTGCACGCGCAGCTGGAGGTCGTGCTGCTTCTCGTTCCCTTTGGCGTCCAGAGTCACCAGGCTAATGTTCACGTCCGGCTGGGAAATGCGCTCCACGCGCAGGTTCAGGTTGCCGCCGATCTGATCGGTGGATTTCACATCCCCTTCCACGCGGACGCGGGCAACGCTCAGCTCCTGCCAGCGCAGATTGTTGGCGGTGATATCTGCCAGCAGCTGCGGCGCGTCCACGGTGCCGCGCACTTTCAGGAGTCCTTTCGCCGTACCGCCCAGACCCGGCAGGGCGTTATCCAGATTCGGCGCGTCGATGGTGGCGTCAAGATTGAGATCTTTTACCCCCAGCTCGCCTTTGATATCCGCCGTGTTGCGGCCCAGCGCCACGTGCAGCCCCGGGATAATCCACTGTAGGTAGCTGTTGCCCTTCACCGAGCCTTCAACGTTCACCTTGTTCTGCTTCACGTTCCCGGTGAGCTTGATTTCCGGCACGTCCATCTGCCACGTGCCGCCGTAGAGGCTGCCGCGGGTTTTGATCAGCCCGTCCAGCTTCGACGGCCAGTCCGGCACCTCTTTGGCGGTGTTAATTCCCGTCAGCTTCAGCTCGCCGCGCCAGCTGATCGCCTGCTGCCAGTCGAGCAGCGCGGTCAGTTCCGTTTTGCCTTCCAGCGCCGCGACGGTCAGCTTGTCGAGGTTAACCTGCTGTTCGTTGCCTTTTGCATCCAGCGTGATGGTCGCGGGCGGCACGCCCTGCCCCTTCACCGCAGTGCGGAACGAGAGCGTGTAGTCGGTCATCTTGCCGCTCAGCTTCAGCTTCAGATCGTCGGCCTGATACTGTTTTTCGCCGGTAAACGGCCAGTAAAGCTGCTTGCTGACAACCTCCAGATTGAGCGGCAGCCCGGCTTCCGCCAGCTGGGTTTGCGCGCGCAGGGCCATGTCTACCGGGCCGGAGAGATTCACCCCGATATCCAGCTTCTCGCGCAGCGCCCCGCCCACTTTAACCTTCACTTTTTCGCCCTTCAGCGGGTCGATATTCAGGGCGCTATTGAGGGTGATATCCACCGGCCAGCTGTCGCGCAGCAGGGCGTTGCCTGACGCGTTCACCGAGCCCTGGTTGGTATCGATATCCAGCGCGTCGAGCTTCATGTTGCCGTCAATGCTGCTGACTTTCAGCAGCATGTTAAAGACCGTCAGATCGGTGTCGCCGGTCAGGCGCAGCTGCTCGCCTTTGAACTCCTCAATGTTGAGGTTCAGCGGCAGATGCACGTCGGTCATTTCAGGCAGGACAGGCTTCGAGAAGAGTTCTTTCAGCGTTTCGCCCAGCGGCTTCTCTTCCGGCTGCGGGTTCTGGATCTTCGGTTCGACGATCTCTTCCTGCGCCACGTCCGCCACTTTCGGCAGCGCAATCAGCAACCCTTGCAGCGAGGTTGGCGTCAGGGTGAGGTTTTTCTCCTGCCAGCGCAGGCCGGAGGTGAAATCCATCACCGAAACGGTGGTGTCGTCGATTTTGATATTGACGTTATCGAGCGCCACCCGATAGAGCGCAATCGGGTACGGCGTGGAGAGATTAAGCGGGCCGCTGTCCTCTTCCTCAACCGGCGCAGACTTCGGCATTTTCTTTGAGTCTATCGCCACGTTGACGTCTTTTAGCGACAGATCGTTCACGCAGAGCTTGCTATCCCGCAGGCAGCCCAGCTTCAGCGCGAGATGGAATTCCCCGGCGTTGACCGCCACGCCCGGCTGCTCGTAGCGGATGTTCTTCAGACGCAGGTCGCGCCAGCCGCCCGTTACCTGACCAATTTCCAGCCCCGGCACCCACCGGTTCGCGGCGTTAAACAGCAGATGCAGCCCGGTCGTCGTTCCCACCAGAAACGCCACCGTACCGAGCAGCAGCACGATAAAAATCAGCACCCCGAGGCTTATTTTCTTCCATAAACTCATAATTCAGGCCCCAGACCGATGTAAAACTGTAATCCGTGTTCATCTTTGTCGCCCACCGGCACGGCGAAATCGAGCTTGATGGGCCCGACGGGTGATTGCCAGCGTACGCCCACGCCTGCACCGGTTTTGAAATCGCTGCGGCGGATATCGTTCACCGCTTCACCACCGTCAACAAACATGGCACCCCACCACTTGCCGCTGACGTTGTACTGATACTCCAGCGATCCGGTCGCCAGTTTGGATGCCCCGGTCAGCTGGCCTTTTTCGTTTTCAGGTGAGATCGATTTGTACTTATACCCGCGAATGCTGCGGTCGCCCCCGGCGAAGAAGCGCAGGTCCGGCGGAACGCGCTCGAAATCACCCGTCTCAATCCAGCCGAGATTGCCGCGCATCACAAAGCGGTGTTTGTCATATAGCGTGCGGATCCAGACGTTTTGCGCCTGCACCACCGTGAAGTCGACGTCAGAGCCCCACATCGTATTGGAGTAGTCGATAGAGTAACGCTGTGAATCACCCCAGGTTGGCATCAGGCCGCCGCGCGAGCGGGTACGGCTGATCATCACGCCCGGATAAAGCAGCATAGTGGTGTTGGTGACGTTTGCCTGGGTAAAGTGATCAAGGCTCCAGCGCAGGTTAATGGCGCGCTGCCAGCCGCTGGAGAGATCCCAGAAGCGTGAAACCGCAAGCGTTGTCGAGTCCTGCTCGGTATCGTTCAAATCGGTACGCTTAAAGCCGCCCTGCACCAGGTAATATTGCTCAAGCGGGTTTTTCAGCAGCGGAATTTTATAGCTGAAATCAAGCTGCTGTTCCGGTGCGGAAATGCTGGCGCTGGTGGTCAGGCTGTGGCCGTAGGAGTTCATCCACGGCTTTTTCCAGGAGGTCTTCACGCGCGGACCGACGTCTGTCGAGTAGCCAACACCGGTCTCAATGGTGTTCTCGGTGCGCGGCGAGACAACGCCATGCAGCGGCAACACCTTGGTTTTGCGAGACTTATCAAATTCCGGTGCGACAACCACGGAGTTAAACCAGCCGGTAGCGGAGAGGCGACGGTTCAGCTCCGCAAGATCGCTCGACTGGTAGTAATCGCCTTTTTTAAACGGCACGAGGTTTTGCAGATACTCTTCACGAATTTGCGAACCTTCAAACGTTACATCGCCAAAGCGGTAGCGTTCGCCGCTGTCGTAGTCAATATCCCAGAAGGCCTGACGTCGCTCCAGCGCGATGCCCAACTGGCTTTTATTGAACTGGCTGTCGAAGTAGCCCTTGCGCAGTGAGACGCTCGTCAGCTCTTTTTTGAAGTGGTCGTAGTCACCGTGGTTGAGCACGGTGCCGATTTTCGGCCGCGTGCTGAGCAGGTCCAGGTAGTCGCGGTCGGTGCGCGCACCGCCGCGCAGGATGACGTTCGTGCCGCCAATCAGCACCGGCTCGCCCGGCGAGACGCGGGCAATAAGCACCTGACGCCCCTTCTTTGGCGGCGGGCGGAGATCGAAATCAATGGTGGGTTCGTAATACCCCAGCGCTTTTAGCCCTTCACGGATCGCGTCATCCACGCGCGCGCGAAAACGCCGGTCCGGCGTCACCTCATCGCTCTGGATGGTCGACAGCTGCGCACGCACGTTTTTTTCCAGCGTCCCGGATAACCCCTCAACCTGCAAACGGACATTCGCCGCGCTGGCAACCCCGCTTGTCAGCAATACACTGACTAAACATAACTGGCGGATTTTTGTCACGTTTTCTCCTGAATATCCCTTTTCCACCCTGGAAGCAAATGAAGCGCCGCCGTGCGGCAAAATACGGCCCGGAAGCCAAAAACCCAAATCGTGGGTTGAAAACGGGTGTAACACCCAAATATTTCTTATGATTAAATCTAGTCTCATTCAGCGCATTTATTGTGTTCAATTAAACGCTTCGTGACAACCTTAACCGAAACATCGCACCCCGGGAGGCCCCATCGTGAGTTTATTCGACAAGAAGCATCTGGTTTCACAAGCTGATGCATTACCGGGACGCAACACCCCTATGCCTGTGGCGACCTTACACGCCGTCAATAACCATTCAATGACCAACGTTCCTGATGGAATGGAAATCGCCCTGTTCGCCATGGGCTGCTTCTGGGGCGTTGAGCGCCTCTTCTGGCAGCTGCCCGGCGTTTACAGCACCGCGGCCGGCTACACGGGCGGCTATACGCCGAATCCAACCTACCGCGAAGTCTGCTCCGGCGAAACCGGCCATGCGGAAGCGGTACGCGTGGTATATGACCCGACGGTCATCAGCTACGAACAGCTCCTGCAGGTCTTCTGGGAAAACCACGACCCGGCGCAGGGCATGCGTCAGGGCAACGACCACGGCACACAGTATCGCTCGGCCATTTATCCGCTCACGCCTGAGCAGGACGCCGCCGCGCGCGCCAGCCTTGAGCGGTTCCAGCAGGCCATGCGTGAAGCAGGCGATACGCGCGAGGTGACCACGGAAATCGCCACCGCGAAGCCGTTCTACTATGCCGAGGACGATCATCAGCAGTATCTGCACAAAAACCCGTACGGCTACTGCGGCATCGGGGGCATCGGCGTCTGCCTGCCGCCACAGCTGGCCTGATTATTAACCGTTAAATCGTCACCCGTACCGGACAGCGCACGCTGTCCGGTCTGTTTTATGCCAAAAATGTGACCTCTGGCAGATTTACATCTCTTTACGCTATACTACCGCTGAAATAATCGGCTCAACGCTACGAGCTGACGTTCTACGTGTTTTCACACAAATGGTATCAACTCCCCTTCTGAGGATCTGGCGAGAAGCCGGATAAACTATGTTAAACAGTATTTTAGTAATACTTTGTCTTATTGCCGTCAGTGCATTTTTCTCGATATCTGAGATCTCGCTGGCCGCGTCCCGTAAAATCAAACTGAAGCTGCTTGCCGACGAGGGCAACATCAATGCCACCCGCATCCTGAAAATGCAGGAAAACCCCGGCATGTTCTTCACAGTGGTGCAGATTGGCCTTAACGCGGTCGCCATTCTCGGCGGTATCGTGGGCGATGCGGCCTTTTCTCCAGCGTTTTATAGCCTCTTTGTCAAATACATGTCCGCTGAGCTTGCCGAACAGCTGAGCTTTATTCTCTCCTTCTCGCTGGTAACCGGCCTGTTCATCCTCTTTGCAGACCTGACCCCGAAACGCATCGGTATGATTGCGCCAGAAGCTGTAGCTTTGCGTATCATCAACCCGATGCGCTTCTGTCTGTACGTGTTTCGTCCGCTGGTGTGGTTCTTCAACGGCCTGGCGAACGTGATTTTCCGCATCTTTAAGCTGCCAATGGTGCGTAAAGACGACATCACCTCTGACGACATTTATGCGGTGGTGGAAGCCGGCGCGCTGGCCGGGGTGCTGCGTAAGCAGGAACACGAGCTGATTGAGAACGTATTTGAACTGGAATCCCGTACCGTGCCCTCTTCCATGACGGGCCGTGAAAACATTATCTGGTTCGATTTACATGAAGATGAGCAGAGCCTGAAGAACAAAGTGGCGCAGCATCCTCACTCCAAGTTCCTGGTCTGTAATGAAGATATCGACCACATCATCGGTTACGTCGACTCCAAAGACCTGCTGAACCGCGTGCTGGCAAACCAGAGCCTGGCGCTCAACAGCGGCGTGCAGATCCGCAATACCCTGATTGTGCCGGACACCCTGACGCTCTCCGAAGCGCTGGAAAGTTTCAAAACCGCCGGGGAAGACTTCGCGGTGATCATGAATGAATACGCGCTGGTGGTGGGTATCATCACGCTGAACGACGTGATGACCACGCTGATGGGAGACCTGGTTGGCCAGGGACTGGAAGAGCAGATTGTTCAGCGTGACGATAATTCATGGCTGATCGACGGCGGTACGCCGATTGAAGACGTCATGCGCGTGCTGGATATCGACGAGTTCCCGCAGTCCGGTAACTACGAAACCATCGGCGGCTTTATGATGTTTATGCTGCGTAAAATCCCGAAACGCACCGACTCGGTGAAGTTCTCCGGCTACAAGTTTGAGGTGGTGGATATTGATAACTACCGCATCGACCAGCTGCTGGTGACGCGTATTGACAACAAGCCGACCGTACTGGTGCCGAAGCTGCCGGACGCGGAAGAGAAGGTGTCGGCGTAACGTACCTACCCCCACAAACATCAACGGCTCCCATCGGGAGCCGTCTTTTTAACTACCTACTGCATAGCACGTTGGTTAAGCCATCTCAGTTTGCAGACGCATAACCTGACGGTTGACTTCGGACATCACAGACAGGTGCTGTTTGTCCTTCACTTTTGGGACAAGGATCTTGCCCTTATCAAACTCAAAAGCGCCAACATCCTTGATGTACAACCGTCCACGGAACAGGATCTTCACGTACTTCGCCACCTGAAGCGGGTTGTAGCGTTGGAAAATTTTCATTCTTGTATCTCCTGCGAATCATACGCTCTTGCGGTGCCACAATCGGCCCGACTGTCCTGAGCGCAAATTTTGATGCCCAATGACTATAGACCAGAACTACGGTGTTACCCAGTGTGCATAAGTTTATTTACCGTTTGATTACAATTATTCAGAATAATCTTTGCAAAGCGTGATAGAGAGCAGTATAAGCCGTCGTTTTTTCATGGATATGTGCGTTCACCCGCAAACTGGCACTGGGATTGCGGGAAAACCACATTGATCGCACTTATGATTAAAAGCGTATGACCAAGTGGTCGGATCACCTGCAAACAATAAGGAAACGCCATGACCCTACGTAACATCCTTGCGGCAGCCTGCCTGCTGCTGCCCCTGTGGGCTTCCGCTCACAGCATTGAAAAAGGACAACGTGTACCGCCAGTCGGCATTGCTGACCGGGGAGAATTGATTCTCGACAATGATAAGTTTAGCTATAAAGCCTGGAATAGCGCGCAGCTCGCGGGCAAAGTGAGAGTTGTACAACATATTGCCGGTCGTACATCCGCAAAAGAAAAAAATGCCAGCCTGGTGGAGGCGATCAAGGCCGCAAAATTCCCCCATGACCGCTACCAGACCACCACGATTGTGAACACCGATGATGCTATTCCTGGCTCCGGGATGTTTGTGCGCTCAAGCCTTGAGAGCAATAAAAAGCTCTACCCGTGGTCGCAGTTTATCGTCGACAGCAACGGCGTGACGCGTAAGGCCTGGCAGCTTGAGGAAGAGAGCTCCGCGATTATCGTGCTGGATAAGGACGGTCGCGTGCAGTGGGTGAAAGACGGCGCGTTAACTCAGGAAGAGGTGCAGCAGGTTGTCGCCCTGCTGCACAAACTGCTGGCTCAGTAAAGAGAGACGCGGAAGCCGGGGTTGAGGAATGATTCGCGCGGGGTATAGTCCAGCGGCTTGCCCTGCCAGTCATGGACATGCGCCCCGGCGGCCGCGGCAACGGCATGGCCTGCCGCGGTATCCCAGACGTTGGTTGGCCCAAAGCGCGGATAAAGCTGCGCCTGACCTTCCGCCACCAGGCAGAATTTCAGCGACGAGCCAATCGAGGTGGTCTGGTGTTCACCCAGCTGTTGCAGGTATTCCTCCAGCTCGCTGTCGCTGTGCGAGCGGCTAATCACCACCAGCGGTGGACGGGCATCGCGCACCTGGATCTGCTTGCGTACGCCGCACTCCTCCTTCCAGGCCTTCCCTTCTGCGGCGCTGTACATCACCTTCATTACCGGCGCGTAGACCACGCCGAGCACCGCTTTACCCTTCTCAATCAGGGCAATATTGACGGTGAACTCACCGTTGCGCTTGATGAACTCTTTTGTCCCGTCCAGCGGATCGACCAGCCAGTAGCGCTGCCAGTGCTGGCGCTCGTCCCAGCTTTGCGGCGCTTCTTCAGACAGAACGGGGATATCCGGCGTTAAGGCCTGCAGACCTTGCAGGATCACCTTATGCGCCGCGATATCGGCCGCCGTGACCGGGGAGTCGTCCGCCTTGCTGACGACCTCCATCGGTTTTACACCGTCATACACCTGCATGATGGCATCTCCCGCATCCCGTGCGAGCTGACAAATCTTATCTAGCATTTTCCACCTCTTTGTTAACGCAGTGAGGTTAACTCTTTGTTTTAGTTATATCGTAATGTGAACAATTCCGCTATCTGTGAAGCAATTCCGGTTTCAGGTCGCTTTTTTCTGTCAGGATTCACATTTCTGTAAGCAACAAACGATAGATACATACTCTTTTGTGGAACGGATCGAAAAAAGGACTCCTCTGATGATTAAGTTTAGTGCAACGCTTCTGGCGACGCTGATTGCAGCGAGCGTGCAGGCGGCGACGGTAGATCTGCGTATTCTGGAAACGACCGATCTGCACAGCAATATGATGGACTTCGATTACTACAAAGATACCCCTACGGAAAAATTCGGACTGGTACGTACAGCAAGTTTGATCAACGCCGCGCGGGGTGAAGTCAAAAATAGCGTGCTGGTGGACAACGGCGATCTCATTCAGGGCAGCCCGCTCGGCGACTACATGGCGGCGAAAGGTCTGAAGAAAGGCGAGATCCATCCGGTTTATAAAGCGATGAACACGCTGGACTATGCCGTCGGCAACCTGGGCAACCACGAATTCAACTACGGCCTGAAATACCTGCACGATGCGCTGGCCGGCGCGAAGTTCCCGTACGTTAACGCCAATATCATCGACGTTAAGACGCAAAAGCCGCTCTTTACCCCTTACCTGATTAAAGAGAGTGAAGTTGTCGATCGGGACGGTAAAAAGCAGACGCTGAAAATCGGCTATATCGGCTTCGTACCGCCGCAGATCATGACCTGGGATAAAGCCAACCTCGACGGCAAAGTGACCGTTAATGACATTACCGAAACCGCGCGCAAGTACGTGCCGGAAATGCGCGCGAAAGGCGCAGATCTGGTGGTGATTGTCGCCCACTCGGGTCTCTCCGCCGATCCGTATCAGGCCATGGCGGAGAACTCCGTTTACTATCTGAGCGAAGTCCCGGGCGTTGACGCGATCCTGTTCGGCCACGCACACGCTGTTTTCCCGGGCAAAGATTTTGCCAGCATTAAAGGGGCGGATATCGAGAAAGGGACGCTCAACGGCGTGCCGTCGGTGATGCCGGGCATGTGGGGCGACCACCTTGGCGTGGTGGATCTAGTGCTAAATAACGACAGCGGCAGCTGGAAGGTGACGCAGTCAAAAGCGGAAGCGCGCCCGATTTACGACGCGGCGGCTAAAAAATCCCTGGCTGGTGAAGATAAAAAGCTGGTCGACGTGCTGAAGCACGACCACGACGCCACCCGCGAATTCGTCAGCAAGCCGATCGGCAAATCCGCCGACAACATGTACAGCTACCTGGCGCTGGTGCAGGACGATCCGACCGTTCAAGTGGTCAACATGGCCCAGAAAGCCTATGCCGAACACTTTGTTCAGGGCGATCCGGATCTGGCAAAACTGCCGGTGCTGTCTGCCGCTGCGCCATTCAAAGTGGGCGGACGCAAGAACGACCCGGCAAGCTATGTTGAGGTCGAAAAAGGCCAGCTGACCTTCCGTAACGCCGCCGATCTCTATCTCTACCCGAATACCCTGGTGGTGGTTAAAGCCACGGGGAAAGAGGTGAAGGAGTGGCTGGAGTGCTCCGCCGGACAGTTTAACCAGATCGACCCGAAGAGCAGTAAACCACAGCCGCTGATTAACTGGGACGGCTTCCGCACCTACAACTTCGACGTGATCGACGGCGTAAATTACCAGATTGACGTCACCCAGCCGGCGAAATATGACGGCGAGTGCCAGGCGATTAACCCGCAGGCCGAACGCATCAAAAACCTGACCTTCAACGGCAAGGCGATCGACCCGAATGCCACCTTCCTGGTGGTAACCAATAACTACCGTGCCTACGGCGGCAAGTTTGCCGGTACGGGAGATAGCCACATCGCTTTTGCGTCACCGGACGAAAACCGCTCGGTGCTGGCGGCGTGGATCGGCGCGGAGTCGAAGAAGGCGGGCGAAATTCACCCGGCGGTGGATAACAACTGGCGTCTTGCGCCAATCCACAGCGATGCGAAACTGGATATCCGCTTTGAAACGTCACCGTCCGATAAGGCAGCCGCGTTTATTAAGGATAAGGCGCAGTATCCGATGAAAAAGGTCGCGACGGATGATATCGGGTTCGCGATTTATCAGGTGGATTTAAGCAGGTAGCGGTGATTGTGCCGGGTAAAGCGAAACCGCCACCCGGCTTTTACGCCGCACGCTCATCCCGATTCGCCATCACCTTCGGCGTATTGACTTCAATCCAGTCCGCCAGCGCGGCGACTTTCTCGCTCACCTCAATGCCCATCGGTGTCAGGCTATACTCGACGTGCGGCGGCACGACCGGATACGACACGCGATCGACAAACCCGTCCTGCTCCAGCGCCTGAAGCGACTGGGACAGCATCTTTTCGCTCACCCCGCCCATTTTATGGCGCAGCTCGCTAAAACGGTGCGTTCCTCCGCGCAGAGCCAGCAGGATCAGCACGCCCCAGCGGCTGGTAACGTGTTTAAGCACCTCCCGTGAGGGGCACTGTTCCGCGAAGAGATTGCCATCGCGCATTTGCTCGCTGAGCGTTGGGATCGTTTTTTTCATACTTACCTTTTTGTACGTACTTACTAAAAGTTAGCTATGGTGATAGTGTGCCACAACACCAGACAAACACGAAGGAGATTTATCATGATCGCGATTACCGGCGCTACCGGCCAGCTTGGCCAGCACGTTATTGAAGAACTGCTGAAAACCGTTCCAGCAAACCAGATTGTTGCCATTGTTCGTAACCCGGCGAAAGCTGAAGCGTTAAGCAACCAGGGTATTGTGGTTCGTCAGGCGGATTACACCGATAAGGCCGCCTTTACTGCCGCGCTGAGCGGCGTGGAAAAGCTGCTGCTCATCTCCTCCAGCGAAGTGGGCCAGCGCGCGACCCAGCACCAGAACGTTATCAACGCCGCCAAAGCGGCAGGCGTGAAATTTATCGCCTACACCAGCCTGCTGCACGCGGATAAATCACCGCTGGGTCTGCACGTTGAACATGTCGAAACCGAGAAAGCGCTGGCAGAATCTGGCGTGCCATACGCCCTGCTGCGCAACGGCTGGTACACCGAAAACTACCTGGCGAGCGCGCCGCCTGCGCTGGAACACGGCGTATTCATTGGTGCCGCAGGCGAAGGCAAAATTGCCTCTGCCACCCGCGCAGACTATGCAGCGGCGGCAGCCAAAGTGATCGCTGAAGAGGGTCATGCGGGCAAGGTATACGAACTGGCAGGCGACCGCGGCTGGACATTGAGCGAGCTGGCGGCGGAACTGAGCAAGCAGAGCGGTAAACCTGTGGCGTATCAAAACCTGAGCGAAGCGGACTTTGCAGCCGCATTGAAGAGCGTGGGTTTACCCGCTGGGCTGGCGGATATGCTGGCGGACTCCGACGTGGGCGCGTCCAAAGGCGGCCTGTTTGACGACAGCCGTACCCTGAGCAAGCTGATTGGCCGCCCGACTACACCGCTGGCGGAGAGCGTCAAAGCCATTCTGTAATTGTTACGGATTGGTTATTTTTTGTGGCATCCCCTCGGGTCATCTCTGATAATGTAGTGATGACCCATGAGGAGGCTCATCGTGCAAGGCGTACCGGAACAGTTTACTGACGAGAGAGACAGCGCGCGCTTTCGCCATCTGGCGCAGCTGCCGGGCCTTGAACTCTATCACGCGCATATCTCTGACTACGCCTTTGAGCCCCACACCCATGAAGCCTTCGGCATCGGCACCATCGAAACCGGCGCCGAACGCTTTCGCTATCGCGGCACCCAGCATCTCGCACCTGAAAAATCCGTTGTTACCATGAACCCGGACGAGATCCATACCGGGGAGTCCGCGACCGAAGACGGCTGGCGCTACCGGATGGTCTACATCGAACCCGATCTTCTGGAAGAGGTAACCGGCCTGCGCCACTGGTGGTTCAGCGACGTAACCCGTTACGACCCGCAGCGCTCTCAGCAGATCGGCAGGCTAATTTACGGCCTGTGGCATACGGACGATCCGCTGGCGCAAAAAGGCTTATTGCTGGATCTGATCGAGACCTTTCAGCCGCTAGCCCATCACGCGCCGGTGGTTCAGGAAGGCGCACACCGTTTCGAGCGCGTGCGCGAGTATTTGCACGACAACTATATGCACGCCCTGACGCTGGACGAACTGGCGAACGTTGTCTCGCTCAGCCCGTACCATTTCCAGCGACAGTTTAAAGCCCATTTTCACGTTACGCCGCACCAGATGTTGATGGCCATCCGCCTGTGGCGCGCCAAGGCGTTTCTCACCCACGGTATGCCCGCCGCCGAAGTCGCCGCCGCAACGGGGCTGACCGACCAGTCGCATTTAACCCGCGCCTTCACCCGCCGCTACGGCATTACGCCCGTGCGCTACCAGAAACAGGTCACCCGGCGCTAATGCGCAATCTCATACAATACGCGCGCGTTTCCCCCTTCTAGACTGAGTGCAGAGTAAATCAATGTGGATGGAAAAATGATTAGCGGCGTGTTGTATGCCCTGCTTGCAGGTCTGATGTGGGGGCTGATCTTTGTCGGCCCTCTGATCGTGCCGGAATACCCGGCGATATTGCAGTCTACCGGACGTTATCTGGCGCTCGGGCTGATTGCCCTTCCTCTGGCATGGCTGGGGCGTACGCGCTTGCGACAGCTCAGCCGTCAGGACTGGGGCACCGCGCTGGCGCTGACCATGATGGGCAATCTCATCTATTACGTCTGCCTGGCAAGCGCCATTCAGCGAACCGGAGCGCCGGTGTCGACCATGATTATCGGCACGCTGCCGGTGGTCATCCCCATCTTCGCGAATCTGCTTTATAGCCATCGGGACGGCAAGCTGGCGTGGTCGAAAATGATACCCGCCCTGGCCTGCACCGCCGTGGGGCTGGTGTGCGTCAATATCGCCGAGCTGCGCCACGGCCTGGCAGACTTCAGCTTATGGCGTTACGGTTCGGGGATCGTTTTAGCGTTCATCTCGGTCGCGTGCTGGGCCTGGTACGCCCTGCGCAATGCGCGCTGGCTGCGGGAGAACCCGGACAAACACCCGATGATGTGGGCAACGGCGCAGGCGCTGGTCACGCTCCCCGTCTCGTTAGTGGGGTATGCCGGCGCATGCCTCTGGCTGGGTCATCAGCAGCCGGAGTTTGCCCAGCCCTTCGGGCCAAGACCCTGGGTCTTTATTGGCTTAATGGTTGCGATTGCGGTGCTGTGCTCCTGGGTGGGCGCGCTGTGCTGGAACATTGCCAGCCAGAAGCTGCCGACGGTGATCTTAGGGCCGCTGATTGTGTTCGAAACCCTGGCCGGGCTGCTGTACACCTTCCTGATGCGCCAGAGCGTGCCGCCGCTGTTAACGGCCTGCGGGATCGCGCTGCTGGTGGTGGGAGTGGTGATGGCGGTAAGAGCGAAGCCGGAAAAACCGAGGGTCGTTCCGGCTTCGGAGATGTGAGTCATGCCCAGCGGCGCTACGCTTGCAGGGCCTACAAAACAGTAGGTCTTGTAAGGCGTAGCCGCCACCGGGCAAGCCTTTAAAACGTTTCCCAGTTCGCTTCAGACGCCGTCGCTGCTGGCTGCGCTTTTGGCACATAGGTTTTCACCGGTGCCGCTTTGACCGCCTGATTACGCGTTATTTTGAACACCGCTACCGCTTCGTTCAGGCGTGCGGCCTGATCTTCCAGCGCCGCCGCTGCCGCCGCAGACTCCTCCACCAGCGAGGCGTTCTGCTGGGTCACGCGGTCCATCTCGGCTACCGCCTGACCCACCTGGTCGATACCGCGGCTCTGCTCGTCAGAGGCAGAGGCAATTTCGCCCATGATGTCGGTCACGCGGGTAACCGCGTTAACGATTTCCGCCATCGTCGCGCCCGCTTCGTTCACCAGCTGAGAACCCGCGTTGACGCGTTCGCCGGAATCATCGATCAGCGCCTTAATCTCTTTCGCCGCCTGGGCGCTGCGCTGGGCAAGCGTGCGTACTTCTCCTGCAACCACCGCAAAGCCACGGCCCTGCTCGCCCGCACGCGCCGCTTCCACCGCCGCGTTCAGCGCCAGAATGTTGGTCTGGAAGGCAATGCCGTCGATAACGTTAGTAATTTGCGCGATTTTACTGGAGCTGGTGGCGATCTCGTCCATGGTGCGCACCACGCCTTCCACCACGTTACCGCCCTTCTTCGCGGTTGAGGAGGCATCCAGCGCCAGACGAGACGCCTGACGCGCGTTATCCGCGTTCTGCTTCACGGTGGCGGTCAGCTGTTCCATGCTGGCTGCCGTCTCTTCCAGAGATGCGGCCTGCTGCTCGGTACGGGAAGAGAGGTCGTTGCTGCCCGCCGAGATTTCACCGGCACCGGTGTAGATGGTATCCGCGCCTTCACGCACCACGCCCACGGTGTTCGCCAGCGAGGTTTGCATCTCCTGAACGTTGCGCGCCAGGATAGCCATTTCGTTTTTGCCTTCAGCCTGAATCGGCTGGGTTAAATCCCCTGCCGCGATGGCGCGGATATGGTTGATCACCTCTTCCAGCGGCAGCAGCAGCACCCGGCGCATGGCGATCCAGCTGGAGATAATCACCGCAATGACGAGGATCATGACGGCAGAAAGGATCCACAGGATGCGCTTGTAGTCGCTTTCGTTATCCTGAATGCCTTTACTGGTGAGCGCAGCCTGCGCCTCGCGCCACTCGCGATAGACCTTTTGCATTGCCGTCTGCTTCTGTTCGGCATTCTGTTTGAACATATCTTCCAGGTTGCCCTGGCCCAGCAGAACGTTCATTTGCGTCAACGTGGCGGAGTAGATGCGGTACTGCTCTTCCAGCCGATCGGCCAGGTTCTCATCCAGACCCGGGGTATTCGGCAGGGCGTAGTATTTGTCGTAATGGACCTGCGCATTGGCCAGCAGATTTTTCGCGGTGTTAACCAGCTCGTTCAGCTGTCCGCCGTTAATCTGAGAGGCCATGCTGCTTTGCAGACGCAGCATCCCGCGGTTTAGTGTGACGCGCGCCTGGTTCAGGCTGATCCAGGCGTCGGTAAATTCCGCCACGTTCTGGCTGGAAAGCTGCGACACGGTGAAGTTGTCTTTATCGTTATTCAGCGCGTTGATAAAGATACCCGCGGAAATCACTTGCATGATGCCGAGCACAAGCAGCACCGAAATAAGAAGAGTAATGACTTTAATACGTTTAAACATACGTTGCCTTTGTTATATGCAGGTTTGTCTGACGTGTATCTATCGGCACGCGCGGCGGGTTGTTTACTGTTTCTCCACCTTTAAAAACTTTCTAAACCACTTTCCTAAATCCATTCAGGGAGTTAAACGGGACATTTTTTTGTGATCCGTGTCGCACTTTCTCCCTTCCCTCTAAAGGGTTATAGCGCCGCCTTAAAGATGCATTTAACATGCATCTTATATTTTTAATGACGAGGTAACTGCTATGGCCTTTCGCGACCAACCCCTCGGCGAGCTGGCGCTCTCCATCCCTCGCGCTTCCGCGCTGTTCCGTAAATACGATATGGATTACTGCTGCGGCGGTAAGCAAACGCTGGCGCGGGCGGCCTCGCGCAAGGAACTGGACGTGGAGGCTATCGAAGCGGAGCTGGCGCTGCTGGCCGAACAGCCTGTTGAAAAAGACTGGCGCACCGCCCCGCTCACGGAAATCATCGACCATATCATCGTGCGTTACCACGACCGCCACCGTGAACAGCTGCCTGAGCTGATCCTGCAGGCAACGAAAGTTGAGCGCGTACATGCCGACAAGCCTTCCGTGCCGCGCGGTCTGGCAAAATACCTGACCATGCTGCATGAAGAGCTTTCCAGCCACATGATGAAAGAAGAGCAGATCCTCTTCCCGATGATCAAACAGGGAATGGGAAGCCAGGCGATGGGGCCTATCAGCGTAATGGAAAGCGAGCACGATGACGCGGGCGAACTGCTGGATGTGATCAAACACACCACTAACAACGTCACGCCGCCGCCGGAAGCGTGCACCACCTGGAAAGCGATGTACAACGGCATTAACGAGATGATTGATGACCTGATGGAGCACATCAGCCTTGAGAATAACGTGCTGTTCCCGCGGGCATTGGCGGGGGAATAAAAAAGCCCGGTGGCGCTAGCGCTTACCGGGCCTACAACGTCCTCGAACATAGGCCGGGTAAGCGTCAGCGCCACCCGGCAACATGCTTAACGCATTCCTGCCATCCGTTTCTTACCGATAAACAGCCAGCCCAGCCCCAGCGCGATAAACCACAGCGGCGTGACGATCAGCGCCTGACGGGTGTCATCTTCGAGCGTCAGCAGCACCAGCACGAACACGAAGAACGCCATGCACACCCAGCACATCAGCTTGCCCAGCGGCATCTTGTAGATCGACTTCTCATGCAGGTGCGGACGCTGTTTGCGGTACACGAGGTACGAGCACAGGATAATGGTCCAGACGAACATGAACAGGATCGCCGACACCGTGGTGATCATGGTAAACGCGCCAATTACGCTTGGGTTCACGTAGAGCATCACCACGCCACCCAGCAGGCACATGCAGGAGAAGGTCAGCCCTTTCGCCGGTACGGCACGTTTAGAGAGTTTCGCAAAGGCGCTCGGCGCTACGCCCTCCTGCGCCAGACCAAACAGCATACGGCTGGTTGAGAACACGCCGCTGTTCGCGGAAGAGGCCGCAGAGGTCAGCACCACGAAGTTAATCAGGCTCGCCGCAGCAGGCAGCCCTACCAGCACGAACAGCTCAACGAACGGGCTCTTGCTGGGCACCACGGAGCTCCACGGCGTCACGGACATAATGATGATCAGCGCGAAGACGTAGAACATGATGATACGCACCGGTATGGAGTTGATGGCGCGCGGCAGGGACTTCTCCGGATCTTTGGTTTCCGCAGCGGTCGTTCCGACAAGCTCAATCCCCACAAACGCAAACACCGCAATCTGGAAGCCCGCAAAGAAGCCGCTGATGCCTTTCGGGAACCAGCCGCCGTCATTCCACAGATGGGTGAAGGACGCCTGAACGCCCGTTGGCGACTGGAAGTGCGTCAGGACCATCACCAGGCCCACCACAATCAGCCCTACGATAGCGACAATCTTGATCATCGCGAACCAGAACTCCATCTCACCGAACATTTTCACGGTGGCGAGGTTGAGGCTCAGCAGCAGAATAATCACCGCCAGCGAGGCGACCCAGTCCGACAGCCCCGGGAACCAGAACTGCGCGTAAGCGGTAATCGCCACGACGTCCGCCATGCCGGTGACCACCCAGCAGAACCAGTAGGTCCAGCCGGTAAAGTAGCCCGCCCACGGGCCGAGCAGGTCCGACGCGAAGTCGCTGAAGGATTTGTATTCGAGGTTCGAGAGCAGCAATTCACCCATTGCGCGCATCACGAAGAAGAGCATAAAACCGATGATCATATAAACGAAGATGATCGACGGCCCGGCAAGACTGATGGTTTTGCCCGACCCCATAAACAGCCCGGTGCCGATGGCACCGCCGATGGCGATAAGCTGTATATGACGGTTTGTGAGATTGCGCCGTAGCGACTGTTCAGACGTCGCCTCTTCTGCAGCGGCGACTTTGACCTGATCTACCATGTAATTTTTCCTGTTTATGCCTGTCTGTGTTGTTAAGGCTCTTCTGGCCTTTAAAAACGTCAAATAAATGACGGTCCCTTCGTAAGGGTTTATCGATATTAGGTAAGAATCGGCGGGATGAATACTATGATTTAGATATTATGTTAATAATATGTTGAAAGTGAGTGTCATATCACTCATACAGCGCGAAACAGCTCACAAAAATACACGCAACAGTTTCGTTTGCAAGATAAAATGTTGATTCCGTCGTAACTATGGGTTTTATCACTATTTTCCTCTCCCCGGGCGGAGAGAGGAAATAAGAAAAGTCGATTACAGGATTTCCAGCAGCTCGACTTCAAAGACCAGGGTGCTGAATGGCGGGATGGACGCGCCAGCGCCACGCTCGCCGTAAGCCAGGTTGTGCGGGATGGTCAGTTCCCATTTGGAACCCACTGGCATCAGGGTCAGGGCTTCGATCCAGCCCGCAATTACGCCGTTGACCGGGAACTCAGCCGGTTCGCCGCGCGCCACGGAGCTGTCGAACACGGTACCGTCGATCAGCTTACCGGTGTAGTGCACGCGAACGTGGTCGGTACGCGCCGGGATAGCGCCGTCGCCCTGGTTGATCACGCGGAACTGCAGGCCGGATTCGGTGCTGTTCACGCCTTCGCGCTCGCGGTTCTCTTCCAGATATTTCACGCCTTCGGCTGCCATCTCTTCGAAGCGCGCGCGACGCACGGCGTCAGCACGTTCGTGGATTTCACGCAGCGCACGATGCACAACGTCAACCGGAACGGCAGGCTGTTTGCCTTCCAGCGCATCAGCGATACCCGCCACCAGCGCTTCAGGTAACAGACCTTCCAGGCCGGATTCGCTCAGCTGCTGTCCTACCTGCAAGCCGATACCGTAACTTGCCTGCGCTTCGATAGTGTCAAAAGTCGGGGTGGTCATGGGTTTTCCTTCCATCACATTTAAAGTAGCGGGCAGCATATCAGCCATGCCCTTATGGGTAAAACTTTGTCTGAAGTTAAGGTGACAAACCGCGACGAAACAGAAACAATAGAGACAACCAGGATTAATCCCGAACTGATGTCACGGATGTCCGGTTTGCTACGTCGTTCAGGCAGTTAGCGAACTATACTTCGAAGCACAGGATATAAAAGACGCGGAGCAGGAGGAGAGCCATGCCCGGGCGATTTGAACTGAAACCTACCCTGGCGAAAATCTGGCAGGCGCCGGATAATTTTCGCATTATGGACCCGCTGCCTCCTCTGCACCGCAGGGGGATCATCATTGGTGCGCTGATGGTGATCGTGGGCTTCCTGCTTCCTTCCGGCGGTGATGATGTTGATACCGCGCCGGTCACCCGCAATGCGCAGCTGGATCTTCAGTCGCAAACGCGGTCGCAGCCTGACGCGCAGCCGATGCAGACGCAGCTGGTAACCCCGTCTAACGATCCGGGTCAGGTCGCGCCTGTTGAACCCGAACCCGTTCAGGATGAACAGGAGCAGGCCGCAGCGCCGTCTGAGCCGCAAACCCAGCAGCCGACCGGCATTGAGCAGCAGTGGCGTTCCTATCGCGTGGAGCCGGGCAAAACCCTGGCACAGCTTTTCCGCGACCACAACCTGCCGCCGACCGACGTGTATGCCATGGCAAAAGTGGAAGGCGCAGGTAAACCGCTAAGCAACTTACAGAACGGCCAGATGGTGCAGATTCGCCAGAACGCCAGCGGGGTGGTCACTGGGCTGACCATTGATACCGGAAATGGGCAGCAGGTGCTGTTTACCCGCCAGCCGGACGGCAGTTTCATCAGAGCACGTTAATGGCGTATGCCGGGTAAGGCGAAGCCGCCACCCGGCACTTTTGTTCTCAGGCACTCCGTTTATTCACCCACCAGATCCCCGAGCAGACCAGCACCAGCGCAATCGCGTATTTGATATCCAGAATGTTTTCGCCGAGGAAAATGGCGGAAAGCACCGTCCCTGCAACAGGAATGACAAAGTTGAACGGAGCAATCATGCTTACCCGGTTCACTTTCAGCAGCGCGCTCCACAGGGCGAACGCCACCGATGAGAGCAGCGTCAGATACCCCAGCACCGCAACGGCCTTCATGCTGTGCACTTCCAGCGTTCCGCCCGTGGCATAACCTCCCGCAACCAGTGCAGCCCCGCCTATCGCCAGCTGCCAGCCGGTCATCACCGTTGGGTCGACGGTCTGGGAAATACGTTTCCCGTAAAGCGTGGCGGCAGAGAGAATAAAAGCCGCCAGCACCACAAAACCGTCGCCTTTCCAGATAAACTGGAAATCGCTTAACCCACTGTGAAAGTTCACCAGCATCACCCCGGCAAACCCAAGAATACAGCCCAGCGTTTTGTTATAGCTGAGTTTGTCATTGTGGTAGATAAAGTGCGCCAGCAGTACGCTGAAGAAAGTCCCGGTGGCGTTCATGATTGAGCCGTTTACCCCCGTCGTGTAGGCCAGTCCTATATAGAAGAATGTGTACTGAATGGTGGTCTGGGTCAGCCCGAGGATCGTGAGCTGGCCAAACTGCGCGGGCGTGAGCCTGCCAATCGGTTTGCGCTGGGCCAGCGCAAACAGCAGCAGCAAGGCACCGGCAAACAGAAAACGGTATCCGGCAAAAACGACTTTGGACGGAATATCATCGGTCGCGATCTGAAAGAGTTCGTAGCCATTTTTAATGGCCGGGTACGAGCTCCCCCAAAGCAGGCAGCAGAGCGTGGCGCAGGCGTAGGCCACATGTCGACGGGCAAAGACGGGCGTGGGCAGAGCGGTATCCATGACAAATCTCATAAATAAAATTGCGTTTCAATTTATTATCAGAGAATGCGTCAGGAATAGCTACCATACGAGATAAAAAGAGAATTTCCGGTAGCTTTAAATAGCAAAACGCCGGCACAAGGCCGGCGCTTCGACGCGAGCAGAGTAAAAAATTACTCAGCTACAACGTTAACAACCAGTTTAGCGAACACTTCGCTGTGAACCTGGAAGTCAACTTCGTGCTCACCAGTGGTACGCAGAACGCCGTTCGGCATGCGAACTTCGCTCTTAGCCACTTTAACGCCTGCTGCAGTAACTGCATCAGCGATATCGCGGGTACCGATGGAACCGAACAGTTTACCTTCGTCGCCAGCTTTGGAAGCGATGGTAACAGTGCCCAGTGCGTTGATTGCTTCAGCGCGAGCGTTAGCAGCCGCCAGAACGTCAGCCAGTTTGGCTTCCAGTTCAGCGCGACGTGCTTCGAAAAACTCTACGTTTTTCTTAGTAGCTGGAACAGCTTTACCCTGTGGAACCAGGAAGTTACGAGCGTAGCCCGCTTTAACGTTAACCTGATCACCCAGGCTGCCCAGGTTTGCTACTTTATCAAGCAGAATAACTTGCATTACCTTATCCTCTTAAAGTCGTATTAATGGACCGTGCCCGATTACTGATGACGATCAGTGTACGGCAGCAGGGACAGGTAGCGAGCGCGTTTGATAGCGCGAGCCAGCTGACGCTGATATTTTGCACGAGTACCGGTGATACGGCTTGGGACAATCTTACCGCTTTCGGTGATGTAGTTTTTCAGCGTTGCGATATCTTTATAGTCGATCTCTTGAACGCCTTCCGCGGTGAAACGGCAGAACTTGCGACGACGGAAATAACGTGCCATATGGCTAGTCTCCAGTATCTATCAAATCAATCTGCTCGGCATGCAGAACCATTTTGCTCAGGCCGTTCTTTGCCTTGTGGCAAGAGATGAACCCCTGAACGATTACTGCGCTACCGACCGTTAAACTGTGAGTAATGGCCTGGTTTTCGTGTCCGCTAATAATAACGGGCATTTGGCACCACGCCTGCCGGTGAAACCCGGCTTCCTCTTGCACAGAACGATGCTCAAGCACGAACTGGCAATGCGGAATTCCTGATGGACTGACCTTTCGAAGGGGAGCCCTGCATACGATGCCGGACAACGCCAGACGGTTGGTCATCAGAAATTACTCTTCAGAATCCCCAGCATCAGAATCATCTGCGGTTTCGTTTGCGAAATCATCGCGACGCTCACGGCGCTCGTCTTTCGCTTTAACCATCGGAGATGCTTCGGTAACTGCGTTTTTGGTACGCATAACCATGCTGCGGATAACGGCATCGTTGAAGCGGAAGGTAGTTTCCAGCTCATCGATCACTTCCTGCGGCGCTTCAACGTTCATCAGAACGTAGTGTGCTTTGTGCAGTTTGTTGATCGGGTAAGCCAGCTGACGGCGGCCCCAGTCTTCCAGACGGTGGATCGTACCTTCTGCACCAGTGATGGCAGCAGAGTAACGCTCGATCATACCCGGAACCTGTTCGCTCTGGTCAGGATGGACCATAAAAACGATTTCGTAATGACGCATCGAATTGCTCCTTACGGATTATTCAGCCTCCTGTCTGGGTCAGCCGAGGCCCGGGGAGGCAAGGAACGTGTTAAAGGTCGGCTGAAAAATTGACGCGTCATAATACTTGCCCCCCCCAGGAAACTCAAGCTGATTGCACAAATAATTCGCACAAAGCGTAAAGCTGGTCTAAGTGGGTGATTTAAAATTAATCGCATCAGGAAGCGTTGTTTTTTTGAACAACTGCATCAGAAATGGTCACGCATCCCCGCCGGAGGAATGATTACACTTTAATCAGAGATTAGCTGAATTAAAGAAGGAGTATTCCCCTCACACAGCACGCAGTCGTGGAGCGCATATCATGAAAAAAATCGCAGTAGCCATAATGGCGGCGCTTTTGCTCAGTGCAAACGCGATGGCAGCCATCAAAATAGACGGCCGGCAGGCCAGAAACATGGATGATGTGCATAGCTTAGGCGTAATCTATATCAATCATAATTTCGCCACTGAAAGCGAAGCAGATCGGGCACTAAATGAAGAGACCGATGCCCAGGGCGCAACCTATTACCACGTGATGTTAACCCGTGAGCCCGGCAGCAACGGCAATATGCACGCCAGTGCAGATATCTACCGGTAACCCTTAACGCTAGCACCAGGAAAGCCAACAACGAGAACATAGCCATAGTTGACGTTGCCCCCTGTCCGGGGGCTTTTTTTTATGAATGGCTCCGGAATACCACCGGTTACAACTGTTTTCGGTATTCCAGAGCACTT
The DNA here is from genome assembly GCF_014982345.1 of Enterobacter cloacae complex sp. P1B. NCBI lineage: Bacteria > Pseudomonadati > Pseudomonadota > Gammaproteobacteria > Enterobacterales > Enterobacteriaceae > Enterobacter > Enterobacter cloacae complex sp. P1B. The sequence continues at coordinate 64,312 of NZ_JADCLF010000002.1, read as the reverse complement.
ATTCACTTCTGCCCGTAGTAGGCATTCGGGCCGTGCTTGCGCATGAAATGCTTGTTCATCAGGTAATCGTCAATGCCCTGAAGCTGTGGATTAATGTCGCGGGCAATCCACGCCATGCGCGCCACTTCCTCCATGACAACCGCATTATGAACGGCGTCGTGGGCATCTTTTCCCCAGGCGAACGGGCCGTGCTGATAGACCACAATACCCGGCGTATGCAGCGGTTCAGTTTCACCCAGCGTTTCAATAATCACCTTGCCGGTGTTGCGTTCGTACTCCCCTTCTACTTCAGCCTGCGTTAATGCGCGCGTGCAGGGGATGTCGCCAAAGAAGTAGTCCGCATGCGTTGTTCCCAGCGCCGGAATCGCCAGCCCCGCCTGTGCCCAGGCGGTGGCGTGCGTGGAGTGGGTATGCACAACGCCACCCAGCGATGGATAACGCTGGTACAGCGCCAGATGGGTCGCCGTATCAGAAGAAGGACGCCATTTGCCCTCAACGACGTTTCCTTCGAGGTCGACCACAACCATATCGTCCGCTTTCATGGTTTCATACGCCACGCCGCTCGGCTTGATCACCACCAGACCTTGTTCTCGGTCGATGGCGCTCACGTTGCCCCAGGTGAACGTTACCAGGCCATAGCGCGGCAGATCCATATTGGCCTCAAAGACCTGCTGTTTCAGCTTAAGCATGTTCAGCCTCCAGTAACCCCGCGCGCGCCATACGCTCGCGCACCCAGTCCCGCGCTTTTGCCACTTCCGCAGCCGGATCGTCTGACGTTTCGCTCCACATCTCAATCAGATAAGGCCCGCAATAACCTGTCTGTTTGAGCGTCTCGAAGCACCGTTCGAAATCCACCACCCCGGTGCCGAACGGTACGTTTTTAAACACGCCAGGGCGGGTATCTTTGACGTGCACCGCAACGATATGCCCGATGCCCGCCTGCAGCTCCATCTGCACGTCGTTATCCCAGGCCGACAGATTGCCGATATCCGGATAAAGCTGGAACCAGGGGTTATTCAGATAGTGCGCATAGCCCAGCGCCTTGCTGATGGAGTTCATCAACGGGTAGTCCATGATCTCCATCGCCAGCGTGACCTGCGCGCGGCTTGCCATCTCAACGCTCTCTTTCAGGCCGTCACGGAAACGACGGCGCGTTTCGTCGTTGGCTTCCTGATAGTAGACGTCGTAACCCGCCAGCTGGATCACGCGGATGCCGACATCCTGCGCAAAACGAATGGCTTTGCGCATGATCTCCAGCCCTTCAGCGCGCACGGCATCGTCTTCACTGCCGAGCGGAAAACGGCGGTGGGCGCTCAGACACATGGACGGCACGCGCACGCCGGTTTCGGCAATGGCGCCCACCAGCGCCAGGCGCTGCTCGCGACTCCAATCCAGGCGAGAAAGGCGCACATCCGTCTCATCCACGGACATTTCGACAAAATCGAAACCCAGCTGTTTTGCCAGCCGTAACCGCTCCAGCCAGCACTCCCCTGCAGGGAGTGCCTTTTCATAAATGCCAAGCGGGACCTGTTTTGACAACATACCCGCTCCTTAACCCCAAAGCTGAGCGATTGAGCGTTTGAACTGACGCGCCGCTTCCACCGGAGATGCCGCGTCGCGAATGCTGCGGCCAGCGATAAAGACGTGAATAGGGATGCCCTGGAACAGCGGCAGATCTTCCAGCGCCAGGCCACCGGTGACGGTGACTTTGAAGCCCATATCCGCCAGACGCTTAATCGCGCTGATATCCGCTTCGCCCCACGCCACGCCTGCGGCTTGCGCATCGCGGCTGCGGTGATACACCACCTGCTGGATGCCCGCATCGCGCCACTCCTGCGCCTGCTCCCAGGTCCAGAAGCCGGTCAGTTCAATCTGCACGTCGCCGTTAAACTCTTTTGCCACGTCCAGCGCGCCTTTGGCGGTGTTGATATCCGCACAGCAGATCACGGTGACCCAGTCGGCGTTGGCTTCAAAGCACATGCGGGAAAGGATTTTGCCTGCGTCAGCAATCTTGGCATCCGCCAGCACGATTTTGTGCGGATAGAGCGCTTTCAGGTCACGAACGGCGCGCACGCCTTCGCCCACGCACAGAATGGTCCCCACTTCGATGATATCCACCTCTTCCGCAATCAGGCGGGTGGTTTCGTAAGCGTGAGACAGCGTCTGGTTATCCAGCGCAACTTGCAACATTGGTAATGACATGTTCAATTCCTCTTAAACGGCCGCCGCAGTGGCGTTATCAATTAAATCCAGCACTTCCTGCGCGGTGCGGCAGGCGCGTAAACGGTCAAAATTGGCTTCGTCATCAAACAGGTTGACGATCTGCATGATGCCCACCTCCTGGTGGGTGTTGGCATCAACGGCCGCCATGGTGATGAGAATGTCGACCGGGTCGTTATCTTCGTGGTTGAACACCAGCGGCGTTTTCAGGGTCACCAGCGCAAAACCGGTTTTCTTGACGCCCTCTTCCGGGCGGCCGTGCGGCATGGCCAGGCCCGGCGCAATCACGAAATAGGGGCCGTGCTGCGCCACGCCATCCAGAATGGCCTGGTAATAGCGCGGCTCGACAACGTCCGCTTTAACCAGCAGATCCACACTCAGCTTCACCGCTTCCTGCCAGGTGCTGGCGTCGGCCTGTAAAAGGATGGCGTTATTCTCTGCCAGCGAATCACGTAGTTTCATGTGGTGTCCTTACTTCACGTCTTGTGGGAAGTGTTCTTTGATCACTTCCAGCAGTTTTGGCCCGAAATCCGCAGGCGACAGCATGTTGCGCACGCCTACCACATATTTGTTGCCCGACACGCTAATCTCACCGGCAATATGAGTTGAAGCGATGATGATGTCCGCGCCGTTCAGTTCACTTTTGTATTCACCCACTGCGCAGCTGTTCACCGTGTGGTCGATGTTTGACTGGGTCAAAAACTGGTCCACTTTCATCTTCATGATCATGGAGCTACCTTGCCCATTGCCACACACAGCCAGGATACGTACGGTCATAATCGAAACTCCTTAATGAGCAGACACTTCTGCTGTTTGTTTTTCCGCATCTTCTTCAGCTCGCAGCGAACGGCCAGCGAAGAACATATAAGCCAGAGCAATCAGGATGATGACGGCCATAAAGGCCAGACCGACGGAGGCAAAGCCCTGCATCATCGGTGGGGCCAGAATTGACCAGTCCGCCATGCCCATCCAGGCGCTCATACCGGTGAGCTTGACCGCCCACACGCAACCGAAGATTTCCACCATGCCCATCACCAGGCAGATCTTGAGCGCCGCGCGCCAGCCGCCGAAGTGGTTCGCAAACACGCCAATGGTGGCGTTGGAGAAGAACATCGGGATAAAGCCAGGAATGATCAGGATTGAGGAGCCGCAGCCCACCAGGATGCCCACCGCAATCAACTGGCCGATGGTGCCCCACATAAAGCCCCAGACGACGGCGTTTGGCGCAAAGCTATAGATAGCCGCACAGTCAATCGCCAGTACCGCACCAGGGATCAGGCGCTGAGAGATGCCGTTAAAGGCTTCCGACAGCTCGGCGACGAACATACGCACGCCCTGAGTGATGATGAAAATCGCTACCGCGAAGGAGAAACCGGTCTGCAGGATATAGACCGTCCAATGGGTTTTACCCGCCATCGCCTGCACGACGTCAATGCCGAAAGAGAGCAGAATGGCGCCGAAAAAGAGGGTCATCACAATCGCCGTTGAGACGATGTTGTCGTGGAAGATATTCAACCAGCCAGGCAGTTTGAGGTCTTCGACACTCTCCTCTTTTTTGCCCAGGTACGGCGCAACTTTATAGGCAATCCAGGCGGCAAACTGCTGCTGGTGACCGATGGAGAAGCCACAGCCGTCGGTCACGATCTGCGTTGGCTTGTACATCATGTTGGAGGTGATACCCCAGTAGAGCGAGACCAGCACCGCGGTGCAGATAATCGTGGTCCACATTGGGTAACCGAAGATATAGAGAGAAACCGCGATCAGCCCCGCCTGCTGGAACATGATGTGCCCGGTGAGCATAATGGTGCGAATGCCGGTAATGCGGCGCAGGAGCACGTAAATGATGTTCAGCGCCAGCGCGAGCAGCACCGCATACCCCACCCAGCTATAGGCATCACCCATGCGATCGATGGTCGCCATCATTGAGGCGTACGTATCAGAGATAGCGCCGTTGATGCCATACACTTCCGACATTTTGGCGACGACCGGCTTAAACGTGCTGGTCAGAATGCCTGACCCCGCCTGCAACAGCATGAAACCGATAATGGTTTTGATGGTGCCTTTAATAATCACGCTGACGCTTTTGCGCAGCAGGATGTACCCCAGGCAAGTCACGATACCCAGCAACAGCGGGGCGTTGGTCATTACCTGATTAAAGAAAACGGTAAAGACGTTGTAGAGGATCTCCATAACTCTCTCCAGAAATGAGAACACGAGGGGCAATCCCTGTGCGGTTGGTGCCATCACTCTATTAATCACAAATAATCACCACAAGATTGCACTTGATTATTTGTGACGCATCACGCAGTTTATTTCCATGCTGTTAGTAATGATTTTCACTACCGCACCACAAAAATAAATTAATCCTTATAATTCATCAAATTAATGTTTAATGCAGGATAATCTAACAAGTAAAGAGTGGAGAGTCCGTGAAGTCGCGCAGATAAAATTCCTCATTTTGACCATTGCAAAGCACGTCAAATAGTGCCAGCATTAATCATAACGAATCACTATGTGATTACTTTTGATTAAACCAGGAGTCAAAACGATGAGTAAAGTGAAAACCATTACCCGTGAATCATGGATTCTGAGCACCTTTCCGGAGTGGGGTAGCTGGCTGAACGAAGAGATCGAGCAGGAACAGGTTGCTCCTGGCACGTTTGCAATGTGGTGGCTGGGCTGCACCGGTATCTGGCTGAAATCTGAAGGCGGCGCCAATATCTGCGTCGATTTCTGGTGCGGCACCGGCAAACAGAGCCACGGTAACCCGCTGATGAAAAAAGGCCACCAGATGCAGCGTATGGCCGGCGTGGAAAAGCTCCAGCCGAACCTGCGCACCACGCCGTTTGTGCTTGATCCTTTTGCCATTCGCCAGATCGATGCCGTGCTTTCTACTCACGATCATAACGACCATATCGACGTGAACGTGGCGGCAGCGGTGATGCAAAACTGCGCGGACGACGTACCGTTTATCGGGCCGCAAACCTGCGTAGATCTCTGGATTGGCTGGGGCGTGCCGAAAGAGCGCTGCATCGTGATGAAGCCTGGCGACGTGGTGAAAATTAAAGACATTGAAATCCACGCGCTGGATGCCTTTGACCGTACCGCGCTGATTACCCTGCCGGCCGACCAGAAGGCTGCTGGGGTACTGCCAGACGGCATGGACGAGCGTGCGGTGAATTACCTGTTCAAGACGCCGGGCGGCTCCCTGTATCACAGCGGTGATTCCCACTACTCTAACTATTACGCGAAGCACGGCAACGAACATCAGATTGACGTGGCGCTGGGCTCGTACGGGGAAAACCCGCGCGGTATTACGGATAAAATGACCAGCGCCGATATGCTGCGCATGGCGGAAGCGCTCAACACCAAAGTTGTGATCCCGTTCCACCACGATATCTGGTCAAACTTCCAGGCCGATCCGCAAGAGATCCGCGTGCTGTGGGAGATGAAAAAAGACCGCCTGAAGTACGGCTTTAAGCCCTTTATCTGGCAGGTAGGCGGCAAGTTCACCTGGCCGCTGGACAAAGACAATCTTGAGTATCACTACCCGCGCGGCTTCGATGATTGCTTCACCATTGAGCCAGATCTCCCGTTCAAATCCTTCCTCTGATTGTGAGGCCACATCGCCAGACCCTGTGTCTGGCGATTTCATATTTATTTTAGTAATTTCATGCTATTTCAAATATCATCTTTTCAAATCAATTCTTATCGGAATAGCTCATGACGGAAGCGCAACGGCATCAAATTTTACTGGAACTCCTGGCGCAAACAGGGTTTATCACCGTCGAGAAAGTGATCGAACGTTTAGGGATCTCCCCCGCCACCGCGCGGCGAGACATCAACAAGCTGGATGAGAGCGGCAAGCTGAAAAAAGTCCGCAACGGCGCAGAAGCCATCAGCCAGCAGCGTCCACGCTGGTCGCCAATGAATATTCATCAGGCGCAGAATCACGATGAAAAAGTACGGATTGCCAGAGCGGCATCACAGCTGGTGAACCCCGGTGAGAGCGTCGTCATCAACTGCGGCTCCACGGCGTTTTTGCTGGGCCGTGAAATGTGCGGCAAGCCGGTGCAAATCATTACCAACTATTTGCCGCTGGCTAACTACCTGATCGATCAGGAACATGAAAGCGTGGTGATCATGGGCGGCCAGTACAACAAAAGCCAGTCCATCACGCTCAGCCCGCAGGACAGCGAAAACAGTCTCTACGCCGGGCACTGGATGTTTACCAGCGGCAAAGGCCTGACCGCTGACGGCCTGTATAAAACCGATATGCTGACCGCGATGGCGGAACAAAACATGCTCAACGTGGTGGGCAAGCTCGTTGTGCTGGTCGACAGCAGCAAAGTCGGTGAACGCGCAGGCATGCTGTTCAGCCGCGCAGAACAGATCGACATGGTGATCACCGGCAAAGGGGCGAACCCCGAGATCCTCCAGAAGCTGGAAGATCAGGGCGTCAAAGTCCTGCGCGTTTAAAGATGCTGGCGGAAAAAAGCCACCGTGGCGTCCAGCGCCGCTGGCGTGATGCGGTGGCGGACGCCTGACTCCCACAAACAGGTCAGATTAGCGTCCAGTCCTTCATTCTTTAACGCCTGCTGCAGGCGGAAGGTTCCATCGGGCGGGACAACATCGTCCGCGTCACCGTGCCATAGCAGCAGCGGGCGATCGGCCAAGCGCGGCAATGCCCGGGTCACTTCCCACTCTGCCAGCATCGGCGTAATTTCCGTTAAATCCTGAGGGGGGAAAAGCGTCTTCGCCAGCGAGGTAAAATAGCCCGAGCCCATCAGACAGGCGACAGACTGCACGTCAGGATGATGCGTCATAATCCCCAGCGCCGTCATGCCGCCCATCGACGCCCCGGCCACCGCCAGCCGATTATCGGCCACCAGCCCTGCCTCATAGAGCGCATCGCGCAACCCGGCAAACTCGGTCAGGCTGCCGTGCAGAATGTGCCAGAACTGCCCCAGTCGCGCCCGCTCATTGCCCGTAAAGCGCGCGCCGTGGTCAGGCGCATCCGGCATTACCACGCGAAAACCCGCCTGAGCCAGCGCCACTGCAAAATAACTGTAAACCAGTTTCGATGAGGTAAACCCATGATAAAAAACCACAACAGGCAGCGATTTATCACGTTTCCCTGCCGGCACAGCGTGTAAAATTTCATGGTCGCCGAGATGGCGTATTTCAATTTCAATCATTGTCGACCCTGTACGAATGAATGATTCATAATGTTGAGAACTGGATTACGGTTTGACGCTATTTTCATTCGAAAATTACGTCCCAGATAACACTTCGGGAACATTCCCCCAAAACTAAATTCGCAGACAACTACACTATGGCTAACAGGAAACGAGATATGGTTATGCACAGGTTTGCTGCTTTATTGCTGGTGTTTCTGCTCAGCGGCTGTAGCGCACTGCAGGGTACACCGCAACCCGCTCCCCCGGTTGCCGATCATCCGCAGGAGATTCGTCGTAATCAGACGGAAGGATTACAGCGAATGGGCACCGTCTCCGCGCTCGTTCGCGGTTCGCCGGATGATGCAGAAGACGCAATAAAGGCACAAGCCGTCGCTGCCAAAGCAGATTATTACGTCATTATTATGATCGACGAAACCATCATAACGGGACAGTGGTATTCACAAGCCATTTTGTACCGGAAATAATGGTTTACCTTTGAACGACTTTTACACTGCTTTGCGTCCATAGACATTTTCCTGTCCACAATAAACTCCATGCCAGCGACAAGGAATGGGAGTTTATTCGCGAAGGATTGCCCGGCGGATACCGGAAAAATGTGAAATGGAGCTGACGATGAAACGAACTCTTGCTTTGACCTCTCTGTTGCTCTCTGCAGGCCTGGTGAGCACCACCGCGCAGTCAGCAGAATTCGCCAGTGCGGATTGCGTAACAGGTCTGAATGAAATAGGCCAGATCTCCGTCAATAACATTCCGGGGAGCCCGCAAGACGTTGAACGTATCGTGGCATTAAAGGCCGATGAACAGGGCGCGTCATGGTATCGCATCATCCAGATGCAGGAAGATAACCATATCGACCAGTGGCGGGTACAGGCCATTCTCTACGTATAAATCCTTCCTGATAAAAGCCACTTATTTTTAGTGGCTTTTCGTTTTTGCAAATTTTTTATCTAATTTAAAACCACTCCAAAACAATAATATAACATTTTGTTACATTAATTCAGTAAACGTAATCTCCGCTCTGCCGTTGAAGAACCATACCTTTTCAATGATGAGCAATTTATGATCAATGTTTTCCGCCGTGCGGGCCTTGGAACAAAGCTGTCGCTGCTGACGGGCGTCAGTGTCGCCACGCTGTTTCTGCTTTTCACTTTCCTGCTCAGCCAAAAAGCCAGCCAGCAGCTTGAAGCCCTCGCGGTAGAAGATCTGCATAATCAGTCCACCGGTATGGTCGACATGGTGCAGATGTTTAATACCAGCCTGAGCGAAGAAGTCGAAAGCTACACCAGACTGTTTACGACATTTCTGCCTCAGCCGTTTAGCGTCGATACTCAGCAGACCCGGACCATAAACGGGCTCGCCGTTCCCCTGCTGAAAGGGGGCGACGCTGAACTCCATGAAAATACAACGTTTTCTGATGATTTTCTGAGCCGTACGGGAGCGATCTCAACGCTGTTTGTTCGCAGTGGTAACGACTTCATTCGCGTTGCCACCTCCCTGCGCAAAGAGAATGGCGATCGCGCTATGGGGACGGTTCTGGACACGAGCAGCCCGGCGTTTGCCTCCGTCACGAAAGGCGAGGTGTACCGCGGCCTGGCGCTCCTGTTTGGCAAGCGCTACATAACCCAGTACCAGCCCGTGAAGAACAGTGAAGGTCAGGTTATCGGGATCATCTTCGTTGGGGTGGATATCACTCACTCCTGGAATGTCATGCGCGAGAAAATCCTCAACCGCCGCCTGGGCGAGAGCGGGCACTTCTTCGTGCTGGACCGCAGCAACGGCAAAACGCGCGGTCAGTATCTGTTCCACGCCAGCGAAGAGGGAAAACAGCCGAAGTGGGATAGCGCCACCCAACAGCAGCTGTTGAGCGATTCCTCAGGCTCGCTGGAACGCGTAAGCGACGACGGTCGCACGCTGAAAATGGCCTATACGCCGCTGCCCGGCTGGAACTGGACCATCGTCGGTGAAGTGGATAAATCAGTCCTGCTCTCAAGCGTTAACGCTATGCGCGACCGTTTCCTGCTGGCCGGCGTAGCGTTGTCTGTCCTCTTCGCGGGCCTGTTTGTGGTGCTTATTCGCCGGATGCTGACCCGTCCGCTGCGTAACGTGATTGACCTTGCCCGCCAGTATGCCGCGGGCGATCTACGCTCCAGCCTGCCCGTGACCCGACAGGATGAGGTTGGCCAGCTGGTTGAAGCCATTAACGGTATCGGTGATGGGCTACAAAAAATTGTCCTGCAGGTCCGCGAGGCCGCGGGCGAGATCCATCTGGGCACCAATGCGCTGGCCTCCGATACCGGAGACATCTCCGAGCAGATCAACAAGCAGGCCAGCAGCGTTGAAGAGACCTCTGCCAGCATGGAGCAACTGGCCGCGACCGTGCAGCAAAATGCCGCCAACATGGAGCAAACGCAGCAGCTGGTAGGTGAAACCTCGCGCGCGGTTCATCAGGGTGGTGAAACGGTGACCCATGCGGTTGCCACCATGGACGACATTCGCGAAGCGTCAAAACGTATCGAAGACATCACCCGCGTGATCGAGTCCATCGCGTTCCAGACTAATATTCTGGCGCTGAATGCGGCGGTAGAAGCGGCACGCGCAGGCGAGCATGGAAAAGGTTTTGCCGTGGTCGCGCAGGAAGTTCGCGCCCTGGCAGGTCGAAGCGCCAACGCGGTGAAGGAGATTGAACATCTGATTGGCGATACCCTGCGAAAAGTGGGCGAAGGCCACGCGCTGTCTGAACAGACGCGTCTGGCGATGGATTCCATCATCGTTCATATCGACAACATCAGCCAGCTGGTCACGGAGATTAACCACGCGTCACGCGAGCAGTCCGCGGGAATCGGCCAGGTCAATCTTGCCATGACCCACATTGGCGAAGCGTCGCATATCAATGCCGATCGCATCTCACGCAGCGAGCAAACCGCACGCACGCTGCGCGAGAAAGGGTCACACCTTACCCAACTGGTCAGCCTGTTCCAGCTTAAACGCTAGCCAACCCTGCCCGTGGCGCGCAGCAGCAGATCGCTTTGCACCTGCTCATTCATGAGCGTACCGCCACGGGTATCCAGCATCATGCGGCACCACGCCTGCGCCACGGGCGGCGATGCGTGCCGCAGCATCTGGCTGCCGGCCCCCAGCAAAAAGAGCTGCTGAGCGATCTCCCTCCCCTGCGCCTCCTGCGGTTTACGCAGCTTTTGCTGAAGCTGCCGCCAGCTGCGGTCAAAGTGTCTGTCCTGCCCTTTGACCTGGGCAAACTCGTCGGCAAGCAGGTCGTGGATACCTGGCTGCTTCGCCAGCACGCGCAGCACGTCCAAGCACATGATATTGCCCGATCCTTCCCAGATGCTGTTCACCGGCATCTCGCGATACAGGCGTGGAAGTTCATTCTCCTCGCAGTACCCGACCCCGCCGAGTGCCTCCATCGCCTCCGCCACGAACGGAATGCCCGCTTTGCACACGCTGAATTTTGCGGCCGGGGTAAAAAGCCGCGCCCAGGCGGCCTCCTGCGGGTCGGTGCGGTTATCCCACGCCCGGGCCAGACGGAACAACAGCGCCGTATGCCCCTCCAGCACCAGCGCCATACGGCTTAGCACTTCACGCATTAGCGGCTGATCGATAAGATTTTTGCCGAAGGTCTGACGCTGATGGGCGTGGTACAGCGCCACGGAAAGCGCCCGGCGCATTAGCCCGTGGCTGCCCAGCGCGCAGTCGAAGCGCGTCAGCCCGCCCATCTTCAGGATTTGCCGCACGCCTTCTCCCTCTTCACCCAGCAGCCAGCCGGAGGCATCGAGGAACTCCGCCTCGCTGCTGGCGTTCGAGCGGTTGCCGAGCTTGTCTTTCAGACGTTCCAGCCGGACGGCGTTGCGCTGTCCGTCGGGTAAGAAACGCGGGACAAAGAAGCAGGACAAACCGCCTTTCGCCTGCGCCAGCACCAGATGCGCATCGCTCTGCGGCACGGAGAAAAACCACTTGTGGCCCACCAGACGGTAGCTGCCGTCGCTGCATTTTTCCGCTCTGGTGGTGTTGCTGAGCACGTCCGAGCCGCCCTGCTTTTCCGTCATTCCCATGCCGATCAGCAGGCCGCGCTTTTGCCCACCCGGCGCGAGATGGGGATCGTAACGGTCGCTCATCAGCGGCGTTAACCATTCATGAAACGGTTTGGGCAGCGACTGCTGCAACAGCGGCGTGGCGGCGAAGGTCATGGTCACCGGGCATAACGTCCCCGCTTCTACCTGAGCATGGAGCACGAAGCGCGCGGCCCTGGCGACGAAAGACCCTTTTCGTGCCTCTTCCTCCCATGCCAGATTATGTACCCGGTTAGCGCAGAGCCCCTGCATCAGCAGGTGCCATGCCGGATGAAAGCGGACATCATCCAGCCGCTCTCCCGTGGGGTCGTAGCGTAATAGCTCCGGCGGATTCACGTTCGCCAGCCTGCCCAGCTCAAGCGACTCCGCCGTGCCTAACTGCTGTCCGATGCTGGCAAGAAGATCCATATCCCACTCGGCACCCTCGCGCGCAACCGCGTCGCGCAGGGCGCAGTCAGAGAGGAAAAGGTTGCTGTTAGAGAGTGGGGCTGGTTGATTAAAAACGGTATGGGTCTGCCAGTGCATGCTGTCTCCCTCCTTCAGTGGCAATGAAGGTAAGTATGGACAGACCGTATGAACGCTGCATGGGAGTGAGGTCACACGATGGCGATCCCGCTGATATCATTCGTGAAATAGCTCACAGAACATAAGAATAAACTATTTCATTACTCCGCTTATGTTGAATAATTTATTCTTAACCCGTCTTTGTGAGGATCGTTATGCAACAGGATGCGCACAAGCGAGCATTAATTGCAGGCTCCATTGGTAACTTTATCGAGTGGTATGAGTTTGCGGTCTACGGTTTTCTGGCGACCGTGATTGCGAAGAACTTCTTCCAGCTTGAGGGAGAGGCGGGACTGACCAGTCTGATCCTCACCTGGGCCTCGTTTGCCATTGCCTTCTTCTTCCGTCCGCTGGGTGCGGTGGTATTTGGCCGCATTGGTGACAGGATAGGCCGAAAACCGACGCTGATTATTGTGCTGGTGCTAATGACGCTCGCCACCACGGCCATCGGCATCGTGCCCGTCTACGCCAGCATCGGCATTGCTGCGCCGCTGATCGTTACGCTGCTGCGCATCCTACAGGGCCTGTTCGCGGGCGGCGAGTACGGCGGTGCGGTCTCACTGATGACGGAATTCGCCCCGCGCGGCAAGCGCGGTCTGTACGGCGCGTGGCAGTCCTTTACCGTGGCGCTTGGGCTGCTAGCAGGCGCAGGTATTGTCGCGCTGCTCTCTGCCCTCCTCACGCCTGAAGCCCTGCACGACTGGGGCTGGCGCATTCCATTCTTCCTTGCCCTGCCGATGGGCGCGGTCGCGCTGTGGCTGCGGGTGAGCATGGAAGAGACGCCGAGCTTTGTGCAGCAGAAGGAAAAAGCGGTCATTGCTCAGGCCAGTACTTCCGCCACGCTCAAAACCATCCTGATGGGCATTGGCCGCGTGATGGTCTGGTCCGCGGCGGGGTATACCTACCTCGTGATCATGCCGACCTATCTGCAGTCTGCGCTGCACACCGGGTTTAATCAGGCGCTGCTGATAGCGGTGATTTCTAACATTGGGTTTGCGCTCACCATCATTCCGTCGGGAATGCTGAGCGACAGGATCGGGCGGCGAACGGTGATGATTATCGCCACCGTGCTCCTGCTGATCCTCGCCCTGCCGCTGCTGAAAATTTTGCAGGCGGAATCCAGTACGATGGCGGTCAAAGCGATTGTGGTGCTGATTGCGGGCGGTCTGGTGGGCATGCTGGCAGGGCCGGGGCCGGCGATGCTGTCTGAGATGTTCCCGACGCGCGTGCGCTATACGGGACTGGGGCTGGCCTATTCGTTATCGAACGCGATTTTTTCGGGCTGTGCGGGGTTAATCATTACCGGGCTGATTAAGCAGACGGGCAACCTGGACATTCCGGCCTATTACGTGATGGCAACGGCGGTGGTGAGTATTTTCGCGCTGATGACGCTCAGGAAGGATGACCATTTACGGTCGTTAGAGGAGTGAGATTGTCACCGTCTGGTGCCCTCACCCCGGCCCTCTCCCACGGGGAGAGGGAGAAAACACTAAAGGCCGTCCTTTGGACGGCCTTGCTGTTTATTCTCCGCGCTGGCGCACCGCTTCAAACAGGCAGATACCCGTTGCAACGGAAACGTTCAGAGACGACACGCTGCCCGCCATCGGGATGCTGATCAGCTCGTCACAGTGCTCGCGCGTCAGACGACGCATGCCTTCACCTTCCGCCCCCATCACCAGCGCCAGACGGCCGGTCATTTTGCTCTGATACAGAGTATGATCCGCTTCGCCCGCGGTACCGACGATCCAGATATTCTCTTCCTGCAGCAGACGCATGGTGCGCGCCAGGTTAGTCACGCGGATTAGCGGAACGTTTTCCGCCGCGCCGCAGGCCACTTTCTTGGCCGTCGCGTTCAGTTGGGCAGAGCGATCTTTCGGCACGATCACCGCATGCACGCCCGCCGCATCCGCGCTACGCAGACACGCGCCGAGGTTGTGCGGATCGGTTACGCCATCGAGGATCAGGAAGAACGGATTCTCCAGCTCAGCAATCAGATCCGGCAGATCGTTTTCCTGATACTGACGGCCCGGCTTCACGCGGGCAATGATCCCCTGGTGCACCGCGCCTTCGCTTTTCTCATCCAGGAACTGGCGGTTCGCCAGCTGGATCACCACGCCCTGCGCTTCCAGCGCGTGGATCAGCGGCATCAGACGTTTGTCTTCACGACCTTTCAGAATAAACACTTCCTGAAAACGCTCCGGTGCGCGCTCGAGAAGGGCCTGCACCGCGTGGATGCCGTAAATCATTTCACTCATTGATGGTTCTCGTAATAAATATTTCCCCTCTCCCGGTTGGGGAGAGGGTCAGGGTAAGGGGAGAATTATTCCGCCTGCTTTTTCTTGGCTGCGCGCTTCGCTTTTGTCGCGGCAGCGATTTTCTGCGTCTTCGCGGAAGGCTTTTTCGCTGAGCGAGCCTCTTTCTTCGCCGCCTTTGGCTTCTGTTTCTTCTCGCCGCGGAACGCGCTGTCCGGCTCGAAGTTCACCTTTTTGCCCGCCTGGCGACGTTTACCGCTCGCTTTGCCGTTTCCGCCTTTTTTCGCCCTTTCACGCTCGGTTTTACCGACGTTACGCGGCGCGCGCTCGCTGGAGATCAGGCTGAAGTCGATTTTACGGTCATCCATATTCACGGCTTCGACCTTCACTTCCACGCGATCGCCCAGACGGTAGGTCTGGCCGCCTGATTCGCCAATCAGACGCTGCCCGACCTGGTCGAAGCGGTAGTAGTCGTTATCCAGGCTGGAGACGTGCACCAGACCGTCGATAAACAGCTCATCCAGACGAACGAAGAAACCAAAGCCGGTCACGCTGGCAATCACGCCCTTAAAGACGTTGCCCACCTGATCCAGCATAAAGTCACACTTCAGCCAGTCCGCCACGTCGCGCGTCGCTTCATCCGCACGGCGCTCGGTCATGGAACAGTGCTGACCCAGTTGCAGCACTTCGTCCATGGAGTAGTGATAGCCGCCGGTTTCGGTCGCGTTGCCTTTGTGGCCCTGCTCCTGCGCCAGCAGATACTTGATCGCGCGGTGCAGAGAGAGGTCAGGATAACGACGGATCGGCGAGGTAAAGTGCGCGTAAGACTGCAGCGCCAGGCCGAAGTGCCCCCGGTTTTCCGGATCGTAAATCGCCTGCTTCATGGAGCGCAGCAGCATCGTCTGCAGCATTTCCGCGTCAGGACGGTCGCTAATGGATTCCAGCAGTTCGGCGTAATCGCGCGGCTCAGGCTTGTTACCGCCCGGCAGCTCCAGGCCGAGCTCAGCCAGCACGGAGCGGAACGACGTAATGGCTTCCGTGGTCGGCTTATCGTGAATACGGAACAGCGCAGGCTCTTTGGCTTTCTCAACGAAGCGTGCCGCCGAGATATTCGCCAGAATCATACACTCTTCGATCAGCTTGTGCGCATCGTTACGCTGGGTCTGTTCGATACGCTCAATGCGGCGCTCGGCGTTGAAGATAAACTTCGCTTCTTCGCTCTCAAAGGAGATCCCGCCGCGCTCTTCGCGCGCCTGCTCCAGCGTTTTGTAGAGGTTATGCAGCTCTTCAATGTGTTTAACCAGCGGCGCGTACTGCTCGCGAAGGTCCTGGTCGCCCTGCAGCATATGCCAGACCTTGGTATAGGTCAGACGCGCGTGCGAGCTCATTACCGCTTCGTAGAATTTGTAGCCCGTTAAGCGCCCTTTGGTGGAGATGGTCATCTCACATACCATACAGAGACGGTCAACCTGCGGGTTCAGGGAGCACAGGCCGTTGGAGAGCACTTCCGGCAGCATCGGTACCACCTGCGACGGGAAGTAGACCGACGTACCACGGCTGCGCGCTTCGTTATCCAGCGGCGTGTGCGGACGAACGTAATAGCTTACGTCAGCGATAGCCACCCACAGACGCCAGCCGCCGCCGCGTTTTTTCTCGCAGTACACGGCATCATCGAAGTCGCGGGCGTCTTCACCATCAATGGTGACCAGCGGCAGACTGCGGAGATCCACACGGCCCGCTTTGGACTCTTCCGGTACTTCTTCGCGCAGGTTTTCGATCTGCTCTTCGACCGCTTTCGGCCAGACGTACGGAATTTCATGGGTACGCAGCGCCATATCGACGGCCATGCCGGTGCCCATGTTATCGCCCAGCACTTCGACGATTTTACCCACCGCTTTGGTGCGACGGGTCGGACGCTGGGTGAGTTCAACCACCACCACAAAGCCCATACGCGCGCCCATCACCTCTTCAGGTGGGATCAGAATATCGAAGCTCAGACGGCTGTCGTCCGGCACCACGAAGCCTACGCCCGCATCGGTAAAATAGCGGCCCACAATCTGGCTGGTTTTTGGCACCAGCACGCGAACCACGCGTGCTTCGCGGCGGCCTTTACGGTCTGCACCCAGCGGCTGCGCCAGGATCTGGTCGCCGTGGATGCACATTTTCATCTGTTCGGATGAGAGGTAAAGGTCGTCCTTACGGCCTTCCACGCGCAGGAAGCCAAAGCCATCGCGGTGACCAATGACGGTCCCTTTCAGCAGATCGAGGCGTTCCGGCAGCGCGTAGCACTGGCGGCGGGTAAAGACCAGTTGCCCGTCACGCTCCATCGCGCGCAGGCGGCGGCGAAGGGCTTCAATTTGCTCTTCACCTTCAATATTTAATTCAACGGCAAGTTCTTCACGATTGGCGGGTTTTTCGCGTTTTGTTAAGTGTTCAATGATGAACTCGCGGCTGGGGATAGGATTCGCGTATTTTTCGGCTTCGCGTTCCTGGAAAGGATCTTGTGACATGTCGGTTCCTCCGTTGTCAGCTCCGGTGGAAATTTTCTTCATTCCACCAGCAATAATTTATAAAGCGGTTGATTCTCTTCAACCAAATCGGCCAGCGTGTAGTTATCCAGTTCCTTGAGAAAACTTTGCACGGCCTTAGAAAGCGCCTGTTTCAGGCGGCAAGCGGGCGTAATGTGGCAGAACGCGCTGCTGCAGTTCACCAGAGACAAGGGCTCCAGCTCGCGTACCACATCCCCGATACGAATACTCTGTGCCGGTTTACCAAGACGGATCCCTCCATTCTTCCCGCGGACGGCAGCAACGTATCCGGCACGGCTAAGTTGATTGATTATTTTGACCATATGATTACGGGATACACCGTATACCTCTGTGACTTCAGAGATACTGGTCATCTTCCCTTCGGGTAACGACGCCATGTAAATCAGCGCGCGTAAGCCGTAATCGGTGAAACTTGTTAACTGCACATCAACCTCAGGAAAAAGGGAAAACGCGGTTAAACCGCAGAGATATTCATTAATGATGATAAACCAGCCAGATAGTTAGCGGCTAATTTATTTGACAGACGGGGCGAAAAAGCGGAGATCCAGGAGCGGTCGCCGGTTGGCGCTACGCTTATCCGGCCTACGGGTCTCCCCGCAGGCCAGCAGTCACGAAGATTATGCGTCGAACGGGTCGCGCAGGATCATCGTTTCAGTACGATCCGGGCCGGTAGAAATAATATCGATCGGCACTTCGGTCAGTTCTTCAATGCGCTTGATGTAATCCAGCGCCGCCTGCGGCAGGCCGCTACGCTCTTTCACACCAAAGGTGGTCTCAGACCAGCCCGGCATGGTTTCGTAGATTGGCTCAATACCTTCCCAGTCGTCAGCAGCCAGCGGAGTGGTGGTCACTTCGCGGCCATCTGGCATACGGTAGCCTACGCAGATTTTCACTTCTTTCAGGCCGTCCAGTACGTCCAGCTTGGTCAGGCAGAAGCCAGACAGGGAGTTGATCTGTACTGCGCGACGCACGGCAACCGCATCCAGCCAGCCGGTACGACGACGACGACCGGTGGTCGCGCCAAACTCGTTACCCTGCTTGCACAGGAACTCGCCGGTTTCATCAAACAGTTCGGTCGGGAATGGACCCGCACCTACGCGAGTAGAGTACGCTTTGATGATGCCCAGAACGTAATCCACATAACGTGGACCCAGGCCGGAGCCTGTCGCCACGCCACCCGCGGTGGTGTTAGAAGAAGTAACGTACGGATAGGTACCGTGGTCGATGTCCAGCAGCGTACCCTGCGCACCTTCGAACATGACGAAATCGCCACGCTTGCGCGCCTGGTCCAGCAGATCGGATACATCAACAACCATACCGGTCAGAATGTCTGCAATCGCCATGACGTCATCCAGCACTTTCTGGTAGTCAACAGCGTCAGCTTTGTAGAAGTTCACCAGCTGGAAGTTGTGATATTCCATCACTTCTTTCAGTTTTTCAGCGAAGGTCGCTTTGTCGAAGAGGTCACCGACGCGCAGACCGCGACGTGCAACTTTATCTTCGTAAGCCGGGCCGATACCACGACCGGTGGTGCCGATCGCTTTCGCGCCACGCGCTTTTTCACGCGCCACGTCCAGCGCCACGTGATAGTCCAGGATCAGCGGGCAGGCTTCGGAGAGCAGCAGACGCTCACGAACAGGGATACCACGGTCTTCCAGACCTTTCATCTCTTTCATCAGCGCAGCAGGAGACAGCACAACGCCGTTACCGATGATGCTGGTGACGTTTTCGCGAAGAATGCCTGATGGAATAAGATGGAGGACGGTTTTTTCACCGTTGATTACGAGAGTATGGCCTGCGTTGTGACCGCCCTGGTAGCGTACAACATATTTAGCCCGTTCAGTCAGAAGATCGACAATCTTCCCTTTACCTTCGTCACCCCATTGGGTGCCCAGTACGACGACGTTGTTACCCATTTTTTTCAAAATCACCGTTTGCTTAAAAATGGATTCTACCATCGCTTTTTCAGATATACAGCACTTTTTGACCCTAAAATATGCCAATTGCGGCTAGTTTTTGATCAGCCAATCGTTTTCCTCAACATGTAGTAGATAACGATACCGGCAACCACAAGACCACCGCCGAAACGACGCAAAATATTATCCGGTAGCTGACTCATGGTCGCGATCATACGACGCCACGCGCGCGGATAGAGCATCGGGCCGAGACCTTCCAGCACCAGAACCAGGGCCAGCGCGAGCCAGATCGTTGAATTCATTTTTCATCCTTATAAAAGAAAACCACCGCTCCGTTGGGAGCGGTGGTTTGAATACTCAAACGAGCCTGAGTTTATCGCGTTGCGTTGGTCGGCGTCTTCATATAACGGAAGAAATCGCTGTCCGGGCTGAGCACCATCACGTCCTGGTTGCTCTTAAAGCTATTCTCGTAAGCGCGCAGGCTACGGATAAAGGCGTAGAAGTCTGGATCCTGGCTGAATGCATCGGCAAACAGCTTCGCCGCTTCCGCATCGCCTTCACCGCGCAGGATACGGCCCTGACGTTCAGATTCCGCCAGCGTCTTGGTCACTTCATAGTCCGCTGCCGCACGCAGTTTTTCAGCCTCTTCCTGACCCTGTGAACGGTGACGACGGGCTACCGCTTCACGCTCGGCGCGCATACGGTTGTAGATCGCCTCGGACACTTCCGCTGGCAGGTTGATCTGCTTGATACGCACGTCAACCACTTCGATACCCAGCGCCGCCATACTGTTCGGGTTGATCACCGGCACTTTACCGTTGGTTTCAGCCTGAACGCGTTCGGCCGCTTTAGCAATCGCGTCATCCGCTGCTGGCGTTGCCACTTCGTCTTCGGTGCCCGCTGTACCGGAGTTCAGCGCATCGCGCACTTCCAGGGTCAGACGACCGCGGGAGTCGGTCACGATGTCTTTCACATCAAGACGACCAATTTCAGAACGCAGACGGTCAGAGAACTTACGTTTCAGCAGCACTTCTGCCTGAGAAACGTCACCGCCGCCCGTTGCCAGGAAGTAACGGCTGAAATCGCTGATACGCCATTTGATGTAAGAATCAACGATCAGGTCTTTCTTCTCTTTAGTCACGAAACGGTCGGCCTGGTTATCCATGGTCTGGATACGCGCATCAAGCGTTTTCACAGACTGAATAAACGGCACCTTGAAGTGCAGGCCCGGCTCGTAAATCACCGGACGTTTGTCGCCATCACGCACGACGCTGCTGAACTGGAACTTGATCCCACGCTCGCCCTCTTTCACCACAAAGATCGAGGTATACAGCACGACCAGTACGATGACGATGATCGCAATAACTGACTTACGCATCCTTATTCCCCCTGACGCTGGTAGTCGTTACGCTGCGCGTTAGCACGGCGTTGGTCCATAATGTCACCATCGTTCGAAGAAGGCGTTGTGTTCGCGCTGGAGCTGCCTGATGAGGCTGGCGGCAGACGCAGCAGGTTGTTCGCTCCGCTGGTGTCTTTCGCTGCCGGTGCAGAACCGCCTTTCAGCATCTGATCCAGCGGCAGAACCATCAGGTTTCCGCCTTTGCTGTCGTTAACCAGCACTTTGCGGGTGTGGCTCAGCACTTTTTCCATAGTCTCGATATACAGACGCTCACGGGTAATTTCCGGGGCGGCTTTGTATTCCGGCAGGATGCGCGCAAAGCGAGCCACTTCACCCTGAGCTTCCAGGATGGTCTGGGTCTTATACGCACGCGCCTCTTCCAGAATACGCTGCGCCTGACCGTTAGCACGCGGCTGAACTTCGTTGGTGTACGCTTCTGCTTCGCGGATGTACTGCTGTTCGTTTTCACGGGCAGCAATCGCATCGTCAAACGCGGCCTTCACCTCTTCCGGCGGACGTGCAGCCTGGAAGTTGACGTCCAGCAGGGTGATACCCATGTTGTACGGACGAATCGTCTCTTCCAGCTCGCGCTGGGTATCGCTACGAATAACGGTACGACCTTCGGTCAGGATGCGGTCCATGGTGTATTTGCCGATCACACCTCGCAGGGCGCTGTCGGTCGCCTGACGCAGGCTGTCATCGGCGCTGGTCACGCTAAACAGATAACGCTCAGGATCGGTCACGCGGTACTGCACGTTCATCTCAACGCGCACCACGTTTTCGTCCGAGGTCAGCATCACGCCAGAAGCGGCCAGTTCACGGACGGATTCCACGTTTACCGCAGTCACGTCGTCAATGAAGGTCGGTTTCCAGTTCAGGCCCGGCTCAACCAGGTGGCTGAACTTACCGAAACGGGTAACCACGCCGCGTTCTGCTTCTTTAATGGTGTAGAACCCGCTGGCTGCCCAGACGATCACCAGCCCGGCAGCAACGATGCCCACCAGGCGGCCACCTAATTGCGGGCGCGGTCCCTGGCTGGAACTGCCACCCGAGCCAGAACCTTTTCCTCCGCCAAGGCCACCAAGCTTTTTGCTCAGCTTGCGGAAGATATCATCCAGATCCGGCGGCCCCTGCTCGCGACCACCTTTGTTGCCATTTCCCCCAGAGTTGCCGCCTTGATTATTGCTGCTTCCCCACGGGTCGCGGTCTTGTCCGTTATTACCGGGCTGATTCCACGCCATGTATATGCTCCATATTTGTTATGCAAGGGCGAATTTTTCAGGCTTCCCCTTTCTGATCAGACGATATAGTCCGCCAGCGCAGGTTCTTGTTTACAGAGGCGACGCCAGTCAACAATCGGCATACGCACCTGCATCCCCACGCTGCCGTCATCCTCCATCCACTCTTTTTCTATCGCCTGAAGCTGATAAAACCGGCTGCGCAGCCTGCCTTCCTGTGGCGGCAGTCGCAGCGTGTGCTGAGCTACCTCACCGGAAAGACGTTCTGTCAAAGCCTGGAAAAGCAGTGGCACACCGATTCCGGCCTGGGCAGAAAGCCAGACCCGAATCGGTTTGTTCTCTTCATCACGGTCGATACGCGGTTCGAAATCCTCCAGCATATCGATCTTATTCATCACCAACAGGGTGGGAATTTCGTGGGCGTCAATTTCTTCCAGCACCACGTTCACCGCGTCGATGTTCTCCTGCACGCGTACGTCAGCCGCATCAATCACGTGCAGCAGCAGAGTCGCCTGACGCGTCTCCTGCAACGTCGCCTTAAACGCCGCCACCAGATCGTGCGGCAGATGGCGGATAAACCCTACGGTATCCGCCAGCACTGTTTCACCCACGTCTGCAACGTCAATGCGGCGCAGCGTCGGGTCCAGGGTCGCAAACAGCTGGTCTGCAGCATACACCTGGGCCTCAGTTATCTGGTTAAACAGGGTGGATTTACCGGCGTTGGTATAGCCCACCAGCGACACCGTGGGGATGTCGGCTTTGGTTCGCGCCCGACGCCCCTGTTCACGCTGTTTCTCGACACGTTCAAGACGTGAGAGGATCTGGGTAATACGGCCACGCAGCAAACGGCGGTCGGTTTCGAGCTGGGTTTCACCCGGACCGCGCAAACCAATCCCGCCTTTTTGTCTTTCAAGGTGGGTCCAGCCACGCACCAGACGCGTCGCCAGATGGCGCAACTGCGCCAGCTCAACCTGCAGTTTCCCCTCGTGGGTACGGGCACGCTGAGCAAAAATGTCTAAAATCAATCCCGTGCGATCGATAACACGGCATTCGCAGAGAGCTTCCAGGTTGCGCTCCTGGGCTGGAGACAGCGCATGATCAAACAACACGACTGACGCGCCGGTTGCTTTTACGGCATCCGCAATTTCTACTGCTTTACCTTCACCAACAAAATACTTTGGGTGCGGCGCTTTACGGCTACCGGTAATCACCTGCATTGCTTCGACACCGGCGGAAGAGACCAGAGATTCAAACTCCTGGAGGTCTTCCATATCTTTGTCTTGCGAAAAATAGATGTGTACCAGCACCGCCTGCTCACCGGCATCATAACGGTCAAACAAGCGTAAACCTCTCTAAAAAGATCAGCGGGGAACGCAGGATCCCTGGCTCCCCGTGTGGATAACAGCTAAAACCTTATTCGGTCTCGTCGCTGTCCTGCGCAGGAGCAGAAGAACCCTGCGCGTTGCTGCCATGATGGTAGTTACTGCCTGTGCCGCCGCCAGCGTTATTGCTGTGATGAGAGACCGGACGGGACGGAACAACAGTAGAGATAGCGTGCTTGTAGACCATCTGGCTGACCGTGTTTTTCAACAGGATCACGAACTGATCGAAAGACTCAATCTGACCTTGCAGCTTAATACCATTCACCAAATAAATAGAAACTGGAACACGTTCCCGACGCAATGCGTTCAGGAACGGATCTTGTAAAGATTGCCCCTTAGCCATTCTATCTTTTCCTTATATGCTTGTTTTGTACTTAGAACCTTGCGATTCTGAAAAATTGCGCACGATACGTCTCAATTGTACACATTCAGTGGGCGATATCACCAACAACCTCAATCACATCGTTTAACGCCTGTTGCGGTTTTTCACTGTCTAACCAGTGAACCCCCTCCCAACCGCGCAACCAGGTGATCTGGCGCTTCGCTAACTGTCTCGTGGCGCAAACACCTCGATAAACCATTTCATCGTATGAAATCTCACCTTCAAGATACGACCACATCTGGCGGTATCCCACACAACGAACGGAAGGCATATCCGTATGCAAATCTCCACGGGCAAATAGCGCCCGCACTTCTGCTTCAAAATCTGAAGCCAACATCTGATGAAAACGCTGCTCAATTCGTTGATGGAGCAGTTCACGGCTCGCCGGGGCGATGGCGAACTGATGCACCTGATACGGCAGAGCGTCTCCTGACGTTTGCGTCAGTTCCGTTAAAGTTTTACCCGAAATGAAAAAAACTTCCAGTGCCCGGGAAAGCCTTTGCGGATCGTTTGGATGGATTCGCGCCGCCGCAACCGGGTCAATCTCTGCCAGTTGCTTATGCAATGCGTCCCACCCCTGCTCTGCCGCCTGCTGCTCAATCTTTGCTCTGATTTCAGGATCTGCAGAAGGTAAGGGTGACAAACCTTCGAGCAGCGCCTTGAAGTAGAGCATGGTTCCGCCAACCAACAGCGGTATACGCCCCGCCGCCGTTATCTCGGCCATCTCAGCTAAGGCATCCCGGCGGAAATCCGCTGCGGAGTAAGCCTCTGCCGGGTCGAGAATATCCAGCAAACGGTGCGGTGCCGCACGCAGTTCGTCTGCGCCGGGCTTCGCCGTGCCGATGTCCATCCCTCGATAGATGAGGGCGGAATCAACGCTAATCAACTCTACAGGCAAAACTTTACGTAACTCAATGGCTAACGCTGTTTTGCCAGAGGCCGTTGGGCCCATTAAAAAAATTGCCTTTGGCAGGCTCGCCTTGCTTACGTCAGTCATGTTTCAGGGCGGTCATCGCCGTTTTTAAATCAACAGGTTGTAATAACCCACCCGGCGGCGCTTTCACCAGCTGTGGGCAGAGGCGTTCCACCTCCGCCAGCACGGTAATCGCCTGCGCCATACTCCACGGTGAATGTTCGCTGGCCAGATGGCGGGCGATCCACTGCGCGGTGTTGGCAGCCTCCAACGATGTTTGCTGCGCCAGGTAGCCTATCAGTTCAGGAATCAAGTTTTGTAAATTTTGTTGGCGTAAGGGTAAAGGCACTGCGCGAATTGTCACATGTTGTGGTTCGAGCACAATTTCAATGCCCATTTGCGCCAGCTGGGCCTCTGCACGCTGCAATACCCTTGTTTCTTCAGCGGATATTTTCAGGCGAACCGGGATCAATAACGGCTGCGCACAGGCCGCATGTTCCCCCGGCGTCAGTTGCGCCTGCTTGAGCCAGCGTTCGGCAACCGGAAGCGCCAGAAGCAGCAGTTTGCCGTCGCGCTCAAGCAGGGCCATATCCGGTGCGATAATCGTCAGCACCCGGCCAAAACTCTGGCTATGGCCTTCAAGGGAAGGTGTCGCCACCGAAACGTGCTCTTTGCGCTCGACTGCGGGCGTTTCCAGCAGTTTACGGTACAGCGTCCCCTGCTGCTTCTGATAGCCGGGCTGAGCGTTCGGATAGTTCACGCCCGTCGGACGCGGCGCGGCTCCTGCAGAGGAGAAACGCGGGGCGTCTGGTTCACGCGCGACGGCAGGCTCCGCAAAATGGTTGCGGCCTGCCGCGACACGGTTTTCCGGAATGGGGCGCGGTGCGGAGTCTTCTTTTTCCAGCGGCAGCGTGGGTTCAAGCTGCTGTTGCAGCACGCTCAGCACGCCCTGGTAGATAAAATCATGCACCAGACGCGACTGATGGAAACGCACTTCATGCTTGGCAGGATGGACGTTGACATCCACCTGATGCGGGTCGATCTCCAGATAAAGCACAAAGGCCGGTTGCTGATCGGCCCCGAGCTTGTCTTCGCAGGCCTGGCGAATGGCGTGGTTAATGAGGCGGTCGCGCATCATGCGGCCATTCACGTAGCAATACTGAATTTCAGAATACGCCGCGCTACTGGCGTTCGGATCGGCCACCCAGCCGCGTAAAGCCAGATCGCCGTGCTGCCACTCGATAGCCAACGCCTGCTCCAGGAACGGCGTCCCGCAGATAGCGCCTAACCGTCGCTCTTTCTGACCACCTTCAGCCACCGCGCGGTACTGGCGCATCACCTTGCCGTTATGGCTGAGGTTGATGGTGACGTCGAAACGGGCGAGCGCAATTCGGCGGATGATCTCGTCGATATGGCCGAACTCGGTTTTTTCGGTACGCATAAACTTGCGGCGGGCGGGAGTATTGTAGAACAGGTCCAGAACTTCCAGCGTAGTACCGACAGGGTGCGCCGCGGGTTTGACCGTGACGTCCATATCCCGCCCTTCAGCGTAGGCCTGCCAGGCTTCCTGCTGTTCAGCGGTGCGGGAGGTCAGCGTTAAACGAGAAACCGAGCTGATACTGGCCAGCGCTTCGCCGCGAAAACCGAGGCTGATAATCGCTTCCAGGTCATCCAGAGAGGCAATTTTACTGGTGGCATGACGCGCCAGCGCCAGCGCCAGCTCCTCTTTTTTGATGCCGCAGCCGTTGTCGCGAATGCGGATAAGCTTTGCGCCGCCGCGTTCGATATCAATATCAATGCGGGTGGCGCCCGCATCGAGGCTATTTTCAACCAGCTCCTTCACCACCGACGCAGGGCGTTCCACCACCTCACCGGCGGCGATTTGGTTCGCGAGCTGCGGCGGCAGAACCTGAATCGGCATGAAATCTCCTTAATTTGTGGCGGTCAACCCACCCGGCTGCGCGGCGCTGGCCGTCTGGGCTGCTCCGCCCTGCGGCGCGGACTGCAGAGGATGCGCCTCAAAATATTTACGTAAACCGTTATAAATCGCTTCGGCAATTTGCTGCTGATAGCTGTCGCTGCCCAGCAGGCGCTCTTCACTGTTATTGCTGATAAAGCCCGTCTCTACCAGAATTGACGGAATATCCGGCGAGCGCAGAACGCCCAGGCTCGCATGTTCAGGGCGGCGCTTATGCAATGCCCCGATGCCCTGCAACTGGTTCAATACGTTAGTGGCGACATCATACCCGACGCGCTGAGAATGACCGAACTGTAAATCCAGCACCGCCTGGCTGAGGTATGGGTCAGACTGGCTGTTTGCCAGCACATCACCCGCGCCGCCTAACAGTTCAGACTGTTTCTCATGCTCTTCCAGCCAGTTGGCCATTTCGCTGTTTGCCCGGCGGTTCGACAGGACCCATACCGAGGCGCCCGTCGCGTTACGGTTCGGCGCGGCATCCGCGTGAATGGAGACCAGGAAATTGGCGTTTTGTTTGCGCGCCACGTCTGAGCGGCCCATCACAGAGATAAAATAGTCGCCGTCGCGGGTTAGTACGCCTTTAAACATCGGATCATCGTTTAACAGCGTCCGCAGCTTGCGGGCCACCGCAATAGTGACATTTTTCTCTCGCGTGCCGCCCGGGCCAATCGCTCCAGGATCCTGTCCACCGTGCCCGGCATCAATGGCGATAATCACTTTGTCACCGCTGACCGTACGCCGTGCGCTGACCGCCGGACGCGTTACCGTGTTACTGCTGGTTGCCGCGGTGATGCGATCGTTCTGCGATTTAAACGGATTACGCGCAGGTTCCGATGGGCGAGGCGTATACACCGGTTCTTCCACGCGTTTCGCGACAACCGGTGGCGGCGGAGGCGGCGGAACATCGGCATTGATGGTGAAGACCACCGTATAGTTCGCCCCGTTTTGCTGCTTCACCGCCTTCGTTTTGCCCTTTTCGGTCAGATCGACCACCAGGCGCAGCGACTGGCTGTCCTGAGGGGTACCCGAGCGGATACTTTTCACCAGGTTGTTACCGCTGAACCGCAGCGGTAACCCCTGGATCACGCCTGTCTGTTTGATATCCAGCGCCACGCTGTGGCTGTCTGGCTGTGAAAACGCGTATTCAGGGTCGCCCATAAAGCTGAACGTAATCCGGGCCTGGCTTTCGCCGTTTGACACCTGAATATCCGAAAGGCTTGCCGCCCCGGCCTGCGCGCACAGCAGCACCGTCGCAGCCAACACCCAACCTTTAACGCGACTAATCATCCCGTCATCCCTACTCTTAACCGGCGAGACGCGCCAGTAAGGAACACCCTGATGAGGAAACCGCACTGATGCGAGCCTCACGCCCTTGAGCCTGGTAATCTAAGTGAATTTCGACATCCGGGTCAGGCAGCACACCCGCACCTTGTTGCGGCCACTCCACCAGGCAGATGGCGTCGTTGGCAAAATAATCACGGATCCCCATAAATTCCAGCTCCTCAGGATCCGCAAGGCGGTATAAATCAAAGTGGTACACCATAAGATTGTCGAGGGTGTACGGCTCGACCAGCGTGTAGGTAGGGCTTTTCACGTTCCCGTTATGCCCTAACGCCTGCAAAAAACCCCGGCTGAAGGTGGTTTTACCCGCACCTAAATCGCCATACAGATAAATGACGGTTGCCCCCTGACAGGCCTGCGCCACGCGCTTGCCGAGATCTAAAGTGGCTTGTTCATCAGGTAAAGGAATCGCTCGATTAGTCATTTTCTACGTCAATCACATCCGGGTTAACAACACGCCGCAGCGTGCAAAAGAGATCGGTGGCCAGCATACCGCGTGTCCCCTCCCGCGCAGCAAGCCTGTCAGCTGCCGCGCCATGGGCCACGCAGCCCGCACAGGCTGCATCATAAAGGGGAAGTTTCTGTCCAAGCAATGCGCCGATGATGCCTGAAAGCACATCGCCCATACCGCCGCTCGCCATGCCCGCATTTCCGGCATCAATAATGCCCTGCGTCTCGTCACTGGCGACAACGGTGCCTGCCCCTTTCAAAACGGCAACACCTCCGTAACGTTTTACCAGACGCTGAGCAGAAAGTAAGCGATCGCTTTCAATTTCTGCCACGCTGCAGTTAAGCAGGCGCGCGGCTTCGCCGGGGTGTGGCGTCAGAATGCGATTGTGACGCTTATCCGGATTTATTGCCAGAAGGTTAAGCGCGTCGGCATCCCACAGCATCGGTTTACGAAAATTCTCGACCTTTTGCAGGGCCTGTTTACCCCATGTCTGTTGTCCAAGCCCGGGACCAATAACCACCACATCCGCCCACTCGAGGCTTTCTTCCAGCGTCTGGGGTGTAAGTTCATGGACCATCAGTTCCGGTCGGGCTGTGATGATTGGCGCAATATTTTCAATGCGAGTGAGTACTCGCACTAACCCGGCACCGCTGCGAAGTGCCGCCTCACCGGTCATGCGAACCGCTCCTGCCGTACCGCGATCGCCACCAATAATCACCAGCCTGCCGTTGTCGCCCTTGTGAGACGTTGGGCGGCGCGGCGGAAGCCACTCTTTTAGCTGCGAGGAATCAAAGCGCGACAGGAGCGTTTCCTGTCCAACGAGCCAGCTCTCCAGCCCCAGCGCGTTATGGTGCAATACGCCGACCACATCCCGCGCTTTTCCGGTTAACAGGCCCGGCTTCAGAGCGATAAAGGTCACGGTGTGCGCAGCCTGAATAACGGCGCCAGGCGTCGCGCCGGTCTGCGCGATCAGGCCCGACGGAATATCCAACGCGACTACCGGCGCAGAGTACCCGTTAGCGTGTTCAATAAGCGCGGCAATGTTTTCGCGAGGCGCGCTGCGTAGCCCGGTCCCCAGCAGACCATCAACAATCAGATCAACATCTTCCGGCCAGACGATATCAGGAGCATGAATCACGCCACCTGCGTTCAGCCATGCCTCCCGCGCCGCGCAGGCCTCTTCCGGCAGGGGCTTATCACTCTCCAGCGCCAGCAGGGTAACGCGGAGACCGGCTGCAACGGCAAGACGCGCAACGACGTAACCGTCGCCGCCGTTATTGCCGTGCCCGCACAAAATCAGCCAGTGAGTGGACTGCGGGTACGCGCTGCGGGCAACGTTAAACGCCGCCTCTCCCGCGCGCTGCATCAGTTCATAAAGGGTAATGCCGAGACTGTCTGCGGCCTCTTTTTCGGCGCGCCGGAGGTCATCCGCATGCCAGATGGAATGTGGTATACTTGCGGGGTTTTTCTTCACCGTATGGTCCGTCATGTCACAGCCCCTCGATCTCAATGAATTAGCGCAAAAAATAAAACAGTGGGGTGCTGAGCTTGGCTTCCAGAAGGTAGGCATTACCGATACCGACCTCTCTGCCAGCGAGCCAAAACTGCAGGCCTGGCTGGACAAACAATACCACGGCGAAATGGAGTGGATGGCGCGTCACGGCATGATGCGCGCCCGTCCACATGAACTTTTACCGGGTACACTACGCGTCATCAGCGTGCGCATGAACTACCTGCCTGCCAACGCGGCCTTTGCGCGCACGCTAAAAAATCCCTCCCTGGGTTACGTCAGCCGGTACGCTCTGGGGCGTGATTACCATAAGCTTCTGCGTAACCGCTTAAAAAAACTCGGGGAAACCATTCAGCAGCACTGTGATTCGCTGAATTTTAGACCCTTTGTCGATTCCGCGCCTGTTCTTGAGCGCCCGATCGCCGAAAAAGCCGGACTTGGCTGGACAGGTAAGCACTCACTTATCCTGAGCCGCGACGCCGGATCGTTCTTCTTCCTCGGTGAGCTGCTGATAGATTTACCCCTGCCGGTAGATGGCCCGGTGGAGGAAGGCTGTGGCCGCTGCGTGGCCTGCATGACCATCTGCCCGACGGGCGCCATCGTTGAGCCTTACACCGTTGATGCCCGCCGCTGCATCTCCTATCTCACGATAGAGCTTGAAGGGGCGATCCCGGAAGAGTTCCGACCGCTTATCGGCAACCGCATCTACGGCTGCGACGACTGCCAACTGATTTGCCCGTGGAACCGCTATTCACAGCTGACGGACGAAGAGGACTTCAGCCCGCGTAAAGCGCTGCATGCGCCACAGCTTATTGAGCTGTTCGCCTGGACCGAAGCCTGGTTCCTGAAGGTGACGGAAGGTTCCGCTATTCGCCGTATCGGCCACCTGCGCTGGCTGCGAAACGTGGCCGTCGCGCTGGGCAATGCCCCGTGGGATGAAGCGAATATTCAGGCGCTCGAAAGCCGTAGAGGTGAGCACCCACTTCTTGATGAACACATAGAATGGGCGATTGCGCAGCAAATCGAGAAGCGAAATGCCTGCGTGGTCGAGGTGCAGCTTCCTAAGAAACAGCGGCTGGTTAGGGTGATTGAAAAAGGGCTTACGCGGGATGCGTGATATATTCACAGCCTGTGTATAAAAATAAAAACTCAAGCGCCATCTGGACTTGAGAAGAGGTCAAGTGATCTCAATAACATTTTGAAATGAAATTTTATCCACTTAATACAATGACTTGGGAAGATATTATTCACCCTGCTAACTTTCCGTACGGTTTGGGTAAAGCGAGAATTCTGTGGATAACTCTGTTTACAAGAGTATTTCAGATGCAATAGAAAACGTCCCCAGCGCGTCTTTTCGCTGTGGATATTTTAGAGATGAGAAGAATTTGGAGCGGGAAACGAGACTCGAACTCGCGACCCCGACCTTGGCAAGGTCGTGCTCTACCAACTGAGCTATTCCCGCAAATCTGTACTGCTTTTGTTGCTGTCGTAACGTGTAATTCTCTGTCGTTACGGGAGGCGCATTATACGAGAAATCCTTTTAGCTGCAACCCCCCTTAAAGTGATTTTTTCGAAATTCAGTTCAAGTGCTTATTTAATCGGCAAGCTGAACAATTTAACGACAAAAACCCGGCCACGCAAGGTGCCGGATCTCAAAATCACAGCTTAATAAAGTTTTCGCGGTAGTACGCGAGTTCCGCCACGGACTCGCGGATATCGTCCATCGCCTGGTGCGTACCCTGTTTTTTAAAGCCGTCCAGAATTTCAGGTTTCCAGCGGCGCGCCAGCTCTTTCAGGGTGCTCACGTCCAGATAGCGGTAATGGAAGTAAGACTCCAGCTCCGGCATGTACTTGAAGAGGAAACGGCGATCCTGACCGATGCTGTTCCCGCAGATCGGCGATTTACCCGCTGGTACCCACTGCTTCAGAAATTCGAGCGTCGCCAGTTCCGCCTCGCGATCGCCCAGCGTGCTCGCCTTCACGCGCTCGACAAGACCGCTGCCGGTGTGGGTACGCACGTTCCACTCATCCATCAGCGCAAGCTGATCGTCGGACTGATGCACCGCAATCGTTGGTCCTTCGGCAAGGATATTCAGGTTGGCATCGGTCACCAGAGTTGCAATCTCAATAATGCGATCGCGCTCGGGATCCAGCCCGGTCATTTCGAGATCGATCCAAATCAGGTTGTTTTCATCCGCGCTCATGTTATTTTCCACCCTTCTCGCATAACCGGCAGTAGCAGGTTAACTAGTATTAATTAGAGTGTATCATAGAGGTTTTGCCCCTTACGGGCGACCAGGAGCCAGTGCGATTGAGTAAAAATAAACTCTCCAAAGGGCAGCAGCGCCGCGTGAATGCCAATCATCAGCGCCGTCTTAAAACCACTTCGGAGAAGGTCGATTACGACGACAACCTGTTTGGCGAACCAACGGAAGGCGTTGTTATCAGCCGTTTCGGTATGCACGCCGACGTGGAATCCGCCGATGGCGAAATCCACCGCTGTAACATTCGCCGGACCATTCGTTCTCTGGTGACCGGCGACCGCGTCGTCTGGCGACCGGGTAAAGAGGCGGCAGAGGGCGTTACGGTAAAAGGTATCGTTGAAGCGGTCCATGAGCGTACGTCCGTGTTAACCCGTCCCGATTTTTACGACGGGGTGAAGCCGATTGCCGCCAACATTAACCAGATTGTCATCGTATCGGCGATTTTGCCCGAACTGTCGCTCAATATTATCGACCGATACCTTGTCGCCTGTGAAACGCTGCAGGTTGAACCGATTATCGTGCTGAACAAAATCGATCTGCTGGATGACGAAGGCATGGCTTTCGTTAATGAGCAGATGGATATCTACCGCAAGATTGGCTACCGCGTTCTGATGGTGTCCAGCTACACCAAAGACGGACTGAAACCGCTGGAAGAGGCGCTTACCGATCGCATCAGCATCTTTGCGGGTCAGTCCGGCGTGGGGAAATCGAGCCTGCTAAACAACCTTCTCGGCCTCCAGCAGGAGATCCTCACTAACGATGTGTCTGACGTCTCGGGTCTGGGCCAGCACACCACCACCGCCTCACGTCTCTATCATTTCCCTCACGGCGGCGATGTGATCGACTCACCGGGCGTGCGTGAATTCGGTTTATGGCATCTTGAGCCGGAACAAATCTTTAATGGATTTGTCGAATTCCATGATTATTTAGGCGCTTGCAAATACCGCGACTGCAAACACGATAACGATCCAGGCTGCGCTATCCGCGAAGCGGTTGAGAAAGGTGAAATCGCGGAGACCCGCTTCGAGAATTACCACCGCATTCTTGAGAGCATGGATCAGGTAAAAACGCGTAAAAACTTTTCTGATTCTGATAACTGACAACTAAGCTAAGCATCGCTAAAATCGTCCCCTTTTTTCAGGTTCCGGCGGCTTACTGCCGGATCAGGAACGACAAAACAATGGCCTGGAGGCTACCTTGTTAAACGCATTTAAACTTTCGCTTCAATACATTCTGCCAAAACTGTGGCTCACTCGCCTGGCGGGCTGGGGCGCAAGCAAACGCGCGGGCTGGCTGACCAAACTGGTCATCGACCTTTTCGTTAAGTATTACAAGGTCGACATGAAAGAAGCGCAGAAGCCGGACACCGCCAGCTACCGCACGTTCAACGAGTTTTTCGTGCGCCCGCTGCGCGACGAAGTGCGCCCGCTAAACACCGACCCTAACGTCCTGGTGATGCCAGCAGACGGCGTGATCAGCCAGTTGGGTAACATCGAAGACGACAAAATCCTGCAGGCGAAGGGCCATAACTACAGCCTGGAAGCGCTGCTGGCGGGCAATTACCTGATGGCGGACCTGTTCCGCAACGGTACCTTTGCCACCACCTATCTGTCACCGCGCGACTACCACCGCGTACACATGCCGTGTAACGGTATCCTGCGTGAGATGATTTACGTGCCGGGCGATCTGTTCTCCGTGAACCACCTGACCGCGCAAAACGTACCGAACCTATTCGCCCGTAACGAACGCGTCATCTGCCTGTTCGATACTGAATTCGGCCCTATGGCGCAGATTCTGGTGGGCGCGACCATTGTCGGCAGCATCGAAACCGTCTGGGCTGGCACCATTACCCCGCCGCGTGAAGGCGTGATCAAGCGCTGGACGTGGCCTGCCGGTGAAGAAGAAGGCTCTGTCGCCCTGCTGAAAGGCCAGGAAATGGGTCGCTTCAAGCTGGGCTCTACCGTCATCAACCTGTTTGCGCCGGGCAAAGTGAAGCTGGCTGAGCAGCTCGAAAGCCTGTCGGTCACCAAACTGGGTCAGCCGCTGGCGGTCTCTACCGAAACCTTCGTGACGCCGGATGCAGAACCTGCTCCGCTGCCGCAAGAAGAGATCGACGCCGAGCACGACGCCAGCCCGCTGGTTGACGACAAAAAAGACGAAGGCTAACAACAGAAGGATCGCTGACGTGCGCCCGATTATCGTTCTACTGATGGCCTGGTGCCTCAGCATGGGGGCGTACGCAGCGACAGCCCCCGACGCCAAACAGATAACCCAGGAGCTGGAGCAGGCGAAAGCGGCTAAACCCGCTCAGCCAGAGACCGTTGAGTCACTCCAGTCCGCACTGAACGCGCTTGAAGAGCGGAAAGGCTCGCTTGAGCGCGCTCAGCAGTATCAGCAGGTTATCGACAACTTCCCTAAACTCTCGCAAACGCTGCGCGCGCAACTCGCTAATCTGCGCGATGAGCCGCGCGAAGTGCCGGAAGGCATGACCACCGACGCCCTGAACCAGGAAATCCTGCAGGTCAGCAGCCAGCTCCTGGAAAAGAGCCGCCAGGCTCAGCAGGAGCAGGAGCGAGCGCGTGAAATTGCCGACTCCCTCAGCCAGCTTCCGCAGCAGCAAACCGACGCCCGCCGCCAGCTTAACGACGTTGAGCGCCGCGTGGGTACGCAAAGCGGCAACACGCCGCAGGCTCAGGCGCAAAATCTGGGTCTGCAGGCGGAATCTGCCCGTCTGAAGGCCCTTGTGGATGAGCTGGAGCTGGCGCAGCTTTCCGCCAACAACCGCCAGGAGCTGGCGCGGATGCGCTCTGAACTCGCTCAGAAGCAGAGCGAGCAGCTGGATGCGTACCTTCAGGCCCTGCGTAATTTGCTTAACAGCCAGCGCCAGCGCGAAGCCGAGCGAGCGCTTGAAAGCACCGAGCTGCTGGCGGAAAACAGCGCCAATCTGCCGGAAGGTATCGTCGATCAGTTTAAGGTCAACCGCGAGCTTTCTGCCGCCCTGAATCAGCAGGCGCAGCGTATGGATCTGGTTGCCTCCCAGCAGCGTCAGGCGACGAATCAAACCCTGCAGGTGCGCCAGGCGCTCAACACCCTGCGCGAGCAGTCCCAGTGGCTCGGGTCATCAAACCTGCTGGGCGAAGCGTTACGCGCCCAGGTCGCGCGCCTGCCGGAAATGCCGAAACCGCAGCAGCTGGATACCGAGATGGCCCAGCTGCGCGTGCAGCGACTGCACTTTGAAGATCTTCTCAATAAGCAGCCGCAAATACGCCAGATCCGTCAGGCTGACGGACAACCTCTGACCAGCGAGCAAAACCGTATTCTGGAAGCCCAGCTGCGCACCCAGCGCGAACTGCTGAACTCCCTGCTGCAGGGCGGGGATACGCTGATTCTGGAACTGACTAAACTCAAGGTCTCTAACAGCCAGCTGGAAGACGCGCTGAAAGAGGTGAACGAGGCTACGCACCGTTATCTCTTCTGGACATCCGACGTACGTCCAATGACCTTCTCGTGGCCAATTGAGATCGTTCAGGATCTGCGCCGCCTGATTTCCCTCGACACCTTTAGCCAGCTCGGACAGGCCAGCGTGATGATGCTGACCAGTAAAGAGACGATTTTCCCGCTGCTGGGCGCGTTGGTTCTGGTGGGCTTCAGCATTTATTCGCGCAGACATTTCACCCGCTTCCTGGAGCGTTCCAGCGCGCGGGTGGGGAAAGTCACTCAGGATCACTTCTGGCTGACGCTGCGCACCGTGTTCTGGTCGATTCTCGTCGCGTCTCCGCTACCGGTGCTGTGGATGACGCTTGGCTATGGCCTGCGGGAAGCCTGGCCCTATCCGCTCGCGGTCGCCATTGGCGATGGTGTCACCGCCACGGTACCGTTGCTGTGGGTGGTGATGATTTGCGCGACGTTCGCGCGGCCTAACGGCCTGTTCATCGCCCACTTTGGCTGGCCTCGTAACCGCGTGGCGCGCGCCATGCGCTATTACCTGATGAGCATCGGGCTGATTGTGCCGCTGATAATGGCGCTGATCATGTTTGATAATCTCAACGACCGGGAATTCTCAGGCTCGCTGGGGCGCCTCTGCTTTATGCTGATCTGCGGCGCGCTGGCCATCGTCACGCTCAGCCTGAAACGCGCGGGGATACCGCTCTATCTGGATAAATCCGGCAGCGGCGACAACATGTTCAACCGGCTGCTCTGGAATTTGCTGCTGAGCGCTCCTCTGATTGCGATGCTGGCAGCGGCGGTAGGTTACCTGGCAACCTCGCAGGCGCTGCTGGCGCGACTAGAAACGTCGGTGGCGATCTGGTTCCTGCTGCTGGTGGTGTATCACGTGATCCGGCGCGGGATGCTGATCCAGCGCCGCCGTCTGGCCTTTGACCGCGCCAAGCATCGCCGGGCAGAGATCCTCGCTCAGCGTGCCCGTGGCGAGGAAGAGCCAACCCATGTCAACAGCACGGAAGGCACGATGGATGCGGACGAGGTCGAACTGGATCTGGATGCCATCAGTACCCAGTCTCTGCGCCTGGTGCGCTCCCTCCTGATGCTGATTGCCCTTCTGTCGGTGATCTTCCTGTGGTCGGAAATTCATTCCGCGTTTGGCTTCCTGGAGAACATCTCTCTGTGGGACGTGACGTCCACGGTGCAGGGCGTTGAAAGCCTGGAGCCGATCACCTTAGGCGCGGTGCTGATTGCGATTCTGGTGCTGATCATCACCACCCAGCTGGTGCGTAACTTCCCGGCACTGCTGGAGCTGGCGCTGCTGCAGCATCTGGATTTAACCCCCGGCACGGGATACGCCATTACGACCATTACGAAATACCTGATACTGCTGTTTGGTGGAATGGTCGGGTTCTCAATGATTGGTATTGAGTGGTCTAAACTGCAGTGGCTGGTGGCCGCGCTGACGTTTGGCCTTGGCTTTGGCATGCAGGAGATTTTCGCTAACTTTGTATCCGGCCTGATCATCCTGTTTGAAAAGCCGATTCGCATTGGCGATACGGTGACGATCCGCGATCTGACCGGGAGCGTAACGAAGATCAACACCCGCGCCACCACGATCAGCGACTGGGACCGTAAAGAGATCATCGTGCCGAACAAGGCATTTATTACCGAGCAGTTTATCAACTGGTCCCTGTCGGACTCCGTTACGCGCGTGGTGCTGACGGTACCGGCACCGTCGGATGCCAACAGTGAAGAGGTCACGCAGATCCTCTACACCGCCGCTGAACGCTGTACGCTGGTGCTCGATAACCCTGCGCCGGAAGTATTCCTGGTTGATCTACAGCAGGGGATCCAGATTTTCGAGTTGCGTATCTACGCCGCCGAAATGGGACACCGCATGCCGCTGCGCCATGAGATCCACCAGCTGATTCTGGCGGGCTTCCGCGAGCATGGTATTGATATGCCGTTCCCACCGTTCCAGATGCGTCTGGAAAGCATGGACGGACGCAAGATGGGTAAAACGCTCACGTCGGCGGCAAGATCGCGCCCGGCGGGAAGTCTGTAATCGTTCTCCCCTCCCTTTCGGGAGGGGCATTTTATCGCTACGCCACTTCCGTGACGTACGCCATTGAGCGCCGGCGGTAATTCTCATAAATTCCCATCGCCAGCAGCGAGAAGAAGACTGGCCCACCGACCATCCACAGCGCGCTGTTCCAGTCGTTCGCCTCAACCACGGGCTGAATAACGGTAAAGATGTTGGCAAACGCCACGACCAGCACCACCACCGTGGTCGCCAGCAGCGTTGCCGCGCGGGTTTTGAAGATCACAAACGGACGCTCAAGATCCCGCTTCGCCTTAAAGAACGGGAACGCCAGCGTCAGGAACAGGTACGGCAGCGTCATCGACACGTTCGCCATCAGGGTCAGTTTGTTATAGAACGCAGACGCGGTATCACCGCCAAATGACACCAGCAGAATGAACACGCACACCAGCAGACACTGCATCCACATGGCGTTGGCAGGCATGCCTGCGGTATTGAGCTGCGTCATGCGTGCCGGCCACAGCGCTTTTGGCGTACCCTGGATGATTGCTTTCAGCGGCGAGTAGATTAGCGTGAAGAACGCGCCGGTATAGGCAAGGAACATCGACAGGCCGGTAATGCGCGCAAACCAGATCCCCAGGGTGGCCGATGCTTCCGGCGTCAGGTGCATGGCGTTACCCAGCGTCATTCCCAGGCTTTTCATCAGCACGTAGGTGATGTTCCCGAGGTTAGTGGTATTGTTACTCAACACTTGCTGCCAGTTAGTGCTAACGCCCCAGAGGAAAATCGCCAGCGAATAGCCGATGGAAATCACGATGGCGGCAAAAATAATCCCTTTGGCAAAGTTTTTTTCGGGGTTCTCGGTCTTATCGACCAGCCCACCTACCGCTTCAATACCGCCGTAGGCAAAAATGGCAAATACCACGAAGGAGAGCATGGCCAGCCCGGACTGATAGCCCGGATTAGGCGATGAAACGAAGTTCACCTCCTGCGCGAAGTGTCCCCCGTTCAGGCACAGAATGGCGATACTCACCAGCAGCAGCACCAGGTTCAGGCACATCACGGAAATACCGCCAACGGCAGTGATACGGGCAATTTTGTTGATGCCTTTTGACGCCACCAGCGTCACCACCACCATCCAGCACACCGCCAGAATCCCGACCACCTGCGTGGAGCTCAGCCCGGCTAAAGACCAGACCTGCGTTTTATCCGCACCGAAAAGAAACGTGGAGAACGGCACCCAGACTTTGGCCGCCGTGCTGACCATCCAGACGACGTAGGAGGAGAACCACATAAACGTGCCGATAAACGCGTAGCGCGGGCCGATGCTGTTGTTCATCCATG
Organism: Enterobacter cloacae complex sp. P1B; assembly: GCF_014982345.1. Lineage (NCBI taxonomy): Bacteria > Pseudomonadati > Pseudomonadota > Gammaproteobacteria > Enterobacterales > Enterobacteriaceae > Enterobacter > Enterobacter cloacae complex sp. P1B. The sequence goes on along the minus strand of NZ_JADCLF010000002.1, from coordinate 25,838 downwards.
AATAGATACCGCCCTCTTCTTTCCGGTAAGCCGAGCCCATCTCCGCCATCATCAACGCAAACGGGATAAAGAAGAACAGAGCAGAAACGATATAAAACGGCGTCGCGCTGTAGCCCATCAGATAGAAAGCCGACGGGCTGTTGGCAAAGCCAAAAACTGACGTAAAAATCATCAGAATGAGCCCGGTGAGGGTCATCTTTTTGAGTGACTGGGACATATAACCATCCGAAGAGGAATTAAACTGCGCGGATGGTAGCAGATGACCAGACTAATATTGTGGCTATACGAGGCAATTTAAGAAAAAGACCCGTGTACAGAGAAAATGGCAGTTTTTAATGTTGCGGAGAAGAAATGGAAAGGAATATTGCCACAGATACTATATGCCGGGTAAGCGACAGCGCCACCCGGCCATGCTTTAGGCGCGATCGACCGTAAAGGCAATCACATCGCCCAGCTGCTCGGCGCCCAGCGCCAGCATCACCAGACGGTCTACGCCCAGCGCCACGCCGGAGCAATCTGGCAGACCCGCCTTTAAAGCTTCCAGCAGGTTGGTATCGATCGGCTGCTGTGGCAGGCCGCGTGCGGCGCGCTTACGGTTGTCCTGCTCGAAACGCTGCTGCTGTTCGCGCGCGTCGGTCAGCTCGTGGAAGCCGTTCGCCAGCTCGATGCCTTTGTAGTAAACCTCAAAACGCTCTGCTACGCGGTGATCTTCGGTGCTGATCTGCGCCAGAGACGCCTGGCTTGCCGGGAAGTGATAGACAAACGTCGGGCGATCTTTGCCAATCTGCGGTTCCACGCCGAAGGTGAACAGCAGCTGCAGCAGCGTGTCACGATCCTCTTCGGTATCCGCCACGTTGCTCAGATCCAGTTTTGCCGCCACTTCACGCAGCTGGGCTTTGTCCGCCGACAGCGGATCGATTTCCAGATGGCGCTGGAAGGCCTGCTGATAGGAGAGCGTTTCGGCTTCTGAGCAGTCCAGTACCTGCTGCAGCAGATCGTCCACCTCATTCATCAGGCGGTACATATCATAGTGCGGGCGGTACCACTCCAGCATGGTGAATTCCGGGTTGTGGTGACGCCCCATCTCTTCATTACGGAAGCTGCGGCACAGCTGATACACCGGACCACACCCCGCCGCCAGCAGGCGCTTCATGTGATATTCCGGGCTGGTCATCAGATACAGATTCATGCCCTGGGAGTGGCCTGGGCCAACAAAACGGGTTTCAAACGGGACCAGATGAATATCCGTTACCGTTGCCTGACTCATGCACGGGGTTTCCACCTCCAGGACGCCGCGGTCGGCAAAGAAACGGCGGATCTCCGTCATAATTGCGGCGCGTTTTAACAGATTTGGGATGGATGCGCTCGGCTGCCAGGTGGCCGTTTCGCTCATGAGTTTTTCTCCGATTTCAGACAAGGGCACGAAGTCTACTCGTTAGCAGTGGCAGAGACAAATTTTGCGCAGTAAAAACGCGTATTTCATTTATGTGGATTATTTTGTGATGCATTTCATCAATCACGATGATAAATCACCGCACAGAACAGCAAAAAAATCGAACACGTCAAATTTCCCTCACATCTACGCGGTTATACTGTTATACCCATAAAGGAGCAGTGGAATCGCTTCCGCAATCGCCCGTTCGGGCAGGTGAACTTCCTTTAGTGCATCGCATTGCGGGAAAACAAAAATCTGGAGGAATGTCGTGCAAACTTTTCAAGCCGATCTTGCCGTAATAGGCGCTGGCGGGGCTGGATTACGCGCTGCAATTGCTGCGGCACAAGCCAACCCGAACGCTAAAATCGCATTGATTTCAAAAGTCTATCCGATGCGCAGCCACACGGTGGCAGCAGAAGGAGGATCCGCCGCCGTCGCGCAGGATCATGACAGCTTCGAATACCATTTCCACGACACGGTTGCAGGGGGCGACTGGCTTTGCGAACAGGATGTCGTTGATTATTTCGTTCACCATTGCCCAACGGAAATGACCCAACTGGAACAATGGGGATGCCCGTGGAGCCGCCGTCCGGACGGCAGCGTCAACGTCCGCCGCTTCGGTGGCATGAAGATCGAACGCACCTGGTTCGCCGCCGATAAGACCGGCTTCCACATGCTGCACACCCTCTTCCAGACCTCCCTTCAGTTCCCACAAATTCAGCGCTTCGATGAACATTTTGTCCTCGACATTCTGGTCGACGACGGTCATGCACGTGGCCTGGTGGCGATGAATATGATGGAAGGCACGCTCGTCCAGATCCGCGCCAATGCGGTGGTGATGGCAACGGGCGGTGCGGGTCGCGTCTATCGCTACAACACCAACGGCGGCATCGTCACCGGCGACGGGATGGGCATGGCGCTGAGCCACGGCGTGCCGCTGCGCGATATGGAGTTTGTGCAGTATCACCCAACCGGCCTGCCGGGCTCCGGCATTTTGATGACGGAAGGCTGCCGCGGTGAAGGCGGCATTCTGGTTAACAAAAACGGCTACCGCTATCTGCAGGATTACGGCATGGGCCCGGAAACCCCGCTCGGCGAGCCGAAGAACAAATACATGGAGCTCGGCCCGCGCGACAAAGTTTCTCAGGCCTTCTGGCACGAGTGGCGCAAGGGCAACACCATCTCAACGCCGCGCGGCGACGTGGTCTATCTCGACCTGCGTCACCTGGGCGAGAAGAAACTGCTGGAGCGTCTGCCGTTTATCTGCGAACTGGCAAAAGCCTACGTGGGCGTCGACCCGGTGAAAGAGCCGATTCCGGTACGCCCAACCGCGCACTACACCATGGGCGGGATTGAAACCGACCAGCAGTGTGAAACCCGCATTAAAGGGCTGTTCGCCGTGGGCGAGTGTTCCTCCGTCGGCCTGCACGGCGCCAACCGTCTGGGCTCTAACTCGCTGGCAGAGCTGGTCGTCTTTGGCCGCATGGCGGGCGAGCGCGCCATGGAGCGTGCGGCGACCGCAGGCGAAGCAAACGGTGCGGCGCTGGATGCGCAGGTCACAGACGTTGAAAAACGCCTGAAGGATCTGGTGAACCAGGAAGGCAACGAGAACTGGTCGAAGATCCGCGACGAGATGGGCCTGTCGATGGAAGAAGGCTGCGGTATCTACCGTACGCCGGAACTGATGCAGAAAACCGTCGACAAGCTGGCGGAGCTTCAGGAGCGCTTCAAGCGCGTGCGCATCACTGATACCTCCAGCGTCTTCAACACCGACCTGCTCTATACCATTGAGCTTGGCCACGGCCTGAACGTCGCGGAATGTATGGCGCACTCTGCGCTGGCGCGTAAAGAGTCTCGCGGCGCCCACCAGCGTCTGGACGAAGGCTGCACCGAACGTGACGACGTCAATTTCCTGAAACACACTCTCGCCTGGCGCGATGCGGATGGCACCACGCGTCTGGACTACAGCGACGTGAAAATCACCACGCTGCCACCGGCTAAACGCGTGTATGGCGCAGAAGCAGAAGCCGCCGAGAAGAAGGAGAAGGCGAATGGCTGAGATGCAAAAATTGAAAGTTGAAGTGGTGCGCTACAACCCGGAAGTGGATACCGCCCCCCACAGCGCTTTCTACGAAGTGCCTTATGACGAGCAAACCTCCCTCCTGGATGCGCTCGGCTATATCAAAGACAACCTGGCGCCGGACCTGAGCTACCGCTGGTCCTGCCGCATGGCGATCTGCGGCTCCTGCGGCATGATGGTCAACAAGGTGCCGAAGCTGGCCTGTAAAACCTTCCTGCGTGACTACACCAAAGGCATTAAGGTTGAAGCGCTGGGCAACTTCCCAATCGAGCGCGATCTGGTGGTCGATATGACCCACTTTATCGAAAGCCTGGAAGCGATTAAGCCGTACATCATCGGCAACCCGCGCACGCCGGACCAGGGTCCGAACACCCAGACGCCGGCGCAGATGGCGAAATACCATCAGTTCTCCGGCTGCATCAACTGCGGCCTGTGTTACGCCGCCTGTCCTCAGTTTGGCCTGAACCCGGAGTTCATCGGCCCGGCCGCCATTACCCTGGCGCACCGCTATAACGAAGACAGCCGCGACCACGGCAAAAAAGAACGTATGGCGCAGCTAAACGGCCAGAACGGCGTCTGGACCTGTACGTTTGTGGGCTACTGCTCCGAAGTCTGTCCGAAGCACGTCGACCCGGCCGCCGCAATTCAGCAGGGTAAAGTGGAAAGCTCGAAAGACTTTCTTATCGCTACCCTGAAACCACGCTAAGGAGTGCATGATGACGACTAAACGCAAAGCCTACGTGCGGCCTGTGCCGTCCACCTGGTGGAAAAACCTGCCGTTTTATCGCTTCTATATGCTGCGTGAAGGCACGGCGGTACCGGCGGTCTGGTTCAGCCTTGAGTTAATGTATGGCGTTTTTGCCCTTAAACACGGGCCGGAAACCTGGGCGAACTTTGTCGGTTTCCTGCAAAACCCAATCATCGTGGTTCTGAACCTGATCGCGCTCGCGGCGGCGCTACTTCATACCAAAACCTGGTTTGAACTGGCGCCAAAAGCGGCAAACATCATCATTAAAGACGAAAAAATGGGGCCGGAGCCAGTCATTAAAGGGCTATGGGCAGTGACGATCCTGGTCACTGTTGTCATTCTGTTTGTCGCACTGTTCTGGTAAGGAGACTACTGTGATCAATCCAAATCCAAAACGTTCAGACGAGCCGGTCTTCTGGGGCCTGTTTGGCGCAGGCGGCATGTGGAGTGCCATCATCGCCCCGGTGATCATCCTGCTGGTCGGCATTATGCTGCCGCTGGGGCTGTTTCCGGGCGATGCGCTGAGCTACGAGCGCGTGCTGGCGTTTGCGAGCAGCTTTATTGGCCGCGTGTTCATCTTCCTGATGATCGTCCTGCCGCTGTGGTGCGGCCTGCACCGCATTCACCATGCGATGCATGACCTGAAAATCCATGTGCCGAGCGGTAAATGGGTGTTCTACGGGCTGGCAACCATCCTGACCGTGGTGACGCTGATTGCCGTGGTCACTATCTGACGCTTCTGGCCCGCCATCCGGCGGGCCTTTTATTTCTGCATCTTTCCCACCAGCCACAGGGCAAATTCACGCATTGCGGACGTTTCAGCCCGCGACTGCAGTCTCGTTAACCAATAACTGCCCAGATCAATTTGCGTTGTAAACGGCTGCACGATGCGCTCGCTGTTCAGCAAATGGGTAAACATATCGACAGGCGCAATGGCAATGCCCATACCTGCCTGTGCGGCTTCCAGCATGGTGACAGACGAATCAAACACCATCACCCGGTGCGTTGGCGACGGAGGATGCTCGCCTGCCGCCTGCATCCACGCCGACCATTCGTCGCGTCGGTAAGAGCGCAGCAGGGTAAACTTCAGGATGTCGGCCGGAGACTGGAGCACGGCGGCGATTTCGGGCGAGCAAAGCGGCGCCAGCGGCGCAGGGCACAGGAATTGCGCCTCGGTGCCGTGCCACGCCCCACCGCCGTAGCGGATCGTATAATCAAGCCCTTCAGCAGCCGGATCGACGCGGTTGTTATGGGTGGAAAGGTGAAGATCGATATGCGGATAACAGCGGCGAAAGTCCGCGAGCTGAGAGAACAGGATACCCGTGGCGAAAGTCCCTACTACGCCAATCTTTAGCTTCTCCTGAGCGCGCTGGCTGGCAAAGCGATCCAGCATTCCGGCGATACGATCGAATGAATCATTCAGCACCGGCAGCAGATTTTCCCCCTCGGTGGTCAGCATCAGGCCGCGCGAGACGCGGACAAACAGCTGGCAATTCAGATGCTGCTCCAGCGCCTTAACGTGCTGGCTGATGGCGGAATGGGTGACGTTCAGCTCTATCGCGGCATGCGTAAAACTGAGGTGCCGGGCGGCCGCTTCGAAGGCGCGAAGCGAATTAAGCGGAAGATAGCTGCGGGTCATTGCTCCATCCGTTAGAAAAATTAACAGCTCATGCTAAATTTAACCGTTTGTCAGCCATAGTCAAATCCAACAGACTACAGCGGTCTGCCGGGCCCGGACACTCCCTTGACCTGCTATTATGGAAGATAATTGATGATGAAAAAATTCCTTTGCTGCGCCCTGCTGCTCAGCACATCCTGCTCTGTACTCGCCGCGCCGATGTCGGAAAAACAGCTGGCTGACGTGGTAGAACGCAACGTTACGCCCCTGATGAAAGCGCAGGGTATTCCAGGCATGGCGGTGGCCGTGATTTATCAGGGCCAGCCACACTACTTTACCTTTGGAAAGGCCGATATCGCGGCGAACAAATCCGTCACCCCGCAAACCCTGTTCGAGCTGGGCTCTATAAGTAAAACCTTCACCGGCGTGCTGGGGGGCGATGCTATTGCCCGCGGCGAAATTTCGCTGGGCGATCCGGTAACCAAATATTGGCCTGATCTGACCGGCAAGCAGTGGCAAGGGATTCGCATGCTGGATCTGGCAACCTACACCGCCGGTGGCCTGCCTTTACAGGTGCCCGATGAGGTCACAGATAACGCTTCCCTGCTGCGCTTCTATCAAAACTGGCAGCCTCAGTGGAAGCCGGGCACAACGCGTCTTTACGCCAACTCCAGCATCGGTCTTTTTGGCGCGCTGGCGGTCAAACCTTCCGGCATGAGCTATGAGCAGGCCATGACGACGCGGGTCTTTAAGCCGCTCAAGCTGGATCATACCTGGATTAACGTTCCGAAAGCGGAGGAGACGCATTACGCCTGGGGATATCGTGACGGTAAAGCGGTCCACGTTTCACCGGGCATGCTGGACGCAGAGGCATATGGCGTGAAAACCAACGTGCAGGATATGGCGAGCTGGGTGATGGCCAATATGGCCCCTGACGCGCTGCAGGATACGTCCCTGAAGCAAGGCATTACGCTGGCGCAGTCTCGCTACTGGCGCGTGGGTGCCATGTATCAGGGGTTAGGTTGGGAGATGCTTAACTGGCCGGTCGATGCCAAAACCGTCGTCGGAGGCAGTGATAACAAGGTGGCGCTGGCACCGTTGCCTGCGAGAGAAGTGAGTCCACCCGTTCCCCCGGTTAAGGCCTCATGGGTGCACAAAACGGGCTCAACCGGCGGGTTTGGCAGCTACGTGGCCTTTATTCCTGAAAAGCAGCTCGGCATTGTGATGCTGGCGAATAAAAGCTATCCGAACCCGGCGCGAGTTGAGGCGGCATACCGTATCCTCGACGCGCTGCAGTAAAACATTGCCGGGTAGCGCTGCGCTTACCCGGCGAAACACACCGCACAAAAACCACATTTTCCTTGCCGTCATCTACACTTAACAAAAAAACAGTAAGGAAACTCCTATGCGCATTTTGCCTGTTATCGCCGCGGTGACAGCCGCGTTTTTAGTGGTGGCCTGCAGTTCCCCTACCCCACCTCCTGGCGTTACCGTCGTCACGCCTTTTGATGCACAACGCTTCCTTGGAACATGGTATGAAATCGCGCGCCTCGACCATCGGTTTGAGCAGGGCTTAGAGAAGGTTACTGCTAATTACAGCCCAATGGATGATGGCGGTATTCAGGTGATCAATCGGGGCTATAATCCCGATCGTGAGATGTGGCAGCAGTCGGTCGGGAAAGCCTACTTCACTGGCGACCCGCGACGGGCCGCGCTCAAAGTCTCTTTCTTCGGCCCGTTTTATGGCGGCTATAACGTGATAGCACTCGACAGAGAGTACCGTCACGCGCTGGTCTGCGGGCCGGATCGCGACTATCTGTGGATACTTTCCCGCACGCCAACTATTTCGTCAGAAATGAAACAGCAGATGCTGGACGTCGCGACCCGACAGGGGTTTGATGTGTCGAAACTCATCTGGGTAAAACAGCCCCGTTAATGGGTACTGAGCTTCAGCCCAATGATACCGGCAACAATCAGAGCGAGGCTGGCAATGCGCGCCAGGCTCGCTGACTCACCCAGCAGCAGAATGCCGGTAATCGCCGCGCCTACGGCACCGATCCCCGTCCAGACGGCATAGGCCGTTCCCACGGGCAGAGAACGCATTGCCCACGATAGCAGAACAATGCTCACGATCATCGCCGTAACGGTAATAACGCTGGGCGTCAGGCGGGTAAATCCGTGGGTGTACTTGAGACCAATCGCCCATACCACTTCGAGCAGACCAGCAATAAAGAGAATAATCCAGGACATCTCGGGCTCCTTAACTTAAAAACAGTTGGGGCCGTCCCCGATGAAGGAAGCGCTTACGGGTCGTCCCGCAAGGCAGATAACACCCCATATTTTGGTTAGCGTGCGTTTTTTTTTCAATCATTTTCTGATGAACGCGTTAAGCCCAGAAATAGCCGCAGTATGGCGCGGAGTTCAGGCATTTATAGCTCATCGGACTTCTCTATGATGATGTGCTTTCTGATGGCAGGAAGCCAAACCACTAGCCGACTGCGAATAAAATATGTTCAAGATTCTTTTGATTGACCGTTGTCACTTCACCCGCACCGGGTTTGAAGCATGGCTCAATCATTCCGGTTTGTTCCCGGGGCACTACGTTGTGACCGGGCTGAACAATCTATTCCTCGCCAGGGAGCACATTCTGCAATGGAAACCTGAGCTGGTCATCGCTGACCTGCATGGTTTCAGGCAGGATATTCACCATTTCCAGCAACTCTCTTCCTTGCTGAACGCCAGCGAAAAATTACCTTTTATTATGCTGCAATCGGGAGAGGACAAGGACCTGGCGACCTGGCTCGGGAACTTCCCGGTCTGGTCTTCGCTAATGAAAAATGCCCCTCTTGAGGAAATCGCGACGGTTATCAATGACGCGTTAATTTCGCGCGCAAGCACGTACCGCCCGACGGTGGCCGCCCCCTTGCTGACACGACAGGAGGAGAAAGTGTTGACGTTATGGATGGACGGCGCGAGCAACCAAAAGATAGCCGCTCACCTGAGCATTAACGGAAAAACGGTTTATACCTATAAACGCAATATCCGCATGAAGCTGCATATGGATACACGCTTTTCACCGTTTTTATCCCTGCAGGAAGCAGAGAATTGACGGTACGGTGAAACTCACGTGCCGTACCGTCCATGCTTAATTAGTTCTGAGCTTTAGTTGCTGCACCAGAAATCGCGTTACCACCGTCGGAGATATCTTCCCCTACGCCGCGGGTGGTATTACATGCAGTCAACACGGAGGAAAGCACGAGGACAGAAAAGATCGCTGCAATTGTTTTCTTAACCATAATATCTTCCTTTTATAGCCAAAGTTGTTTTGTGTATAGCAACTTAAGAATAGACAAGATCCCGCCGATTGACGGAAAAGGAAGCAATTTTAGGAAAATTAGACGGACTTAGCTGGCTGCGTGAGAAATGATATGACCGAGGTCCTGGATATCTTCCCCCATGCCACGGGCGGTGTTACAGCCGGAAAGCAGTACGCTGGAGAGCGCTAACAGAAGCAGAATTTTAACGGTACGTTTCATCATCCCTGCCTGCAAAAATCAGGCGCAGCGGGCGCTGCGCCTTGAATCATGACGTAAATTACTTCACGCGAGATACGTATTCGCCGGAGCGAGTATCCACTTTGATCACTTCACCGATCTGTACGAACAGCGGTACTTTCACCACAGCGCCGGTGGAGAGCGTTGCTGGCTTGCCGCCAGTACCCGCGGTGTCACCTTTCAGACCTGGATCGGTTTCAACGATTTCCAGCTCAACAAAGTTTGGTGGGGTAACGGCGATAGGCTGGCCGTTCCACAGGGTCACGATGCACTCAGCCTGATCCAGCAGCCACTTAGCGTTATCGCCAATCGCTTTCGCGTCAGCAGACAGCTGCTCGAAGGTTTCGTTGTTCATGAAGTGCCAGAACTCACCGTCGTTGTACAGGTAAGTCAGGTTCATATCGACAACATCAGCGCCTTCAGCGGAGTCAGTAGATTTGAAGGTTTTCTCAACACGGGTGCCGGTCAGCAGGCGGCGCAGCTTAACGCGTGCGAATGCCTGGCCTTTACCTGGTTTAACGAATTCGCTGGCTTCAACCGCGTACGGTTCGCCGTCCATCATGATTTTAAGACCAGCACGAAAATCGTTGCTATAGTACGTTGCCATAAGGCCCTCTAAATTTGTTAACTGGTAGCTAAGCCACAAAATGGCGCATATTGTAACCCTAAACACCCCATCCAGAGAAGATTGGTTATCGCAACTTGCCGATGTAATCACCAGTCCTGATGAATTGCTGCGTCTTTTAGACCTCGATCAGCATCCGGAGTTGCTTGCTGGCCGTGAGGCAAAGCGACTTTTCGCCCTGCGCGTTCCCCGCGCGTTTGTTGCGCGCATGGAAAAAGGCAACCCTGACGATCCTTTATTAAAACAAACCCTTACGTCGCAGGATGAGTTTATTACAGCGCCGGGCTACAGCACCGATCCGCTGGAAGAGCAAAACAGCGTGGTGCCGGGTTTACTGCACAAATATCTCAATCGCGCCCTGCTGCTGGTAAAAGGCGGCTGTGCGGTAAATTGTCGTTACTGCTTCCGTCGGCACTTCCCGTATGCCGAAAACCAGGGAAATAAGCGCAACTGGCAGGTTGCGCTGGACTATATCGCCGCCCATCCAGAGCTGGATGAGATTATTTTTTCCGGCGGTGACCCGCTGATGGCAAAAGATCATGAACTGGACTGGCTTTTGACGCAGCTTGAAGCCATCCCGCACATTAAGCGTCTGCGCATTCACAGCCGTTTACCGATCGTCATCCCGGCGCGTATTACCGACGCCCTGGTCACGCGCCTGGAGCAGTCACGTCTACAGGTGCTGCTGGTAAACCATATCAACCACGCGAATGAAATTGACGCGGACTTTCGCGCGGCGATGGCGCGTCTGCGTAAGGCGGGCGTGACGCTGCTCAACCAGAGCGTATTGTTACGCGGCGTGAACGACAGCGCCCGGGTGCTGGCCGATCTCAGCAATGCCTTGTTTGACGCAGGCGTGATGCCCTATTACCTGCACGTGCTGGATCGCGTGCAGGGCGCGGCGCATTTCATGGTGACGGATGAGGAAGCCCGACAAATTATGCGCGAGCTGTTAACGCTGGTTTCAGGTTATATGGTGCCGAAGCTGGCACGCGAGATTGGCGGAGAGCCGAGTAAGACACCGCTGGATTTGCAACTGCGGCAGCGCTAAAAGGCAGGTGGCGCTACGCTTACCTGCCCTACGAGGTGGGGCGCAGCGCCATCAGCAAGTAAACTCAGTTCGGGCACTTATAGACCTGGCCGCTCATCTGGCTGGCCGTTGGCACGAAGCTGGAGAGCATTCCTTGCGTCGGGCTGCTCACGCCGTAAATCACGTTCCCCCCCATTGCAGCAGCCTGGTTACGCAGGGCATTCGCCGCGCCGCGCATAGAGCCACCTTCTTCACCGTGCTGACCCGACATCCAGTTACTTTGTTCACCGGTGGCCGTGCCTAACAGCTGGCATTCGCTGCCTGGCTTATCTTCCACAAAGCGAACGCCCTGGCCCGCTGCCGACAGTTCATTGCTGGAGCTACAACCCGCCAGCAGCAATGCTGCTCCTACGATCCCTGCACAGACTTTTACGCGCATGTTATTCCTCGTTTTCAATAAGCTGGACAGTAATTGTCCGTGTGTAAATCTTATACCTAAAAGATGACTAAAAGAAAAATCCCCGCGCATTTCTGCGAGCCGGATTCCGTACATCACTCCTCCGACATCTTAAATGAATTCTGATAATGCCCTTTGGGATATCGTGTTTTAGCCCTCGATCGTTTTTAGTGTTGCGACGTACAACTTTTGTACGCGATTAAAACAGGGGGTTTCATGAGTGCATCATCCTCAGGAGAGGAAAAGGTAACATGGGTGGGCTATCTGGCGTTTGTGCTCACCATCGTATTTTTCTCAGGCTTTTTCGCCAAAAGTACCGAATGGTGGCGCGTGCTGGATTTTACCGTCCTAAACGGCAGCTTCGGTCCGGTGAACGGCGCGCTCACGTTTCGCGGTGAGGGCGGCACGGGGGCGAAAGACGGTTTCTTATTTGCCCTTGAACTGGCGCCTTCGGTCATTTTATCGCTCGGGATCATTGCCGTCACCGAGGGGCTGGGCGGGCTGCGTGCCGCGCAACAGCTGATGACGCCCATTTTGCGCCCACTGCTTGGCGTACCGGGCGTCTGCTCTCTGGCCCTCATCGCCAACCTGCAAAATACCGATGCCGCAGCAGGGATGACCAAAGAGTTGACCGACGAAGGGGCTATTACCGATCGCGAGCGCGCCATTTTCGCCACTTTCCAGACCAGCGGTAGCGCCATCATTACCAACTATTTTTCTTCCGGCGCCGCACTCTTCACGTTTATTACCGTCCCGGTAATCACGCCGCTGGCCGTCATACTGATGTTTAAATTTGTTGGCGCGAACCTCCTGCGTCTGTGGATCGCTCGCATGGAAGATCGTCGTATTCAGGAGGAAAAAAATGATCGCCCAGCCGCGTAAAAATATCATGGACATGTTTATCGATGGCGCCCGCCGAGGCTTTACCATCGCCACCACCAGCCTGCTGCCGAACGTGGTTATGGCGTTTGTCATCATTCAGGCGCTCAAGGTGACCGGCCTGCTGGATATTGTTGGCAATATTTGCGAGCCAATTATGGCCCTGTGGGGGCTTCCGGGCGCGGCGGCAACGGTCCTGCTGGCCTCGGTGATGAGTATGGGCGGCGGCGTGGGGGTTTGCGCCAGCCTGGTGGCTGCCGGCACGCTCAACGGCCACGATGCCACCGTTCTGCTGCCCGCCATCTATCTGATGGGCAATCCGGTGCAAAACACCGGCCGCTGCCTGGGCACCGCAGGCGTTAACCCGAAGTATTATCCACACATCATTACCGTCTGCGTCATTAACGCCCTGCTCTCAATGTGGGTAATGCAGCTACTCTTCTGAGGAGATAAAAATGGATTTTTCAGTGCTGGAACCCCATCTTTTCCGCAATGTGCACCTTTACGCGCCGGAGGATCGGGGACGTTGCGATCTGCTAATCGCCGGGGGAAAAATCGTCGCTATTGAAAAAACGGATCGCGCAGCAATGCGGCTTAACTGTCCTGAAACCGATCTCGCCGGGGCGGTGGTTTGTCCAGGCTTTATCGATCAGCACGTACACCTGATCGGCGGCGGCGGTGAAGCCGGTCCGCACACCCGGACGCCGGAGGTACGGTTGTCCGCGCTGGTGGCGGCGGGCATCACCTCCGTTGTTGGCCTGCTGGGTACCGACGGCGTGACCCGCCATCCCGAATCTCTGCTGGCAAAAACGCGGGCGCTTGAGCATGAAGGGATCAGCGCGTGGATGCTGACAGGCGCATACGGGCTGCCTTCTCCGACGATTACCGGCAGCATCGAAAAGGATGTGGCGCTGATTGATAAAATCATCGGCGTGAAATGCGCGATTTCCGACCACCGCTCTTCCGCACCAGCGAATGACCAGCTCGCGAATATGGCCGCCCAGTCGCGCGTCGGCGGGCTGCTGGGCGCTAAAGCGGGCATATCCGTGTTTCACCTCGGCAACAGCCCGAAGCTGCTGGAGCCGCTGCTTAACATCCTGAATAATGCCGACGTGCCCCGCACGAAGCTGCTGCCAACCCACGTTAACCGCGACCAGGCGCTGTTCCTCGCCGCGCTGGATTATGCCCGCGACGGGGGCTATATCGACATCACCACCAGCATCAGTGAGCCCATTGATGCCGCCACCGCCATCGCGACGGCCCGTGAAGCGCAGGTGCCGTTTAACCGGCTTACGCTCAGCTCGGATGGTAACGGCAGCCAACCGAATTTTGACGCGAACGGTAATCTGGTGGGCATTGGCGTAGCCGGGTTCGAATCTCTGCCTCAGACGCTGCAGCAACTGGTCAGCCGGTATCACCTGCCGCTGGAGGAGGCGCTTCTGCCGTTTACGCGTAACGTAGCGGAGTTTCTCGGGCTGGAGCATAAGGGGCGGCTCGCGCCCGGATGCGATGCCGATTTCCTGGTGCTGACGGATGACCTGAAGATCCGCGAGGTCTGGGCGAAAGGCCGCCAGATGGTGCGCGAAGGCGCAGCATGCGTGAAGGGAACATTTGAGTAGTGGCAATAAAAAACCCCGGACATTTCTGCCCGGGGTTCGTTCTGAGAGGTTCAGAACAACATGATTACATCATGCCGCCCATTCCACCCATGCCGCCCATACCAGCAGCACCTAAGTCAGGTGCGTCGCCTTTTGGCAGGTCGGTTACCATGCACTCGGTCGTGATCATCAGGCCAGCTACAGATGCCGCGTACTGCAGAGCAGAACGGGTCACTTTAGTTGGGTCCAGGATACCGAAGTCGATCATGTTGCCGTATTCTTCAGTTGCCGCGTTGTAACCGTAGTTACCTTCACCCGCTTTCACGTTGTTCGCAACCACAGATGGCTCTTCACCGGCGTTGGAAACGATCTGACGCAGAGGAGCTTCCATTGCGCGCAGCGCAACTTTGATACCCACGTTCTGGTCTTCGTTCTGAGCGGTCAGGCCAGCCAGCTTAGCGGCTACACGTACCAGCGCGACACCACCACCAGCAACTACGCCTTCTTCTACCGCAGCACGGGTCGCGTGCAGGGCATCGTCAACGCGTGCTTTCTTCTCTTTCATTTCAACTTCGGTCGCCGCACCAACTTTGATTACCGCAACGCCGCCAGCCAGTTTCGCTACGCGCTCCTGCAGTTTTTCACGGTCGTAATCGGAAGTGGCTTCTTCGATCTGCTTACGGATCTGACCAACACGGCCCTGAATAGCGGCTTCTTCACCCACACCGTCGATGATGGTGGTGGTGTCTTTGTTGATCACAACGCGTTTCGCCTGGCCCAGGTCTTCCAGGGTCGCTTTTTCCAGCTCCATACCGATCTCTTCGGAGATCACGGTACCACCGGTCAGGGTAGCGATATCCTGCAGCATTGCTTTACGGCGATCGCCGAAGCCAGGTGCTTTAACCGCAGCCACTTTCACGATGCCGCGCATGGTGTTAACCACCAGGGTCGCCAGCGCTTCGCCTTCAACATCTTCAGCGATGATAACCAGCGGCTTGCCTGCTTTCGCAACGGCTTCCAGCACTGGC
The DNA here is from genome assembly GCF_014982345.1 of Enterobacter cloacae complex sp. P1B. NCBI lineage: Bacteria > Pseudomonadati > Pseudomonadota > Gammaproteobacteria > Enterobacterales > Enterobacteriaceae > Enterobacter > Enterobacter cloacae complex sp. P1B. The sequence goes on along the minus strand of NZ_JADCLF010000002.1, from coordinate 10,786 downwards.
AGCATTTCGCGGATGTTGGAGATTTTCTTGTCAGCCAGCAGGATGAACGGGCTTTCCAGCTCAACAGCGCCAGTTTCTGGCTTGTTGATGAAGTATGGGGACAGGTAACCGCGGTCGAACTGCATACCTTCAACCACGTCCAGTTCGTCTTCCAGACCGGTACCGTCTTCAACGGTGATCACGCCTTCTTTACCGACTTTATCCATCGCTTCAGCGATCAGTTTACCTACGGTTTCGTCGGAGTTAGCGGAGATAGTACCAACCTGAGCAATGGCTTTAGAGTCAGAGCACGGTACGGACAGCGCTTTCAGTTCTTCAACAGCGGATGCGACAGCTTTGTCGATACCACGTTTCAGATCCATTGGGTTCATGCCCGCAGCAACGGCTTTCAGGCCTTCAGTGATGATAGCCTGCGCCAGTACGGTCGCGGTGGTGGTACCGTCGCCTGCAGCGTCGTTCGCTTTAGAGGCAACTTCTTTCACCATCTGCGCGCCCATGTTTTCGAACTTGTCTTCCAGTTCGATTTCACGTGCAACGGAAACACCATCTTTGGTGATGGTTGGCGCGCCGAAGGATTTATCCAGCACTACGTTACGGCCTTTCGGGCCCAGGGTCACTTTAACTGCATCTGCCAGTACGTTTACGCCGCGGAGCATTTTTACACGAGCGTCGTTACCGAATTTTACGTCTTTAGCTGCCATGTTCTTATTTCCTCAAATTCTCGTGCGTAAATTACGCTTCAACAATTGCCAGAATGTCGCTCTCGGACATGATCAACACTTCTTCATTGTCGATCTTCTCGGATTTCACGCCGTAGCCATCGTTGAAAATTACGATGTCACCAACTTTAACGTCCAGCGGCTGCACAGTTCCGTTTTCCAGGATGCGGCCCTTACCGACAGCGATGATTTCGCCACGCGTTGATTTGGCTGCTGCAGAACCGGTCAGAACGATGCCGCCAGCAGACTTGGTTTCAACTTCTTTACGTTTGACGATCACACGATCATGTAACGGACGAATACTCATTGATAGCTCTCCTTTGAGAAAGTCATTATCAGTTATGGATGACGCCGGCCCGCATGCGGTTTTCCGACTAGTGCCCTGAGAGATGGGGATAGCTTTTTACCCCTTCAAGGGGGAATCGAAAAAAAATTTGCGAAAGTGTTACCATCCACTCTCTTTTGATGGTGGCAGGGCAAGGTAAATGAGTGGACTCAGGCAGGAGCTGGGGCTGGCGCAGGGCGTTGGCCTGCTTTCAACCTCCTTGTTAGGTACCGGCGTGTTTGCCGTACCGGCACTGGCGGCGCTGGTCGCCGGAAATAACAGTCTTTGGGCATGGCCGGTGCTGATCCTGCTGGTGTTCCCGGTGGCGATTGTGTTTGCCATACTCGGGCGGCACTTCCCCAGCGCGGGCGGCGTAGCGCATTTTGTCGGCATGGCGTTTGGTCCGCGCATGGAGCGCGTAACCGGCTGGCTGTTTTTGTCGGTAATACCCGTTGGCCTTCCGGCAGCCCTGCATATCGCCACCGGCTTTGGACAGGCGCTGTTTGGCTGGCACGACGAACAACTGCTGCTGGCTGAGCTGGGTACGCTGGCGATTGTCTGGTGGGTGGGCTCGCGCGGGGCCAGTTCAAGCGCGAATCTGCAAACGCTGGTTGCAGCGTTGATCGTCGTGCTGATCGTCGCCATCTGGTTTGCGGGTAACATTACCGTAGCGGATATCCCCTTCCCTGCGATAAACGATATCGACCATTCACAGCTTTTCGCTGCGTTATCCGTCATGTTCTGGTGTTTTGTTGGCCTTGAAGCGTTCGCTCACCTGGCATCCGAGTTTAAACAGCCCGAGCGTGATTTTCCCCGCGCTCTGATGATTGGTTTACTGCTGGCGGGCACCGTATATTGGGCCTGTACCGTACTGGTGCTGCACTTCAACGCGTTCGGCGAAGATAAAGCCGCCGCCGCATCGCTACCGGGTATCGTGGTTAAACTTTTCGGCGTGAAGGCGCTATGTGTGGCCTGTGTGATTGGCTATCTCGCATGCTTTGCCAGCCTCAACATTTATATCCAGAGCTTCGCCCGTCTGGTGTGGTCACAGGCGCGCTACAAACCTGAGAGCCGCCTCGCGCGGTTGTCTAAACGTCAACTCCCGATGAATGCGCTGAATGCCGTGCTGGGCTGCTGCGTCCTGAGCTCGCTGGGTATTTATCTTCTCGACATCAACCTTGATGCTCTAATTATCTACGCCAACGGTATTTTCATCATGATCTACCTGCTGTGCATGCTGGCGGGCTGTCGTCTGCTGAAAGGTCGCTATAAAGCACTGGCGGTCGTCGGGGGCGTGCTGTGCCTGCTGTTGCTGGCGATGGTGGGATGGAAGAGTGTGTACGCCATCGTCATGCTGGCGGGGCTGTGGGCGTTTTTACCGAAGCGGAAAAATCCGTAGGCCCGGTAAGCGAAGCCACCGGGCAAAAAAATTATCGATCGTCTTTATGGTCTAAACGGTCGCGCTGTTCATCCTTGCGCTGATACTCCCCTTCGAAGGTATCGCCTGGCCCTGTGCTGAACCCGCCGCCCGGCATGCGGCTGAAGCGCAGGTGCGGCAGCAGCTTCATGGTCAGGTGCTTCTGCACCGGCGGCAACAGCAACAGCAGGCCGAGGAAGTCGGTGAAGAACCCCGGCAGGATCAGCAGCAGGCCAGCAATAATCAGCGACACGCTTTTGATCATCTCTTCTGCCGGGCTTTCGCCTGCGGCCATCTTCTGCTGCATTATCAGGAAATTTTTGAAACCCTGATTACGCACCAGCGACATGCCGATGACGGAGGTGAAGATCACAAGAATCAGCGTCAGCAGGACGCCCAGCACGTGAGCTACCTGAATGAAAATAGAAATCTCAATGTAAACATAGAGAAAGAAAGCAATAAACGGTATCCAGCGCACTGGCATCTCCTGTGTGGCAGGTGCCATCTGGCCCCTGTCTGAATGTGTTCGCGTCACGCGTCTGTAAGAGATGGAGACGGTTAGCCAAAATTCAATCGGTTTGCACGGATATTTTTTTCGGAAATATTAAAGCGGTGACACATTTCACAGATTAATAATTATCATGGAATCGGGTCGATAATAAGTGATCCAGCTTACGGCAATTCGCTATCATCAGCATATGATCTCGAACATCTGGCCGATTGAGGGAATAATCGTCGGTCAGAAAATATTCAAAACCACATATATGTTGTGTGTTTAGTACAATCCATCGGCAGCTTGAAAAGAAGGTTCACATGTTAAACAACATTCGTATCGAAGAAGACTTGTTGGGTACCAGGGAAGTTCCAGCGGATGCCTACTATGGTGTTCACACTCTGAGAGCGATTGAAAACTTCTACATCAGCAACAGCAAAATCAGCGATATCCCTGAGTTTGTCCGTGGCATGGTGATGGTGAAGAAAGCCGCAGCGCTGGCGAACAAAGAGCTGCAAACCATTCCTAAAAGCGCGGCAAATGCGATTATCGCTGCCTGCGATGAAGTGCTGAACAACGGCAAATGCATGGACCAGTTCCCGGTTGACGTCTATCAGGGCGGCGCGGGTACCTCCGTCAACATGAATACCAACGAAGTACTGGCAAACATCGGCCTTGAGCTGATGGGCCACCAGAAAGGTGAATACCAGTACCTCAACCCGAACGACCACGTTAACAAATGCCAGTCCACCAACGACGCCTACCCAACCGGCTTCCGTATCGCGGTGTATGCCTCCGTGGTCAAACTGGTCGACGCGATCAACCAGCTGGGCGATGGCTTCCAGCGTAAGGCCGTTGAGTTCCAGGACATTCTGAAAATGGGCCGTACCCAGCTGCAGGACGCGGTGCCAATGACCCTCGGTCAGGAATTCCACGCGTTTAACGTGCTGCTGAACGAAGAGACCAAAAACCTGCTGCGCACCTCCGAGCTGCTGCTGGAAGTGAACCTGGGCGCCACCGCCATCGGTACGCGTCTGAACACCCCGGATGGCTATCAGCAGCTGGCGGTTCAGAAGCTGGCGGAAGTGTCTAACCTGCCGGTGGTGCCTGCGGAAGACCTGATTGAAGCCACATCCGACTGCGGCGCGTACGTAATGGTACACAGCGCCCTGAAACGTCTGGCGGTGAAACTGTCCAAAATCTGTAATGACCTGCGCCTGCTCTCCTCCGGCCCACGCGCTGGCCTGAACGAAATCAACCTGCCAGAGTTGCAGGCGGGTTCTTCCATTATGCCAGCCAAAGTTAACCCGGTAGTGCCAGAAGTGGTGAACCAGGTTTGCTTCAAGGTGATTGGTAACGACACCACCGTGACCATGGCTTCCGAAGCCGGTCAGCTGCAGCTGAACGTGATGGAGCCGGTGATTGGCCAGGCGATGTTTGAATCCATTCACATCCTGACTAATGCCTGCTACAACCTGCTGGAAAAATGCATTAACGGCATCACCGCGAATAAAGAAGTCTGTGAAGGCTATGTTTATAACTCCATCGGGATCGTTACTTACCTCAACCCGTTTATCGGCCACCACAACGGTGACATCGTTGGTAAGATTTGCGCCGAAACCGGTAAGAGCGTGCGTGAAGTCGTGCTGGAGCGTGGACTGTTGACCGAAGCCGAGCTGGACGATATCTTCTCGGCCCAGAACCTGATGCATCCGGCATATAAAGCGAAACGATATACCGATGAAAGCGAACAGTAACAGTTCAGGCTAGGCTTCCGAAAGGCACGTCACTTGTGACGTGCCTTTTTTCTTTTTAGGCGTTACCTAAATACAACAATTCAATATCAACTTGTTAATAAGCAAGGCAGGTCTTTATGTTTGGAGCAGAACTCGTCATCGTCCTGTTGGCGATTTATTTGGGCGCGCGGCTCGGGGGTATCGGCATTGGTTTTGCCGGCGGTCTCGGGGTGCTCGTACTTACCCTTATCTTTCAGATTAAACCCGGCGCAATCCCTTTTGACGTTATCGAAATCATCATGGCGGTTATTGCCGCTATTGCGGCCATGCAGGTGGCAGGCGGTATGGACTACCTGGTGAGCCTGGCGGAGCGCATGCTGCGCCGCCATCCGAAATACATCACCTTCCTTGCCCCGCTGGTGACCTGGTTTATGACCATTCTCGCGGGAACCGGCCACACGGCGTTCTCCACGCTGCCGGTGATCACCGAGGTGGCAAAAGAACAGGGGATTCGCCCGTCTCGTCCGCTTTCTATTGCCGTGGTTGCGTCGCAGATTGCGATCACCGCGTCGCCAATCTCAGCCGCCGTAGTCTTCTTCGCGGGTATCCTTGAGCCGATGGGCGTGAGCTACCTGACGCTGCTGGCGATCTGTATTCCGGTCACGCTGATTGCGGTGATGATTACCGCCGTGCTGTGTAACTTCCTGGGTGCCGAGCTGAAAGACGATCCGGTTTACCAGGAGCGTCTGGCAAAAGGTGAAGTGAGCCTGCGCGGTAGCCAGGTCTTCGAGCTGAAGCCACACGCGAAACGCTCCGTGCTGCTGTTCCTGATCGGTATCGTCGCCGTGATGTTCTACGCGACCGCCATCAGCGACACCGTGGGGCTGATCCAGAACCCGGTGCTGCCGCGTAACGAAGCGATTGTGGTATTCATGCTGACCATCGCCACGCTGATTAGCATCACCTGTAAAATCGACACCAGCGAAGTGCTGAACGCCAGCACCTTCAAATCCGGTATGAGCGCCTGCGTGTGCGTACTGGGCGTGGCGTGGCTCGGAGACACCTTCGTGAAAGCGCACATCAGCGACATCCAGACCGTTGCCGGCGACCTGCTGCACAACTACCCGTGGCTGCTGGCGGTGGTACTGTTCTTTGCCGCGACGCTGCTTTACTCTCAGGCTGCCACCACCAAAGCGCTGATGCCTGCGGCACTGATGCTGGGCGTGACGCCGCTGACGGCGATTGCCTCTTTTGCGGCCGTTTCCGCCCTGTTCGTGCTACCAACCTACCCAACCCTGCTGGCCGCGGTTGAGATGGATGACACCGGCTCAACCCGCATCGGTAAGTACGTGTTTAACCACGCGTTCCTGATCCCGGGCGTGGTGGCGATTACGCTTTGCGTCGTCCTCGGCTTTATCATCGGTGGCATTGTGCTGTAAACGGTTAGCCGTTGTAAAAATAGTTAAAATCGGGCCGCTCTGCGGCCCGTTTCATTAATGACCAATCGCATGGCGTGATATAGTGAAGACTTTCGTGATGAGGAGGTCGACTGTGAACACGCCTGATGCTGTTGTCGTACTTTGTACCGCCCCTGATGAAGCCTCTGCCCAGGATCTCGCCGCCAAAGCGCTGGCCGAAAAACTGGCAGCCTGCGTCACGCTGCTCCCCGGCGCGACCTCCCTTTATTACTGGGAAGGCAAGCTGGAGCAGGAGTATGAAGTCCAGATGTTGCTCAAAACCAATCTGGCGAATCAGCAGGCGCTCCTTGACTGCCTCAAGTCTCATCATCCTTATCAAACCCCGGAGCTGCTGGTGCTGCCAGTGGTCCACGGCGATAACGACTATCTCTCATGGCTCAACGCTTCTTTACGCTGATCCTGCTGCTGTGCAGCACGTCAGTATTTGCCGGGTTGTTTGACGCGCCCGGCCGTTCGAACTTTATTCCCGCCGACCAGGCGTTCATTTTCGACTTTCAGCAAAACCAGCACGATCTCAATCTGACCTGGCAGGTGAAAGAGGGTTACTACCTCTACCGCAAGCAGGTCAGCATCACGCCGGCAAAGGCCAACGTTGGCGCATTGCAGATGCCCGCTGGCGAATGGCATGAGGACGAGTTCTACGGTAAAAGTGAAATTTATCGCCAGCGCTTAAGCGTGCCCGTTACGGTGAATCAGGCGGATAAAGATGCCACGCTGACGGTTACGTATCAGGGCTGTGCCGACGCGGGCTTCTGCTACCCCCCTGAAACGAAGGTCGTTCCGCTTACTGAAGTTAAAGCGGCTGCCTCCCCTCTCCCCTCAGACGAGAGGGGCAAGGTGAGGGATAAAGGCGAAGCCGAAGCTGCTTCTGCTCTGCCGTTCTCAGCACTTTGGGCCTTACTGATTGGTATCGGCATTGCCTTTACCCCTTGTGTCCTGCCGATGTACCCGCTTATCTCCGGGATTGTACTGGGCGGCAAACAGCGTCTTTCTACCGCCCGGGCGCTGCTCCTGGCCTTTATTTATGTGCAGGGCATGGCGCTTACCTATACCGCGCTCGGCCTCGTGGTCGCCGCGGCCGGACTACAGTTCCAGGCAGCGCTTCAGCACCCTTACGTGCTAATCGGCCTGTCAGCCGTATTTATTCTGCTGGCGCTGTCAATGTTTGGCCTGTTCACGCTTCAGCTGCCCTCTTCGCTGCAAACCCGCTTAACGCTGATGAGCAATCGCCAGCAGGGTGGCTCTGCGGGCGGCGTGTTCGCAATGGGCGCCATCGCCGGGTTGATTTGTTCCCCCTGCACTACAGCACCGCTGAGCGCTATCCTGCTGTACATCGCCCAGAGCGGTAATATGTGGCTCGGCGGGGGTACGCTGTATCTTTACGCGCTGGGGATGGGCCTGCCGCTGATTCTGGTGACGGTGTTTGGCAACCGCCTGCTGCCGAAGAGCGGCCCGTGGATGGAGACGGTGAAAACCGCGTTCGGCTTTGTCATCCTGGCGCTCCCGGTGTTCCTGCTGGAGCGCATCATGGGTGACGCGTGGGGTTTGCGCCTATGGGCCATGCTCGGCGTGGCGTTCTTTTCCTGGGCGTTTATCATCAGCCTGGGGGCAAAAAAAGCGTGGATGCGTCTGGTGCAAATTCTCCTGCTCGCCGCCACGTTGGTGAGCGTGCGCCCGCTTCAGGATTGGGCGTTCGGCTCGCCTGTGGGCCAGACGCAGGCACATTTAAACTTTATACACGTTAAGAACGTCGATGAGCTCAACAGCGCGCTGGCGCAGGCAAAAGGCAAACCGGTGATGCTCGACCTCTATGCCGACTGGTGTGTTGCCTGCAAAGAGTTTGAAAAATACACCTTTAGCGATCCTCAGGTGCAAAATGCCCTGAAAGAGACGGTACTCCTTCAGGCAAACGTCACAGCCAACAATGCGCAGGATAAGGCCCTGCTTAAACACCTTACCGTACTCGGGCTGCCAACCATTCTGTTCTTCAATGAGCAGGGGGAAGAGCTGCCAGAACAGCGTGTAACCGGGTTTATGGACGCAACGGCATTCAGCGCGCATTTGCGCAATCGCCAACCGTAAACAACACTTTAGACGGGACATACCGTTGGGAATAGCGGAGGAGATAACCGTGCAACGCGAAGACGTACTGGGACAAGCCCTGCAACTACTTGAGATTCAAGGGATCGCCAGCACCACGCTTGAGATGGTAGCCGACCGTATCGATTACCCTCTGGATGAGCTTAAGCGCTTCTGGCCGGATAAAGAGGCGCTGCTTTATGATGCCCTACGCTATCTTAGCCAGCAGGTGGATATCTGGCGCAGGCAGCTAATGTTGAATGAAGAGCTGACCGCTGAGCAAAAACTGTTAGCGCGCTACACCGCCCTGACAGAGTGCGTCAGCAACAATCGTTATCCAGGCTGCCTGTTTATTGCTGCCTGTACGTTTTATCCCGATCCTGGCCATCCAATACACCAGCTGGCGGATCAGCAAAAACGTGCGGCGCATGACTTCACCCACGAACTGCTGACAACGCTTGAAGTGGATGACCCGGCAATGGTCGCTAAGCAGATGGAGCTCGTACTGGAGGGTTGTCTGAGCCGCATGCTGGTGAACCGTAGCCAGGCCGATGTGGATACGGCGCACCGCCTGGCGGAAGACATTCTGCGCTTTGCCCAGTGTCGTATGGGCGGGGCGTTAACCTAGACCAGCATGCCCGCCCAGGCGGAGACGAGCAGACATAGCGCCATCAGGCGCTGAAACCGCACCATCGCCACGGTGGTGCGAAACACCCGGTTTACCGCCTTCCCCAGCCACGCCCAGCACATCAGGCACATCACAGAAATCAGTAAGAACCATAGCGCCATCAGCGCAATATCTCTTAACGGATGAATGCTCGCGGGAGCAAAAAGACTCACTACTGCCAGCGCCATCATCCACGTTTTCGGATTCACCATCTGCAGCAGCGCTGCGGCTTGCGCGGTAAAGCGATGAGGCGCCTTCTCAGAAAGATTCGCCGCAGGCGCCCGATACAGTTGCCAGCTCATCCAGGTTAGCCACAGCACGCCCGCCCAGCTCATTGCCTGGCGTATCAGAGGAAACTGACGCAGCACCTCCCCTGCACCGGCACCCGATATCAGCACAATCAGACTCGCCGTAATACATCCCCCCAAAATGGCGGGAATGGTATTTTTCACACCAAAGTACTGGCTGTTAGTGAGAACGAGGATATTCGTCGGGCCGGGCGTTATCGACGCGACAAAGGCAAACAGCAGATAAGGCATCAGACTCACAGATGGCTCCTTTTTTGTTAGAGCCATTACTGTGCCGCTATTTTCTGGAAACGTCTGGAAGGTTTGTGCACAACCGGCGGTAGTGGGCAGGGGAAATGCGGTATGCACGCTGGAACCAGCGTCCCAGATGGCTTTGGTCGGCAAAACCGAGCGCTGTAGCCACATTAACAGGCTGTTCGCCGTGCGCCAGCAGCTGTCGCGCCTTTGCCAGACGCAGCTGAATAAGCCAGGCGTGCGGTGCCAGGTTGAACTCGCGCTTAAAGCAGCGCGTCAGCGTAAAGCGATCCGTGCCCGTCTCGCGCGCAAGGTCTGACAACCCCACGTTCTCGCCGATATGCGCATAAAGATAGTCGCGTGCGCGGTGCGCCACGGCAGCGCTCTGTAGCTGCGACGGGAGTTTCTTACGCCAGTGGCAATGGGAGGTGATCTGAGAGAGCAGCTTATCCATTGTGCTCTGCTGAACAATTTTCATCTCATCGCTATGCAACGCGTTAAACGTCTCGCCGATAGAACGGACCAGCTGAGGTTCTCGCGTTAGCGTTTGAGCAAAGTGAAGCGAGTAGCGATCCGGCGTGGCTTCATATAATCCACGGAGGGTACGCGTCAGCCACTGCTCGTCAAGATAGAAGGTGAGATAGGTAAAGCCTCCTTCCACAGGCGCGTCGCCGTCGTGAATTTCACCCGGCTCCAGTAAGAACGCATCACCAGGATGGCTGCGGTGGCGTTCGCGACGACAGTGGAACTGCTGGGTGCCTGAAAGGGTAATCCCGACCAGATAACTATCGTGCCAGTGGGGATCGAAGGCATGGCCTTCGAAGTGCGCTTTAATCGTTTCAATGCCGGTATCCGCATGCTGACGGAGCTCAAGCCAGTCGTTTGCCATACTGCCCTCCTGTTGTCATCAGCATTGCCGCACGGCCCGGTATTGTCTGGAAGATTTGTGCATTTTCACGGTGAAAACGTACAGATTGCCGCAAACTTAAGCAGTTGAACAGCTTTTCCTGAAATAATGTTGACGATAAGGCGCGATTGCGGTTTAATGCGCTCCGTTGCCCGGATAGCTCAGTCGGTAGAGCAGGGGATTGAAAATCCCCGTGTCCTTGGTTCGATTCCGAGTCCGGGCACCACTATTTAAAGAACCCAGCCTATGGCTGGGTTTTTGCTTTTCTGCGTTTATCAAAACCTTACCTTATTTATACTCCTGTATCTCTTCCCGGTAAGATCGTGCGGTTAGCATTTCCCGGTGGCGCTGCGCTTACCGGGCCTACAGGTTTTGTAGGCCGGATAAGGCGAAGCCGCCATTCGGCATTTTCCGGCGCACAAA
>NZ_JADCLF010000019.1:65179-87087 GCF_014982345.1 Enterobacter cloacae complex sp. P1B | reverse complement strand
GTTCATAATAGTAAATCTCCGGGCTGTGTATCTGGATGTAATTAGCAGATTCAGATTCAATATCTCATTTATTCATTTATTACGGCCAAACTTAATGATTCAGCCAGAGATTTATGATTAATCTGGTTGGTATCTGAGTTTTTCTGATTTTTTTATCACCGGTGACAGTTACCGCTACTAGAGGCATATTTATATTAGCAATATCACCTGGAGAGAACAAATCTGACACAATAAAATTTATTTTATTTGAGGCTGGAGTTGCTTTAAACCGATAACCGTCAACTTCGAAATCACTCTCTACATCTAGCTTAATGCCATGCTCAATAAGCGTCTTTTCTGCCAGGTCATAACATTTGAGGTTTACACGGTCCTGTATGTTTTCTACCCTTTTTAAATATTGTTCCGTCACTTCCTTTAACTCGGACAGTTCGGCTGATGCATAACCGTTGTTTTCAGCTTTATCAACTCCATTTAAAATTGATTCGACGGACCACTTAATTGATGAATCATATTCAATTATATGTTTAACAAGATCAGCGCTTTGGTAAGATTTCTTTTCATCAACTTTCAGTATTAATTTACTGTTAAGATTGACGATCCCATGCGCTACTGACTCAGATTCAAGTTCCTCCAGGTTGATTTCTTCGTTAGCCAGCACTTTTAGAACGTCCTTACTCGTCATATATCACCCCAAAATTGTTTAAGATTCACATTGTAAATGTAATAACTGATCTATTTCGCGCAATCTGGCCAGATAGTTAAAGGTCATTGCCTTCCCCGTTTCATCATTACCAAGACCATTCTCCAGCAGGTCTGAGCCAAAGTGGGAGCAGGCACAACGAAGAGTCATTGCTTGTGCATCGTTAAGCTTAGTGCCATTAATAATAATGGCCGGTTCTGCGGTTGAATTCTTTTCTACCACCAACTCACTATCTTCAAAAGATAACTTCGCAACACCATACATAATTGCGAAAGGGATCCAGCTAATAGAATACCCTAAAAATATGCAATCAATAACGCTCGCTGTAGAATTGTATTCTCTGAATGCAAGATGTGATATTCCTGCACCAAACACTAACATCACCAAAAAGAAAGTTATCTCTAATGCCCTTCGTTTATAAATAGTATAAAATAGAGCGATAGGGTAGAAAATTAAGCATGTGATCATGGCATCAATGATGTACATAGGTTCTCCTTTTTTAGGCTAAGCTTGCCATTAGCTAATTTACAAAGCATGGATAGCTAGGCTGGCAAAATATGGTGCCTTAATCTTTTCGTAATCGATGTAGCAACGTAGAGATACACCGAGCATCTTAGCCGCGTTTGTTTGTGTCAGTTTATGCTCCTGTCGCCATTTCAGGAAATCTGTGTCTGAACTTCCGTTTACTTTCTTTTCTAGGGCCAGAGCAGCGAGAGCAATTATCCTGGGAGGTTGATGGGATTCATAAGTAATGTAGCTTCGTACTGAAATCCCCAGTTCTTCTGCTGCGCGCTCCTGACTCCAGTCAAATCCACGGCGCCAAAGGCGTAATTCAAATCCAGTCATCTTCGTTCCTGATTGAAAGTATCACTAACAAAATCTGCAAAATCTGCATGTTTTGATTACAACTCTTTGAGCTAGAGATCGATTTTTCTTACGCGGTCCATCTCCTGCAGCTTCATGTAGATGGCACGTACTTGTTTTGCATACTTCTGCCGTTTTCTTTCCTGTTCTGGTGTCTGTTTAACACCGGCATTGTAAGCACCCACAGAGAACCAGTTCACTCCGTACTGATTAAAGTTTCGACGGAGAATGTACGCTCCTGCATAGACGTTGATGCATGGGTTGCGCAGTAAAACGTTCTTATCTATCCCAAAGTGTCTGAAGATAGAGTCAACGTTTCGGCTGTTAATCTGCATCAACCCGTAGTCATAGGTAATCGAGCCTTTGGTGTCAGGTTTGTTAACTCCGATAGCGTTACTGTTCAGGTGGCTTTCCTGGATCGCAAACGCGAGAAGCAGGAGAGGGTCTACTTTCATAGCTTCCCCGGCTTCCTTAAAGCAATAAGCCTGACCTGCTGCCGGCACGAGTAAAAAGATGAAAAGACAAAGGGCAAATGCTTTCATGCCGCTACCTCATAACCGTCTTGAGCTGAGCAGCCAGTGCTCCAGCATCAATATGAACCTGAACAGGTAACGACAGCACTCCCACACTCTGGAGTATCAGTATCAAAAGAATGGCTGTTAATGTGCCGGCCAGGGGAAGGAGGAACAGGCGGAACAATGTACCAGATAGCGATTTCTTAACTCTCTGGCCAACCATCTCTGCATTGTTGATCGCCTCGTCAGAAGCTCCTGAAAGTGCTTTTATCGTAGAATTAAGCTGTTGGTTGAGAGTCAGACCGTTTTTACTCAGCTCATTTTTCAGAATTCGGCCAGCCATGTTTTCAAGCTCATGCTGAGCTTGTTTCAGAACGTCTGCCTGGACCTCATCCTTCAAATGACCAATGCTTTCGTACTTCTTATCCAGGGCATCAGCTATGAGTTGAACAGATGAAATGAGTGCTTTTCTGACCCCGGTACCCAGCTCATCAAACTGAAGAAGAAAGCTATTAATTTTCTTCTCAGTTTCTTCCATACGTGTTGTGTTTTCCTCATAGGCTTTTTTTACAGCGGTATAAACCATATAGCCGAGGATTTTGTATTCAGACTCTCCACCCCGAACATCTATTTTAAACTCTTTGTAAATTTCTTCACAAAACAGGTCAAAATTATCAAACACGCTACTCATTTTTTACTCCATGTTTCTTCCGCATTAAAATTTAATGGAATCAAGTTTTGCAAATACGTCTGCAAAGTGCTTTTTAATCCTAATGCGAGAGACAAAGCTAAAAATCTCACTGGATTCAACCTCCTGTAAGGTAAGTCTGTTGGTTATCATAAGAACCAAATCCTGACCCAGTAATTTCTCATTTGGTTTAGTAAGAAGCATATATGCAAGTATGCTCTGTTTATGCTCGTAGGAATCACTATTGAGTTCAGAGTTTTTCAACTTTTCAATGGCCGGTCCAAAGTATTCGTTTACCCAGATGATAACTGGGATGCTCAGGTTTTCAATGATAGCTTTAGCACCGTTAAGTGTGTCGTTGTAATCACCGGACCCAACAATGACTGTGTGAATATAAACAGAGAAATCCATACCATAAAAAATATCAAATATCTGATTCTGTACAAGATAGTTTAGAAGGTTCAGGAAAGTATTTGAACCCGTATCAACAACAACCACCTCGGCATCTGTATCAATAATTTTTTGTACGACATCATCAAGCATGCGTGGATTTATCTCATTGATATTATCAGCCTCAGTGATTCGAAGGTGTTTAACATCTAGTTTCTCGTACTGAGTAAAGGTGGTATTAACCTGGTCGATGTCATAAAACGCGCATTTCTTCTTCTTACTGATTTTGAAATACATACCTAAAATCAAAGCCAGAAGCGATTTACCGCATCCACCTTTTCCCTGAATGATAAAATGTATTTGTTTTTTACCTGAAGTTTTCATTCATTATTTCCTGCGTTGCTTTGATAGGGGGCGTACTTCGCTGTTTTTTCTGTCGGTCGAGAAAGTTCATCCAGACTAGCTGGCGCTTTGGGCTGTGAGGATGTTGGTTGCTGGGGATGTAAAGTTTTTCCAGCAAGTTTAGGTTTTGCGACCTCACTCTCGCTTTTAGCTATCTCATCGGAACTGAACTTACGGATGTACCTTCCAACAGTGGTGCTATGAGCGGTTATGCCAATGATCTTCATGAATGCAGCAATCTGATCGTGAGAGTAACCATCTCTATGTAATAACAAAATGTATGGTTTAACAGGATCCAGTTTTGAAAACCTGTGCCCTTTCGGTTGATTGGCTTGCATGTATTCAGCAAGCTTTTCTTCGTTGTTTATCTGTTCCCCTGAAACAGAATTTACATTGCTGCTGCTTACTTTTTGCATTCCACTTAATACGCATTGGTTGTAATTTTTTTGAATGCTATGCGATAATCGATAAAAAATCAATCTTGCAAGAATATTTTTATGCTGCGTTTGTGCTGCATGTCAGATGCAAGGTAATGCGAGTAACAGCGTTCTCCTGCAAGGCAATGCAAGGTTCTGCGGTAGCCTGCACTAACGCTGCGCGTTAATGCGCAACCATGCGCTGAGGGAGTGCGAGGAATGCGCGAAGAATGCGGAGCAAAGCGCTTTAAGTGCGTTAGCACCTGTAAGACAGTGCCTTAAGGGCCGTCAGACCTTAAAACACAGGCACGTTCGTCATGTTCGACAAAAACTACGTTTTTTCTCACATGACCCGCGCCAAAGGGTGCCCCTTTGAAACCCGGAGCTGACGCTCCTGAAATCAACACCATTAACTCACGTTAATTTAGGGTAGAGAGATGGCAAGGCCAACCAAGACTGAAAGCGAAAAACTAACAGAAAGAGTTGCATTCAGGGTAACCCTTGCGACCAAGAATGAGTATGAACTCCGCCTTGCGAAAAGTGGGTTATCTAAATCGGATTTCTTCCGTGAATGCGTTATGACAGATCGGACTGAGATCATTGTTCCAGCTCCTGTTACAGGTGATATGCGGGAAAGTCTTCGGTTACTGAGCAATATTGCCAATAACTGCAACCAGATTGCACATGCCTTAAATATCGCTAACCAGGCTGGGTTGATTTCAGATGCCCTGGTCGAAACAGTCCTATCAAAAGTGTCTGCTCTTTTAGAGACCGCAAAGTCACAAAGGAAATAAGAATGCTTGTTCGTGTTCGCGGATATAATAGTGGTTTCGCTAACTACCTTCGCACAGGGCAAAAGAATGGGAATCATTTGCACCGTGATGATCTTGATAAGCGCCTGATACTTTCCGGTGATCTTGATATAACGGATGCGATTGTTAACGCTATGCCTGATACCGGTGATGACCGTTATCTGCATATAGCACTTCCTTTCAAAGAAGATTATATATCAGAGGAAGTACTTAAAACAGTAGTTGAGGATTTTAAAAATAGCCTTATGAATGCATATAATGAGGACGAGTATGCATTCTATGCCGAGGCGCATATACCAAAAATTAAAAGAGTCCTGAACGAAAAAACGGGCGAAATGGAAGACAGGAAACCACATATTCACGTTATAATACCTAAGGTGAATCTTGTTGACGGATCGTATCTCAATCCATTAGGTTATTATCCTCATAATGAGAAGTATGTTGAAGCCATTCAGGAGTCTATCAACTATCGCTATGGGTTCGAAAGCCCAAGAGATAATCGTAGATTTAATGTTACGGATATAAGTGATTTTATATCAAAGTATAAAGGTGATTTTTTTAAATCGGATGTTAGGAATTTCAAAGAAAGTTTGTTGACTGAAGTACTTTCCGATAAAGATCTTGATTACGCAAAGTTTATTTCCAAACTTGATGCGCTTGGTAAAGTAAAAGTCAGAAATCCAGGTGAAAAACAGTATCTCAATGTTACTCCAGAAGGGCATGTTAAAGGCGTTAATCTTAAGGACTATGTATTCACCAAAGACTTTATTGATTTACCATATGATGAAAAATTAAGTTTCATTACATCAAGCTCCGGCCGTCGCGATGATGAGAAGAAACAGCAGGATTTTGAACGCGATGAGAGACTATTAACTGAATGGTTAAATCGTCGTAGCCATGAAATAAAACACTTTCACCCAAACTCTAAGGAGTTTAAGAAGTATAAAAAATTACCCGATAATGAAAAACAGGATGTAATTTGTAATCTGTTATCTGTGAATAAAACTCAAAAGAATCAAATTCCCGTTTTTTCTGGTGCACGGGACATTAATATTCAAAATATACTTATTGAAAAAATGAAGGAGAAATATAATGTCAGAAGAAAAAAAGGTAGTCAGAAATCCAGCATTTTATGCAATGATGGAACAGGGCTATTTCGACTCAACAATCAAGAAACACAAAAACTTTCCCAGTATAGCGTGCGCCAACTGCAGTTCGGGCAACTGGATTCTTCCCTCTACAAACAAACCAGGTTGCTTTTGCAAAGTAACCAATCTGTGGTCATGGATGGTGGGGAGTCCGGAATTTCCGATTCTGTGCGATACCCAATTGACCGAGCTGATGCAGGAAGAGGAGGGCGGAGAGTAATCACCGGTGACTGGCACGCACAACACGAAGCAGAAGTTCGATACACGTTTAATGACATAAACCGCAGTAGTGATAACTATCTTGAATCTGTAAGGTCTGACGTTGCTGAAAGGCTCATTGAGAAAGCCGCAATTGGAGAAGCGGATTGGCAGTTGATTCGGTCAAGGATGAATGGCCACCAGTTGCTTAAAAGTCTGCAGCATTCCCACGGGCTCGATACAGCTAAGTACTCAGTGACAAAGTCCAGAAATGGGGAGGACCGCATACGTTGCGGTTCCCGCTCTTACAGCGTAAACGACTTCCTGACAAAAGAACTTAACCTCAACTGGCAGGAGGCAGGTGAATACTTAAAACTTGAATATGCCCGTCAGATCCGCAAAGAAGTTACCAATGACTTCATTGCTCCATCGCGTAGCTACTGGCATCAGTTTAAAGAGTGGGACAGAGAGCAAAATCCTTATGGCGCTGGCTGGAAAGAACTCAAAGAAAATCATGCCCGGCAGCGAACCGTGCTAAATAAATCTTTCCGACAAAAATCGTCTGAGGTTTGGAAGGATAACACCCTGACCTTGAATGAGAAAAAGAGCAATGTTGCGGCTCTTCGTCTCCAGAAGCTCAGGGCCAGGCAGGTTTTGCAGGAACAACAGAAAGAAGAACGTGCTCTTTTGAAAGAGTCCCTTTCAACTTACAATCGCTTTCTGGAATATCTCCGAATTCTTGCTGATGAAGGCGATCGCCATGCCCTCAAGGAGCTACGGAAAGCATCGAAACGGCAGACACCAAAACCTGATAGCAATTACTTCGAGTCACAGGCTGACTCCATCACGGTATTGCTGGATAAAGTAACTTATGCAGTCAAGAACAATGGTTCTGTCTCTTATCTAATTAATAACAAAGAAGCAGTTATTGATTCCCGCGAGTGGGTGTCAGTTGTGCAGAAACAAAATGATGAAGCTATTGAACTCGCTATCAGGCTGGCCCTTGAAAAAAATGGATATCGGCCTTTGACACTAAACGGAGATGAAACATTTATCGAAAATGTTCTCAGGGTTGCTAAAGAGAAGAATATTCATGTCAGCTTTGAAAGAGAAGATCTGAATAATAAATTTATATCTATGAGTGAAAAACACGAAAGCGGCATTCATATGGATAAAATGTCGCCTAAATCCAATTAATTTTGACTTTACCACACCGCCAGACCTGAGAGACACTTTGAATCGACAGCCATATATCGCGCAGCAGTCGAAGACGCGATCAGATATTTGTGAGGAGAACAGGCATTATGACACCTGAAATTGAACTGCGAATCCAGGCCTTCCGCCGTGCACTGGAGCTGGCTGCGGGTGAGCGAGCCAGTGAACCGGTGCCCTTTGCCTGGCATAAGGAGTTGGGGGCATTTCCGTTCGGTTGCTGTGAACTGGCGAGTCAGGCTCTCGTGAAGTATCTCAAAGACCATGACAAAACTCTGTTCCCTTATGTCATCGCCATGCAGTGGAATGAGGATGCTGATATCCACGGTCACGTCATCGTCGCACTAGACGGTGAATACATCGACCTGACCCTCGATCAGTTTGAAGAGTATAAAGATTGGGTTGTGGCAGAGCCGATAGAGTCTTGCGGGCAGATAAGCTCCTTGCTGCGGAAGGTTCGCCATCTTAAAGGCTCAATCACCACGCGTAAAGTGACCCTGGATGTCATTCCACACGAAGGCCATATACTGTATGGCTGGCTTAGAGCCACTGCGGACAACTTGCTTGCTGCGTCAGAACAGGATGGGAAACACAGCCGGATGCCTCAGCTGGTATCTACGGATATCTTGCCTCAGTACCGCGCCGGAGCGGTGGTCGATTCGTCAGATACCGCCACTGAGGTCACTGAAAAGAAAAAACGGAAGACAATGACGCACGTGGGGATCATTACAGAATGCTACCAGCCCCGCGAGGTCAGGCTACGGGAAACCAGTACCTGGTGGGTCAGTGAATGCGGTCTGCGCTTCAGAAAGAAGACAGGCGCCGCGGTAGGAAGCGGCGTCTGGAGTGCAAACCGTCTTGATTTAAAGAGTATCCGGGAAATACAGTCTGAAGATTAACGGCCGTGACGCATCATTCCGTCGTGTCCGCTTCCACTTCCGGACGTACACAACCTGCTAAATCAGGATGGCGGCAGGATTTTCACCCGATGTGCCAATCGCTCCGCCTCTTCCTGAACCCGGTATTCATTCGCCTTTTTCATCATTTCTGCCGTTGGTTCCGGAAGTTTCTCAAAGAATTCTTTAAATCGTTTAGCGACCGACTGCAGGGAAATACTGTCCGTGCGGGCGGTATTCTGATTCGTGTAAACCAGGCGTAAAAGTGGTCTGGTCAGCTCCTTCCCTTCCATAAAGCGTTTGAAGATCCAGAGATAAATATCAACCAGCTCCAGCCCAGCACTTTTCGTACCCGACTGGAAGACCAGCGGTTTGGCTGGCATGTTCTTCATATCCATAACCGGTAAACCGGGTCCGAGTACCCAGGGTTGCTCGCGGATCTGATAATAGAACTGGCTCAGCTCCCGCTGGGTGGTGTTAAACTGCGACTGCTGGTCAACAATGATGTCAGCTTTTTTCTTCGATGACCCCAGGCGTGAACATATACCGTGCAACACTGACTGAAACCCGATCATGTTGGGCATGATCTGCAGCTTTTCCTTACCGGTTTTGCAGTTATATCCCAGCTCGTCAAAGTGAACCATCGCCCAGGACAACGCATCGGAAATCAGCTCTACCGAACGGGGATCGCCCAGAGTATGCACGCGTGCAAGTAACGCCCTGCAGACATCTCTGAACAGGGTTGAGGCACGTTCATCATGGGCTTCGAGACGAGCACGCCACGCTTTTTCAGCTAGTTCATCATCAAACAAGTTTGCCAGATTCAGCAGCAGCGGGTAACGCAAGGGGGTCCAGTAAGCAGACCAGGGCACCACCGGATTGAGTCCCTGATCAAACACTTGGTCAAAGAACGAAATAATAGCGTGATCCCGTTTAACTACCTGCCAGACATCAAACCGTATCCGGTGCTTCTTCTGGAGGACAAGAAGCGTATCAACCACCTCATCTAGGCGGTGCATGCCCAGTTCTGCGGCGTGCAGGCGCTGTACTCCAAGTTTCTTGCGCAAGGCAGCAAGATCTGCTTCGGTAACCTTGTCCAAGTCATCCGGAGAGGAAATCACGCCGTAGGAAAGTACGGGCTGTGTGCGGTCAAAAAGATTAGGACCGGTATGACCGGTTTCATCTACATAAAAATGCATGCAGGGTTCCTTTATCAAGCAGGCGCAAGCGAAAAATATTGTTTACGCGACTGTAAGACTTTCCTGTCGGTGGGTGCAAGAGATCCGTTTAAGCATCTTTTCGGATCTGCGCGACGAGAAACCCGTAACAGATATGACAATTAAACTAAATGCACAAAATCATACCAAGTATGATATTTATCATTAATCATAAAATCATATCCGATATGATATTTACACACTTGGTATAAAATCATTCGAAGTATGATTTACCTTCTTAAATCACATAACCAGACGGAGCGTGCAGGATGGATGAGAAAGTATTCTTTCACCTAAGTTATGAAACTATGCTCGGCGACACGGAAGATTTCATTAACGCGTGTCTTGAACGGGCAAACCGTGCGGACTGCAATGATGCCGATGCGGAGATTACCAGAGCACGCAGCGCGATCGAACTCTGGTACCACCTGACGATGGCGGGCCGTGCCCCGGAAGAAGTCGCCGACAGGGACCATCTGCGCCTCACCGAAATGCTACTGCGCGCACCAACAGCAGAACAGCGTTCATGGCAGCAGTAACAACCTCCCGCAGGCCGTCGCCGCTGCAGCGGCGGGTGCTGATTGTGCTGGCCGCCCTTGATGCGAAACGTCCGGGGCCGGTGGCCACGCGGGATATTGAGCGGGTGCTGGAGCAGGGCGGGGACGTCCCGGTGTACGGGCCGAACCTCCGCGCCTCCTGCCGCCGCATGGAAGCCGCGGGCTGGCTGCGCACACTGCGTGCCCCGAACATGCAGCTGGCCGTCGAGCTGACGGACGCCGGCCGTTCGCTTGCCGCCCCGCTTCTCGCTAATGAACAGGCGCGCCTCCTGGCAGAGCAGCGTGCAACGGAGATTAGTGTACTTCCCCTGAGGCCGGACCGTAAGATGAATAACGTTCAGACCATAACGGAAGATCACCCAGTGGTTCTGGATGGCATCAGGCACATTGCGTGTTCAGCGGCTTTTGTGATTCGTATCGATGGTTCCACTTGCCTACAGCTTTGGAATGCTTCTGGTTTAGTGACACGGTTGGAAGGTGACCCTTTGCAGGTAGCACAGTGGCTAAATACATGCCACGATGCCGGGATCTATGTTCGCGTACAAGTGAATGAAAGCTTATCGAGGAATTCCTGATGGGTGTTGAACTGAACTACCAATTTCAAAAGCAGGTTTCTACTAAATGGGTCCCGGTAACTGACTGTTTTTCTAACGACAGAAGTTATCTGCTTTATTCATGGTTGGGGCTGAAAGAACGTAATGATGGAACAGTAACAGCTATCGCCCCACTCAGAGGTCTTCCAGAGGACATGGAGCTTTGCTGGGATGACGAATATGGTTGGGATGATAGCTTGGGAGAACATTCGTATTCCTGGCTACTTTCTGATGAGATACTTGCAGCTGCGCGTCCAACACCTGTAGGGTGCGATGATTCAGGGCCAGTAGTTGATGAGTTTTGCTCTGAGGTTAAAAAACTACACGAGTTATACGGGGCGGTAAGGATAGTGCTGGGATTCACCGGCTAAATTATTTGTCTGACAGCACACAATAATTATTTATTAACTATTTGTTATATTAATTACACCAGGTACGACTTTGAAAACAAAAATGGATTATGTAAGACAGTTTCGACAAATTAGTGATGCCGATAATCTGGAACGGGTTATTGAACATATGGAAACTAAGTTATCTGACAATGAATTTCAGATTGTCCAGGCCGCTGCCGATCACAGAAAGGCAGAGTTGGCTCTAAACCGATATTTCGATAAAGTCCCTAAAGATGCATGGAGATATGTGCGATGATTCCTGAAGAGAAGTCGAACTTAATTAAGGCAAGACTTATTCTTGCACAGCAGTTATTAGAGGAAGCTGACTCATTACCTGGCCTTGAGGGCTATAACTTCAGCAAACCTGACAGTAATTCTGATGACCCTTTCTTTCATATGCGGCACGAAAGAGAAGCTCTCGTAGTTTACCTCCTCCTGACTTGTTTTGACCTTTTAGGGCAGTCGCAACCGCATGTAACGTTAATGAAATGGCTAACAAGTAACGATCCTCTACTTGTTGAGGAAAGAAGAGTTGCAGCTGAAGGGCTTGACTCCGAAAACAATGATTGTGTTGCTCATGCTTTAGGGCTGGTTGAATACTATAACAGGCATCACGGAGCAACCGTTGCCTTTAATTCCGGAATTGATCAGCTTCCCGAAAGCGCCAGAAACCATTTGTTGTCTACAGTACAAGTTGCAAAAGAAGATCCGGATGCAAGGAAACCTGAAAATCAAGGAAAAAATATAAGTTTTTGTGGTATCCCAATTAATAATGAGGCTAGGGTACTAAAACTTCAAAAGGATTATTTATATACAAAACGAAATGAATTCACGCATCAGCTTTCACAGAGACATTTTTCATCGGTCCCGATGATATCAGGTATTGGTCGGAACCCTGACTCCAGTAATACTCTTCCGGTGTTGGGAGCCTCTTGGAGTCTTTTTGTTTTAGACGGTAAAGTACATTACGGTGGCGTTAATCAGGAAGTAAAAGATAAATATGTATATACGCTTACAGACTGGCCGTTTGCTTTATTTGAGGTGCTGTATTCAGCGCTCGGAGAACAGTTTGATCGGACCTCAATAAAATTGAAGTTCTTTATTCAGGTTATGAAACCTGAAGAAGGTATTGTCGTAAATCATCCCTCTGTTGAGCATGATAAAATAGCTGAGCTCCTGTTACGCGAGCATGGCGTCACCAGAAGCTGATAGGTTGCATTCCAGTGATTCGGTTGTGTGCGTAGACTTACGATTTCTGGAAGATCGACTGTCTTCCAGCATTTTCTGCGTTTAACATAATGCGTGTTAAGCGCACTTAAGTTATTGATATCTAATGTTTTATTTGGTGCGTGTTAATTTTCCCCTATAATGGGTCTTGCAAGGATTTACGTCAGTTTGCAGTTGCAGGATGTAGCAAATCCCATCTTTTCTTCGCATTGGCATTTTAGTAGTTGTCACTGCGTCCGGCTTATAAGATCATACGTCGTTATACGTTGTTTATGCTTTAAGGAATCCGTGATGAGTGAGGCAGAAGCCCGCCCGAGCAACTTTATCCGTCAGATCATCGATGAAGATCTGGCCAGTGGTAAGCACACCACAATTCATACCCGTTTCCCGCCGGAGCCGAACGGCTACCTGCACATCGGGCATGCAAAATCTATCTGCCTGAACTTTGGCATTGCCCAGGACTACCGGGGACAGTGCAACCTGCGTTTTGATGACACCAACCCAGTAAAAGAAGACATCGAATACGTTGAGTCCATTAAGAATGATGTCCAATGGCTGGGCTTCAACTGGTCTGGTGATATCTGCTACTCCTCTGACTATTTTGATCAGCTGTACGCTTACGCGGTTGAGCTGATCAACAAAGGTCTGGCCTACGTTGACGAACTCTCTGCCGACAAGATCCGCGAATACCGCGGTACGCTGACCGCGCCGGGTAAAAACAGCCCGTTCCGCGATCGCAGCGTGGAAGAGAATCTGGCGCTGTTTGAAAAAATGCGTGCCGGTGGCTTCGAAGAAGGCAAAGCCTGTCTGCGTGCCAAAATCGACATGGCATCGCCGTTCATCGTGATGCGCGATCCGGTGCTGTACCGCATCAAGTTCGCAGAGCACCACCAGACCGGCAACAAGTGGTGCATCTACCCGATGTACGACTTCACCCACTGCATCAGCGATGCGCTGGAAGGCATTACGCACTCCTTGTGTACGCTGGAGTTCCAGGACAACCGTCGTCTGTACGACTGGGTACTGGATAACATCACCATTCCTGTGCATCCGCGGCAGTACGAGTTCTCTCGTCTGAATCTGGAATACACCGTGATGTCCAAGCGTAAGCTGAACCTGCTGGTCACCGACAAGCACGTTGAGGGCTGGGATGATCCGCGTATGCCGACCATCTCGGGTCTGCGCCGCCGCGGCTACACCGCTGCCTCTATTCGCGAGTTCTGCAAGCGTATCGGCGTCACCAAACAGGACAACACCATTGAAATCGCTTCTCTGGAATCCTGCATTCGCGAAGACTTGAACGAAAACGCCCCGCGCGTGATGGCCGTTATCGATCCGGTGAAACTGGTTATCGAGAACTATCCGCAGGGTGAAAGCGAGCTGGTCTCCATGCCTAACCATCCGAACAAACCGGAAATGGGAAGCCGTGACGTGCCGTTCAGCGGCGAGATCTGGATTGACCGCGCTGACTTCCGCGAAGAAGCCAACAAGCAGTACAAGCGTCTGGTGCTGGGTAAAGAAGTGCGTCTGCGTAATGCTTACGTCATCAAAGCCGAGCGCGTGGACAAAGATGCGGAAGGGAACATCACCACCATCTTCTGTTCTTACGACGCCGAGACTCTGAGCAAAGACCCGGCAGACGGTCGCAAGGTGAAAGGCGTTATTCACTGGGTGAGTGCACACCACGCGCTGCCGGTTGAGATTCGCCTGTACGATCGCCTGTTCAGCGTGCCTAACCCGGGTGCGGCGGAAGACTTCCTGGCGACCATCAACCCGGAATCTCTGGTGATTAAACAGGGCTACGCTGAGCCGTCCCTGAAAGCTGCTGAAGCGGGCAAAGCGTTCCAGTTCGAACGTGAAGGTTACTTCTGCCTGGACAGCCGTTACAGCACGGCAGAAAAACCGGTATTTAACCGTACCGTGGGTCTGCGTGATACCTGGACGAAGATCGGCGAATAATAACGTTGCAGGGTCTATGAAAGACAAACGCCGCATAATGCGGCGTTTTTTTTAAGCTACGTTCACTGATTAGCAAACGGCACATCGTGTTCTTTCAAAAGCAGATGTACCGTCCCTGATCATGATCAGTGTAATCTGTTACGAATTCCCTTTGGGATGCCATTCATTTCCGTTTGTGGCGGAGTCGCCAGTTCTTGCTTCTTTGATTCAAGCTCCCTTTGTCTAAGGGTCTCGAATTTCTCTTTTTCAGACCGACACTTTTCATTAAGGTCGGCAAGAGTTTCTTCACATCTGTGGAGTTCATCTTTAAGAGAGAGTGTGAATTTTTGAATTTGTTCTATAAATTCAGGTAACACAAACTTCTCTCGCTCACCTTTGCGATAGACCAGTTCCTCCGGAGACCAGTTACGTATACCCGTGAGCGTAAAGCGCATTTCATTCTCGACTGATCTCACGCTAATTTGCATCCCCTGGTAACTGCCGGCAATTTGTTCAATTGGCCTTCCTTGTTCCTTTCGCATTGTTACAGCGTCACGTATTGTGCTCATGATATGGCTGTTCATGGCATGTAAATCTGAAATAGAAGAATTAACCGGATCGTAAACCTGGCCAGCTATTGTGAACACTGGCGCATTTTCTTTCATATGTTCCAGTTCATTTGCCACGTTTTCTTTAAGGACCTGAGCATCCGCCACCTTCTCGTATAGAAGGTTCATTCTGCTGAAGAACCTCTCTTCTGAACCAGATTGCTTCTCGTTTTCTGCCAGAATTTCACTAAATCCGCTCATCACAGATAACTTCTGTTCAGACAAAAGCCGATTAACACGTTCGCGTGCCGGGCTACTAAAATCAGGATCCGAGAGAGAGTAAAAGTGGGCGGCCTGTTTTAAGTCCACAGTATGGCCATACATGCCGGTTTCAAAAAGCTCCCCGACTTTATAGCGGGCCTCATCATGGCCACCTTCAGCAGCTGCGTGCAACAGGTCAATTGCAGTTGTCGGATCTGCTTGAACACCGATACCGTCGAAATAGCAGAATGACAGCAAATATTTCCCTTCCATGCTCCCTGCTTCTGCCAGTTGCCGGACTGAGTCAAACAAATGCAGATCCGAACAGTTACCTTCCTGCTGTCTTGAAAAGAGTTCATTCGCAGTAATTTCCATCGCTGCAATTTCGTCGTCAGTCAGTTTTCTCTGGGAGTCGGTTGACTGTACTTCGGTGAACATATCTGTTTGCAGCTTAGCGGAAGTATCTGGCGTCGGCGGAACGCTTTCTGTAGCGGCCAGACAAACAACAGATGGCAAAGGTAGTTCTACCTGAAGTATCCCGGCAGCTGCAATCGCTGATTTATCAGTAAGACGGCGTACCCATCGTCGGTCCTGAGATGGGGCGAAAGAAAAACGCCCCTGCTCACTCAGAAGCTTCATTACCCTGTATTCATCACTTCCTTTTTCAGGGCGGTTACTGAATTTAACCTGCAGGCGGTTCAGGTCTGTATTGTAAATGACTGACCCATATTTAAACGGAATAGTCAGATACGTGTCCTGGCTTTCTTTTTCAGGGTTTAATGTTTCGGCTGCCGCCAGGGTATTTGCAGTTTCAGAGTCAGCGGTCCCGGTGGTGTCAGATGACATTACTACCGGGGCGTCAGGTGCAGCCGTTATTAAATCCACCTCAAGATTGACGGTTTCGACACCTGTCGGTTGAGACTCTGGTGTGCTGTCAGGATTATTTTCGGTATTGGTGTGATCGTCGGTCTCTTCAGGAGGTTGGAAATCCAGTTCGATTAACTCACCTTCAGCGGGCTCTTTGGTCGTTGCGGCCGCGACTGGTTTACTCTCAAAAGCTGTGCTGGACGGTTGCCAGGTCGAAATATAGTCTTCATCATCCTGCATACGTTTGAGTTCCGCCATTACCTCTATGGAGTCCTGGCGAAGCGCATCCAGATAGGCTTTCTGCGGATAGTCACCACTGATAGCCTCCTTAGCGACATCCAGATCCTTTTTGAGACGCTCGATATTCGCGACACACCTGGATTCCGAATTCACTGAGTCGCTCAGAAGATTATCGAGTCGTACAAAGAGTCCGGTAGGACTGAACGAGTCGCCGGCACTGTAGCGAATCTCCATCCCGTCGATGCTGAGTTTTTGGCCATCAGCGCGCTCAATAACGAAGTGCGTATAAAGACCCTTTGCGTTTGAACCGGCTCTGACGCTCAACTTCAGGCCGCGATAAACGCCTACGTAAACCGGGTCACGAACATCAAGCGCCATGTTGTCGACCGATTTACGCATTTTATCTTTCAGGTAGGTTTCCAGAAGCTCAACTGCGTTTTCAGGAAGCTTTACGTCGTCTGCTTTTCGCCAGTGGAACTTTGTAACGCCTGTATCAAGCCCCGATACCCCTTTATGGTGTTCAATGTACTGAAGGTCATTGCGGATTGGCTCCAGTAAAGCTTCCAGCTCACTTATCTGCTGAGGAAGACGAGTAACACTGGCTTCAAGTGAATGACGGCTACGCTGCCAGTTCCGGTACATTGTCTCTTGTTTTCGTTTGTCAGCGTCAATTTTCACCTGCAGGAAGATGAGCTGATTACCGGTAGCGCTGGCTTTCATTTCAGCTGCATTAGCCGCGTCGCCGGCAATATCCTCAATAATGCGGTCAGTCAGTGAACCGTTGCGGAATTGTTCAATGCCGCGCGCTTTAACCTCGATCGTTTGCCACATTCTGGCGTCGTAGGTTCGTTCTGTTGCGTAGCAGCATATCTCGAGCTCAAAGTTCTCTTTATCCTGCTCAAAGAACATGTTTCCCTGACGAATACCGCGGCCATGGCGTTGCTCTAAATCTCTCGGGCGCCACGGGCAATCCAGGTCATGTAAGGCAACTAAACGACGTTGTACGTTGGTCCCTGCCCCCATTTTGGATGTTGAGCCAATGAGAATACGCACGTCGCCGTTGTTAACCGAACGGAATAACTCCTGCCGCTTCTGGTCGTTAGTCGCATCGTGAATAAATTTAATTTCATTGGCGGGAATGCCGAGATCGATAAGCTTTTGACGCATATCGGCATAAACAGAGAATTTATCCGGATCGATACTCTCGCCCAGAATTTCATCCATCGAGAAGCTGTCTTCCGGTGCGGCCACTTCTGTTTCGGCATCATTGTTTGGCCTTGCGGTGAACTTACCTTTCGGCGTAGACAGATCGCAGAAAACCAGCTGGGTTCCTTTACGGTAAGTATTCTCCTCCCATATTTTGTGAATACGACGGACAGCTTCGTTTACCTTACTGCCCTCGTCGTCCGGGGCGTGCGGGTCTACCAGGCGGAAGTCGAGTGCTGCGATTCTGGCATCATGAGTAACCTTCAGGGCGTTATCGATACGCGGATCTTTAGGCATGTTCTCCATGCGGTAAATAATCGAGCCCGGATTCCAGTCTTTGATTTCACGGCCAAGGTTGTCCAGCGCGGGACGTCCGGTAGTGGCATCAATAACGGTCTCCATTTCCCCCATAAACTGAGTCTGGAGACGTGAGCGCGGGACTATCACTGATGTGGGTTTCCCACCCTTTAACTTCGGTACCAGACGTCCAGTACCGTCTGCCAGCGCCTGATTGGCTAAATCAGCATGGGTTACTACATCTGCGAATGAGCGGTACATGCGCATTAATTCAGGAACGTTCGTGAACTTGGCAAATCGGGCATTGAGGCGATAATTCACGCCTGTTGCATCCAGCTCCCAGCCTGTTACTACCTGTCCGAATGTGGAGGACCAGCTGTCAAACGCTGCGATATTCTTGCTCTTAAGTTCATCGTACTGCATGTAGCGTTGCAGGGTATAAAGCTCAGCAAGGGAATTGCTGATAGGGGTGCCGGTGTAAAAATACACACCTTTTCCATCGCGTTTCTTCTGGATCCAGCGACACTTGAGGAACAGGTCCATGGCTTTTTCAGAGCCCTGCAGGTTACCCAGGCCTGCAATACGCGTCTGTGAGGTTACGATGGCCAGATTTTTAAATTCATCGGCTTCATCGACAAACAGCGCATCAACACCCAGCTGATCGAAGGTAAGTAGATCGTCCTTCTTGCCGGTGTCAGAGATTTTTTTGATTTTCTCTTCAAGCCGCTTTTTCTGCTTTTCCATCTGTTTGACAGACGGATCCCTTGAACCAAGCGATTGTTTGAAGTTCCTTAGCGACTGGCTGATATCATCAACCTGCTCTTTAAGGAATGCAGCTTCATCTTCCGGGGACAGAGATAAAAACTTAAAGGAAGAGTGACCGAGAATAATAGCATCGAAATCACCGGTGGCTATCGTCGCGAAAAGCCGTTTACGGTTGTCCTTTTCAAAATCGGACTGCTCTGCAACGAGAACGTTGGCGCCCGGGTACAGCTTATAGAACTCGTCTTTCCACTGGCCCAGTAAATGGTTCGGAACGATAACGAGAGGTTTGTTGACCAAACCCATACGCCGTTGTTCCATGATTGTCGCTATAGCAGTTAAGGTTTTACCGGCACCAACGACATGATCTCCCAGGCCACATCCCTCCTGGATGCCGCGCCAGATTGCATTTTTTTGGGTACCACGAAGCTTTATATCTCCACTTGCCTGAGGAAGAGTAAGATGGGAGCCATCGTAGGTTCCTGGTACATGGGTGTTGAACCTGTCGTTATATCGCCTTGCCAGCCTCTCTCTTCGTTCCGGGTCGGTCCATATCCAGTCAGTGAACTCGTTTGCAATTTGCTCGGCCTTTCCTTGAGCAGCAAGAGTTTCTTCCTGATTCACCTTGTAAATAGGAGAGCCGTCGTCATTGAAACCAGCAACGTCTTTGACTTGCACCGGGGTGTTGTTAAATAGTCGGTCAAGAATCTCAAGGGCATCCATTCTTTGGGTGCCCCAAGTATTTTCGAGCAGATCTTTATTGCCCCCTTTGAATTTCGTTATCCATTTGCCAGCTGGAGGGACATAAAGAGCGCTGCACTCTTTATCGGCGATCCCAAGGTGGCCAACGATAAATGCCTGAATATCCTTTTGCGGTAGCCAGGTGCTGACCAGTTGAACAGATATGTCGATGGCATCAATATCAGCAGGTAAGCTGGACTGGAGAGCTTCAGCACTTACCTGCAGCTCGCTGAGTAAAAGGTCTGTGTCAACCGAGAGAAATTTTTCAGCTGCCTCTGGCTTGAATCTCTGACGCAGGAACGCGTCACGAGTCTGTTCTGTTAACGCGGGGATACCTTCGATAATCCCCCTGGTTCTTTCCAGTTTGAGCTTAACGTTACCGGAAAGGAATGTCTCTGCAGTCTCGTATTCAAGGGTTAATGGATTTCTGTAAACCAACCCAGATAAATTCCTCAGAGCGACCTCAGGCTCGACTGAGGCAAGGTCTGAGATACGATCGATATCAACGCGGCCACTTTCGTTCAGGCAGATTACAAGCGCGTCTTTTACCGTTTCGGCCGAACGCTCAAGTGTGTTTGGCTTGTTAACGCGTTTAGTGAATATGGCTGCTTTTCTGGCAGAAGGCTTACGAGGGACAGTTCCTTCTTTATCAGCCATCACTTTGGTGACGCCCTTATCGTATTCTACTTCTAGCGACTGAAGTAAGGGATATGCGGGGTCAGTTTTGAGGACTCCCTTATTCGAACGACTTGAAATGAAATCATAATTCTTAACGTGCCGGTCATATAGCTTATTCAGTTCACGGCGTACTGCGTCCATTTCTGACTGGGACGATGCCTCCTGAGTTTCGAGTTGAATAAGTCTCATGAGGGTATCGCGAACTTTAATCGCGCTACGAATGCGATCGTTTTCTGCTATGGAGCGAGGGGCATAATATTCGTAGTCACCCTTGCCCAGCATGTCGGGTTTTCGAATACCGATCTTATCGTCAGGGGTAACAAAGAAGCTATCAACTTTGATACCAGTATCCGTAAAGTCCACCTCCGGGTGAGCGTCAGCAACTTCATCGTTCGCAACGGTTGTTTTTGATGTAAAACAGTTGCGCGGCAGGACTGAAAAACGGTTGTTGATCTCGGCTCTGAGATCAAGTCCCGACTCAGCTACGCATTGAGGTGCGTGTCCAAATGCATTCGATTCGAGCTGCATATTGCCGATAATCTGCTCGGGGTGGTTCACATACCAGGCGTTGACTTCGAATGACTCACCGGTTTTGGGGCAACGCATGAACCCAGTATTCACCCAACTACGGTCTGGTTCTTCGCCGGGCCTGGCCTTCTGCAGGAAGACAATATCGGTTGTGACCTCCGTAAGCGCATTCTGGCGGAATGCGTTATTTGGTAAGCGAATGGCCCCAAGGAAATGAGCACGGTCGGCAAGGTATTCCCGATGGTCACTTTTCTTTGAGTCCATAAAGAATCGGCTTACCACCATTGCCGAAATACCGCCCTCCCGGAGAGAATCCAGGCTCTTGGCCATGAAAAAGTTGTGAATTGAAAAGCGGCTTATTGCAGGGTTTCGTGAATCGTTAACCCTGAAATCACCAAAAGGCGGGTTGCCAACAGCAATATCAAAATAACCTTCAGGGGATCGGAAATCCTCAAATCCTTGCTTAATCGTGGTAAATTTAGGATAAAGTTGACGAGATATTCTCGATGATATTGAATCGATTTCGTTCAGAGTCATATCGGCTTTGAACGGGAGCTTACCAGCAAAGTGGCCTATCCCCGCTGCAGGTTCGAGAATGCGAACACCATCGCCTACGCCAAGACGACCAAGGGCATCATAAATGCCATCAATAACCTCAGGAGCGGTGTAGTGGGCATTGAGTGTTGAAGCGCGTGCCGCTTCATAATCGGCGGAAGGAAGAAGCTCTAATAACCTGTTGTATTCACTCTCCCAGTCCGTGTTCGTTTCGTCGAAGGCCTGAGGAATGCCACCCCAGCCTACATAACGGGCCAAAATGCTTTGTTCGGTCGGCGTTGCCTGGCGCTTTTCTGCTTCCAGTTTGTGCAGAAGTTCAAGCGCCGCAATATTATCCCTGTACTTTGTCCTGGCACCGCCGGCGCCAATATCTTGAACGCTGCTTAATCTGAAATTATCAGGTTGGTATTGACTCCCTGAAGCTCCAGCTGCTCCTGTTCGCTCATCCCCTGATTCGGGTTCTCTGTCAGAGCGTTGATCTCCTGGTCCTGTTGGTTGATCAGTGTCGAGTAAAGAATCAGGAAACCTTTCGCTTCCAGCATTTGCAGTTCCGCTGGCTGGTTCACCGCCCAACGAGCCAGAATTTTCCAGCCCTGGCTCTTCAAGGAGCGATCTCTCTGAAGTTGTTTGATGGTCTCCGGAGAGAGAATTCTTGCTGCTGTGGTTGTGTGACTTTCGTTCCCGATTATCATTTGTTGGCTCCTCAACTTTTTTGGTCATATAACCCTCTTTATTCCAGTTGGTACGTATTAACTGGAATGATGAGGGTTAGTAGTTATTTAGTCAATGAAGCATGATGCAGGGTGCAGTCACTGATTGGTACCTGCATCTCTGGCATTCCTTCGCGTTCCCGGCAGAAAACGTGGACTTCACCATTTTCTACAATGCTCGGCTTATCAATTAGCTCGAAAACGTCATCATCAATTTTGACGTAAAACGTAACTTTACGCTTTGCATCTTTTCCGAGTTCCTGACCTCCTGAGTTCTCTTGCGAAGAGGTAGGGATAGCGTCAGTTTTTTGCGCCCCGCCGTCGCCAGTCTGCTGCGTGCCGCCGTTGTC